>NZ_JAUYZI010000078.1 GCF_030700245.1 Methylobacterium amylolyticum
GGCCGGCGCGGACCAGATCGACCATCTGCCGGCGGAACTCGGCCGGGTATGCGGGGCGGGTCTTGGGCATCGGGGAAACACCTCACGCAAAAGCGTTCTCGGTGTCCACCAAACCGGGGCAATCCCAGTACGTCACCTCCGTCACGCCGATGCTGCGGATCGCCTCCGCCACGCTCTGGCCCTGGCCGACTAACACGTCCACCTGCCGCAGCTTGGCGATCACGTCCTCAGGCTTGTGTCGCTTCGTCCCCATCCGTCCGTCCTCGTCTTGGCCCACAGGCCATACCAAAGGGCGGACCACTCACAGGGGGGCGGATCAGGCGCCGCCCTGACGCTCCGGCCGCGGACCGCGACCGCCCCCGTCGATCCGGGACGCGCGTGATCCCTGGCGCGCGTGAGGGCGGGCGAGAGGCCGGATCGTCAGCGCTCCGGCAGCCGGTAGACCCGGCGGGCGTTCCCGGCGAAGACCGCCGCGCGCTCGCCGGCCGAGCAACCCGCGACCGCCTCCGCTACCGCCCCGACCCAGTCCCGGTAGCCGACGCGCAGGCCGGAGACGGGGACGTTGCTGGCGAACAGGCAGCGCCCAGGGCCGAACAGGTCGAGCACCGCGCGCAGGATCGGCACGTTGTCGACGCGCCGCCAGGGCCGGTCCCGCAGGCCGAGTTCCGACAGCTTGACGTGGACGTTGGGGCGGGCGGCGAGCGCCGCCATCCCCGCGCGCCAGACGGCCAAACCTTCGGCGTCGCGCCGCCAGGGCAGGCCGCAATGGTTGAGGATCACCGGCAGGTCGGGCTGCCGCGCCACGATCTCGGCCGCCCGGCTCAGATACCAGAACGGCACCCGCAGGTCCCAGGACAAGCCCCTGCGCTGGAGGGTGTCGAGGCCCGCGAGCCAAGCCGGGTCGGAGAAGCCCCCGCGCGGCGGGTCCGGGGCGCCGGGCTCGTCCGGCAGGACAGGCTTGCAGCGCACGCCCCGCACCCGGTCGGAGGCGGCCAGATGCGCGTCGAGCACCGCCTCGCGGTCCGCCGCCGCGAGGTCGACCCAGGCGACGAGGGCGCCCGGCAGCCCGTCCGCGGCGGCCCGCGCCGCGAGCCAGCGCGTCTCGGCGACCGGGTCGGCCCGATCCGCCTCCGCCTCGCAGTGGATCGTGGCGACGACCGGCAATCCGTCCGCGTCGGCGCGATAGTCGGCGACGCCGTAGTCGCGCCGCAGGCCGGCGTAGTCGCCGTACATGAAGTGCGGGTCGACCCGGTCGGTCAGCCACGGGTAGCGCACCGCCGACAGGTCCCAGAGGTGATGGTGCGCGTCGACGATCTCGGCCGGTATCTCCATCGGGTCCCTCCCTCTACTTGTCGACGAGGCGGGCCGGCACGCACAGGATCATCGCCGCCGCGACCGCCAGGAGGGCGCTGATCAGGTAGATCGAGCCGATCGTCGTGCCCGTCGCGTCCTTGACGAAGCCGATCACGTAGGGGCCGAGGAAGCCCGAGAGGTTGGCGATCGAGTTGATCAGCGCGATCCCGGCCGCCGCGCCGGCGCCGCCGAGGATCGCGGTCGGCAGCGCCCAGAATTGCGCCGGCACCGCCAGGATGCCCATCTGCGCGAGGCACAGCCCGAGGAGACCGATCCCGACGCTGTGCTCGCCGAACCCGGCGAGCGCGAAGCCGAGCGTCCCGCACAGGAACAGGCCGGCGAGGTGCCAGCGCCGCTCCCGGCAGCGGTCGGCGCTGCGGCCGACGAGGACCATGCTGACGATGGCGAGCAGGCTCGTCGCGCCGGCCGCCAGCCCGATCATCGCGGGCTCAGCCACGCCCATGCGCTGGATCAGGGTCGGCATCCAGAAGTTCAGCCCGTAGAGGGCGAAGTTGTTGATGAAGAACGCTCCCGTCATCAGGATCAGGTTGCGGTCGGATAGGAGCGCGCGGAGCGTGAAGTGCGCCTTCGTCCGGTTCTCGGCCTCCACCGCCGCGCTGAGCGCGGCGCGCTCGGCGGGCGACAGCCACGCGGCGTCGGCCGGGCGGTCGACGAGGACGAGCCAGACGAGCGCCCCGGCGACCAGCGTCGGCAGAGCCTCCAGCGCGAACAGCCACTGCCAGCCGGAATGGCCACCGACCCCCGACAGGCCCTGGAGAATCGCCCCCGAGAGCGGACCGCCGATCACCCCGGAAGACGCGAGCGCGATGTAGAACACGCCGAGCACCCGCCCGCGCCACGCGGACGGGAACCACTGCGTCAGGAAGTAGATCACCCCGGGGATGAACCCGGCCTCGGCGGCGCCGAGCAGGAAACGCATCACGTAGAACTGCGTGGGGCTGGCCACGAACATCATCGCCCCGGAGATCAGGCCCCAGGTCAGCATGATGCGCGCGATCCAGACCCGCGCCCCGACGCGGTGCAGGATCAGGTTCGACGGCACCTCGAACAGGAAGTAGCCGAGGAAGAACACCCCGGCCCCGAAGCCGTAGACGGCGTCGCTGAAGCCGAGCTCCTGCATCATCTCCAGCTTGGCGAAGCCGACGTTGATGCGGTCGACGTAGGCGCAGACGTAGGCCAGCATCAGCACCGGCAGCAGCCGCCACGCGGCCTTGAGCACCGCCGCGGTCTCGGCATCGCGGGCCGTGCCGGCCGGCGCGAGGGGTATCGTGGTCACCATCGCCGTCTCCCTGCCGTCGTTCGATGTGGGCGGCCTCACCGCGCCGGGACGCCGACCGGCGCCGCTTCCGTCTCCGCAACCGGCCGGTCCGGCCGGATCCAGCGCGTGGCCAGCGCCCCGAAGGCCAGCAGGCCGATCGAGCCGGCGAAGGGAAGCGTCCAGTTGCCGGTGGCGTCGATGACGATCCCGAACACGATCGGCGAGACGATGCCGGCGACCGCCGAGCCGGCGTTCATCAGCCCGCTCGCCGTGCCCGCGTAGCGCGGGGCGATGTCCATCGGCACCGCCCAGATCGGGCCGATGGTCAGTTCCAGCATGAAGAACGCACCGCTCAGCGACAGCCCGATCCACAGGAGGTCGCGGGTGAACAGCACCGGCACGAGGAAGACCATCGCCCCGAGGAAGCTCGCGGTGATGACTCGGCGGCGCGCCGCCTCGACGTCGCCGGTGCGGCGCAGGATGCGGTCGCTGAGCACGCCGCCGACCGTGTCGCCGACCACGCCCGCGAAGAACACGCCCGAGGCGAACAGGGCGGAGTTCTTCAGGTCGAGCCCGTAGCCGTGCTTGAAGAACACCGGCAGCCACGTGAAGAACAGCCAGCCGGTCCAGCCGTAGCAGAAGTAGACGACCATGGTGGGCGCCATGCGCCGCAGGAGCGGCCCCCACGGCACCGCGTCGGCCTGCTTGGCGAGGCGGTAGTCGGGCAGGCCGGCGAGGTCCTCGGCGATCACGCCGCGGTGGGTGCGCGGGTCGTCGCGGAAGTAGACCCACCACACCACCACCCAGATCGCGGTGACCGCGCCGAGGATCGCGAACGACATCCGCCAGGACAGGGTCAGGATCAGCACGGCGACGAGCGGCGGCGTCAGGGCGTTGCCGAGCCGCGAGCAGGAATGGGTCACGCCCTGCGCGAAGCCGCGCTTGCCCTGCGGCGTCCAGTTGGACAGCGCCCGCCCGGCGGCCGGCAGCGTCGCGCCCTCGCCGATCCCGAGGACGAAGCGGACCGCGAACAGGGCGGCGAAGCTGCCGACCAGCCCGGTGCCGGCGGTGGTGACCACCCAGATGATCCCGCAGACGAGGAGCGTGACCCGCGCCCCGATCCGGTCGGCGATCCAGCCGCCGACCACCTGGAAGATCGCGTAGGAATAGGCGAAGGCCGAGAACGCGACGCCGAGTTCGGTGTTGCTGAACCCGAGCTCGGCCTGGATCGCCGAGGCCGCGGTCGAGAGGTTGACCCGGTCGACGTAGAGCAGGAACGACATCGCCCCGAGCAGGGCGAGCACGTTGAGCGGCGCGCCGCCCCGGCGATACCCGAACATCCCATCCTCCCTGCGTCTTCTCATCTCCGACCCGGGCCGCGAGGCCCGGATCGGGAGGCCGGCCGGGGTTCGTCCCCCTGTCCCGGCGCCTTTCTCGGCGGGCGCCGGGTCAGGCGGCGGCCGCGACGCGGCGGCGGCCCGCCATCGCCGCGGCGAGCAGCAGCGCCGCCTTGCTCGCGCCGACATGGGCGACGCCCCGCCCGGCGATGTCGTAGGCCGAGCCGTGGGCGGGGGTGCAGATCGGGAAGTCGAAGCCGCCGAGCAGCGTCACGCCCCGGTCGAAGCCGATGAGCTTCATCGCGATCTGGCCCTGGTCGTGGTACATGGTCAGCACCGCGTCGAAGGCGCCCTTGGTGGCGCGCACGAACACCGTGTCGGGTGGGAACGGCCCCTCGGCGCCGATGCCCTCGGCCCGCGCCGCCTCGACGGCCGGGCCGATCACCTCGATCTCCTCGCGCCCGAAATTGCCGCCGTCGCCCGCGTGCGGGTTGAGGCCCGCCACCGCGATCCGCGGCGGGTCGAAGCCGGCCTCGGCGAGCGAGCGGTGGGTGAGGCGCAGGCCGTTCAGCACCGCCTCCCGCGTGATCCGCGCGGCGACATCCTTCAGCGGCACGTGCGAGGTGACGCGCGCGTTCCACAGCCGGTCGAGCACGTTGAACTCGCTCGCCGGCCCGCGCCGCCCCAGAATCTCGGTGCCGTAGCTGATCTCGTCGTCGTAGGCGGGGTGGGCCATGCGCATCGCCGCCTTGTTGAACGGCGTGAAGCACACCGCCTCGGCGCGCCCGGCGGCGGCCAGTTCCAGGCAGGTCCGGAAGTTCTCCAGGGCGAAGGCGCCGCCCGCGCGCGTGGCGTGGCCGAGCGGGATCGTGTCGGGATCGAGGTGGCCGAGGTCGACCATCGCGGTGCCGTGCCGGGCGGCCTCCTCCGCCGAGCCGACCACCGGCAGGTCGAGAGTCAGCCCGGCGACCTGCGCGCCGTGGTCGAGCACGCGCCGGTCGCCGACCACGATCAGGTCGGCGGCCGCGCGCACCTCGGCGTCGGCCAGCACGCGGGCGGCGAGTTCGGGGCCTATGCCGGCCGGGTCGCCGATCGCCAGGGCGAGGACGGGGCGGGGGGTGGAACGCGGGCTCATGCGGGGTCTCCTCTGCCGGCCGCGGCCGGCTGCGTGTCGAGCGGGGGCGCGGGCCGGTAGACCGCCCGGGCGGTGTCGTGGAACAGGGCGCGCTGGTCTGCGGGATCGCGGTCGGCGACGATCGCCTTGAAGCCGGAGAACACGGCGTCGAAGGTGGCGCACAGGCTGTCGACCGGGAAGTTGCTCGCGAACATCGCCCGGTCGGGGCCGAACATCGCCATCGCGTCGCGCACGATGCCCGCGTTGTCGGCCACCGTCCAAGGCCGGCCCGGCAGGCCGAGGCCGGAGATCTTGACCCGCGCGTTCGGGCACTCGGCGAACCGGCCCAGCGCGGCGCGCCAGCCGGCGAGTCCCTCGGGGCTGCGGTCGGCCGGCAGGCCGGTGTGGTTGAGCACGATCAGCGTGCCGGGGAAGTCGCGGGCCAGCGCCTCCGCCTCGGGCAGGTTCCACCACGGCGTCTGGAGGTCGAAGTGCAGGCCGTGGCGTTCGAGCCGGGCGAAGCCGTCCCGCCAGCGCGGGTCGGACATCAGCGTGCGGGCGCGCCCGACTTGCCCCGGGCTGTCGGGACCGCCGGGCTTGTGCCGGACGCTGCGCACCAGCGGGAAGGCGGCCTGCCCCGCGAGCACCGCAGCGGCGTCCGGCGCGTCGAGCCAGGCCTGGGCCACGATCGCGTTCGGCAGGCCGTGGGCGGCGGCGAGCCCGCTGGCGTAGCGCGTCTCGCCGATCGGGTCGGTGGGGTCCCACTCCGTCTCGACGTAGACGCCGGCCACGACCGGGTGGCCGCGCGCGTCGGCGCGGTAGTCGTCTGGGCGGTAGGGCCGGCAGATCGCCGTGTAGTCGCCGTAGCGGAACGGGATGCGCCCTTCCGGCGTCAGCCAGGGGTGGTGGTTGATCCGCGGATCCCACAGATGGTGGTGGGCGTCGACGATCGGGCCGTCGTAGGGGGTGGACGGGCCCGCCACGTCAGCGTTCCCCCGCGGCGCGCGTGCCCCGGGCGGATGCGCGCCCGAAATCGATGAGCAGCGTGCCCACCACGTAGGCGAGCGCGCAGGCCGCGAAGAAGTGGAGCACCGCGTCGTAGGCGCCGGTCGCCTGGAGGATGAACCCCGCCAGGATCGGGATGACGATGCCGCTGGTGCTGCCGGCGCAATTCATCGCCCCGCCGACCAGTCCGACTTTGTCCGGCGGGGCGAGCAGCGCCGGGAAGCTCCAGTACAGGCTGCCCCACATCAGGAAGAACAGCGTCGCCGCCAGCAGCATAACCGCGGTGACGGGCTCGGCCACGTGCGGCAGGACGAGGAAGGCGGCGACGGTGGCCAGCCCCGAGACCGTCAGCATCGCGCGCAGCACCGCGGCCCGCGCGTAGCCGCGGTTGACCAGCCAGTCGGCGGAGAAGCCCCCGGTCAGCGAGCCGACGGCGCCGCACAGGAAGATCGCGAAGGTCGCGCCGCCCATCTGCTTGAGGTCGAGGCCGCGCGCCTGCGCGAGGTAGCTCGGTCCCCAGGTGATGATGCCGAAGAACACCATCGCCCAGCCCATCCGGCCGACGAGCACGCCCACGAGCGAGCGCGTGTGCAGGGCCTCCGGCGCAGCCTGCGCGACCTGGGGCAGGTCGGCGTCGCTGATGCGGGCACGCTCGGCCGCGTTCACGCCCGGATGGTCGCCGGGATGGTCGCGCAGATACCACCACGCCAGCAGCCCTGCCGCCATCGTGCCGAGGCCGGCGGCCAGGAAAGCGAGTCGCCACGAGCCGAGGCCGGCGATCAGCCACGTGATCGCGATGCCGCCGAGGGCGGCCCCGAGCGGACTTCCCGAATCCATCAGCACGGCGCCGCGCCCGCGCTCGCGCGCCGACAGCCACGCGACGTTGAGCTTGCCGCCGGCCGGGAACAGCGGCGCTTCGGCGGCGCCGAGGCCGATCCGGGTCAGGAGCAGAGACACGCCGCCGGACGCCGCGGCGGCGAGTGCTTGGAAGAAGCCCCACAGGACCGTGCTGCCGGCGATCAGGACACGGGGGCCGAAGCGGTCGATCAGCCAGCCGCCGGGGATCTGGAGGGCGGCGTAGCTCCAGAAGAACGCGCTGAGCACCAGCCCCTGGAACGCCGGCGAGAGCGCGAACTCCGCAGCGATGGTCGGCATCGCCACCGAGAGCGCGACCCGGTCGACGAGGTTGATGACGACGATCACGAACAGGATCGCGAAGATCCGCCAGCGGACCCCGGTGGCGGTGGGGGCCGCGCTGATCGCGGCCGTATGCGCGCCCGGCATAAGCCTTCCTCCCTGAAGGACGGGGGCGGCTCTCTGGGGCGCCGCCGGTCGCACATCTCGTCCGATCCCGACCTCGGAACGGGCGGGACCGCCGGTGCAATGCCCGTCGCCCGAACACCGTTAACACGAGCTTCGATTGCGTTCAATCATCCTGTATACAGGAATAACGCATGGTGGATGCGCGGAGGCGGCGAACCGCGTATGGTGACGCGTGGCACCGGTTCCACGCGTCGGAGCGCCGCGATCCGGGCCCGGGACGTCAGGCGGAGAGCGTTGCGTGTCCGGAAGTTCGGTCGTGGAGGGTGAGGCGCAGGCGGAGGTGCAGGCGGGTGCGCAGGCCGCGGTGCTGCCCGTCAGCCGGCGCACGCTGCACGACGAGGTGGTCGGCCGCATCCGGGACATGATCATCGAAGGCCACCTGCCGACCGGCTCGCGGATCCACGAGGGCCAGCTCGGCGCTCGGCTCGGCATCTCGCGCACACCGCTGCGGGAGGCGCTGAAGTTCCTGGCGAGCGAGGGCCTGATCGATCTCGTCCCCGGCCGCGGCGCCGTCGTGCGGACCCTGACGCGGGTGGACGTGCGCGACCTCCTCGAAGTGCTGACGGCGCTGGAATCGTCGGCGGGACGCTCGGCCTGCGCGCGGGCAAGCGAGGCCGAGATCGCAGGGGTGCGGCGGCTGCACGACGCGATGATGGAGTTCTACGCCCGGCGCGACCGGCTCGAATACTACAAGCTCAACCAAGCGATCCATTCGGCGATCGCCGCGCTGTCGGGCAACGCCTACCTCGCGCAGGTCCACGAGACGATCCAGCAGCGGCTGCGCCGCATCCGGTTCCTCGGCAACCAGGGTCCCGAGAAGTGGAGCGCGGCGGTGGCCGAGCACGAGGCGATGATCGCCGCCCTGGAGGCCCGGGACGGGGAGGCGCTGGCCACGGTCCTCACCGAGCACCTGCGCAGGACCTGGGACCGCGTCATCGACGTGGTCGAGCCCTGAACCGTCGCCCCGGACCGGCCAGTCACGGTCGCCGCGAGGTCGTGGGGCCCCGCCTCGGCGTTCCGAGGAGGGGCTGCACCCGAAATGGGACCGGTAACTCCGGGAGAAGTGGGCGGCGCTGGAGAAGCCGCAGGCGGCCGCGATCTCCCCGATCCTGAGATGTATGGTCCCGGGATGAGGTGGTGCGGGTCGATTTTGAATGGACCTGGGTTTTTGATCCAGGCCTGACAGATGGTCTGGAACGGGGTCTTCCAGCGTAGCGCCTTGAGATGCTTGGCGAAGTTGTAGGCCGTGACGAAGGCCAGGACATGCGCCTTCAGGCTTGCCAGGTTCTCATAGTGGAAGACCTTGACCGTGGCGTCCTTGATCGTGCGGTTCATGCGTTCGGCCTGACCGTTGGTCCAGGGATGGTACGGCTTGGTCAGACGATGCTCGATCCCGTGTTCGATGCAGACGCGGTCGAAGATGTGCGGCCCGAGGAACTGCCGGCTCGGCCCGGTCCTGTTCTTGGGCAGATCGGCGAAAACCATGCCGTTGTCGGTCAGCACGGTGTGGATCTTGTCAGGAAAAGCCGCCACGACGTTCCTGAGGAAGGCCGATCCTTCCATCTTGCCCGCGCTGTCGTGGAACTCGACTTCGGTGAACTTCGAAACACGGTCGACGGCGAGGAACATGATCAGCGTGCCGTCGGCGTGGCGCAGCTCGCAACGGTCGATATGCACGTAGCCGATGTCGTAGGTCTTGAAGCCTTTGCGCGTCTGCGCCGTCTCGGCTGCCGGAAGGCGGGAGATGCCGTGCCGTTGCAGACAGCGATGCAGGGCAGAGCGGCTGAGGCTCGGGATCGTCTCGCGCAGGCAACCCAGGACATCGTTCAGCGGCAGCAGCGTCCGGCGCCGGAACTCGACCACGATGGCCTCCTCGGCCAGCGACAGGATCGTGCTCGTGGGCGTCTTCGGACCCATCGGCGCATCGCTCGTCACCGTCCGAGCCCGCCACTTGGCGACCGTCTTCGGGTTCAGACCGTACCGAGCGGCCAGGGCGCGGCTACTGTCTTTCGACGCTTGGCGCTCGGCTCGAACACGCGGCGTCGTGCGGGCGCTGCCGTGAAGAACTCCTGCCACAGTGCATCCTTCGCCTGACGCCTCAGCGTCCATGATGCACCATCACACTCCGGGACTGCACACCGCGGTCAGATCAGACAGCGGCCCATGCGCCGAGAACATGCGATGTCGACACAATCGCGTGATCTATGCGCTCGCTAGCAATCGACAGTTGCCTTGTGCGTCGCAACATGAGATTTGTGCGTCGCGAGATGATGGGGTATCGCGGTCTGATGGCCCTTCACCAGGCGTCTCATCCCTTGGCTCGACCGCTCGATGAGTGGCCGCGTCCTCGTCGAGGGCCTGCCACTGCTGGAATACCGGCCATGCTCAATGCATCCCCGCTGATCTCCCTCGCCTTCGAGGCCGAGCGCGTCGTCGAACTTCGGCTGGTGCGGCTGGCCTGGGGCGGCCCGGCAGCCTGGGTCGAGGCGCAGTTGATGGTCGCCGAGAAGATGGCGGCGGCCGTCGAGGCGATGGGCACGCTGATGACCGGCGGCTCGCCCGAGCGCGTGGTCGCCCGCTACCGCGAGCACGTCGCGGCCAACGCGGCCCGATTGGGCGGGCGCACGTCGTCTTGACCTCGCCCGGTCCGCACGAGCTGCCACAAGGCCACGTGACGTTTCGAGGTCGAGGGCTGGCCTACGTCCACGGCTCCAGCCTCGTGGTGAAGGTCTGCCCGCAGTGCTCGCAGTGGAATGCCCCCGGTGCGGCTCGAAAGGGGCATTGTGGGTGGTGCGCCTATGTGCCGAAGTCAGCCGACATAGAACCCGTTCGCCAAGACGATCCGGGTGGTTCATGAAGCACTCAGACGCTTGATATCAACACCGACGTTCATCCTGCGCCCGGGCCGCGTCGCGTATCGGCCCGGCGCCGCTGAGATCCGAGGCCCTCGCGCCCGTGAGCAAGTCAGGCGGCGGCGGTGTTAGTGGGCGTTGATTCGTGCAGCCATAGCCACGGGATCGACGATGCGGTCGTATTCCTCACCCGTGATCAGGCCTAGAGCTATGGCAGCCGAGCGCGGCGTCGTCCCCTCGCTCATCGCCTTCCGCGTGATCTCGGCGACGCGGTCGTAGCCGAGCACGGGGTTGAGCGCCGTCGCCAGCAGAAGAGCATTCGCCACGTTCGCAGCGAGGCGGTCTCGATCGACATCGAGGTCGCGAACCAGCTTCGTGGTGAAGACGCGCGTGCCGTCGGCCAGAAGTCGGATCGATTGGAGGAGGTTGTAGATCAGGACGGGCTTGGCGACGTTCAGTTCGAAGGCGCCAGACGCCCCGGCCGCCGTGATCGTCGCGTGGTTGCCTATGACCTGAAAGGCCACCTGGACCAGAGCTTCGGCGATCGTCGGGTTGCGCTTGCCCGGCATGATCGACGAAGACAGGCCGTCGTTCGGCACCACGAGTTCGCCGAGTCCGCAGCGTGGGCCGGAGCCGAGCAGCCGGATGTCGTTGGCGATCTTGATCAGCGATACCGCGAGGACGTTGAGTGCTCCCGACACCTCGACCAGGGCATCGTGCGCGCCCATACCCTCGAACTTGCTCGGGTTCGGGGCGACGGACAGTCCGGACAGCGCCGTGACTTCCTCGCAGAAGGCCACATCGAACCCGGCGGGTGCGTTGAGCCCGGAGCCCACGGCCGTCCCGCCCTGCGCGAGCAGATGGAGCCGCGGGGCCGTCGCCTCGATCCGATCGATGCCGGCCCCGATCTGCCGCGCGAAGGCGTCGAACGCCTGCCCGACCGTCATCGGCACTGCGTCCATGAGGTGAGTCCGACCGATCTTCACGACGGCGTCGAACTCGGTCGCCTTGGCCGCGAGAGCATCGCGGAGACCTCCGAGTTCCGGCAGGAGCCGGTCGCGCACCTCCAACGCTGTGCAGAGGTGCATCACGGTGGGGAATGTGTCGTTCGACGACTGCGAGCGGTTGACGTGATCGTTGGGGTGGACCGGATGCCGCGTGCCGCGGGGCTGCCCCAGGCCCTCGTTGGCGCGGTTGGCGATCACCTCATTGGCGTTCATGTTGGTCTGGGTGCCGGAGCCGGTCTGCCAGATGCGCAGGGGGAAATGATCGTCGAACCGTCCCTCCCACATCTCCCGCGCGGCGGCCTCGACGGCGTCGGCGAGATGTGGGTCCAGCGTCCCAAGCCGCCGGTTTGCGCGGGCGGCGGCGAGCTTCTGCAAGCCGAACGTCCGGATGAGGCAGGTCGGGAAGCGCTCTTCGCCGATCTCGAAAACGGCGGAGGCCCGCTGCGTCTGGCCACCCCAGTAACGGTCGGCCGGGATCTCGACCGGACCGAAGGCATCGCTTTCGGTTCGAACGTTATGCTGCGCGTCCATGCCACCGAACCTCGATCTTCTTTCAGCCCTGCTCGTCGCGAGCCAAAGCAGAATACGCTTTCCCCCGCCCAAGTCACTGGCATGTCAGAACTGACTGCCTTTCAAATCGCCTCCTCACGACCGGTTCGCAGGCGCGCCATTCCCCCTCGCGCCATCGCCAAGATGATTTCTCCCACAAACTTGGCGCCCAATACTGGCGCTATAAAGTCACGACCAAGTGATTTGTGACGTTGGCGATCATAGTCACTTGGTCTGCGTCACTTCGGGTGAGTAACCTGCTTCAATGAGGGCATGCTCACCCATCTCGGTCAGTTCGACGTATCCAAGCCGACCGGGTGAAGGTGAGGGAGCGCTGCCGACAAAATCCGCGGCCTGATGCCTTCGATAGGTCTTCCATCCGCCGATGATGCCAGATTCACCGCGAGCCACCTGCGACGGCCGCTGCGCTGCGAAAACACCGCCATCTCAAACCTTCAATGGTATTTTTATGTTGGGCAGTCTGTACATGAGCCTCTCCTAGACTGCCGATTGACATGAGTTCAAATTCGATCGCGGAGAGTTCTACGCCGCGACCGATTCAGCGATAGCAATATGCTCGGCTCTCAACTGAAGCGGGCCAGGACCAGCGGCGTTCCGAGCACCAGCCACAAGCCGAAAAACACCGCCCCGAAGATCGCCCCGAGCCGCCAGAAGTCTTTTGCGGGGAGATAGCCGCTGCCGTAGTAGACCGGGTTCGGTCCCCCCGCGTAGGGCGTCAGCACCGACATGATCCCGCCGCTCAGGACCAGCATCTGCGAGAGCACCAGCATGGGCATGCCGGGGACGGCGGCGCCGACCGCCAGCATGACGGGCAGCATCGCGGTCGTATGCGCGGTGATGCTCGCGAACAGGTAGTGCGAGCCGAAGTAGACGCAGACCAGCACGATCATGGCCGTGATCGGCGAGAAGCCGCCCATGTGCGCGGCCACGCTCTGCGCGAACCATGTGACGAAGCCGGTGCGGTTCAGTCCGTCCGCGAGCGCGATCAGGGTCGCGAACCAGACCAGCGTGCTCCACGCCTGCTTGTTGCCCAGGATGTCGTCCCAGGTCACGATCCTGGTCAGCAGCATGAGCGACACCACGAGCAGCGCGGCCGTGGTCGCGTTCACGTAGTCGCCTCCGAAGATCCACAGAGCGAGTGCCAGCAGCACGAGGACGGCGAGCACGATCTCGCGCCGCGACAGCCCGCCCATCGTCGCGAGTTCGCGCTCGGCCCAGGCCGGGACCTCGGTCCCCGCCTTGATGACCGGCGGGTAGAGCACGTAGACGAGCAGCGGCAGCGCCAGCAGCAGCAGGACACCGACTGGGGCGAACGCCGAAAACCAGTCCATCCACGAGATGTCGAGCTTAGCGGTCTTCTTGACGATCTCCACGGCCAGCAGGTTGGGCGCCATGCCGGTCAGGAACATCGAACTGTTGATGCAGGTCGCGGCCAGTGCCGTCCACATCAGGTAGGAGCCGATCTTGCGGGCCGAGGGATCGTTCGGCCGGGAGTCGTAGAGCGGCGGCAGGTTGCGCACGATCGGAAAGATGGTGCCCGCGCTGCGCGCCGTGGTGGACGGTGTGAACGGCGCCAGCAGCGTGTCGGCCAGGGTGACGGCGTAGCCGAGCGTCAGGGTGCGGCGGCCCATCGCCCTGACCAGGATCAGCGCGATGCGTCGCCCCAGGCCGGTCTTCTCGTAGCCGAGCGCGAACATGAAGGCGCCGAAGATGAGCCAGACCGTGGCATTGCCGAAGCCCGACAGGCCCCAGGTCAGGGCGGCGTTGACGGCGTTGAAGCCGGGCTTGGCGAGTTCGGCTGGACTGTAGAGTACCCAGGGTGCCAGCACGGTGGCGACTGTGACGCCGATCAGACTGATGGCCGGGCCGGGGATCGGCTCCACCATCAGGCCGACGATCACCCCGGTGAAGATCGCGAAGAAGTACCACGCGTGCGGGGCGAGGCCCCCCGGGGCGGGCACGATGGCGATCAGCAGCGCGACCGCCACAGGCAGCAGCGCCTGCCATGGGATCTTGCGGCGTGGCTCAGTCGGTTGCCGGATCTCGGGCGTGGGATGCGGCGCGGCGACGGTCGGCGACGAGGTCATGGCGTTCCTCCGGGGTGTCGGGTGGCGGGCATGGGACACCCTTCCGTGCCGGCCTTCCGGCGCGGACGGGTCATGGCCCTGGGGAGGCCCGGTGTTGTTGCTGTGGTCGGCGCGCTCGGGCGGTCAGGCACCGGCCCGGAAGCCGCGTCGAGGCAGCTCCCGGCTTGTTCGGGGCGGGTGGTGCGGTGAGGTTCGCCGCGAGCGGGCTCAGCCCGCGCGGGGAGCCGAGGCAAGCACGCGATCGACCATCTCGGGCGCGCTGCCGAGGTAGTTCGCTGGGTCGGTCAGCCGGTCGATCGCTGCGCGGTCGAAATGGGCCGTGACCTCCGGCACCTGCGCCAGCGCCTCGGCGAGCGTCCCGCCTTTCTCGTTGACGACGCGGCAGGCGGCGTAGACGAGGTCGTGGGCCTGCTGGCGGCCGGTGTGGGGGGCGAGTGCCATCATCGCCGCCTCGGCGACGATCAGCCCGCGGCTGATTCCGAGGTTGTCCCGCATCCGCGCCTCGTCCACGATCAGGCCGCCGAGGGCGAACTTCGCCTGATGCAGGGCGCCCGCGGTGAGCACGAAGCTCTCGGGGATGGCCAGCCACTCGGCGTGCCAGGGACCGGTCGCCCGCTCGAAATCCTGGATCGTCGCATCGAGCATCAGCCCGGCCTGCTGCCGCACGCCCTTCGAGGCGGCGAGCATGAGCTCCGAGGAGATCGGGTTGCGCTTCTGCGGCATGGTCGAGGAGGCGCCGCGGCCGGTCACGAACGGCTCGTAGACCTCCGCGAACTCGGTGGACGCCATGATCATGATGTCGAGCGCGATCTTGCCGAGCGAGCCGGTGACCAGCGCCAGGAAGTTCACGACCTCGGCGAAGCCGTCACGAGCGACGTGCCACGTGGAGGCGGGCTGGCCGAGGCCGAGTTCGCGGCAGAACGCCTCTTGGACCTTGAGGCCGTCCTTGCCGAGCGACGCGAGCGTGCCTGCCGCGCCAGCGAACTCGCCGACCAGCACGCGGGGCTTCAACTGCTCCAACCTCTCCGCGTGGCGGTCGAACATGGCGAGCCAGATCGCGGTCTTGTAACCGAAGGTGACGGGCAGTGCCTGCTGGAGATGGGTGCGCCCGGCCATCGGCGTATCGCGGTAGCGCTTCGACAGGTCGGCCAGGATCTTACGGAGTTCGGCGATGTCGGCCTCGACGATCTCCAGTCCAGCGCGGACCTGGAGGGCGTTCGCCGTGTCCATGATGTCCTGGGTGGTCGCGCCCCAGTGGACGTAGCGCCCGGCCTCGCCGCACTGGTGGACGAGTTGGTGGACGAGCGGCAGGATCGGGTAGCCGACGTTGTCGGTCTCCCGGCGCAGCAGGTCGAAGTCGAGGTCGTCGAAGCTGCACTTGGCAGCGATCTGGTCGGCGGCCTCGGCGGGGATCACGCCGCAGGCGGCCTCGGCCTTGGCGAGGGCGATCTCGGCTTCGATGTAGCGCTGGACCAGGGCGTGGTCTGAGAACACCGCGCGCATGGCAGGGGTGCCGAAGGCGTCGCGGAACAAGAGGGAGTCGATGACGGTGGTGGCGGCGGGCGGGAGTGAGGTGGGCACAGTTTCCTCCTGGCGTCGATCGTCCGACTCCTTTATGTTCGGACATAAGGCGTGCTACTCATGTCCGGACATTATGTCAACGGGCACGGGGCACAGTCTCGCGGTGTGTAGGGTCGGTGCGATGAGTGAGACGCTGTGGGCGCAGGTGGCGCGCGATCTGACGGCGGGGATCGCCTCGGGCCGTTTTCCCGTGGGGTCGCTGCTGCCGACCGAACTCGAACTCTGCGAGCGCTACGGCACGAGCCGCCACACGATGCGGACGGCGATCCGGCAGTTGCAGGACCAGGGCCTGATCTCCCGGAACAAGCGGGCCGGGACGCGTGTCGAGGCGGTGGCGCCGACGAGCGGCTATCGGCAGTCGCTCGCTTCGCTGGAGGATCTGATCCAATTCGGTGAGACCCATGTGCGCAAGGTGCAGGCGACCGGTGAGGTTACCGCCGATGCCGACCTCGCAGCAGAACTCGGCTGCGAGGAGGGGACGCGCTGGTTTCGGATCTCCAGCCTGCGCATGGATGGGCGGCGAGGGGACGCCCCGGTGGGGTGGACGGACGTGTATCTCGACCCGGCCTACGCCGATCTCGGCGACGTGGTGCGGGCGTCGCCGGACGTTTTGATCAGCACGCTGGTCGAGCAGCGACATGGGCGAAGGTGCGCCGAGATCCGCCAGGATGTGGAGGCGATCGCCCTACCGGCCACGCGTGCCGCTGTTCTGGGCGTGCAGCCCGACACGGCCGCGCTGCGGATCGTGCGGCGCTACATCGACGCCGAGGACAAGGTCTTCGAGATTTCCTCGACGATCCATCCGGCCGGGAGGTTCACGGTTTCGCAGCGCATGCGCCGGATGCACGAGGGCACCTGAGGCCGCGCTACACCCATCCGACTGTAAGCCTTCGCAATAATATCAATCATCAACCGTGGCTCAGTCGTCGAGCCGAGCGCCACGGCCTGGGCGAGCGCACCATACCAGGGGCGGAGCCCCAATTCCCCACTAGTCGTTACAGCGTCATTCCGATGTGACGCTCGCCCAACTATTCGGTGCTCATCGGCGCGGTAGTTGACCTTCTGCGGCGTCCCTCTGACCCAAGCGCCGCACCCAACTCCAACCCGCTGGGCCCGTCCTGGCGGGCTTTTCTTCGTCTGGCGCGGTGATACTATCTCACCGCTGCGTCAATCAGGAAGCGCCTCGCACTTCAGCCCGCCCGGATTGGGTAGGCCCTCTCCGCCCCATGTCTTGGGCGAGCATCCAAGCATACACGCGGCTTGGATCGTCACCGACCGTTTTGAACGTTCCGTCCGGCCGGTCCTTGGGACCTCATGTTAGTCCATCTTCCGTTCGATGCCATCGTCGATGCTGAGCGGATAGGATCCGGCCGCTTGCCCTGGGCTTGGGTCCTTTTCTCCGAGGAGACCGGTGCTACCATCGCGCGATCTGAGGCGCTGTTCAGGACCTCGGCGGCTGCTTTGCGGGTCGGACGACGCCTTCAGGCGCAGCAGGGTGTTCAGATCGCTGTATCGCGGCCGCACTGACTGGCTTGGCCGGATCGTCAGGCGATCGATCTGCCATCCGGTGAGATATCAGCCCGCCCGGTCAGCCGCGGCGGGCTCTTTCGTCTCAGCCGATTGCCGTTCCCGTCCCCTGGGCATCCCCTACCTCCGTTGGTTCAACACAGAGGAACGCCATGCCCGACGACGACAAGCCACAGCAGACCTTCGATCGCCGCGGTCCGGAGGAGATCGAGCCCGGCCACAAGGGCGGAAACGCCGAGAGTCAGGCCCGCAGCGTCACTAAAGACGCGTCCCACTCGGACAAGCCGGAGACGGATACCCTAGCCGAGGAAGAGACGATCGACGGCAACCGCGGCATGTGACGCCGCCTCATTGTCAGGGATCGACGAGGTCGTGTCCCCTGGTGTGGTGTAGGTGCGGCGTGGCCACCATGATTGATCCGCCCCCCTGTGAGTGGTCCGCCCTTTGGTATGGCCTGTGGGCCAAGACGAGGACGGACGGATGGGGACGAAGCGACACAAGCCTGAGGACGTGATCGCCAAGCTGCGGCAGGTGGACGTGTTAGTCGGCCAGGGCCAGAGCGTCGGCGAGGCGATCCGCAGTATCGGCGTGACGGAGGTGACGTACTACCGCTGGCGCAAGGAGTACGGGGGTCTGAAGGGCGATCAGGTCCGACGGATGAAGGACCTGGAGGTCGAGAACCAGCGGCTGCGGAAGGCGATTGCCGATCTCACCCTGGACAAGCTGATCCTGCAGGAGGCCGCCCGGGGAAACTTCTGAGCCCCGCGCGCCGACGTGCGTGTGTCGAGCACATCGTGGGGACGATGGACGTGTCCGAGCGCCGGGCTTGCCGGGCGCTCGGGCAGCATCGCTCGACGCAGCGCAAGGTGCCGCGGGGGAGAGACGACGAGGCGGCGCTGACGGCCGACCTCGTCGCGCTGGCGGAACAGTACGGCCGGTACGGCTACCGGAAGGTCGGGGCGCTGCTGAAGGCGGCCGGGTGGTTCGTCAACGACAAACGCGTGGAGCGGATCTGGCGGCGGGAGGGGCTGAAGGTGCCGGCCCGGCAGCCCAAGCGCAGCCGGATCTGGGACAACGACGGCTCCTGCATCAGGCTGCGGCCAGAGCACCGCGACCACGTCTGGTCGTACGACTTCGTCGAGGCGCGCACCCACGATGGACGCAAGTTCCGGATGCTCAACGTCGTGGACGAGTTCACGCGCGAGTGTCTGACG
>NZ_JAUYZI010000079.1 GCF_030700245.1 Methylobacterium amylolyticum
GCCTGCTGCGCGAGCGTGCCGGCCGTCTCGACGTGGCGACCGGTCGCCTCACCTGCGTCGCCTGCCTCATGGCCGCCAACGCCCTCAACAATCCAGCCTAAGCTCTCGCCCTCAAACAGGCTCTCAGTGCCGCGCTGATCCTCGCATCGATCCTGACGCTGTTCGTGGGTGCGCTTCGCGACGCGGCAGCCGCCTCGGTGCTGTTCGCCTGCTTCGGGGTGGGGCTGGTCCTCACCATCTGCGGGCTCGGCGCCTTTCTCACAGAGATCCTCATGGCGGGTCGTGGCATTCGGATCGAGGTCGATCGGCAACAGGACGAGGTCGCGACAGTTGGAAGCCGCTGACCGCACATCGTTCTCATCGGTGGATGCTGCGGTGACGGTCAGGCTCGGTGGTCGGAGATCGCGCTCGATCAGGCGGTAAGCTTGGAAGCTGTAGCGCGAGATGCAGCAATGACGAGGGTGACGGTGACGCGCCATCGGAGCCGGATGCTTCTGCCGTCGTTGAGCTGCCGGCACAAACGGAGGCGGACGATGGAAAGATCAGCGGAACTTCGCGAGCTTCCGTCGCTGGAGTGGAGCGAGCAGGAGACGTTGGTCGAGGCGGCCGAAGAAGCTGTCCTGGAACCGCTGGCTGATTTTCCCCACATCGACCTGCGTACCGGCGTCGAGCCCTGGGACCGGCGCAGGGCCGCCGGCAAGACGCTGCGGCGGGACCGCCCCCACGCCGATCACGCCGCCTTGTCCGTCGGGTCAGATCGCCCGGATCCCGTCGCGCTCATCGAGGCGGCGCACGAGGGTCGGCAGGCGCATCTGATCCCGCTGCGGGTCGCGCGCATGGCCTCTTCGCCGTTCGCCTTCCTGCGCGGTGCAGCGCAGGTCATGGCCTGGGATCTCGCGCAAGGCGCGCGCGGCGCGATCGACGTGGTGATGAACGGCGACGCCCACATCTCGAACTTCGGGCTGTTCGGCTCGCCCCAGGGCGAGGTCGTGCTCGACCTCAACGACTTCGACGAGGTCACGGTCGGCCCGTGGGAGTGGGACCTCAAACGGCTGTGCGCCAGCATCGAGGTCGCCGCACGCGACGCAGGCGTGCCCAACGGGGAGCGGCGTCAGGCGGTTCTCGACGCCGTCTCAGGCTATCAGCACACGATGGACGATCTCGCCCCACGCGGCTCGCTCGACGTGTGGCAGCATGCCGCCCGCGCCGACGACCTCGCATTCACCGGCATCGCGATCGACGCGCAGTCGCGGGCCGTCGTGCGCAAGGCGGTGGAGAAGGCACGTCGCAAGAACAACAGAAGTCTGCTCGACCGGGTCGGGGAACGGCGGACGGACGGCGGCTGGCGCTTCCGCGAAGACCCGCCGATCCTCACCCGGGTCGACCAGGCGACGCGCCAGGCCGTCACCTCCGGGCTGGAGGGCTACGCCGAGACGTTGCCGCGCGAGCGCCGGTTCATGCTCAGTCGCTACCATGTCGTCGACGTGGCGCACCAGGTCGTCGGGGTGGGCAGCGTCGGGACCCGGGCCTATGTCGCCCTGCTGTGCGGCAATTCGGACCAGGACGCGCTCTTCCTGCAGGTCAAGGAGGCGGTGCGCCCCGCCCACGCGCCGTACCTGCGCGGGATGCCCGAGCCCTATGCGAGCCACGAGGGCGAGCGGGTGATCTACGGCCAGCGGCTCCTGCAGGCGGTGGGGGACCCGCTGCTCGGCTGGACCACGATCAAGGGTCGGCCGTTCTACGTGCGGCAGATGAAGAACATGAAGGGCGAGATCCCGGTCGCGCGCATGACGGGTCGATCGCTGACGTACTTCTCGCACGCCTACGGCGCCCTGCTGGCCAAGGCGCACGCCCGCACCGGGGACGCGGCGGCGATCGCCGGGTACATCGGTCACGATGGTCGCGCCGACTTGCGAGAGGCGCTGGCCAACTGGGCCCTGGCCTACGGTGAGCGGAACGAGGCGGATTATCGAGCCTTCCGCAGCGCAATCGCCTCCGGTCGGCTCACGGCAGCGGACGATCCGCAAATCTGAACGGTCAACAAACTCAGGGTCGCCTCATCCGGGTACGTTCACCTGAAGTTCTGTGAGTACCCCGAGGCGGGGTGTGGTATCAGCGAGACTATGTCTGCTTTCCAGGAGCGAGCCGGATAGCCCGAACGACCGGGATGGGCGCGAAGCGGAAGGTGGCTCAGCTCTTTCGAGGTCGCGCTCAACTCCGCAACTCTCCGCCGAGCGACGACCTGATCATGTCTGTACGCTGCCCTGCAAGCATCAATATGCTTTCTTGCTTCCGGGCGTGGGCAAATCGGCGCTAGGCCATTGCTGGAGGAGAGACTAGCCAAGGGCGCAACAGCTCGCGGGCTAATGCTTCAAGCGTTTTCCTACAATTCCGCGCACGGCCCGCGCTCAAGCGCCGGGCTGCAGGCGCGCGGCGCCGAGGATGCGGCCGTCGGCCCCCTGGAGAAGCACAGCGAGAACCTCGCCCGCGGGCGCCGGTCCCGTGAGGTCGAGCGGCCGGCCCTCCCAGGGACCGAGATCGCGCAGGGACCGCACGACGTTGGTTTGGTCGATGCTGCGCCCGGCATTCTCGCCGCGCGCCACGGCCGTGCGATGGGCCCGGTCGAAGCCAACGACGACGACGCGGGCCGCTCCGTGACCGGGACCGACTGTGACCCGCATCTGCCCGTCGCGCCGGGAAACGACGAGGTCCGCCGCTGAGGTCGCCTCTGTCCGCGCTGCCTCCAGAGCTGCGGCAACGTCGGCGCGGAGCGAGCCGACGACGCTGCGCCGTCCGTCGACGACCATCTGCGGCGTGAAGGTGCCGTCGCCGAGACGGTCAGCGTAGTCGACCTGCCGCTGGGTCGCTCCGTCGAAGGCAAAGGCGTCCTTCCAGCCGAGGCCGTTCCAGTAGGTCACGTGGAAGGCGAGTGCCAGCAGGTCGGGACGGCCCGCCAGCTCGCCCAGCAGCGCCTCGGCTGGCGGGCAGGACGAGCAGCTCTGGGAGGTGAAGAGCTCGACCACGAGCGGCCTAGCCTGCACCGGGACTGGCAGAAGCTGCGCCAGCGCGAGCGGCGCAAGAGCGAGGAAGCGGATCGGCATGGGATGCCATGTCCATATAGGGGTCTAACGCCGTTCTTTCGTCCCGCTCGGACAGCCGTTATACGCGGCGCCAATCCGCGCCCTCCATGCGGCTGCGCTCCGAGTTCTGCTCGCGCCGACTCATGTGCGCTGCGACCTGTGTTTTGGGACTTGCGCGCATGCGCGGCATGGTGCGGGATCGACTTGCGCTGGTTTGGGCCCTTGCTGTGACGCCGACCTCGTCCCCACTTGGAGGTCTTCCGCGTTGATCAATCGTCGCGACATCGGCGTGATCGCACTAGCGACGGCGGGCCTCCTAGCGACGCCGGCGGCCCGGAGCGGCGAGGCCCTGGATCCGGTCCCTGCGCCCCGGCCGGTGCGCATCGCCATGCTGCTGTATCCCGGCATGACCGCGCTCGACGTGATCGGACCGCAGGCGCTGTTGGCAGGGCTCGCGCCCGGCAGTCTCTACCTCGTCGCGCAGCGGGCGGGCGCCGTTGCAAGCGATACGGGCGTCATCGTCGTCGCGCCGATGGACTACGCGGACTGTCCGAAGGATCTCGACGTCCTCTTCGTTCCTGGCGGCGACGGCACTCCAACTCAGATGCGCGATGGCGCGACCCTTGACTTCCTGCGTGATCGGGCGGAGCGCGCCCTTTGGGTGACGAGTGTCTGTACCGGCTCGCTGATCCTCGGGGCGGCTGGCCTGCTGGACGGCTACCGTGCCACCTCGCACTGGTGTGCGCGCGACGCGCTCCTGCCTCTCCTGGGCGCGATCCCGGTGGACGAGCGCGTAGTCTTCGATCGCAACCGCGTCACGGCGGCGGGCATCTCGGCTGGCCTGGACTTCGCGCTGGCGCTGTCGGCGCGCCTCCGAGGCGCGACGTTCGCCCGCACGAGCCAACTCGTGGCCGAGTACGCGCCGCAGCCGCCCTTCCGGGCTGGAACACCTGCGACGGCTGGCCCCGTCATCACGCGCGACGCGTCTGCGATTCTCGACAGGCTGGTCAGGGATGCTCAGTCTGCCGCGGAACACACCCGCTCGCGATGACCGGCATCTTACCCACCATCTCGAGCCTGCGTCGCCCCTTCTTAAGTTCCGTCCCGTCGAGTCCATCAGGCAGGCGCGCAAGCGCCGAGCGACCGGGATGGGCGCCAAGCCGAACGGCAGGTTTTGCGCGCGGTGGCGATTCGAAATGACGTAGGCTGGCCGTTTTCGGTCACCGCGAACCGTAAGCAAATCGGCAGCATTCCACCCAACTCAGCCGTTCAGCGGCGCCCATCAGCGCGGCCGGAACTGGCCAGAAGCGGACGGCCCAGACCTGCTGCGGTTTGAGGGCGCGCTTGGCGCCGAGCTTGCGGCCCGCGTTCCACGGGCGGCGCTCTTCGACGGCGGGGTCATGTTCGGAATGTCCCATCGTCTTTCTCCTACCGGCCCCTGCTGGCCGGGGGGAGAGGGATGGAAGCGCGACGATCGTCGCGGGGCGCCGGTGCTCTGACTCGCGAGGCGGACGCGATCCGTCCGTCGGACCGCTCATGCGACGACGGCGCCATTCGGAAGTGCTATCGCATGCCGCCCGCTCGGGTAGGACGAGCCGTTGTCGCGGAGAATGGGGGCGGGGTGGCGAACACGGACAAGCCATCGTCTCGTATGTCCGACAGTGCCGGGGCGCCCGACGGCATCCGCGTGTCCGACGTCATGGCCACCGACGTCGAGTTCATCGCCGCCGAGGCCACCGTGCAGGAGGCCGCCACGCTGATGGGTGAGATCGAGGTCGGCGCGCTCCCCGTCGGCGCGTCCGAGCGGATCGAGGGCGTCGTCACCGACCGCGACATCCTCTACCGGCTCGTGGCCCGCGGGCGCGACCCGGCCGGCGTGCGGGTGCGTGAGGTGATGTCCCGGTCCGTCGTCTCCTGCCGCCCGACCGACACGGTGCGCGCGGCGATGGACCTGATGGCGGCCAACCACGTACGCCGCCTCGCGGTGACCGGCGAGGGCGGCGCAGTTGTGGGCTGGCTCACCCTCGCCGACCTCTCCCGCCGCCTCCTCGTGGACGAGGCGCCGGTGCAGGCGGCGCTGCGGGCACTCACCGAGCCGCCGGCCTGATCAGCGGCCGTGGCGCCGTCGGGCGCTGCGCCGCGCGGCACCGGGCAGCGCCAGCCGCTCGGCCACGTACTCGGCAAAGGCATGTCCCGCGCCACCGGCGTCGTCGCCCCGCGCCGCCACGAGGGCCAGGACATAGGCGATGCCGGCGCATGACGGCGCGGCGACGTCGGCCAGCGTGCGGCCGAACGCGGGGGGCGCGCCCAGCGCGGCGTCGTAGGCTGCGAGCGTGTCCGCATCGGCGCTCGCCCCCGCGAGCCAGGCCGCGAGGCGGGCCGGGGCCGTGACATCGGTCCCCGCCGTGGCGGCGAGCGCGGCGAAGCGGGCGACCCGCCCGCGCTCGTCCGGCGGCAGGAGGGCGAGGTTCACGCTCAGCGGCATCAGGGTCTGGTGCCGGTTCTGCAGCCAGCCGTGCAGCATCTTCTGCGCGATTGCCTCGGCGAGCTGTCGCTCGGCCGGCGTCGACGCACGCTCCCGGCGGTCCAGGGTCGGGACCGCCTCACTCGGGACGGCCTCAGCAGGGCCGGGATCCGCGGTGGTCCTGCCGCGCAGGCGATCGAGCAGGCCGGCCATCGGGTACGCTCCGCGCTGAAAGGGGGGCTCAGGCGCGTCCCCGTCGCGCCGCGCGCGTCCGCCGTGGGCAGGGTCCGCCCGTTGGTCTATCGCGCGCGGGAGGTCTCGGGTAGCTGCGGCGGTGCGGGACGCCCGTCACGCGCCGCGGGAGGACCGGATGACCTACGATCAGGCGCTTGCCTTCGGCCTGCTCGGCCTCACCATCGCGGCGTTCGTCTGGGATCGCCTGCCCTACGACCTCGTGGCGCTGACCGCGCTCGCCGCCGGCATCGGCCTTGGCCTCGTGCCGGCCGACAAGGCCTTCTCCGGCTTCTCGGACGATATCGTGATCATCGTCGGCTGCGCCCTCGTCCTGTCGGCGGCGATCGCCCGCTCGGGCGCCGTCGAAACGCTGATGCGCCCGCTCACGCCGCGCCTGCGGTCCGTGCGCAGCCAGGTCCCGGCCCTCGTCGGCGGGGTGCTGGCGCTGTCGATGGTCACGAAGAACGTCGGCGCGTTGGCCATCTTCATGCCGATCGCGCTGCAACTCGCCCGCCGGACCGGCACCGCGCCGGCCTCGCTGCTGATGCCGATGGCCTTCGCCTCTCTCATCGGCGGCCTCGTCACGCTGGTGGGCACCTCGCCCAACGTCATCGTCTCGAAGATCCGCGCCGACCTCACCGGCAAGCCCTTCGGCATGTTCGACTACACGCCGGTCGGGCTGTCGATTGCGGTCACCGGCTTCCTGTTCCTGTCGGTGGGCTGGCGCCTGTTGCCGCGCGACCGGCGCGGGGCGGCCTCTCTGGAGGCGGCCTTCAACCTGGAGAGCTACACCACCGAGGCGCGGCTGCCCGCGGGCGGCCCGGCGGCGGGCCTCACGATCGCCGAGGCGGAGGCGCTGGACGACGGCGGCGTGCGGATCGCTACCGTGGTCCGCGAGCGGTTCCGGCGCTACCCAGCCTCCCCGGAGTTCCGGTTGGCGGACGACGATATCCTGCTGCTGCGCGGCGAGCAGGGCGACCTCGAACGGTTCGTGGCCCGGGTGGGCCTCGCGTTGACCGCCCGCGCCGCGGGCGGCGACGACGCGGTGGTCGAGGGGGTGGTCACCGCCGAGTCGGACCTCGTGGGACGCACGCCGACGCAGTTCGACCTGCGGGGGCGCCACGCCCTCGACCTGCTGGCGGTGAGCCGTCGCGGCCGACGCATCGAGGGGCGGCTGTCGACGACGCGGTTGCGGGCCGGGGACGTTGTGGTGCTGCGTGGGGCGGCGGCGGGGGTGCCCGAGGCGCTCGGCGCGCTGCGGGTGCTGCCGCTGGCTGCCCGCGCGCTGGCGCTCGGGCGCAACGACCGCAGCTGGCGGCCGGCCCTCGTGCTGGCGGCGGCGATGGCGCTGGTGGCCGCCCACCTCGTGCCGGTGGCGGTGGCGTTCTTCGGGGCGGTGGTGGCGATCCTGCTGCTGCGCAGCATGACGCCGCACGAGGCGTACGCGGCCGTGGAATGGCCGGTGCTGGTCCTGCTGGGGGCGCTTATCCCGGTCTCGGAAGCGATCAGCACGACGGGGGGCGCCGACCTCATCGCGGCTTGGCTGACCCAGGTCGTGCAGGACCTCTCGCCCACCGCGGCGCTGGCGGCGACCCTGGTGCTGGCCATGGCGGTGACGCCGTTCCTCAACAACGCCGCGACCGTGCTCGTGATGGGCCCGATCGCGGCGCGGCTGGCCGAGCGGTTGGGGCTGAACGTGGACCCGTTCCTGATGGCGGTGGCGCTGGGGGCGGCCTGCGACTTCCTCACGCCGATCGGGCACCAGTGCAACACGCTCGTGATGGGACCGGGGGGCTACCGCTTCGGCGACTACGCCCGATTGGGCTTCCCCCTGTCGATCCTCGTCATCGCGCTGGGCGTGCCGCTCATCGCCCTGTTCTGGCCGTTGCGGGGCACTTGAACCGATGGAAGCATCACGGGGTGCGGATCGGAGATACGCGCTCGTCGTGAACCCGACCCCATAGCGCCGGACGTTCGGTACCGCTGTTCCCTCCATGAAGCAGAACGGATATGCTGCGTCTGGCCGTAAGCCGTCGGTCCGCTTCGGAGTGACCTGACCGGCTGGCTTTGGACCGGGCTGATTGAGAGGATCAGCCTGGACCAGATGAGTTGGGGATGAAGCGAGGAAAGAGGCCAAGCGCGGAGTAGGTCGTGCTGACGCTGCGCCAGATTGAGGTGCAGACGGCGCAAGGCACGAGCATCGCCGTTGCCTGCAAGGAAGCGGACGTCTCCGAGCAGAGCTACTACCGCTGGCGCAAGGAGTACGGCGGCCTGAAGGTCGATCACGCCAAGAAGATGAAGGATTTGGAGCGCGAGAACGCGCGACTTCGTCGCTTGGTGGCCGATCTATCTCTGGAGAAACAGGTGCTGGCGGACGTCGTCTCGGGAAACTTGTAGCCCCCGAGCGACGCCGACAGGCGGTGGACGGCATCCGGGAGAAGTACGGCCTCTCGGAACGTCACGCCGGCCGACGAGGATGCACTGATTCGTGCCATCATCGCCCTGGTGTCCAAATACGGACGCTACGGCTATCGCCGCGTCACCGCGCTGCTGCAGGCAGGAGCTATGCGGGAGATAGGGTGACGCGGGGAGCGTGAAGGCGGTGTATCGAGGCTGGTGTCGAGCCTGCCAGAACCTCTCATCGAGAGCGATACGCCATGGACAGCCCTACCAACATCGTTTGGCCTCGTCAGCCTGATGCGATCGAGGATCCCCTGACCGAAGTGCTACGCGCGGGCGCACGCCCGCCTACCGCGGCGTGTCCGTTGGGTCGGCATCGACGCCGGGATCGCCGCGGCTGTCCTTCGCCGCCCGCAATTCGGCGATGAGATCGCGCTTCGAGGCCTCGTCTGGCGTCGATGGCGCCACGCCGAACGCCGGCAGGATGTAGGCGCTCATCATGTAGCGCATGATCTGCAAGCACTTCGCGTCGCGCAGGCCTCCGTCCACCGGCAGCATGCCAGTCATCGTGACGACAGCGTCGTGCTTCGGCAGCACGACGATGTTCTGCCCCTTGAACCCCATCGTGTCGAACTCCTGCTGCGCACCCCCCTCCACGCCGCCCTCGACGATGTTGTTAATCCACCAGTAGTATCCGAAGAACGGCGTGCTCTGGGCGCTCGTCATCTGCCTGACCCAATCCGCTGGAACGACCTGCCCGCCCTCCCAACGGCCGCCTTGCAACGCGAGCATGCCGAGCCGCGCCATGTCGACCGCGCGGAGCCTCAGACCCCACCCCCCCGAGACGAGTCCCTTTTCGTCAGCACGCACCCACTCGTAGCGTTTCATGCCAAGAGGCCTGAAGAGCTTCTCCTCCGCATAATCCTCGATCTTCTTCCCGGAGGCGGCGCTCAACATGGCAGTCGCGATAACTGGATTGACATCCATGTACTGGAACACCTTCCCGGGCGTCAGCGCCGGCGTGGTCGTGGCGGCCAGCTTGAGCCGGTCAGGCGCCTCGTAGTAGATCGGGTCTTTCGGGGGCTTGAAGTCATAGCGCAGCCCGGTCGTCATGTTGAGGACGTTGCGCAGCTTGACCTCGCCTTTGTCGGCGACCGCTTCCTTGAGGTCCGGCCGCCAGCCGCCGACGACGTCCTTCACACTGCTGTCGAGCGAGATCTTGCCCTCGGCGATGAGCTGCCCCGCGAGAACCGCCGTTGCAGCCTTGGTGATAGAATACATTTCGTAGTTCGCGTCACGGTCGAGCCCGGCGCTGTATCGCTCGAAGACGATCCTGCCGCCCTTGACGACGACCAGGCTGCGAATGTCGTACCTGTTCTCGCGGATCCAACGCGAGAGCTGCACCAACCTAGCGGAATCGACGCCGGCCTCCTCGGGCCAGGTCGTCAGCAGTTCGCCCGGCCCCCCGCCGGACGGAGCCGCGGTCTCGGCGGCCTGCGCGTCCGTTGCCCTCGGCACGGCGAAGCCAACGGTGGCAAGGGCGATGGCCCCGAGCGTGGCGCGAGTTCTCGAAGACGATTTGCCCATGTTCCTCACCTCGTTCGCTGATCGGCTGGCGAGCTGGCGGCGGAGCGCCGCCCGTCCGTCGTTTGGAATAGGCCCTACCGCTCGGGGCCGTCGTTGAAGGCGAGACCCGTGCCCGGCTCGCCCTGCGACTGCGAAGCCAGTTCCAGCTCGCGCCGCAGCGCCTCTCGGCGCGACGCGTCGGGCGATGGCCTGGGGGTGTCGTGCATCGCCGGCAGGATGAAATCGTTGACCATGCGCCGGTAGAGGTTCAGGTACGTCGCCGTGCGCAGGCCGCCGTCCGTAGGCAGGATGCTCGTCATCACGATCACGGCGTTCCGCTCGGGCAGGACCGTGATGAACTGTCCCTTGAAACCCATCGCCCCGAACTCCGGCTCGGACTCCACGACGTGGTTGATCCACGTGTAGTAGCCGTAGTCCATCGCCGCCTGGGAGCTGGCGCACATCCGACGGATCCAGGCCCGCGACACGACCTGGCGCCCTTCCCAGTCGCCGTCGCGAAGCATGAGCAAACCGATCTTCGCCATGTCGATTGCGCGAAGCCGGAGCCCCCATCCCCCGGACACCATTCCGGTGCCGTCGAGGCCTGTCCATTTCGCGTTTCGCATCCCCAACGGCCGGAAGAGATGCGCCTCCGCGAACGCCTGCTCCGGCTCGCCCGCGGCGGCCTGCATGGCCGCGCCCACCAGGACCGGGTTGGCGTCGGTGTACTCGAACTGGGTCGCTGGCGGGATGCGCGGGGTCGCGGACAGCGCCACACCGAGCCGGTCGGGCGCCCGGAAGTAGAGCGGGTCGGAGCCTTCGACCTGCCGGTAAAGGAGTCCGCTCGACATCGTCATGAGGTCGCGCAGCCTGAGGCCGCCCTTGTCGCGCACGGCGTCGACGAGCCCGGGACGAAGCTTCAGTATCCAGGGAGCCACCGCGTCTTCGGCGTCGATCCTGCGCTGGTCGGCGAGGATGCCGAAGTTGAGCGCCGTGACGGTCTTGGTGATCGAGTACAGTTCGTGGTTATAATCCCGGTCGAGGCCGCGGCTGTAGCGTTCGAAAATCAGCTTGCCGTCCTTAACCACGAGCAGGCTTCGTACGTCCAGACGATCTCGACGGATCCACTCTGACATGCGCACGAGCACGGTGGAGTCGACCCCCACCTCTTCCGGTGAGGCGATGCCGATCCCCGGCTCAGTTACGGCCTCCCCCGTCCCCCGAGAGGTCGCCCCTGAGCTTGCGAGCAGCACGACGGAAAGCGCTACAGACAGGCATCTGGTTGGTGCGGATCTGATCATGGCGTTCTCCGTCTGGGGTCATGCCGGAAGCGCGGCTTCGCAGGGGCCGGACGGGCGGCGAGCCATCCGGACGGGGTCGTGGACCCGCGCGGCGCCTAGCGCCTCGGCCGACGCCGCGCGGATGTCGGGCGGAACCCTGATCGCCCCACCCCCGGCGCCACGGCGCCGGGTTCGCGAGCCGGGGGCCGGGGCCGGCGGTCAGCCTTCCGCCACGCTCCGCGCGACGTGCGTGCCGTGCCCCTTGGATCCCACGAGCCGATTGTCGCGCACCACGAACCGGCCGCGCACGAGGGTCGAGGCCGGCCAGGCGGAGACTTCGATCCCCTCGTAGGGGGTGTAGTCGCAGGCGTCGTGGAGCAGGTCGTGCGTGATCCTCGTCGGCCGATCGGGATCCCAAATCGCGATATCGGCGTCGCAGCCCACCGCGATGGTGCCCTTGCGCGGGTACAGCCCGTAGATCTTGGCGTGGTTGGTCGACGTCAGCGAGACGAAGCGGTTCAGGTCGATCCGCCCCTTGGCCACACCTTCGGAAAACAGGATCGGCAGGCGCGTGGCGATGCCCGGTATCCCGTTGGGAACCCAGCGGAAGCTGGATCTGCCACGCGGGGCGAGCTTGCCGGCGGGGTCGTCGTAGCGGAACGGGCAGTGGTCGGACGAGAACACGTCGAACACGCCGGTACGCAGGCCCTCCCAGCAAGCCTCCTGGCTGGCAAAGTCCCGGGGCGGGGGCGAGCAGACCGCCTTCGCACCCACCATGCCGATCCCGTCCAGGTCGGCCTCGGTGAGGACGAGGTATTGCGGGCAGGTCTCGGCGTGGACCGGAAGTCCTCGGTTCCGGGCGCGGCGGATCTCCTCCATGGCCCCGCGGTTCGAGACGTGAACGATCATGATCCGAACGTCCACGATCTCGGACAGGGAGATGGCCCGGTGGGTCGCCTCCCGCTCGACGGGGATCGGGCGCGAGGCGGCGTGGAAGCGGGGGGCGGTCCGTCCGAGCCGTTCCAGGCGATCGGTCAGGAAGCGGATGGCGTCGTCGTTCTCGGCATGGACCATCACGAGAGCGCCGGTCTCGCGGCCAACCTGCATCACCTCCAGCATCTGGCGGTCGCTCAGCGCCAGGCCCTCGTAGGTCATGAAGACCTTGAACGAGGTGTAGCCGTCAGCCACGAGGGCGGGAAGTTCCTGGCCGAGCACCGCCTCGGTTGGGTCGGTCACGATCAGGTGGAACGCGGTGTCGACGTAGCACTGCCCTGCCGCCTTTGCGTGATAATCCACGAGCGCCGCCCGCAAACCCTGGCCGCGCCGCTGCAGGCAGAAGGGCAACACCGTGCCGTTGCCGCCGAAGGCGGCCGAACGCGTGCCGCTCTCGAAGTCGTCGGCCATGACCTCGCCGGGCGGGCCAGGCTGGGCGAGGTGGACGTGGCTGTCGATTCCCGCCGGCAGGACGAGGCGTCCGCGGGCGTCGACGATCTCGTCCGCGGTGCCGAGGTCGTCGCCGAGGGCTGCGATGCGACCGTCGCAGATCGCAACGTCGCACTCGAAGGTGTCGGCCGCCGTCGCGACGCGTCCCCCTCGTATGATCAGATCGAACTTCGCCATCGTGTGCCTCCTGTCCCGGCGGACCCGTGTGCGAGCGGTCGGCTCGCGGCTTCCTCAGTCCCGATGCTCGATTCGGCGCGCCAGAGCGTCGGCCAGGCCGGTCGTCGTCTTTGGGGCCGGGCGCCTGAAGGTGCCGGCGGTGGCCTTGCGCGGCGACAGGGCGACGAGCGCCTCCGCCTGCTTCACCGCGGCCGCGATCGGATCCACCAGCGGTACCGGCACCCGATCGGCAACGCGGGGCGCCAGGCCCGCGAGGGGGGCCCCCCCCAGGATGATCACGTCAGCACCATCCTCCTCGACGGCACGGAGGGCGAGATCAACCAGCAGGCCCTCCTTCTCGCCCTGAACCGACGACAGGGCGCGGAACGGTCCGCCGAGGGCGCGGACCCCGGCGCAGCGGCCGGCGAGCCCGAGCATGGCCACGCAGTCCTCATACCAGGGCCCAAGCGCCTGGGCGAAGGTCACGATCGCGAAGCGTCGCCCCAGCATGCAAGCGGTCAGCATGGCCGCCTCGGCCAGACCGACAACCGGAATGTCGAAAAGCTCCCGGGCGCCGAGCAGGCCGGGATCGCCGAAGGCCGCGATGATCGCCGCGTCGACGTCGGCGTGCCGTTCGGCCAGCATCTCGAGGGCGATGGCGCCGCCGATCTGCGCCTCGGCGCGCGTGGCGATGTAAGGGACGCCGTAGGCCGCGGTCGCCGACACCAGTTCCGTACCGGGCGCGGCCGCCGCGCGGCCGGCCGCGACCAGGAGGTCGGTGACGTCCGCGCTGGTGTTGGGATTGAGGACGAGGACGTTCATCGAAGGTTCCTTGGGATCAGCGCGCGCGAGCCGGATCGGCGCCGAACGCCGCCGGCAGGTCGAAGACGCGGCCGAGGTCGCGCCAACGGCTCGGGTCGAGACCGACCGTCGCCAGGCATTTCCAGAGTGTGACCGCGACGGAGTCGTAGATCGGCAACCCGAGCTCTGCCTCCAGGCCGGCTGCGGCGAGGGCTCCGCGCATGTTCGTGCACACGACCGCCACCGCATCGCAGCCCTCAGCCGCAACCTCTCGGACGAGTGATGCAACGGTGTCCTCGGAGACTTGGGCGAAGGAGAAGTTGTCCCGTCGGCCGAGATGGCGCTCTGCTGGGCAGGCGAACCCGGCCTCGGTCCAGTTGGCGCGGATGCGATCCTGCACGTCGGTCAGGTACGGGGTGACGAGGCCTATGCGCCGCGCGCCCGTCCGCTGGAAGATCTCGCGGTAGGCGAGCACGGTCGTGCAGGCCGGGATGCCGGTCGCCGCGGTGATGCGCTCGCACAGCCGCTCGTCCCGCTCGTAGCCGAGCCAACCCGCCGACGTGCCATTCCACGCGATCACGTCGACCCGCGCGTCGGCCAGGAGTTCGGCGGCGCGCAGCATGCCGCCGTCGTCGAACTGGCCGAGGGCATTCTCCGAGAGCGCGATCTCCGTGACGCGGAAGCGCGAGACGTGCACGGAGACGTCGTCCGCGCCGTCCGGAGCAGCGGCGAGCAGCGCCGCCGTCGTCGGCTCCAGGACGGTGTTCGACGAGGGCGTCAGCATCCCGAGACGCACCGGAGTGTTCGCGGCCTTGTCCATCGCGTTATCCTGTCCTCGATACTTCGGGCGGTCAGACCGGTAGCCGGCCGCGGTAGTCGATGAGGGTCGAGCAGATCAGGAGCGCGACGCCCGCTCCGGCGAAGAACATCAGGGCCAGGAAGTACGACCCGGTCGCCTGGACGACGAACCCGACGACGACGGGCACGGTGATGCCGGCGACGTTGCCGCCGAGGTTCATGCAGCCGCCGAGCAGGCCGGCGCGCTCGCGGCCGCCGAGGATCGGCGGGATCGCCCAGTACATCCCGCACCAGCGCAGGAAGAATAGCGTCACGGCCAGGAGGATCACGACGGTCGCCGCGTCGCCGACGTATGCGACGGAGAAGATCGAGACCGTGGCGACGATCGCGGCTATCGCGAACATCGTCCGGAAGACAACGTTCGGACGCCCGCCGCGGGCGAGCCAGCCATCGCATATGAATCCGCCGACGATCTCGCCCACGAAGCCACTGAAGAAGATCAGGAAGGAGGCGCCGCCGAGAGTCTTGATGTTGAGGCCGTGGACCCTGAACAGGTAGGTCGGCATCCAGGTCAGCAAGCCGTAGAACACGGCGTTGAAGAACATCCAGCCGAGGCACATGCACCAGGTCGAGCGGAACCGAAAGTAGGTGGCCCAAGAGACGTGGGCCGGGCCGGGGCCGCTCGCATCCTCGGCGGCGTGCGCCGCCTCGATGAAGCGCGCCTCCGCCTCGTTGACCCCGGCGTGCTCGCGCGGCGAGTTGCGGATGTACCACCAAGCCCCGACGCCACACAGTATCGTGCCGGCGCCGGCCACGGCGAAGGCCATCCGCCACGAATCGAAGGCGCCGATCAGCCACGCGATGACGATGGAACCCAGTGCGGCCCCGAGCGGAGCCCCGCCGTCGAGCAGCGCGGCACCGCGGGCCCGCTCGTGGCGCGTCATCCAGATCGCGTTGAGCTTGCCGCCGGCCGGATAGATCGGCGCTTCGGAGGCGCCGAGCCCGAGGCGGGTCAGGAGCAGGCCGACCCAGCTCGTGGTGAGCGCGGCGACGCCCTGGAAGAAGCCCCAACCGATCGTCGCGAGGCCGATGACGAGCCTCGGCTTGAAGCGGTCGGCCAGGAGGCCGCCCGGGATCTGCATGAGCGCGTAGGTCCAGAAGAACGAACTCAGCAGCAGGCCTTGCAACGCAGGGTCGAGATCGAACTCCTTGGCGATCAGCGGCATCGCCACCGAGAGCGAGGCGCGGTCGATGTAATTGATCGAGATCAGTGCCAGCATCAGCAGGAACAGCTTCCAGCGGACGTTCGAGCGAACGTCCCCTGCGGTCGCTACGGCGGTCGTGCTCATTTCCGCATCCTCCCTGTCCATAGGGGCATCGAACGCGATGCCCCAACGATGACCTCGACCGGCACGAGGGCGCGCTCGCGCGGACGGTCGGCGTCCGGCGGATATGCCTGGCTGCTGCATGCTGGGCGGGCGGCTTGCTGTTTTCGCCGCGATCGCATCAGATTAGCCATTGCCTTCAGGATGGCAAGATATATTTTGCGTGCTGCATGCAATTAATTAGAAAATCCCACCGCCGCCTCGTGACGGCGGCCGCCGACGCCGTCGGCGGACCTCGCGCAATCGGCCCCCGACGGCGGCCCGCGCCCGGACCCAAGCGATGACGGAGGTGCGCCGGACACGCGGCAGACCCCGCAAAACGCAGCAGCCCGACGCGAAGCCGCTCCTGGTCACGGTCGGGCTGCACGAGAAGGTGAGCCATCATCTCCGGGACATGATCCTGACGGGCGCCTTGGCCCCGGGCCGGGAACTCGTCGAGGTCGACCTATCGGCCGCGCTGGGCGTCTCGCGCACACCGGTCCGCGAGGCGCTTAAGCTCCTGGCCGTCGAGGGGATGGTCGAACTCCGGCCCAATCGTTCGGCCCGGGTGCCGGATCTGCAGCCCGAGGCGATCACGCAGCTCTTCGAGGCGATCGCCGGTATCGAGCGGATCGCGGCCGAACTCGCGGCCGCCCGGATCACCGACGCGGAACTGACCAACCTGCGGATTCTGCAGGACGAGATGGAAGGTTATCACCGCGCGACGGACCTCGCGCCCTACTTCGCGATCAACCAGCGGATCCACAGGCTGATCGTGGGCGCCAGCCGCAACAAGCCTCTGCAGGAAGCCCACGAAAGCCTCTATGGGCGGGCCGAGCTCGTACGCCGTCGCGCCCTACGAACACCCGAGCGCTGGGACGAATCCGTGGCGGAGCACCGCGCCATCTTCCACGCCTTGGAGGCTCGCGACAGCTCCCGCGCCGGCACCTTGCTAAGCGACCACGTGAGCCGGACCGGGACGGTCGTCCTCCGCCACGTCACGGCTGCCGGACGATCCGCGGAAGCGACCCAAGCGGGCGTCCAATGATAGACTCACGACGACGGGTGCTCCTAAGCCTGCGCATCCTGACACTGATTGACAAGCACAGCCGGGCTTGTTTCGCGCTGAAGGTTGCCGAGCGGATCAACAGCCTGGGTGTGATCGGGGTTCTGGCAGATGCGATGTGCCTACATAGCATCCCCGACAACATCCGCTGCAACAACGTCCTAGGTAGCGAGGGAAGACGGCGGGCCGGGCAACAAGTCTTCGTCCGCGAACACGCGCTCGCGGCGTGAACTTCGTCGACGTCGATCCAGGCGATTCAGAGAGGGCGATTGAGGGGGTGACGGTCCGCGGCGACGGATTCATTCAAGCTCTGGAAGATGATCCTGGCGGGCGGCGTGGCCGAAGCACTGGACGTCGTGGGCGCTGGCAGCCTGTGGGATCACTTCGCGGCCATCCCGGATCGGCGCGGCCGCAAAGGGCGCCAGTACGGACTGTCCGCCGTCCTGAACCTGTCTCTGGCGGCCGTGCTGTCGGGGCCCAACGATTCGCGCGCCGTGTTCCGGTGGGGCCGACGGCTGCCGCCAGCGGCGCTGTTCCGCCTCGGCCTGGAGCGGGTGCCCTGCCACGCCACGTACCACGACCTCTTCAAGGCCCTCGACGTGGCGGCGACCGAGGCGGTGCTGGGGACCTGGGTGCGTGGTGCGGCCGAACCGGATCGGAGCTTGGGTCACGTGGCGTTCGACGGCAAGCGGTTGCGCGGCTCGGCGGGGGCGGACCACGACGGCAGCGGCGGCGCGCATCTGGTGGCGGCAATCGCCATCAGATTGGGCGGGGTGATCGGCCAGTTGCAGGTGGCACCCGACGCCAACGAGGTCACAGCGGCCCTGACGCTGCTCAAGAGCTGCCGTTGCACGGCGCCCTCGTCACCGGCGACGCGATGTTCTGCCAGCGGGCGATCTGCTAGGGCATCCGGCACTACGGCCTGCTTGCCAGTGCCGGCCGCAAGGCCAACCTCGCCCGCGCCAGGGACCTGCTCGCCGTCCCGCCACCGACCGAGATCGAGGCGGAGCGATCGTCGGCGTGGCGCCCGGCGTGCCCGTGCTGCGGCGGGCGCATGATCATCATCGCGGCCATCCCGAGCCCGGCTCAGCCGCGCGTACCACCCACCGCGCCGCGCCCCTCCGCGATGAGGGCGTCGTGACCCGGCCCGTTCCAGTCCAGCCCCGCGTCGAAGCCGTGTCGCTTCGGCCAGCGAGCCGCCGCGTGCCCAACCCGGCCGCAACCATCGCCGTCGTGCCGATCGTCGCCCCACCGGCCCGCCGCCGCTGCGCCACGCCCCCGCAGGTGCGTCTAAACCCGCGTGTTGGCCGCCCCACCCCGCCCCCCAAGGGCAGGTCCGTGCCACCGGCTGACCCCGCGCTCAGCCCGCAGATCTTCCAATCCCCATAGACGGTGCGCTCGCACCACCGCGGGTTCGTGCTGGGGCGGTTTGCGGACGCCGGCGCTCAGCCCAGCCGCATGACCTGCGCCGGCCGGCATCC
>NZ_JAUYZI010000008.1 GCF_030700245.1 Methylobacterium amylolyticum
ACCTCGGCGGCGGCGACGCCCTCGGGGTAGGGCAGGTCGGCCTCGACGACCAGCGCGCGGCGCAGGGGGATCGAGAACGCCACCCCCAGCCAGCCGCCGATCAGGCAGACGAGGCTCGTCTCCCAGAACGGGAAACCGTGCCAGTGGCCGATCAGCACGAGGCCGGGCAGCACCAGGATGACGTTGCACAGCGTGCCCGCCGCCGAGGCCTGGGTCTGGACGATGTTGGTCTCCAGGACCCCCGCCCCGCCCACCGCCCGCAGCGCCCCCATCGCGATCAGAGCCGCCGGGATCGAGGACGAGAACGTCATCCCCGTCTTCAGACCCATGTAGACGTTGGCCGCCATGAACACGACGGTGATCAGTGCGCCCAGCACGATCCCGCGCGCGGTCAGTTCCGGATCACGCCGGGCGTGCCGGGCCGTCCTCGGTGTGCGGGCATCCATCGGCAGCCTTCCTCGTCGCCCGGGAAACCGCGCGAGGGCCACGGGATTTCCGGGACGTACCGCCGCGCCCGGCCGCGGCCCCCACCTCATCGCGAATCGAGTCTGAGATGCGCCACACCATCCCGCCCCGCTCCGGTGCGGCCTTCACGCTCGACAGCGGCCAGCACCTGACGGTGATCGACCCAGAGGGCGAGCAGGTCGCCGACTTACTCGCCTTCGCCCGCCACGACATCGACGAGGTGATCTCCTCCGGGCGCAGCCTCGACTACGCGAGCCGCCTGTTCCTCACGACCGGCGACGCGCTCTACTCCAATCGCAGCACGGTGCTGCTGCGCATCGTCGAGGACACGGTCGGGCGCCACGACTTCCTGCTGACGCCGTGCTCCGCCGACACCTTCCGCATCATCTACGGGGACGAGCACCCGCATCGCGGCTGTTTCGGCAACCTCGCCCACGCGCTGGAATCCTACGGGATCGCACCGGACCGGATTCCAGTGGCGTTCAACGTGTTCATGAATGTCGCGGTGGACGGGCAGACCGGCGCGCTCGAAGTCCGCCCGCCGCTCAGCCGGGCCGGGGATCGCATCGTGTTCCGGGCCGAGACCGACCTGATCATCGGCCTCACTGCCTGCTCGGCGCTCCAATCGAACAACTACGCATTCAAGCCGATCCAGTACGAGATTTCGTCTTAGCGCTCTCCGGACCGGCCGTGAAAAGCAATGGCCCGCGACCGGCCGAGTCCAGAGGCGTGACGTGACTCCCGATCCCTCATCCACAACATGTGTTGTTCCCAGCTTGCGGTCGAGAGACGCGGGAACAACGCATGCTGGCGGTCGGTTCTGCGGACGAAATCCCGGACCGACATGATCCCGGATCCGCGCCCGGACCGTCACAGGCCCTGGCGAAGCCCACTCCCCTGCGCGCGGGTCCACTCGGCCCGCGCCTCCCCGCACTGCGAGTTCTGATGCGTCTTCCGAACGACGACAGCCGGCATCCGCTGGCCGAGCGCTTCCGGACCTTCATCCGACACACCCCCTTCCCCTGCGTCGGCGCCAAGTCCGCCCTCTCGCGCGGCCAGCTCCGGACGATCGTCGCCCGCGACATCGGATCCGGGTGGGACGACACCCGCATCTACCCGGCGCTGCTCGCCTTTATCTGCCGCTACCGGGAGCAGCCCGACCTGTTCCAGAGCTTCGCGGTGATCTTCGAGGGGCCGCGCAGCCTGTCCGAGGAGGCTTTCGAGGCGGCGCTCTGGGAGCGGGTCCAGTCCCTGTCGGACAAGGACGGCTGCCTCGGCCAGGACCCCGATCCCCGCGTGGCCGCCGACCCGGAGGACCCGCACTTCTCGCTGAGCCTCGGCGGCGAGGGCTTCTTCATCGTCGGGCTGCACCCGGGCGCCAGCCGCCGCGCCCGCCGGTTCGAGGCGCCGGTGCTCGTGTTCAACCTCCACGACCAGTTCGCGCGCCTGCGGGCGGAGGGGCGCTACGAGCGCCTGCGCGACTCGATCGTCGAGCGGGACGTGAGTTGGACCGGCTCGGCCAACCCGATGCTCGCCCAGCACGGGCAGAGCTCCGCGGCCCGGCAGTTCAGCGGGCGGGCGGTCTCGGAAGACTGGGTCTGCCCGTTCCAGCGCCGAGACGCGGCGGCGGCGTGGGACGCGCAGCAGGTCGCCGCCGACCTGCGCTCGGGCGCCTTCGTGGCCGGCGGCATGGACGGCTGAGGGGAGATCGGACCATGACGCGGGCGATCCCCTTCCCGGACCGGGACGACGACGCGCTCCTCGCGCTGATCCGGGCGGTGCGCGAGACCGGCTACGGCTTCACCACCGTCACCCCGGCGACCCACGCCCGGGTGAATACCCGACCGGCGAACGCCGAGGCGCGGGCGCTGCGCGACGTGTTCGGCTGGAGCCGGCTGTTCCGGCCGGGCCTGCTCCCGGACGGGCTCGTGGGCCTGATGGAGGCGGCCGGCGCGCTGACCCGCGAGGGCGACCTGCTGCGGGCCGGGATCCGGCTGTCGAGCCTCGACGGCGAGTTGTTCGCCCACTCCGCCTACCCGCCGAGCGCGGCCGACGCGGTGTTCTTCGGCCCCGATACGGTCCGCTTCGTCGGGGCGGTGCTGGAGCACCTCGCGGGGCGGGCGCGGCCGGTGCGCCGGGCAATCGATATCGGCTGCGGCTCGGGCGCGGCCGGGATCACGGTCGCCAAGCGCGCCTCAGGGGCCGCGGTGACGCTCGTCGACATCAACCCCGCCGCGCTCCGCGCCGCGGGGGTCAACGCCCGGCTCGCCGGCACCGACGGGGTCGATCTGCGCCGCAGCGACCTGCTGTGCGGCGTCGACGGGGATTTCGACCTGATCGTCTCGAACCCGCCGTTCATGGTCGATGCCGCGGGGCGCGCATACCGGCACGGGGGCGGCCCCCTCGGCGCGGGCCTCTCGCTGAAGGTGGTCGAGGCGGCCGCCGACCGCCTCGCGCCGGGCGGCAGCCTCGTGCTGTTCACCGGCGCCGCGATCGTGGCGGGCGACGATCCGTTCCGCGAGGCGGCCGGGGAGACGTGCGACCGCGCCGGGCTCGACTGGACCTACCGGGAGTTCGACCCGGACGCCTACGGCGAGGAACTGGACGACCCGGCCTACGCGGCGGCCGAGCGCATCGCCCTCGTCGTGCTGACGGCGACGCGGCCGTGAGCGGGGCAACCATGACCGAGGCAGCCATGACCGGCGCTCCCGAGAGCGCTTCGACGGAGGCGGCCGCCCATGCGCGGGAGGAAGCCGAGCGGGCGGAGTTCCTGCGCGACGCGCTCGCGGGCCTGAGCGGAGAGCCGAAGACCATCCCGGGCAAGTACCTCTGGGACGCGCGCGGCTCCGACCTGTTCGACCGGATCTGCGGCACCGCCGACTACTACCCGACCCGGCAGGAGATGGCGTTGCTGCCCCGCGCGGCCGCCGAGGCCGTCGCCGCAATCGGCCCCGGCGCCACGGTGGTGGAGTTCGGCGCCGGCGCGAGCCGCAAGATCCGCGTCCTGCTCGACGCGCTGGAGCGCCCCGAGGCCTACATCGCCCTCGACATCTCGGGCGCCTACCTGGAGGCCGCGGTCGCGCGGCTCGCGCCGGACTATCCCGGCGTGGCAATGACCCCGTTCTGCGCCGACTACACCCGGCCGGTGCGGCTGCCGGTGGACCTCGCGGGGCGGCCGGTGCTCGGCTTCTACCCGGGCACCAGCATCGGCAACTTCGCCCCCGACGAGGCGGAACGGTTCATGGCCCGCGCCCGGGAGACCCTGGGCCCGAGCCTGTTCCTGATCGGCACCGACGCCACGCAGGATCCCGAGCGCCTGCGACGGGCCTATGGCGGGGCGGACGGGCTGATGGCTGCCTTCCACGGCAACCTGCTGCACCGCCTGAGACGGGACCTCGGCGCCGAACTCGACCCGGACGCCTTCGCCCACACGCTGCGCATCGGCGGCGATCCGCTGCGCGTCGAGGCCCATCTCGCGGCGCGCGATCCCACGACGATCCGCCTCGGCGACACCCGGATCGCCTTCGCGGCCGGCGAGAGCCTGCGCACCGACCTCTCTCACAAATACGCGCCCGAGGCGTTCCGGGCCCTCGCCGTCCGGGCGGGCTGGACTCCGGTCGCCACCGTGGCCGAGGCCGGCGGCAGCTTCTGCCTGCACCTGCTCCGGACCGGCCCGGCGCGGGACTGAGCCTCTTCAAGCGGCGGAGAATTAACCGGCGATGGAGGGATCGCCCGGCCCCGGCCCGCGTTTCATGGGATCCGTCGGGCACCCGCAGGAGGATCGCCGTGGGTCTGGCCGCCTTCGTGTTCTTCGTCGTTCCCTGGATGATCTTCGCGGCGTGGCTGTTCCGCCTGCCGGACGCCCTGCGGCTCGGCGTCCCGCCGACCCCATGGCGGCCGCTCACCGATTATCCCGACCCGCCGCGCGACCAGCGCACGATGGAAAGCCCCCACAACCGGCCGCACGAGGCCGGGTCGAGTTCGGCCGATATGGACAAGCACCGCCCACTCGAGATCGCGTGACGGGCAAGCCGCGCGCGTCGGTCTTCCTCATCCCACGCGGCGCAAAATCCATTCACCGACGCTCGACGCATCGACCCGTGCCCGGATCTCCGGCGACACGGGTTTGACGCGGCGGCGCTCTGCGCGCGGACCGATGGTCAGCGCGGCGCGGGCGAGGCAACGGCCCCCGCGACGATCGCGGACAGGGCCAGGGCGAGCGCCCCGAGGAAGACGAGCGTGGTCACGTTGGAGGCCCCTGATCCCGGCGCCCTGTCGGCGCCGATCCCGCGCGGCAGTCGGATTTGCTTGAGCGCCGGCGGTTAACGCCTGGTTAAACCGGGTGCATTGATTGGGCTGAACAGCCAGGGGATTTGTTTCCGACGTTGTGGGTCGATCCCCGGCACGACGGCGCGGACGGGGATCTCCGTGCATCCGACGCGGTGCATAGGGCGCTGTCCGTCGCATGCACGACACCGACCTCGATCGCATCGATGCCCGGCCATACGCCGCTACGCGCAGCCATGCTGACGCGCAGCCTCGCCGTCATCGCGAACGACAGCGAAGCGCCCCGGGGCAGCGAGCGCTTTTCGGAGATTGGCGATGCCCTCGGTTGCTTTGCTACGCGCGCAAAGACGACCCCGAACGATCACGATGCACTCAATCGAAGAAAGTCTGATTTGGTGAGCGCGCTGGGACTCGAACCCAGGACCTACAGATTAAAAGTCCGTTGCTCTACCAACTGAGCTACGCGCTCGCGCCCGGCCCGCGGCGCGGGGGGCGACGGGGACCGCAATAGGGGAGCGGCGGGAGGGGGTCAACCGATCCGGGCGCGGGCGTCCTCGACGAGGGTGAGGGCCCGGGCGAAGGCGGCCTCGGCGTCGAGGTCGGTGGTGTCGAGCCGCACCGCGTCCTCGGCCATCCGCAGGGGGGCTGCGGCGCGGCCGGCGTCGCGGGCGTCGCGGGCCTCGATGTCGGCGCGGATCGCCTCCAGCGTCGCGGCCTCGCCGCGGCCGGCGAGTTCGCGGTGGCGGCGGCGGGCGCGCTCGGCCGACGAGGCAGTGATGAACAGCTTCACCGGCGCGTCCGGGCAGACCACGGTGCCGATGTCGCGGCCGTCGAGGACGGCGCCGGCCGGGTCGGCGGCGAAGCGGCGCTGCCACGCCAGCAGCGCGGCGCGCACCTCCGGCACCGCCGAGACCCGGGAGGCCGCCTCGCCCATCGCCCGGTCCCGCAGGCGCGGGTCGTCGAGCGAGCCGGCGTCGAGGGCGGCGGCGGCGCCGGCCGCCGCGCCGGCATCGTTCAGGGATGTCCCGGCATCGACCAGCGCCAGCGCCACCGCGCGGTAGAGCAGGCCGGTGTCGAGGTGGGGCAGGCGGTAATGGGCGGCGAGGCGTTTGGCGAGCGTCCCCTTGCCCGAGGCGGCCGGGCCGTCGATGGCGATGACGAGGCGCATCCTCAGCCTCCGATCCGTCCGCCGAGCGCCCGCATCGTCGGCAGGAAGCTCGGGAAGCTGGTGGCGATCATCGCGCCGTCGTCGACCGTGACCGGCGCCCGCGCGGCGAGCCCGAGCACGAGGAACGCCATGGCGATGCGGTGGTCGAGATGGGTGGCGACCGTGCCGCCGCCGGGCGGCGGTTCGCCGCGCCCCTCGACGACGAGGTCGTCGCCCTCGATCCGGTGGATCACGCCGTTCACGGCGAGGCCGGCCGCCACCGCGGCGAGCCGATCGCTCTCCTTGACGCGCAACTCGTGCAGGCCGTTCATCCGGGTCGGGCCCTCCGCGAAGGCCGCGGCCACCGCCAGCACGGGATACTCGTCGATCATCGCGGGCGCGCGCTCGGCCGGCACCTCGACCCCGGTGAGGCGGCTCGCGCGCACCCTCAGATCGGCCACCGTCTCGCCGCCCTCCTCGCGCTCGGCCACCCGCTCGATGTCGGCGCCCATCTCCAGCAGCGTGGTGATGAGGCCGGTGCGCAGCGAGTTCATCATCACCCCCTCGATGGTCACCTCCGACCCGGGGGTGATCAGCGCCGCCACCAGCGGGAAGGCCGCCGAGGACGGATCGGCCGGCACCACCACGTCGGTGCCGCGCAGGGTCGGCTGGCCGGCGAGGGACACCTTCCGGCCGTGGCCGCCGGGACCGTGCGGCTCCACGGTGACCGTGGCGCCGAACAGGCGCAGCATCCGCTCGGTGTGGTCGCGGGTCGCCTGCGCCTCGATCACCGTGGTGGTGCCCGGGGCGTTGAGCCCGGCGAGCAGCACCGCCGACTTGATCTGCGCCGAGGCCGCGGGCGTCTCGTAGGTGATCGGGATCGCTTCCTTGAGGCCGCGCAGCGTCAGCGGCACCCGGCCGCCCTCGGCCTCGGCGAGCACCTGCGCGCCCATCCGGCTCAGGGGATCGAGGATGCGGCGCATGGGCCGCGAGCGCAGCGAGGCGTCGCCGTCGAAGGTCGCGGTGACCGGCTGGCCGCCGACCACGCCCATCATCAGCCGCGAGCCGGTGCCGGCATTGCCGAAATCGAGGGTCTCGGCCGGGTCGCAGAGCCCGCCGATGCCGACACCGCGCACCCGCCAGCGACCCTCGCCGAGGCGCTCGACATCCGCACCGAGCGCCCGCGCCGCGGCGGCGGTGCGCAGCACGTCGTCGCCTTCCAAGAGGCCCTCGACCCGGGTCTCGCCGAGGCTCAGCAGGCCGAGGATCATTGCCCGGTGCGAGATCGACTTGTCGCCCGGCGGGCGCAGACGCCCGCGCAAGGGGGCGCCCGGCGCGGCGGTCAGGGGTTCGGGGGTCGAGGCGTGCGACACGGGCGGGTCCGTCCGGTTCTTCTCCGGCCCGCGCGAGTCGCGTCCGGATCGAGCCGGGCCTGTCGGCGGGAGGGATGGGTCGGCCGGGCGGTTATCACGGGCGCCGCCCCGCGTCATCCGGCGCGCCGACGAAGCCGCGGGCCGGCGCCAAACCGCGGCAGAATCGGCCCGAAATGCCCCGCGCGTCGCTCGATTGACAGGGGCGCCGGCCGCGACTAACGGGGCCCCTCCCCCGAACGCTGTATCGACGACGAGGTGTCCCCCGTGGCCCGACCGGAACTCGGCTTGAAGCGCCAGTGCATGAGCTGCGGCGCGAAGTTCTACGACCTCGCCCGCGATCCCGCCGTCTGCCCGAAATGCGGGGCGACCTACCAGCAGGCGGCCGTGAGCCGCGTCGCCGCCCCCGTGCTCGCGCGCGGCCCGGCGCCGGCCGCAAGCGACGACGAGGACGAGACGGACGAGAAGGGGCCGGAGCTGGTCTCCCTCGACGAGGTCGAAGCGGCCGAGGACGAGGCGGATCCGACGCCGGACGACGAGAGCGGCGAGGACAGCGACTCGGGCGGCGACGACGACACCTTCCTCGAGGAGGAGGATGCGGGCGACGACGACGTGTCCGATCTGATCGACGGGGACATCGAGTCGGACGAGGAGGGCTGAGGCGCCCGCCCGGACCGCAAAAAGGGGGTTGAGTCCCGGCCGCGAGCCGCCTATAGAACCGCCCGCACCGGTCGCCTGAGGCGGCCGATGCAGCGCTCGCGGTAACCCAAACCGCGGCGGACAATGTGGGGCCTTAGCTCAGCTGGGAGAGCGCTTCCATGGCATGGAAGAGGTCATCGGTTCGATCCCGTTAGGCTCCACCATTCTTCTTTCGACAGCGTTCCAGGCTTCGATGCACCGTTCAGGGTGACGCAGACTTGTTGCGAGACCGGTCGCCCGAGGCGGCCGATACGACGCCCGCGGGACCCGAACCGCGGCGGACAATGTGGGGCCTTAGCTCAGCTGGGAGAGCGCTTCCATGGCATGGAAGAGGTCATCGGTTCGATCCCGTTAGGCTCCACCAGTCTATTCCGAAGGACACGAAGGGCGCGGGATCCGGCCTGCGCAGTCTCGCCGAACGGGATCGTGCCGTCCCAGGATTTCGACCGAAGGATTCGCCGCCGCTCCCGTCTTTGCGAGCGGAGCGAAGCAACCCAGGCGCGCCACGGTCTGCGAGCGCGCGCTGTCCTGGGTCGCTTCGCCTGCGGCTCGCGATGATGGCGGCGGCGGGGAGTCCAGCCACCCGCCGCACAAAGCTCCTGCCTCTCTTCGACCTCCGCGCAAACCCGAAAACAATCAGCCGCCGAGCTTGCCGTCGACGCGGCGCGGGACGCCCAGCGGGTTGTCCTGGCGGAGCGCCGCCGGCAGCAGCGCATCGGGCAGGTCCTGGTAGCAGACCGGACGCAGGAAGCGCTGGATCGCGAGGCTGCCGACCGACGTGGTGCGCCCGTCCGAGGTCGCGGGATAGGGCCCGCCGTGCACCATGGCATGGCCGACCTCGACGCCCGTGCCGAAGCCGTTGACGAGGATGCGTCCGACCTTGCGCTCCAAGAGCGGCAACAACTCCCGGGCGGCCGCGTGGTCGCCGTCGTCGATGTGGAGCGCGGCCGTGAGCTGACCCTCCAGCCGCTCCAGCACCGCGCGGATCTCGCCCGCGTCCCGGCAGCGCACCACCAGCGAGGCCGCGCCGAACACCTCCTCCGCCAGATGCGGGTCGGACAGGAACGCCCCGGCCGTGGTGGCGAACAGGGTCGGCTGGCCCTGGTTGTCGCCCCCTGCCTTGCCGCGGGCGAGCGTCTCGACGGCGGAATTGCCCTCAAGCGCCGCGACCCCGGCGCAGTAGGCCCGGTGGATGCCCGGCGTCAGCATCGTCTGCGCGGCCACGCCCGCCAGGGCCTCGGAGGCACCGGCCAGGAACGCGTCGAGGCCCTTCCCCTCCACCGCCAGGATCAGGCCGGGATTGGTGCAGAACTGACCGGAGCCGAGCGTCAGCGCCGCCACGAACGCCTTGCCGATCTCGGCGCCGCGGGCGGCGAGGGCTGCGGGGAACAGGACAACCGGGTTGATCGAGCTCATCTCGGCGTAGACCGGGATCGGCACGCTGCGCTCGGCGGCGATCTTCATCAGCGCCGTGCCGCCGCCCCGCGAGCCGGTGAAGCCGACCGCCGCGATGCGCGGGTCGGCCACCAGCGCCTGGCCGACCTCGATGCCGGCGTCGAGGAGCAGCGAGAACACCCCCGCCGGCAGGCCGCTCGCGGCCACGGCCTTCGCCACCGCGCGGCCGACGAGTTCCGAGGTTCCGGGATGGGCGGGATGCGCCTTGGCCACCACCGGACAGCCGGCGGCGAGCGCCGAGGCGGTGTCGCCGCCCGCCACCGAGAAGGCGAGCGGGAAGTTCGAGGCGCCGAACACCGCCACCGGGCCGACCGCGATGGTGCGCAGGCGCAGGTCCGGCCGGGGCAGCGGCTTGCGCTCGGGCAGGGCCGGGTCGACGCGGGCTTCGAGGAAGCCGCCGTCGCGCACGACGGCCGCGAACATGCGCAACTGCCCGACCGTGCGGCCGCGCTCGCCCTCCAGTCGCGGGCGCGGCAGGCCGCTCTCGGCCATGCAGCGCTCGATCAGCGCGTCGCCGAGCGCGCCGATCTCGTCGGCGACCCGCTCCAGGAAGGCGGCGCGGGTTTCGAGGTCGGTCTCGCGGTACGCGTCGAGCGCCTCGTGCGCGAGCGCGCAGGCCCGCTCGACCTGATCGGGCGTCGCCGAGGTGAAGCCCGGGGCGATGGACCGGCCGCTCGCCGCCTCCACCGCCTGCCAGGGCTCGCCGCCGCCGGGCAGGGTCTCCGAGCCGATCAGGTTCTCGCCGCGCAGGTCCATTGGGGGTACTCCGTCGAGGAATGCGGCCGCCGGCACCGTCCGGCCGGGGCCGCTCACGCTATCGCTTCAGGGCACGCGCGGGTTCAGCCGCGCGGGCGTTCAGCCCCGAGCCTTAGCCAGGGCCTCGTCGCGGATCGCGTCGAGGGTGCGGGTCGGGGTCAGCGCCTGCGGGTCGACGCGGCAGTGCAGCAGCGCCGGCAGGCCGGATTCCAGCGCCCGCTCGAAGGCCGGGGCGAAGTCGGCGGTGCGCCCCACCCGCTCGCCGTGGCCGCCGAAGGCCGCCGCCAGGGCCGCGAAGTCGGGGTTGCGCAGGGTCGTCGCCGAGACGCGGCCGGGATACTCGCGCTCCTGATGCATGCGGATCGTGCCGTACATCCCGTTGTCGAGCACCACGACGACCAGCGCGACGCCGTACTGCACGGCGGTGGCGAATTCCTGGATGCACATCATCACGTCACCGTCGCCGGCGAGCGCCACCACGATCCGCTCCGGGTGGATCCGCTTGGCCATCACCGCGGCGGGCAGGCCGTAGCCCATCGAGCCGGAAGTCGGTGCGAGCTGCGTGCCGAAGCCGCGGAAGCGATAGTAGCGGTGGATCCAGGTGGCGAAGTTGCCGGCGCCGTTGCAGATCACCGCGTCGGCGGGCAACCGGCCGCGCAGCCACGCCACCGCCTCGCCGTACTGGAAGGCGCCGGGCTGGGGCCCGGGCGTCTCGGTCCAGGCGCGGAAGGCGGCGTGCGCCGTCTCCGCCCGGCCGGCGCCGGCCGCGCCGGCGGGCTCCAGGGCGGCGAGCGCCGCGCAGAACGGGCCGGGGGCCGACTGGATCGCCAGATCCGGCTGGTAGACGCGGCCGAGTTCGTCCGCGTCCGGGTAGACGTGGACCAGCGGCACGCCGGGATTGGGGATGCCCAGGAGCCCGTAGGATTGCGAGGGCATCTCGGACAGCCGGCCGCCGATCAGGATCAGCAGGTCGGAGCCGCGGATCCGCTCAACCAGGGCCGGGTTCGGGCCGATACCGAGTTCGCCCGCGTAGTTCGGGTGGTCGGAGGAGAACAGCCCGGCGCGGCGGAAGGAGTTGGCCACCGGCACGTCGAAGCGCTCGGCGAAGGCCGCGAGGTTTGTCCGGTCGGCCTCGCGCCAGCGGCTGCCGCCGATCAGCAGCAGCGGCGCGCGCGCGGCGCGCAGCAGCGTCTCCAGCCGCGCGAGGTCGGCGGGCGCGGGCGCCGGCTCGGCCGGCTCGACCCGGGGCGCGTCGGGGACCGCCACGAGATCGTCCAGCATGTCCTCGGGCAGCGCCACCACCACCGGGCCCGGCCGGCCTTGCATCGCCACGCGGAAGGCGCGGGCGACGATCTCGGGGATCCGGTCGGCCTCGTCGATCTCCACCGCCCACTTGGCGAAGTCGGAGAAGCTCTGGCGGTAATCGACCTCCTGAAACGCCTCGCGACCACGCATCCGGCGGGCGATCTGCCCAACGAACAGGATCATCGGCGTCGAGTCCTGCTTGGCGATGTGCACGCCCGCAGATGCGTTGGTGGCGCCGGGGCCGCGGGTGACGAAGCAGATCCCCGGCCGCCCGGTGAGCTTGCCGGCGGCCTCGGCCATGATCGACGCGCCGCCCTCCTGGCGGCAGACGATCACGTCGACGGCGGCGTCGTGCAGGGCGTCGAGCACCGCGAGGTAGCTCTCGCCGGGCACGCAACTGAGCCGGTCGACGCCCTGGATCACGAGCTGATCGACGAGCACCTGGGCGCCCGTGCGCGTCTCCGCCATGCCGTCCCTCCCGTGCCGCGCCTGGGACGCGACTGATATGTCAGGCCAGATACTGGTGCGCGGCGGCGCTCTGTCAAACCTTTTTCTCGACCCGGAGCCGCGACCGGGGGCAGCCTCAGATCAACGGCCGGCGGTCGAGCGCCTGCCGGGTGAGCGCGTCGAGGAAGACGAACAGGCGCTCGATGCCGGCCACCGCCCGGGCCTCGTCCCGGGTGGCGATCCCCTCGATCACCTCGGCATGGCAGCGGGCGCTCTCGGCGAAGCGGTCGGTCGGCTCGTAGCTGTACCAGAAGCGGCGGGACTGGGCGTGCAGCGCCGCCATCGTCGCGGCGAGCGTGCCGTTGTGGGCGGCTCGGTTGGCCGCCTCGTGCAGGTCGCGCTTGGCCCGGAAATACACCTCCCGGTCGCGGCCCTCGGCGACCTCGGACAGGGCGGCGGAGCAGATTCGGAGGCGGGCGATGTCGGCCTCGCCGCCCCGGCGGATCGCGCAGCGGGTCACCGTCTCGTCCAGCGGCCGGCGCACCTCCAGCAGTTCGAGGTGGCGGATCACGTCGACATTCGTCACCAGCACCCCCCTGCGCGGGTGCACCTCGACGAAGCCGATCGCCTTGAGCCGGGCCAGCGCCTCGCGGATCGGGGTACGGCCCAGCGCCAGCTCGGCCACGAGGTCGCTCTCCGACACCATGGCGCCGGGGGCGAGTCGGCGGCTGACGATCATCGCCTCGATCGCGTCGTAGGCCGTCTCGGCGAGCGAGGGCGGCCGCTTGCGGCCGGCCGCGACCTCACCGGCGGTCACTGTCACTGCCCACGCCTCCCCCTCTACAGACACCCCGCAGATGTCGCTGCCGACGACACTTTCGTCAACGACGCGTGTTGACAACCCGATCGGACCGTCCGCCTAATCGCGTCGTGACATATCAGAACGCGACAAGAGCCGGAACCGCTCGATGTCGCGCTGTCGGCCGCCGCAGCGCCGACGATCAGGAGGAAGACGCCCATGAGCCTGCGCCCGGAGACGCGCGACAAGCTGAAGGCCATCGCCACGCCGACGCTGATGACCGCGCTCTACAAGCGGGGCCTGCGCAACCAGTTCATCCAGAACGTCTATCGCATCAACACCCGGGTGACGGGGACGATGGTCGGCGAGGCGTTCACCCTGCGCTACATGCCGGCGCGCGAGGACCGCAACCCGATCACCATCTTCCGCGAGCGCACCCACCCGCAGCGCGTCGCGGTGGAACAGTGCCCGCCCGGCGCGGTGCTGGTGATGGACAGCCGCAAGGACCCGCGCGCGGCGTCGGCCGGCTCGATCCTGATCTCGCGGTTGCAGGTGCGCGGCTGCGCGGGCGTGGTGAGCGACGGCGGCTTCCGCGACTCGGGCGAGATCGCGCAACTCGACATGCCCTGCTACCACAGCCGGCCCTCGGCCCCGACCAACCTAACCCTCCACGAGGCGATCGACATCAACGTGCCGATCGGCTGCGGCGACGCCCCGGTCTTCCCGGGCGACGTGATCGTCGGCGACGCGGACGGCTGCGTGGTGCTCCCCGCCCACATCGCCGACGAGCTCGCCGACGAGTGCACCGAGATGACGGCGTTCGAGGACTTCGTCACCGAGCAGGTGCTCAAGGGCGACCGCTCGATCATCGGTCTCTACCCCTCCACCGACGAGGGCGTGCCGGCCGAGTTCGCGGCGTGGCGCAAGGAGAAGGGGCGCTGAGCGCGCCCGTCTCCTGGCAGATCAGCCGGCGCCCGCACCCGGCGGCGTGAACAGATCGCGGCGGCCGCGTGACGCCGCCGTGCCCGTCGCCCGGCGCGGCCCGCGGGCGGGATCCAGAACAGATTCGGAGGACGTCCCATGGCAGCGGTGATTCCGGCGGTCGCTCCGGCGCCCGAGATCGAGACGCGCACGGTCAAGAAGGTCTCGTGGCGGCTGCTGCCGCTGATCGTGGTGATCTACTTCGTCGCCTACATGGACCGCACCAACGTCGGCTTCGCCTCGTTCGGGCTGACGAAGGAGTTCGGCTTCTCGGCGACGCTGTTCGGCTGGGGCGCGGGGATCTTCTTCCTCGGCTACTTCTTCTTCGAGGTGCCGAGCAACATCCTCCTGGAGAAGACCGGCGCGCGGGTCTGGATCGCGCGGATCATGATCACCTGGGGCCTGATCGCCGGCGGCATGGCGTTCATCCAGGGGCCGGTGAGCTTCCTGGTGATGCGCTTCCTGCTCGGCGTCGCCGAGGCCGGGTTCTTCCCGGGCATGATCCTGTACTTCACCTACTGGTTCCCGAAGAAGTACCGGGCACGGGTGATCGCGGCGCTGTTCCTCGCGGTGCCGGGCTCGAACGCGCTCACGGCCGTGATCTCCGGGGCGCTGCTGTCGATGGACGGCATCCTCGGTTTCCACGGCTGGCAGTGGCTGTTCATGGTCGAGGCGGCCCCCGCGGTGCTGCTCGCCTTCGTCGTGCTCGCGAAGATGACCGACCGGCCGGCCAAGGCGACGTGGCTCCAGGCCGACGAGCGGCAGTGGCTGGAGGAGACGCTGGAGGCCGAGCGCCAGAGCAAGGTGAAGACGCACGGCCACTTCACCCTGCGGCAGGCGCTCACCGACCGGCGGGTGCTGACGCTCTCGGCGATCTACTTCACCATCGTCACCGCCACCTACGGCATCACCTTCTTCATGCCGATCATCCTCAAGAGCCTGAAGCTCTCGGATTTCGGCACCGGGCTCGCCACCGCCGTGCCCTACGTGATCGGCACGATCGGCATGGTCTCGTGGAGCTGGTCGTCGGACAAGCGCAACGAGCGGCGCTGGCACTTCGTCATCGCCGCGGTGATCGCCGCGGTCGGCCTGATCGCCTCCGGGCCGCTGCTCGGCAGCTTCCTGGCGCTCATCGCGATGAGCGTCGCCACGATCGGCCTCTACGGCACCAAGCCCGCCTTCTGGCCGCTGCCGGCGGAGTTCCTGTCGGGGCCCGCCGCGGCCGGCGGCATCGCGCTGATCAACTCGATCGGCAACCTCGGCGGCTTCGTCGGGCCCTACGTGCTCGGCTACCTCAAGGACGCCACCGGCGGTTACGAGGCGGGGCTGTACTTCCTCGCCGCGATGGCCCTGGCGTCGGGCGTCATCGCCTTCTTCGCGGTGCGCCCGGCCGCGGAGGCGATCACGCCGGATCTCGGCCAGGACGGCCCGCTCGGCTCGCGGCCGGCCCGGCCGAACGCCTGAACGCGGCCCGCCGCCAACGCACGCGCGCCCCGGCCCCGCCGGCCGGGCGCCCTCGGACACGGTCCTGGAGACGGTGATGACCGCACGCAAGAAGACCCTGGCGGACCTGCGCAGCCAGCGCTGGTTCGGCGCCACCGACCTGCGCAGCTTCGGCCACCGCTCGCGCATGCTGCAGATGGGCTACGAGCGCGAGGATTTCAGCGACAAGCCGGTGATCGGCATCATCAACACCTGGAGCGACATCAACCCCTGCCACCAGCACTTCAAGGCCCGCGTCGAGCACGTGAAGCGCGGCGTCTGGCAGGCGGGCGGATTCCCGATCGAGCTGCCGGCGCTGTCGCTGTCGGAGAACTTCGTCAAGCCGACGACGATGCTCTACCGCAACTTCCTGGCGATGGAGGTCGAGGAGTTGCTGCGCCAGCACCCGGTCGACGGCGCGGTGCTGATGGGCGGCTGCGACAAGACCACCCCCGGCACGGTGATGGGCGCCATCTCGATGGACCTGCCGTTCGTCTACCTGCCGGCCGGCCCGATGATGCGTGGGCACTTCGGCGGCACGATCCTCGGCTCGGGCTCGGACGTGTGGAAGTACTACGCCGAGAAGGAGGCGGGCACGATCACCACGCAGCAGTGGAACGACATGGAGGCGGGCATCGCCCGCTCGGCCGGCACCTGCATGACCATGGGCACCGCCTCGACCATGACCTCGATCACCGAGGCGATGGGCCTGTCGCTGCCGGGCGCCGCCTCGATCCCCGCCGCCGACGCCGATCACCCGCGCATGGCCGGCGCCTGCGGGCGGCGCATCGTCGAGATGGTCTGGGAGGACCTGAAGCCGTCCGACATCATCGACCGGCGCTCGATCGACAACGCGCTCGTCGTGCACAACGCGCTCGCCGGCTCGACCAACGCGATGATCCACCTCGTGGCGATGGCCGGCCGCGCGGGCTTCCCCGTCAAGCTTACCGAGTTCGACGACTTCGCCCAGAAGGTGCCGGTGATCTGCAACCTTCGGCCATCGGGTCAGTACCTGATGGAGGATTTCCACATCGCCGGCGGCATCCGGGCGCTGATGCTGAACCTCGCGCCGCTGCTGCACCTCGATGCGCGCTCGGTGACCGGCGGCACGGTCGGCGACGGCCTGGCCGGCATCAAGGTGTTCAACGACGACGTGATCCGGCCGCTGGACAAGCCGATCGTCTCGCTCGGCGGCACCGCCATCCTCTACGGCAACCTCGCCCCGGACGGCTGCGTGATCAAGCCGCCGGCCGCCGACCCGCGCTTCCTCAACCACACCGGCCCGGCGCTGGTGTTCGACGACTACGACGCGATGAGCGCGGCGGTGAACGACCTCGACCTCGACGTGACCCCCGACCACATCCTCGTCCTGCGCAACGCCGGCCCGGTCGGCGGCCCCGGCATGCCGGAATGGGGGATGCTGCCGCTGCCGAAGAAGCTCCTGCGGCAGGGCATCCGCGACATGCTGCGCATCTCCGACGCACGCATGAGCGGCACCAGCTACGGCGCCTGCATCCTGCACGTCTCGCCGGAATCGGCGGTGGGCGGGCCGCTCGCCGCCGTGCGCAACGGCGACCTGATCACCGTCAACGTCGCCGAGCGCAAAATCCATCTGCACGTGGACGACGCCGAGATCGCCGCGCGAGTGAAGGCGTTCAAGGGGCCGGACCGCGCCTATCCCCGGGGCTACAACCGCCTGTTCGCCCAGCACGTGCGGCAGGCGCACGAAGGCGCAGACTTCGATTTCCTCGAAGGCAAGGGCGGCATCCCGGAGCCGGAGATCCACTGAGGACCGGCCGATCCGGTGCATGGGGGAGGATACGGCATGATCGTCACGCGGCGCAGCGTTCTCGGGGGTCTCGGCGCGGGTCTGGGCGCGGGCCTCGGCGCGGCGGCGGGGGGCCGCGCCGCGGCGCAGTCGTTCCCGTTCCGGCCGAACCAGCGCTACCCCGACCCGGCGGTCGAGATCCTCGATCCGAGCTTCGCGAAGTACCGGATCTACAGCAGCACCCTGGAGCAGGTCGCCACCGGCATGCGCTGGGCCGAGGGGCCGGCCTACTTCCCCGAGGGCGGCTACCTGCTGTTCAGCGACATCCCCAACAACCGGATCATGAAGTTCGACGAGCGGGACGGCAGCGTCTCGGTGTTCCGCGAGCCGTCGAACTACGCCAACGGCAACACCCGCGACCGGCAGGGGCGGCTGATCACCTGCGAGCACTCGGTGACCCGCCGCGTCACCCGCACCGAGCCGGACGGGACGCTCACGGTGGTGGCCGACGCCTACGAGGGCAAGCGCCTCAATGCGCCGAACGACGTGGTCGTGAAATCGGACGACACGATCTGGTTCACCGATCCACTGTTCGGCATCAACGGCACCTGGGAGGGCTTCAAGGCCAAGCCCGAGCAGGCGACCACCAACGTCTACCGCATCGGCGCGGGCGGCAAGCTGACCGCAGTGATCACCGACCTCGTCAATCCGAACGGGCTCGCCTTCTCCCCGGATGAGTCGAAGCTCTACGTCGTCGAGTGGAAGGGCACGCCCAACCGCAGCATCTGGAGCTACGACGTCGGAGCCGACGGGACGGTATCCAACAAGACCAAGCTGATCGACGCCGCCGACCAGGGGGCGCTCGACGGCTTCAAGGTCGACCGCGACGGCAACCTGTGGTGCGGCTGGGGCTCAAACGGCCTCCTGAACGAGCAGCCGACCGAGATCGGCGACCGCAAGGTCTATACGCTTCGCGGCAAGCCCGAGGATCTCGACGGGGTGAAGATCTTCAACCCGCAGGGCAAGCCGATCGGCTTCATCCGCCTGCCCGAGCGCTGCCCGAACCTGTGCTTCGGCGGCCCGAAGGGCAACCGCCTGTACATGGCGTCCTCGCACTCGCTCTACGCCCTCTACGTCGAAGCCCACGGCGCTGCCTGAGGGCGCCGCGCCGGCCGGTCCGGGGCGCGTCCCCGAACCGTCCGAGCTCACACCACGGAGACCCGACATGACAGCGATCGATCCCCGGCTCGCCAAGGCGCTGACCGGCATCTCCGGCATCCTCGTGACGCCGTTCGACGCGAACGACCGGGTGGCGCCGGACCGGCTCCGGCCGATCATCGACCGGGCCGTGGACGCGGGCGTCCACATCCTCGTGGCCAACGGCAACACCGGCGAGTTCTACGGCCTGACCACCGACGAGGCCGAGACGATGGTGAAGGCGGTGGCCGAGCAGATCGCCGGCCGGGTGCCGCTGCTCGGCGGCGTCGGCCGCAGCATCAACGACGCGAAGCGCCTCGCGAAGGCCTCGCGGGCGGCCGGCGCCTCGGCGCTCATGGTCCACCAGCCGCCGGACCCGTTCGTCTCACCCCGCGGCGTGGTCGAGTACGTCAAGCGCGTGGCCGAGGCCGGCGACGGGCTGCCGCTGATGCTCTACCTGCGCAACGACGGCATCGGCCTGTCCGCGATCGAGGCGCTGTGCCGGGTCGAGGGCGTGGCCGGCGTGAAGTGGGCCGCCCCGACGCCGCTGAAGCTCGCCGAGGCGATCCGGCGGTGCAGCCCGGACATCGTCTGGGTGGGCGGGCTGGCCGAGACCTGGGCGCCCCCGCTCTGCGCGGTGGGGGCGCGGGGCTTCACCTCTGGGCTGATCAACGTGTGGCCGGAGCACTCGGTCGCGATCCACGCGGCGCTGGAGGCCGGTGACTACCCGAAGGCCAACGCGCTGATCGCGACGATGCAGGCCTTCGAGGAGATCCGCGCCGAGGAGCAGAACGGCACCAACGTGACCGCGGTGAAGGCGGCGCTGGCGGCGATCGGCCAGGATTGCGGCCCGACGCGCCCGCCCTCCGCGTGGCCGCTCACCGAGGCGCAGACCGCGACCATGCGGACGATGCTCGCCGAGTGGGGCCTCACCAAGGGCTGACGCTCCGGGCGCGGCGGCCACCGGCCGCGCCCGGCTTCCCGCAGCGACGGCGACGCGTCGTTAACCAGCCTCGCGCCGCCCCTGCTCCTCCCTCTGCAGTTCTACTTTTGGTTGTTGTGCAGGAAAATATGTCGGCGTATCTTCGATCGGGGGGCGCTCTTAACCGGTAATTAGGCCGAAGACTGCAACTTCGCGTGGCAATCTGCTTGGACGCGTCCATGTCCGACATCAACAAGAGGCGTGACGACCGCACCTCGGTCGACTGGATCGGCATGATCCGGCTGGTCGACGGGGACGAGATTCCCTGCACGATCAAGGACGTGTCGCGCAGCGGCATGAAGCTGACGGCCCCGCAGGATCGCTCCCTTCCCGAGACGTTCACCCTGAAGGTGGTGGGCCGCAACCTCGTGTTCCGCGTGCGGCTGGCGTGGCGGCGCGAGCACCAAGTCGGCGTGCAGATCGAGCGGATCGCGCGGCTTCCCAAGGACAGCGCCGCCGCGCCGGCACCGCAGGCGGCGGAGACCGCGCACAACCGGCTCGGCTCCCGCGAGCGCTACCAGCCGGGGCTGTGATCCGGAGTGCCGCGCGGGCGCGCGGCACCTCGACCCCGCCCGGCCTTTCCCCTATAGCCGCAGCCGAGAACCGGAACCGGGACCGCCGAGCCGGCACGCTCGGCCGGCAGCGGCTCCGGCGCAAGCCGTCCGGACAGCCACCCGTGCCCTCGCCAGGATCGTCGACGCCCCGTGGAGCGGACACCGATGCGCGCGGTCCTGATGCGCGCGGTGCGGCCCCCCGGCGCGCGTGGGGCGGGCCGCACGCCCGCTCGCTCGGCCGCGCGGCGCGCCTGCTGGCCGCCGCCCTGGCCGTGAGCCTCCCTCGTCCGGTGCGGTCCGAGGCGCCCGCCGTTCCGCCGAGACCCGAAACCGCGGCGCTGATCGCCGACCTGCGGACGCGGATCCTGGCCGCCCACAGCGCGACCGCGGCGCTCGAAGCGTGGTGCGCCGAGCACCGGCTGGCCGGGGAGGCGCGCCTCGTCGCCCAGCGGCTGCCCGTGGCCGACAAGCCGCCGACGCCCGCGCAGCGCGCCCGCCTCGGCGTCGGCCCGGACGAGCCCGTCCGCTACCGCCGCGTGCGCCTCGCCTGCGGCGACCGGGTCCTGTCCGAGGCCGACAACTGGTACGTGCCGGCGCGCCTCAGCCCGGAGATGAACGCCGCGCTCGACACCACTCGAACGCCGTTCGGACGCGTCGTGCGCCCGCTCGCCCCGGTCCGCAGCACCGTCGCGGTGCGCCCCCTCGCCCCGGGCGACGCCCCGGGTCCCGACGCCCCCCTGTTCGAGGTCGACGCCGTCCTGGTGACCGGGACGGGGGAGCCGTTCTGCGAGGTGGTCGAGACCTATCTCGGGGGCGCCCTGCCCTCGCCGCCCTGAACCGCAACTCCGGGACAGCCCATGCCTTCCGCCCTTCGCCCGGCCGCCGTTTCCGGCCTCATCGCCGGCCTCGCCGCGCTCCTGACCGCCGGTCCCGCCCGGGCGGCCGATCCGAGCGGCCTGTGGCTCACCGAGACCGGCAGTTCGCGGGTGCGCGTCGCCCGCTGCGGCGCCGGCTATTGCGGCACCCTGGCGAGTGCGCCGGGCAAGGGCCTCGACGTGAAGAACCCCGACCCGGCCCTGCGGACCCGCAGCGTGGTCGGCGTGCAGATCCTCGACGCGCCGCGGGCGGAGGGCGGCGGCTACGCCGGCACCCTCTACAACCCGAACGACGGCAAGACCTATTCCGGCTCGGTCAAGCTGACCGGCCCGGACACGCTCGAAGTCTCGGGCTGCGTGCTCGGCGTGCTCTGCAAGCGCCAGACCTGGACCCGGGTGCGCTGAGCGCGCCCCGGATTCGCCCCGGTCAGGCCGCCTCCGACAACGCCTGCTCGATCGCGTCGAGCGCAGCCTGGGCGCCGGCGCCGTTGGGTCCGCCGGCCTGGGCCATGTCGCGGCGCCCGCCGCCGCCCTTGCCGCCGAGTGCGCCGACCCCCGCCCGCACCAGCCCGACCGCGTCGTAGCGCCCGGTCAGGTCCTCGGTCACCCCGACCACGAGGCCGGCCTTGCCGTCCGGGCTGACGCCGACGATCGCGACGACGCCCGAGCCGAGCCGCTTCTTCTCCTCGTCGATGATCGGCTTCAGATCCTTCATGTCGAGGCCTTCGATCACCGACCGCCGGAACGTCACGCCGCCGACCTCCGTCTCGCGCGACCCGCGGCTCGATCCGCCCTCGCCGCCGCCCATCGCCAGCTTCCGTCGCGCCTCGGCCAGTTCCCGCTCCAGGCGGCGGCGGTCCTCCATCAGCGCCGAGAGCCGGTCGGGCGCCTCGCTCGCCGGGGCCTTGAGGATTCCGGCCAGCGCGGCGAGCGTGCGCGCCTCATCCCCCCGGTGCCGGCGGGCCGCGTCGGCGGTCAGCGCCTCGATCCGGCGCACCCCCGCGCCGACCGCGCTCTCGGACACGATGGTGATGGCGCCGATGTCGCCGGTGCGCGCCGCGTGGGTGCCGCCGCACAATTCCACCGAGAATTTTCTGGGACTGACCGCGACGGGATCCGCGTCGAGGCCGGAGCCCATCGAGACGACGCGGACCTCGTCGCCGTACTTCTCGCCGAACAGCGCCCGGGCGCCGGAGGCGATGGCGTCGTCCACCGCCATCAGCTTGGTCATCACCGGCGCGTTCTGGAGCAGCACGGCGTTGGCGATGTCCTCCACCCGGGCGATCTCGGCGGCCTCGATCGGCTTCGGGTGGCTGATGTCGAACCGCAGCCGCTCGGGGGAGACCAGCGAGCCCTTCTGCGCGACGTGGTCGCCGAGCACCTGCCGCAGCGCCTCGTGCAGCAGGTGGGTCGCCGAGTGGTTGGCGCGGATCGCCCGGCGGCGGGCGTGGTCGACCTTCAGCTCGACCGGCTGTTCGAGCCGCAACGTCCCCTCCTCCACGGTGACGTGGTGGACGAACAGGTCGCCGAGCTTCTTCTCGGTGTCGGTGACGCGCGCTTTGAAGCCGGCGCCGAGGATCAGGCCGGTATCGCCGACCTGGCCACCGGACTCCGCGTAGAACGGCGTCTGGTTGAGCAGCGCGAGGCCGCTCTGTCCGGCCTCAAGGGCCGAGACTTCCGCCCCCTCGCGCAGCAGCGCGGTCACGACGCCTTCGGCCGTCTCGGTCTCATAACCCAAAAATTCGGTGGCGCCGACGCGCTCCCTGATGCCGTACCAGACCGTCTCGGTGGCGGCCTCGCCCGACCCCTTCCAGGCCTCGCGGGCGGCTTGGCGTTGGCGCTGCATCGCCGCCTGGAAGGCGTCGGTGTCGACGCCGATACCGCGCGCCTTCAGCGCGTCCTGGGTGAGGTCGAGGGGGAAGCCGTAGGTGTCGTAGAGGGTGAAGGCGGTCTCACCCGAGAGGTTCTGGCCCGCGCTCAGGTCGCGGCTCTCGGCGTCGAGGATCGACAGGCCGCGCTCCAGGGTGCGGCGGAAACGGGTCTCCTCCAGCTTCAGCGTCTCGGAGATCAGCCCCTCCGCCCGCATCAGCTCGGGGTACGCCTGTCCCATCTCGCGCACCAGCGTCGGCACGAGGCGGTACATGGTCGGCTCGCGCGCGCCCAGGATCTCGGCGTGGCGCATGGCGCGGCGCATGATCCGGCGCAGCACGTAGCCGCGGCCCTCGTTGCCCGGCAGCACCCCGTCGGCCACGAGGAAGGACGAGGCCCGCAGGTGATCGGCGATCACCCGGTAGGAGGCGAGCGTGTCGGGCTCCGGCGCGCGGGAGACGGCGTGGGCCACCGCCTCGATCAGCGCCCGGAACAGGTCGGTGTCGTAGTTCGAGTGGACGCCCTGGAGGATCGCGGCCATCCGCTCCAGGCCCATGCCGGTGTCGATCGACGGCCGCGGCAGCGGGTTGCGGGTCCCGGGCTCGACCTGCTCGTACTGCATGAACACGAGGTTCCAGAACTCCAGGAACCGGTCGCCGTCCTCGTCGGGTGAGCCGGGCGGGCCGCCCTGGAGCGCCGGGCCCTGGTCGATGAAGATCTCGGAGCACGGCCCGCAGGGACCGGTGTCGCCCATCTGCCAGAAATTGTCGGAGGTCCCGATCCGGATGATCCGCTCGTCCGAGAACCCGGCGATCCTTTTCCACAGGGAAGCCGCCTCGTCGTCGTCGGCGTAGACGGTGACCAGGAGCTTGTCCGGCTTGAGCCCGAACTCCTTCGTGATCAGCGTCCAGGCCAGCTCGATCGCGCGATCCTTGAAGTAGTCGCCGAACGAGAAATTGCCGAGCATCTCGAAGAAGGTGTGGTGGCGCGCGGTGTAGCCGACGTTGTCGAGGTCGTTGTGCTTGCCGCCCGCCCGGACGCACTTCTGCGCCGTGGTCGCCCGGTCGTAGGGCCGCTTCTCCACGCCGGTGAAGACGTTCTTGAACTGCACCATGCCGGCGTTCGTGAACATCAGCGTCGGGTCGTTCTTCGGGACGAGCCCCGACGAGGGCACGACGGCGTGTCCGGCACGCGCGAAGAAGTCGAGGAAGGTCGACCGGATCTCGTTGACGCCGCTCATCGGGCTGACTCTGGCAGGGCTCGTGGGGTCCGGGTCGACGCCGTCGCGCGCCCGCATCGCGCCCTCTTAAGGAGAGGCGGGCGCCGAGTCACGGCCAGGGTGCCGCGAAATCGCCCCGGCCGCCCCAGCCTCGCCACAAGCGCGGCCGTGTTGTCGCCACATCTGTCAAGCCATCTCCGAACCACGGCGCCGGCGACGGCGTGTGGGGAACCGGGACAACCATGCAGGGCCGCGCGGTCGGAACGTCGAGGACGGTGGCGGGCAAGGCGGGCCGGTTCGGCCGGGGCGGAGCCGACGCCATCACCGCCCAGCCGATGCTGGGCCGGGTCCACGGCAGCAGCCCGGCGCTGGCGCGCTCCGTCCTCACCGTGACCCTGCTGGCCGGCGCCCTGAGCGCCGCGCTGATCGGCTCGGGGATCGATCTCGGCAAGGTCGGCCTGCCGCAGGCGGTGTCCGCGGCCCAGGCCGCCACCGAGTTCCACATGCCGCGCCCGCGCATCCAGACCGTGGCGCTGGACGACGCGCTCGCGCAGATCCCCCTGCGCGCGTCCGCGAGCTTCGCCGCCGTGCACGACCTCGACACCGATATCGGCTCGCGCGGGGTCGACCGGGTGTCCTACGACTTCCTGCTCTCGGAGAGCGCCGGCGGCGACCCGAACGACATCCTCGAATTCGGCCCGATGAAGATCCGGCGCCACCTCGTCCAGACGATCGTTCGCGCCGCCCAGGCCGTGCAGACCGATCCCGTGCTGCTGATGGCGGTGGCCGACAAGGAATCGAGCTTCATCACCGCGGTCCAGGCCAAGACCAGCTCCGCCACCGGCCTCTACCAGTTCATCGAGCGCACGTGGCTCGGCGTGGTGCGCGATTTCGGGCCCCGGTACGGCCTGGAGAAGGAGGCGGCGCTGGTGACGGCGGACGCCAACGACCGGCCGGTCGTCACCGATCCGGCCGAGCGCGCACGGGTGCTCGACCTGCGCCGCGACCCCTACCTCTCGGCGCTGATGGCCGGCGAGATGCTGAAGCGCGACGCCGCCCGCATCAGCCAGCGCATCGGCCGCGAGCTGTCGCTCGGCGAGGTCTACCTCGCCCACTTCCTCGGGCCGAGCGACGCCGAGGAGTTCCTCGCCAAGGTCACCGACAAGCCGGCCGCCGCCGCCGCCGCCCTGCTGCCGGGCCCGGCCCGGGCCAACCGCTCGATCTTCTTCGCCGCCGGCCGCTTCGTCGGCCGCGGCCGCCACCGCAAGCCCGCGAGCCTGTCGGTGGCAGAAGTGCACGAGAAGTTCGAGTCGATGATGAAGACCCGCGGGACGCGCTACCAGAACGTCCGCGCCGTCTCCGGTGTGATGGCCTACGCCGACGCGGATGCAGGGGTCGTCACGCAGTAACCCCTGCGCGAGCCGGTTAGATTTACAATCCGTTTCGCAACCGGTCCCGGGTTGCCGACTTTCCTCCCCGAGCGCCCGCCGCCGTGAGCGCCCGCGGTGCCGAGGCTTCGGGGGAAGGATTGTTGAGAAAACCGCACGCGAGCGCCGATCATCCGCCGACGGACACGCTGACGCCGGGCATTCCGCTCGACCAGATCGGCCAGACCCTGGCCTCGTTCTACGACAACCTCATCTCCGAGGGCGTGCCGGAGCATCTCGCCGGCCTCGTCCGCCGCGTGCGGCAGTCGGACGCCGAGCCCCCGGAGCCGGAGGCCGGGAACGGGATCGCCGCGGGCCCGGCTCCGCAGGCGCGCCTCGCCCTCGTCGTCGAGGACGACGCGGAGATCCGCGAGCTGGCCGAAGCCCTGCTGGAGGAGACCGAGCTCGCGGTGCTCGGCTGCGACAGCGCCGAGGCGGCGCTCGCCGTGCTGCGCGAGCGCGGCGGCGAGGTGGCCATGGTCTTCGCCGACGTGCGGCTCGCCGGCGCCATGGACGGGCTGCAGCTCGCGCGGGCCGTATCCACCCTGTGGCCGCGCGCCCGCCTCGTCGTCACCTCCGGCCACGGCGTCCACCGGCCGGAACTGCCGAACGAGGCGGTGTTCATCCCCAAGCCCTGGCGGCCCTTCGACGTCCTCGTCGAGGCCGAGCGCGCGGCCACCGATCCGGCCCCGCCGGTCTCCTGAGCCCGGCCTCGCCGGCCCGCCGCTTGCTTCCCAGCGCCGTCGAGCCGGGGGCCCGCTTGCCGATCCTGTCCGTCCGCCACCGCACGGTCTACCGCTACCGCAGGCCCGTGGCCTTCGGCGAGCACCGGATCATGTTCCGGCCGCGCGACAGCTACGACCAGCGCCTGATCGCGGCGCGCCTCGCCGTCACGCCCGAGCCGGCCTCCCTGCGCTGGATGTTCGACGTGTTCGGCAATTGCGTCGCGGTGGCGACCTTCGAGACCCGGTCCGAGACCCTGAGCTTCGACTGCGGCATCACCCTGGAGCACACCCCCGGGCACGCGCCGGTCTTCCCGCTGGCGCCGCACGCCGCGCACTACCCGTTCGGCTACGGCGCCGAGGACATGCCCGACCTCGCCCGCTCGATCGAGCGGCAATGGCCCGACCCGCGCCACGAGATCGATGCCTGGGCGCGCGGCTTCATCCCGACCGCGGGGCGGGTGCCGACGCAGGACCTGCTCGCCGCCATGACCGGGAGCGTGCGGGCGAACTTCACCTACGTCGCCCGTTTCGAGAAGGGCGTGCAGGACCCGCTGACGACGCTGCGCACCAAGTGCGGCTCCTGCCGCGACTTCGCGGTGCTGATGATGGAGGGCGTGCGGGCGCTGGGCATGGCCGCCCGGTTCGTCTCCGGCTACCTCTACAATCCGCGCAACGACCGCGCCCGCCACGTCGGCGGCGGCTCCACCCACGCGTGGCTCCAGGTCTACCTGCCGGGCGCGGGCTGGATCGAGTTCGACCCCACCAACGGCATCGTCGGCAACCGCGACCTGATCCGGGTGGCGGTAGCCCGCGACCCCGCCCAGGCGGTGCCGCTGCACGGCTCGTATTTCGGGCTGGCGAGCGACGACCTCGGCATGCAGGTCGACGTAGAGGTGACGGAGCTGGAGCGGGGCGGGCCGGGGGAGGCCGGCCCGGTGCCGCCGGGCGCGGACGGGCCGAATTCGCAGGATCCGCCGCGGACCGCGAACCCGCTCGCGCGTTGAGCGGCACGAGACTCGCGTGGCGCCGGAGCGCCGAACCCCGATAGCAGGTGCCCGCGATGAAGATCAGGACCGGATTCGAGATCGCCTTCACCCTGGCCCAGCCGACGCCGATGATCCTGATGCTAAGCGTCCACCCCTCGCGGGCGGGCGACCTGCTCACCCCGGACACGCTCGCCTTCGACCCGCCGATCCCGGCGCGGGCCTACCGCGACGGCTTCGACAACGTCTGCCACCGCATCGTCGCGCCCCCGGGCCTGCTGACCGTCTCGGCCGACCTGACGGTGCAGGATTCCGGGCTGCCCGACCCGGTGGTGCCCGAGGCCCGGCAGATCCCGGTGGAAGACCTGCCGGACGCGGTCATGGTCTACCTGCTGGGCTCGCGCTACTGCGACACCGACAAGCTCTCGCAGACCGCGTGGTCGCTGTTCGGCACCGGCCCCGAGGGCTGGGCGCGGGTCCAGGCGATCGTCGACTACACCCACGAGCGCATCCGGTTCGACTACCAGCGCGCCGACGCGACGCGGACCGCCCACGACGGCTTCATGCAGCGCGAGGGCGTGTGCCGCGACTTCGCGCATCTGGCGATCACCTTCTGCCGCTGCATGAACATCCCGGCCCGCTACGCCACCGGCTATCTCGGCGACATCGGCGTGCCGAAGGACCCGGCGCCGATGGATTTCTCCGCGTGGTTCGAGGTCTATCTCCAGGGGCCCGACGGCCCGACGTGGTACACGTTCGACGCCCGGCACAACCGCCCGCGGATCGGCCGCATCGTCATGGCGCGGGGCCGCGACGCCACCGACTGCGCGATCTCCACGAATTTCGGCTACGCCCATCTCGCGCGGTTCGACGTGCACACCGACGAGATCGCCTGAGGCGCGGGCCGTGGCCGCCGGGTTCGTGCTCGCCGTCCACGGCGGTGCCGGGACCATCCCCCGCGAGGCCGACCCAGCGCGGGCGGCCGGCTACCGCGCCGGGCTGGAGCGGGCGCTCCGGGCCGGGCACGCGATCCTCGCCCGCGGCGGCGGCGCCCGCGACGCGGTGATCGCGGCGGTGTGCATCCTTGAGGACGATCCCCTGTTCAACGCCGGCCGCGGCTCGGTCCTGACCGCCGCGGGCGGGATCGAGATGGACGCGGCGGTCATGGACGGGCGGACCGGAGAGGCCGGGGCGGTCGCGGGGGTGACCGGCCTGCGCAACCCCATCGTCGCCGCCCGCGCGGTGCTGGAGGCGAGCGGCCACGTCCTGATGATCGGGCCCGGCGCCGAGGCGTTCGCCCGCGCCCGCGGCGTCGAGACCGCCGGGCCGGACTACTTCCTCACCCCGGCCCGCCGCGATCAGTTGCGCGCCGCTCAGAGCGCGGGGACGACGGCCCTCGACCACGACGGCGCGGCGGGGACGGTCGGAACGGTGGGCGCCGTCGCCCGCGACGCGACCGGCGCCCTCGCCGCGGCCACCTCGACGGGCGGCCTGACCAACAAGCGCCCTGGGCGGGTCGGCGACAGCCCGCTGATCGGCGCCGGCACCTACGCCGACACGTCCGTCGCGGTGTCCTGCACCGGCACCGGCGAGGCCTTCATCCGGGCGGTCCTCGCCCACGACATCGCCGCGCGCCTGCGCTACGCGGCCCAGAGCCTCGACGCGGCGGTCGCGGGAGCGATCCGCGACGGCCTCGACGCGCGCGGCGGCCGCGGCGGGGTCATCGCCCTCGACCGGCACGGCGGGGCCGCGCTGCGCTTCAACACCGAGGGGATGTACCGGGGGATCATCCGGGCCGACGGACATCCCGAGACCGCCATCCACAGCGAATCGTGAGGCGTTCGGGGCCACCCCACGGGCGAGCCGGCCTGCGTATTCCGCCGCTCTACAAAATCTTCACGCCCGCGTGGAACTGTCCGCCTACGCTCACGCTTGTAATGGCAAAGGTTACTGCACAGGTAGGCCCCCATGAAGACCTCGGTCACCGCGCTCGCCGCGCTCCTCGGCGTCTGTGTTCTCGCCGCCGCCCCGGCCCGCGCCGCAAACTCCTACGACCCGTTCGGCGCGAGCGACGCCGAGGACTACTATTCCGCGCAAGGGCAGTACGGATACCAGGGCACCTACGCCCCGGGTTACGCCCCCGGCTACGGCCAGGGCGTGCAGGCCGCCCCGCAGGCGCAGGTGCAGCCGATCCCGCGCGAGCTGGTGGCCTTCAACGCCCCCTACGCGCCGGGCACGATCGTGGTCTCCACCGCCGAGCGGCGGCTCTACCTCGTCCTGGGCAACGGCGAGGCCCTGCGCTACGGCGTCGGCGTCGGCCGGCCCGGCTTCACCTGGAGCGGCGTGAAGACGATCACCGCCAAGCGCGAGTGGCCGTCGTGGGTGCCGCCGAAGGCGATGCTCGCCCGCCGTCCCGACCTGCCGCGCTACATGGCCGGCGGCGTCGAGAACCCGCTCGGGGCCCGCGCCATGTATATCGGCAGCACCGAGTACCGCATCCACGGCTCGAACGAGCCGGACACGATCGGTCAGGCGGTCTCCTCGGGCTGCATCCGCATGACCAACGAGGACGTGACCGACCTCTACGACCGGGTGAAGGTCGGCGCCAAGGTCGTCGTCCTGAACTGAATTTCTTCGGACCTGTCATGAGGACCGCGTCGCCCCCGGGCGACGCGGTCCTCGCGCGTTCCGGACCGGCTACGGGACCACCTGCCCGACCGCGGTCTGCGGCGGGCTGAACGAGGCGATCGGCAGGTCGCAGAAGCAGCGCGCGCCGAGCGGGCGCGGGCCGGGCAGCGGGCAGGAATAGGGCTGCGGACCGGTGAGGCCCTGCTGCACGGCGGCGCAGTTCAGGCCGGCCGGCTCCCGCGGCGGCGCCCGGCGCGGGGCGCGGTACACCCGCTCCTCGCCGTAGTAGGACGGGGGCCGGTCGTCGTAGTACTGGGCCCGCGCCCCGGGGGCCGACAGGGCGGCGGCGAGCGCCATGGCGGCGATCCCCGCCTTCGCGAAACGGTCGGACCGGCCGTGACGGACACCGCGCATGCACCACTCTCCCGCGTGCTTCCGGCGCGACAGGCGCCCGAGGCCGCGCCTCTCGGCGCCAATGCGGGCGAAAACGAGACGGCCCGCCCCCGTGAGGGAGCGGGCCGCCGCGCGGTCACCGGCGTTCGACGGCTCAGTGCGTCGAGCGGTCGACGGCGTCCTGGGCGTCGCGGGCGGTCTGGTTGGCGGCGTCGCGGCCCTGCTCCATCGCCTTGCGGGCCTCGTCGGCGCCCTGCTGCATCGCGGACTTGGCCCGCTCGGCGCCCTGCTGCATCGCGCTCTGGGCGAGGCCGCTGAACTCCTTGGCCTGCGACTGCATGGCGGCGAACTGGGTGCGCACGAACTCCGCCTGGAGCTGCATGGCCTCCTGGACGTCCTTGGCGCGCACCAGCCGCTTGGCGAAGTCGAAGGCCGCCGTCACGTTCTGCTCGGCGTACTCGAAGCCGCGCGAGGAGGCGTCCTGGGCGTTGGTGCGGGCCAGCTCGGCCGAGCCCTGCACGGTGTCGGCGGTCCGGCGGGCGGCGCCGATGAAGCTGTCGAACGCCTTGCGGGCCTGGTCCACGCTCTTCTCCGCGAAGTCGCGCATCTCGGTCGGGATCTCGTAGTTCGGGGGGTTGCTCATGCCACGTCTCCTCGTGTGTGCGGCTGTTGATGGTGCGTTGTGCAGTGCACAAATAACTGATTCGCTGCCATATGCCACCCGCGCCGCGGGCATTAAGGTTGACATGACGTAAACGTGTGACGGCCGCCTCCGGAGTCCAGCGTTCGGGCGCGCCGTGCTTTACAAAAGAGTGGCCGTTCACACCCATTCGGGACGAACGGTTGAAGCGGGCATCGATGCGGGATCGCAGGCGTTGCAGACGGACGTGACATCGACGGGCGGACTGACCGAGGGTGAGCTGGCCGGCGCGCTCGCGGGCTGGGCCCGGCTGCCCGGCCTCGCCGCCCCGCTCGGCGACCCGAAGGGCGTCCACCTCGTGCTGGACGAGGAGGGGCGGGTGCTGCACGCCTCCCCGGCCGCGGCCGCCCTGGCCGCCGCGCTGCGCCCCGCCGACCTCGCCCGCCAGATCGCCACGACCGGCATGGAAGATGGCGGCCCGCGCCTCGTGCGCCTGCGCCTCGACCCGCTCCGGATCGCGCCGCCGGTCCTGTGCCTCCTGGCGCGGGGGACGCGCCCGGACGGGCGCCCGCTCGTGCTCCTGGTTCCCGCCGGACCGGTGACCCTGCCGCGCCGCCGGGCGACGCCCCCTCCCCGACTCGACGAGCCGGCCGCGCCGCCGGAGCCGCCCGCGGCCTCGTCGGACCCCGCGCCGGCTCCCCTCCGCGCCGGCGACCGCTTCCTCTGGCGCAGCGACGGCGCCGGCACCCTCACCGCCGTGACCGGTGCGGACGCCCTCGCCCGCCTCGTCGGGCAGGACTGGCCCGGGATCGCCGGGTCCGGCCGCCTCGTCGGCGGGGACGCCGCGCTCGCGGCGCTGGCGGCGCGCGCCACGTTCCGCGCCGTCCCGGTCTCCCTCGACCTCGGCGAGGGTCCTGTGGAGATCGAGCTTTCGGGCGCCCCGCTGGGGCGGGGCGAGGCCGGGTTCGGCGGCTTCGGGCTCGTCCGCCGAGTGCCCGCCCCGCCCGCCGAGGCCGCCGAGCCCTCCGCCGACGCGCCTGCCGTCGAGGCCCCGTCCCCCGTGCCGTCGGCGGCGGATGCCGAGGTGGCACCGGCCATGGTGGAGGCCGCTGCGGTGGAGGCTGATGGGGTCCGGATGCCCGAGGCGGAGGCCCCGGCATCCACGGCCGACGCGGAGCCCGCGCCCGAGGCGGAGCCGGTCGCGGACGCGCCCTGGGATCGGCCCGCGGAGCCGGCGCCCGACGACGCGGAACCCGGGGGTATGCAGACCTCGGCGGACGCGGCGACCGCGCCGCCGGACCCGGCCCTTTCCAGCGACGAGCACGCCGCCTTCCGGGAGATCGCCCGGGCGCTCGGAGCCCGCTACGCCGGTGACGACGAGGTCGCGGATGCCGGGCAGCCCCGCCCGGCGGGCGCGGTCATGCTCTTCCCCGGCCCTCAGGCGGAGCCGCGGTTGGCCGGGTCCGTCGAGCCGGCGGGGGCGTCCGCGCTGCTCGAAGGCCTGCCGGTTCCAATCCTGGTCCATCGCGACGACGCGATCCTCGGGGCCAACCGAGCGTTCCTGACCCTGATCGGCCTCGCCGACCGCGCCACCCTGCTCGGACCCGGGATCAGCCGCCTGTTCCGCGGCGCACCGCCGGAGCGGCGGGCGGAGGCCGGCGCGTGGCAGACGGCGATCCGGACCGCCGCGGGAGGCACCCGCCCGGTCGAGGTGCTGCGCGGGACCTGCGACTGGGCCGACGGGCCGGCCGAGTGCCTGATCCTGCGCCCGCTCGGCGAGGACGACCCCGAGCGGGCGCTCGCCGCCGAGCGCCTCGCGCGGCAGGTCCAGGCGGCGCGGGCGCTGGGCGCAGAGGCCGCCCTCGACGCCGTCCAGGCCGGGGTCGTCACCCTCGACGCGGCCGGCCGCGTCGTCGCCCTGAATCGGGCCGCGGCGGAGCTGTTCGGCTGCGACTCCCGTGAGGTGGTCGGGGCCAGCTTCGCCGGGCTGTTCGGGCCCGGCTCCGCCGCGTCGGTGGCGGAGGCGCAGCGCGGGGCGGACGGTGCGCCCAGCAGCGTCGCCCTGGCCGGTCGCCCCGCCCTGCTCGCCTTCGGGCCGCCCCGGGCGGACGGGCACCGCGTCGCCGTGATCCAATCCGGGCCGTCCGCCCCCGGCGCGGCGGCGGCGGAAGCGCCGCGGGCGCTGGACGGGGGCACCGCCCTGCTGGCCCGGCTCGACCGCGAACTACGCTCTCCGATGAGCGGCATCGTCGCGCTGACCGACACGATGCTGCAGGAGCCGTTCGGCCCGTTCGGGAGCCCGCGCTACCGGGACTGCCTCGCCGAGATCAAGGTCTCGGGCGAGCGGCTGCTGGAGCGCGTGGCCGAGTTGCTCGATCTCGCCGCCGTCGAGGCCGGCGGCCTGGACCTCGACCCCCGGCCCCTGGCCCTCAACGAGGTGGTGGCCGGCTGCGTCGCCCGGCTCCAGCCCGAGGCGGCACGCGGGCGGATCGTGCTGCGCACCAGCTTCTCCGCCGATCTCGGCGAGTTGGAGGCCGACGAGCCGACGGTGAGCCGCGCCGCCCGCCTCGTGATCGAGCACGCCATCCGCCGCGCCGCCGTCGGCGGGCAGGTCATCGTTTCGACCGGCGCGGCCGACGGCGCGGGGATCGCCCTGCGGGTGCGCGATACCGGCGCGACCCGGCCCGCGGAGGAGACCCTGGGCCTCGCCCTGCCCCGCGCCCTCGTCGAGGCCAATGGCGGACGCCTGCGGCTCTCGGGGCGGGCCGACGAGGGGACCCTGGTCGAGATCGTGCTGCCCGCTCGCCGCGCCGCGGCCGGCTGACACCTGACGATCGGAGGTTGCGCTTCGCGGCGGGACCGGCCCGGCGCGAGCGGCTCGCCCGTACCGCTGCGCCCGGATCCGCGGCGGCGCTCCCGCGTTGCTCACGGGCAGTCGAGCGCCGATCCGGACTGGTGACACGCCTGCGTGATCCAGGTTTCGGCCGTTGAACGCCGCTTGACAGGCGCGGACCGACCGGCCAATGACACGTTCCATTGCGCCCAATTAAATGGCGGACCGGCGAGGTCCGTGCGGGAGCGGGACGGCGTTACCGTCGCCTCTATCTGTAGGCAACGCTACTTTGGAAGTCCTGGCAGCGCGGGGGGGCCCGCGATACGTTCAGGCGCCAGAACAGGGATGGAACGCTATGGACGCGAAAGTCGTCGCAGTGAAGGACGCGTGGCGTCAGGGCGCCCACGCGGATGATGCCAAGTACCGCCAGATGTACGAAGCCTCGGTGTCGAATCCGGACGCCTTCTGGGGCGAGCACGGCAAGCGCATCGACTGGATGACGCCGTACACGAAGGTCAAGGATACCAGTTTCGAACCGGGCAACGTATCGATCAAGTGGTTCGAGGACGGCAAGACCAACGTCGCCTACAACTGCGTCGACCGGCATCTGGAGGCACGCGGCGACCAGACGGCGATCATCTGGGAGGGCGACTGCCCGGACGAGTCCAAGCACATCACCTACCGCGAGTTGCACGCGCAGGTCTGCCGCTGGGCCAACGTCCTGCGCAACCGCGGCGTCGGCAAGGGCGACCGGGTGATCCTCTACCTGCCGATGATCCCCGAGGCGGCCTACGCCATGCTCGCCTGCGCCCGGCTCGGCGCGGTCCACGCCATCGTGTTCGGCGGCTTCTCGCCCGACTCGCTGGCGCAGCGCATCCAGGGCTGCGGCTCGAAGCTCGTGATCACCGCCGACGAGGGCCTGCGCGGCGGCCGCAAGGTGCCGCTGAAGGCCAATGTCGACGCGGCGATCGAGCGGCTGCCGGCCGATTCCGTCGATCACGTGGTCGTCGTGCGCCGCACCGGCGGCAGCGTGGCGATGGAGCCCGGCCGCGACGTCTACTACGACGAGGCCGCCGAGCAGGTGACCGACGATTGCCCGGCCGAGGCGGTCGAGGCCGAGCACCCGCTGTTCATCCTCTACACTTCGGGCTCGACCGGCCAGCCGAAGGGCGTGGTGCACACCACCGGCGGCTACCTCGTCTACGCCTCGATGACCCACCAGTACGTGTTCGACTACCGCGAGGGCGAGGTCTACTGGTGCACCGCCGACGTGGGCTGGGTCACGGGCCACAGCTACATCGTCTACGGGCCGCTCGCCAACGGCGCGACGACCCTGATGTTCGAGGGCATCCCGACCTATCCCAGCAACTCCCGCTTCTGGGACGTGGTGGACAAGCACAACGTCAGCATCTTCTACACCGCGCCGACCGCGATCCGCTCGCTGATGGGCGGCGGCGAGGGCCCGGTGAAGAAGACCTCGCGCAAGAGCCTGCGCATCCTCGGCTCGGTCGGCGAGCCGATCAACCCGGAAGCCTGGGAGTGGTACTACAATGTGGTCGGCGAGGGCCGCTGCTCGATCGTCGACACGTGGTGGCAGACCGAGACCGGCGGCATCCTGATCACGCCGCTGCCCGGCGCCACGGCGCTGAAGCCGGGCTCGGCGACGCGGCCGTTCTTCGGCGTCCAGCCGGTGATGGTCGATGCCGAGGGCAAGACCCTGGAGGGGCCGTGCGAGGGAAACCTCTGCATCGCGGATTCCTGGCCCGGCCAGATGCGGACGGTCTACGGCGACCACGAGCGCTTCGAGCAGACCTACTTCTCGACCTACCCGGGCAAGTACTTCACCGGTGACGGGGCGCGGCGCGACGCGGACGGCGACTACTGGATCACCGGCCGCGTCGACGACGTGATCAACGTCTCCGGCCACCGCATGGGCACGGCCGAGGTCGAATCCTCGCTCGTCGCGCACCCGAAGGTGGCCGAGGCCGCGGTGGTGGGCTACCCCCACACCGTCAAGGGCCAGGGCATCTACGCCTACGTCACCCTCAACGAGGGCGAGGAGGGCGACGACGCTCTGCGCAAGGAACTCGTGACCTGGGTCCGCAAGGACATCGGCCCGATCGCGAGCCCCGACCTGATCCAGTTCGCCCCGGGCCTGCCCAAGACGCGCTCGGGCAAGATCATGCGCCGCATCCTGCGCAAGATCGCCGAGGACGATTTCGGCTCGCTCGGCGACACCTCGACGCTCGCCGAGCCGGCAGTGGTCGACGACCTGATCGAGAACCGCCAGAACCGGGCCCAGTGAGGCCCGGCTCCCGCTGAGATCGGGTGCGAGGCGGGTGCCGGGACGGCGCCCGCCCCCAACAAGAACCCAACCGTTCAGGACGGGCGGCGCACGGCCTGCCCGGAGGATACCCCATGAGTGGAACGACGCTGGGGACCGTGGGCGGGCGCACTCCGCCCGCCGGGTCCCGTGCCGCGGACGCGGTCGACCCGCAGGTCGCGCGCATCGCCAACACCCCCGAATTCCAGCAGCTCGTCACGGAGCGCACGCGCTTCGGCTGGATCCTCACCGGCCTGATGCTGGTGGTCTATTTCGGCTTCATCGGCCTCATCGCCTTCGACAAGTCGCTGCTCGCCGTGAAGGTCGGGACCACGGCGACGCTGGGCCTGTATCTCGGCGTGTTCGTGATCCTGTTCGCCTTCGCGCTGACCGGGATCTACGTCGCGCGCGCCAACACGCGCTTCGACGCCCTGAGCGACGCCCTCAAGCGGAGTGTCGGCCGATGAACCGCATCCTCCTCGGACTGGCGCTGGCGTCGATCGCCGCGGGCGCCGCCTACGCCGCCGGCCCCGATCTCGGCGCCGTGCAGCAATCGGCCACGAACTGGCCGGCCATCGGCATGTTCCTGTTCTTCGTGCTGTTCACCCTCGGCATCACCTACCGGGCGGCGATGGGCTCCAAGTCGGCGGCCGACTTCTACGCGGCCGGCGGCGGCATCTCGGCCCGCATGAACGCGCTGGCGATCGCCGGCGACTACATGTCGGCGGCCTCGTTCCTCGGCATCTCCGGCCTCGTCTACACCTCGGGTTTCGACGGGCTGATCTACTCCACCGGCTTCCTCGTCGGCTGGCCGATCGTGCTGTTCCTGATCGCCGAGCGGCTGCGCAACCTCGGCAAGTTCACCTTCGCCGACGTGGCGAGCTTCCGCCTCGACCAGACCGCGATCCGGATCATCTCGGCGACCGGCACGCTCGTGGTGGTGGCCTTCTACCTGATCGCCCAGATGGTCGGCGCGGGGAAGCTGATCCAGCTCCTGTTCGGCCTGCCCTACCTCTACGCGGTGGTGCTCGTCGGTGCGCTGATGATCATCTACGTCGCCTTCGGCGGCATGAAGGCGACCACCTGGGTGCAGGTGATCAAGGCCTGCCTGCTCTTGGGCGGCGCCACCTTCATGGCCGGCGCGGTGCTCTACCGGTACGGCTTCAACCCCGAGACCCTGTTCGCCACCTCGGTGCAGGTGCATCCGAAGGGCGAGTCGATCATGGCGCCCGGCGGCCTCGTGGCCAACCCGATCGAGGCGATCTCGCTCGGCGTCGGCCTGATGTTCGGCACCGCCGGGCTGCCGCACATCCTGATGCGCTTCTTCACGGTGTCGGACGCGCAGGCCGCGCGCAAGTCGGTCTTCTACGCCACCGGCCTGATCGGTTACTTCTACATCCTCACCTTCATCATCGGCTTCGGCGGCATCGCCCTGCTGATGTCGGATCCGGCCTATTTCAAGCTCGGTGCGGGCGGGACCTTCGACAAGCTGAAGGACATGATCGGCGGCACCAACATGGTCGCCGTGAACCTCGCCAACGCGGTCGGCGGCCCGTACTTCCTGGGCTTCATCTCGGCGGTGGCGTTCGCGACCATCCTCGCGGTGGTCGCCGGCCTGACGCTCGCCGGCGCCTCGGCCGTGAGCCACGACCTCTACGCCCAGGTGTTCGCCCGCGGGCGCACCACCGAGGCGGCCGAGGTCCGGCTGTCGAAGATCGCGGCGGTGGGGATCGGCATCGTCGCCATCATCCTCGGCTACATCTTCGAGAACCAGAACGTCGCCTTCATGGTCGGCCTCGCCTTCTCGGTGGCGGCGAGCTGCAACTTCCCGGTGCTGGCGATGTCGATCCTGTGGCGCGGCACCACGACCTGGGGTGCGCTCGCGGGCGGCCTCGTCGGGCTGCTCGCCGCGGTGGTGATGGTGGTGCTGTCGAAGGCGGTGTGGGTGACGACGCTCGGCAACGCCGCGGCGATCTTCCCCTACGACAACCCCGCTCTGTTCTCGATGCCGCTGGCCTTCGCGACGATCTACCTCGTGTCGCTGATGGACAACTCCGCCCGGGCCCGGCGCGAACGCGCCGCCTTCGAGGCGCAGTACGTGCGCTCCGAGACGGGCATCGGGGCCGCCGGCGCGCACGCGCACTGAGGACGCGCCGTCCGGGCGCAGCGGGGGGCGCGGCCGCGGCCGCGCCCCTTGTCGTTTTTCCGTCACAGGGGTGCGAGCCCGCAATCCGAACCGTGGATTGCGGCTCTTCACGATCGCTTTACCCGTTGGGCAAACCCGGTTCGTGCGATAACGCATGACGGACCCGCGCATCGCGCAGGGCTTCGAGCGAGCGGTCCAGCAAGGACCGCCGACAAAGCGTGAATCCTGGGAGGACCCGAGACATGGCTGTGGCGACCGCTGGACCGATCAGCGCCGGATCGGCGAGGCCGATGACCCCGGCCGAGAAGAAGGTCATCCTGGCCTCGTCGCTCGGCACCGTCTTCGAGTGGTACGACTTCTTCCTGTACGGCTCGCTCGCGGCGGTGATCGGCGCGCAGTTCTTCTCGGCGTACCCGGAGGCGACGCGCAACATCTTCGCCCTGCTCGCCTTCGCCGCGGGCTTCGTGGTCCGCCCCTTCGGCGCCCTGGTGTTCGGCCGCCTCGGCGATCTGGTCGGGCGCAAGCACACCTTCCTCGTCACCATCCTGATCATGGGCCTCTCGACCTTCGCGGTCGGCCTGATGCCCTCCTACGGGACCATGGCCGCCTACGGGATCGGCTGGGTCGCCCCGGTGACGCTGCTGATCCTGCGCATGCTCCAGGGCCTCGCGCTCGGCGGCGAGTACGGCGGCGCCGCGGTCTACGTGGCCGAGCACGCGCCCCAGGGCCGGCGCGGCTTCTACACCTCGTTCATCCAGGCCACCGCGACGCTCGGGCTGCTGCTCTCGCTGATCATCATCCTGTCGACGCAGGGCTACGTGAACAACGCCTACGCGCCGACCGTGGTGACCAACCCGGACGGCACCACCACCACGCTGACCGCCTTCCAGGTCTGGGGCTGGCGCATCCCGTTCCTCGTCTCCGTGGCGCTCCTGGCGATCTCGGTCTGGATCCGGCTCCAGATGAACGAGAGCCCGGCGTTCCAAAAGATGAAGGCCGAGGGCACGCACTCGAAGGCGCCGCTCTCCGAGGCGTTCGGCCAGTGGCGGAACGCCAAGTGGGCGCTGCTGGCGCTGCTCGGCCTCACGGCCGGCCAAGCGGTGGTCTGGTACACCGGGCAGTTCTACGCGCTGTTCTTCCTCCAGAGCATCCTGAAGGTCGACCAGTTCACCGCCAACGTGATGGTCGCGTGGTCGCTCATCGCCGTCACCGGCGGGTTCCTCCTGTTCGGCGCCCTGTCCGACCGCATCGGCCGCAAGCCGATCATCCTCGGCGGCTGCCTGCTCGCGGCGCTGACCTACTTCCCGCTGTTCAACATGCTCACCGCCAGCGCCAACCCGGCGCTGTACGAGGCGCAGGCGAACGTGCCGGTGGTGGTGAAGACCAACACCGACTCCTGCTCGTTCCAGTTCAACCCGGTCGGCACGGCCAAGTTCACCAAGGAGTGCGACGTCGCCAAGGCCCTGCTCGCCCGCAGCGCCGTCAGCTACAGCACCGAGAACCTGCCGGCGGGCTCGCCCACCGTGGTGACGGTCAAGGGCAAGGACTTCCCCGTCGCCGACCCGACCTTCGCCAAGAGCGTGGCCGCGGCCCTGACCGAGGCGGGCTACCCCGCCGCGAACAACCCGACGGTGATCAAGGCGTCGAACCCGCTCGACATCTTCACCGGCCAGAAGCTCGCGGTGATCGGGATCCTGTTCATCCTCGCGGTCTACGTGACCATGGTCTACGGCCCGATCGCGGCGGCGCTGGTGGAGCTGTTCCCGACCCGGATCCGCTACACCTCGATGTCGCTGCCCTACCACATCGGCAACGGCTGGTTCGGCGGCCTGCTGCCTGCCACCGCCTTCGCGATGGTGGCCCAGACCGGCGACATCTACTACGGCCTCTGGTATCCGATCGTGATCGCGCTGTTCACCTTCGTGGTCGGCCTGATCTTCGTGCCGGAGACCAAGGACCGGGATCTGCTGGCCTGAGTGCCGGCCACCCGCCCGGGCTCGCTCCGGGCGGTCTCGGATCCTAAAAGGCCCTGCCGGTCAAGCGACCGGCAGGGCCTTTTCTCATGCGCAGACCTTCGCCGAGTGCCGTCGCGAAGGCCCGAGATCAGTGCCGGAAGTGGCGGTGGCCCGTGAACACCATCGCGAGCCCCGCCGCGTCGGCGGCGGCGATCACCTCGGCGTCGCGCATCGAGCCGCCGGGCTGGATCACCGCCGTGGCGCCGGCCTCGGCCGCCGCCATCAGCCCGTCGGCGAAGGGGAAGAACGCGTCGGACGCGACCACCGCACCGACCGCGAGGCTCTCGGCGAGCCCTGAGCGCTGCGCGCCCTCCGCGGCCTTCCAGGCGGCGATACGCGAGGAATCGACCCGGGACATCTGCCCGGCGCCGATGCCGACCGTGGCGCCGCCCTTGGCGTAGACGATGGCGTTCGACTTCACGTGCTTGGCCACCCGGTAGGCGAAGCGCAGGTCGGCGGCCTCGGCCTCGGTCGGCGCGCGCTGGGTGACGACCGTCAGCGGCATGTCGTCGACGACGGCGCTGTCGCGGCCCTGGACCAGCAGGCCGCCGGACAGGGTGCGGACGGTCTCGCCCGGCGCCCGCGGGTCCGGCAGGGCGCCGGCCAGGAGCAGCCGCAGGTTCTTCTTGCCCGCCACGATCGCCGCCGCCTCCTCGGTCGCGTCGGGGGCGATGATGACCTCCGTGAAGATCTCGACGATGCGCCGCGCCGCCTCGGCGTCCAGCGTCCGGTTCAGCGCGACGATGCCGCCGAAGGCCGATGTTGGATCGCAGGCCAGCGCCCGCTCGTAGGCGTCGAGCAGGCTCGCGCCCTCGGCCACGCCGCAGGGGTTGGCGTGCTTGATGATCGCCACGGCTGCCGTCCGGGCGGGGTCGAACTCGGCGACGCACTCGTAGGCCGCGTCCGTGTCGTTGAAGTTGTTGAAGGACAGCGCCTTGCCCTGGAGTTGCCGGGCGGTGGCGACGCCGGGGCGCGGCACGCCGGGCGCCCGGTAGAAGGCCGCCGTCTGGTGCGGGTTCTCGCCGTAGCGCAGGCCCTGCCCGAGGCTGCCGCCGAAGGCCCGGAACGGCGCCGGCCCCTCGCCGCCGAGGCGCTCCGCCATCCAGTTTGCGATGGCCGCGTCGTAGGCCGCGGTGCGGGCGAACGCCTTCTGCGCGAGTTCTTTTCGAATCTTCGCGCCGAGGGTGCCACCGGCAGCCTCGAGTTCGGCCAGGATCGCAGGGTAGTCCGACACGTCGGTGACCACCGCCACGTCGGCGTGGTTCTTGGCCGCCGCGCGGATCATAGCCGGGCCGCCGACATCGATGTTCTCGATGCAGTCGTCGAACGGCCGCTCGGCGGCGATCGTCGCCTCGAACGGGTAGAGGTTGACCACCAGCAGGTCGATCGTGCCGATGCCGTGGGCGGCGAGCGCTGCCTGGTGCTCGGGATTGTCGCGCATCGCGAGCAAGCCGCCGTGGACCGCCGGGTGCAGGGTCTTGACCCGCCCGTCCATCATCTCGGGAAACCCGGTCAGCTCGGCGACCTCGGTCACCGGCAACCCGGCCTCGACGAGCGCCCGGTGGGTGCCGCCGGTGGAGACCAGCGCGACCCCGCGCGCGTGCAGCGCCCGGGCGAAATCGACGAGCCCCGCCTTGTCGGAGACGGAGAGGAGCGCGCGGGCGACCCGCACCTGATCATGGGCCATAGAAACTTGCCGAGATTGATGTTTTCGCCGCGCCGGTAGCACGGATGCGGTGGGGCCGGCCAGACGGTCGCGCCGGTGTCCCGCCTCAGATCGCCTCCGGCCCGCGCAGAGCCGCCGCCAGGGCGTCCCCGAGCCTGCGGCCCGGGACGAGCCCGCGGGCGGCGGCCGGCCCGTTGGCGTGGCTGATGACGCCGTTCTCCCAGGTATCCCAGCCGTCGCCGATCCGCGCGGTCGCGTGGCCGACCGTGCCCGCGGCGACCCCGGCCGCCTCCAGCATGGCGAGCGCGGCGATACCGGCGCCGTCCTTGCCGACGCCGGCATCGTTGAAGAATACGCTCGCCAGGGGCACGGCGAGCGCCACCTCGCCGGCGCTGATGCCGCCGTGCGAGGCCGAGACCACGTGCGCGCCGGCATCCTCCGGCGCGAGCTTGGTGATCGAGTCCATGATCACCACGCGCCCGCCCGTCCCCGTGAGGACCGTGGTCTTCAGCATGCGCGATCCTCACGGCCGGTCGGCTTGCGTCCTCAGGTAGGCGATGATGTCCGCCCGGTCGAGCGGGTCCGCCACCCCCGGGAACGCCATCCGGGTCCCGGGGGCCATCTTGGCCGGCGCGGCGAGCCACGCGTCCATCCGCTCCGGCGTCCAGGTTCCGCCGAGCGCCCGCAACACACCGGTGTAGGCGAAGCGCGGGCTGTTGGCGGCCACCGGCGCCCCCATCACCCCGAACAGGTTGGGGCCGTCGCGATCCACCGCGCCCTTGCCGATGGCGTGACAGACGGCGCACTGGCGAAAGAGGCGCCCCCCTCGCCCCGCATCCGCGGCGCGCAGGGCCTCGCCCGGGCTCGGGTGCGGCCCGAGTGCCCGCCGCCGCTCGGCGGCATCGTCGGAGCACGCCGCGACGGCGGCCGCGAGCGCGAGGCCGGCGCAGTACCGCCCGATCCGCCGCAAGGGCTTACAGGACACGCCGGGACGCGAGGCGGGGCGGGATGGGCGCGTCCGCGCGATCCGCCGCCCCGGACAGATCGGCGTCGAGCCGCGCGGCGAGCGCGAAGAAGCGGCCGCGCACGTCGGCCGCGAACGGGTTGTCGCGCTCGATGGCGCGAAACACCTCCGGCGCATCGTGGCGCACCATGCCCACCGCCTGCATGATCAGGTCGAAGCTGCGAGTGGTCATGCGGGTCGGCAGGGGCTCCATCTCGACGAGCACCTTGGCGATGAGGTGGGTCAGGCCCTGCACCGCCGCCATCTCACGGTCGTGCGCCTCCGGGGTGGTCAGGATCACGTCGAGGCCGAGCACCCGACGCAGGAAAGCCGCCGCCCGCAGGCCGCGCCGGCCGCGGACCGGGCAGACGGCGATCTTCAGGCCCCGGATGCCGGCCGCGGCGCTCTGCGGCCCGAACAGCGGGTGGGTCGCCAGGATCTCGACATGGGCCGGGAGCCCCTCCCGCAGGATCCCCGCGGGGATCGTCTTCACCGAGCCGACATCCACCACCAGCGTGCCCGGCCGCAGGTGCGGCGCCAGCGCGGCGACCGCCTCGGCCAGGGCGGAGACGGGCGTCGCGAGGATCACGACCGGGCAGCGGGCGACCTCACGCAGCTCTGCGGCAACGGCGTCGGGACCGAAGGCGGCGGCCGGCACGCCGGGATCGTGGGCCCGCACGGCGACGTGCGGCGCGAGATGGCGGGCGATCAGCCGGCCGAAGGCTCCGTAGCCGACGAGGCCGACCGGTGGCCGCAAGGGGACGATGGCGGAGGACGACACGGGAAGAACCTCGGGAAACGGGCGAGGCCGGCGGTGTCCGATCCCAGGTCAGCCGCCGACGACGCGAGCGGCTGAGACATGACGAGCCCGACGCCGCTAGGGATGCGGCGCGTAATACGATCCGGACGGGCGGGCGCTGGTCATCCCGTGGCCGTAGTCCCGGGGCCGTCCGCCGTCAAGCTCGGCCGCTCAGGCGGCGCCCCGCAGCGGCGCCGAGGCGAGGCGGGCGAAGGTCCAGCGGACCTCGGTGTCGTCGGCCACCCGCAGGTGGAGCACGATCTGGTCGGTGCGCCGCGGGCCGGTGAGGCCGGAGAAGTAGACGCTCTCCTCCACCGCGACGGCGGCGCCCTCGGCCGAGAACAGCCAGACCTCGCCGAGCGCCGAGGCCAGTTCCAGCCCCTCCGGCACGCCGCGCACGGCGATGCCGGGGTGCAGGTGAAAGCGGATCGCCACGTCGTGGCCGCGCAGGCGGCCCGCGCCGCGGCCCTTGCCCGCCTGCCGCAGGAAGGCGTCGCGGCCCTCCAGGCGTCCGGCGGCGGGGAAGAGCTGCCAGCGCCGCTCGTGGACGACGCCGTAATCGGGCCCGTAGCCGTCGTGCCGGCCGGCGAGCAGGAGGCTGTCGCCCTCCTCCACCCGCTCGGCGGCGACCGAGGCGGGCCCGCGCAGGACCACCGGGCCGCGGCGGCGGATCAGCCACGCGGCGGCGGCGTGCTCCAGCCCCCAACTGGCCGGGGCCAGGAAGCGGCAGGAGGAGGCGTTGGCGACCGAGGCCGTCGAGTGCGCGGGGGTGGAGCGGGCCAGCCGGCGCAGGTCGCCGCCGCTCGCCGGCAGCCCGCAATTGACGACGATGCGCTGCGGCCCGCTCGACATCTCGAAGGAGAGGCAGCCCGCCCCCGCATTGGCCGAGTAGGGCAGCGGCGGGCTCCCGCCGACGTCGGCGACGACGACGACCCGGCCGCCCTCCAGGCGCTCGTAGCCGGAATTCGGCGCGTGCATCATCGGCCGGGCGAGCGCGCCGTCGTAGACCAGAAGGGTGGCGAGGTGGTCGGCGTCGGTGGCGCCCATGCCGTTGAAGTGGCTGAGCGAGGCGTCCGGGTGCCGCAGGAGCCGCAGCAGCGGCAGCATCCGGTCAACCGCCCGCAGCAGCGCGGCGGGCGGCTCGACGCTGCGGCTGAGGTAGCTCTGGCGGAGCGGCAGCAGGTCGAGGAGCAGGTCCATCGCGAAGCGCGGGTCGCGGGAGCGGTGGCCGCCGTCGGGCAGGATCTGGCGGTCGAGTTCCCGCGACAGCACCCGGGTCGCCCGACGCAGGATCGGCTGGATGCCCTCGCAGCACAGGCCGGCGTAGCAGAGGGCGACCGCCGCCGTGAGGCGCCAGTGCGGCGGCACGCCCCGGCGCAGGTCGCGCTCCAGTTGCTGGGCGTTGCGGGCGATCGCCCGGAGGAAACCCTGGTAGAACGCGTGGTCCGCCCCCTCCAGCACCAGCGGCGACTGGCACAGGAACGAGACCAGCCGCCGGGCCGCCACCGGCGTCTGGCGGGCGAGCGCCGGGTCGCCGCGGCCGGCGATGAAATCGGCCACGAAGGCCCGGGCGTTGGCCCGGGCCAGCGCCGTGTCGGCGGCGCGCAGGTGGCGCAGCCAGCCGAAGCCGTAGAGTTCGTCCGCCCATTCCGGCGAGGGCGGCGCGTAGTCGAAGGGCGAGCCGCCGCTGGCGGTCAGCGAGCGCCCGGCGAACACGAACAGGCCGGCGTAGATGTCGTCGGCGAAGGTCGCGTCCGAGGTGCGCAGGTCCTGCGGGGCGATCACCAGCCCGCTCACGCGGACCCGGGCGAGGATGTCCGGCGGGGCGCTCACCCGGGCGGCGGCGGCGCGCACGGTCCGCGCGGCTTCGCGGCCGACGAGCCGATAGAAGCGCCAGCGGTCAGGCCCCCAAGCCATCCGGCCCCCAAGCCACGCGATCTCCGAATGCCACAAGGCCCGGAGACCGCGCACCCGCGGATCGGCCGGCCCCCTCCCGTTCCAGGCTAGGGCGGGCGTCTTAACCGTCCGTTTACGCTGTGTCATGCGGCGCCGGCTCGTCCCGGCCCGGAACGGACGTGGCCGGACGGCCTATCCGGGGGCGAGCGCCGCGTCGAACGCCCGCAGGTTGGCGCGCATCATGTCGAGATAAGTCGGCGCCGGCCCGTCCGGCCCGGACAGCGCGTCGGAATAGACCTTGCCGCCGATCCGGGCTCCGCCCTCGCGGGCGATCTGCTGCATCTGGCGCGGGTCGGCGACGTTCTCCAGGAACACCGCCGGCACCCGCTCGCGCCGGATCTGCCGGATGATCGCCGCCACGTCCCGCGGGCTCGCCTCGCTGTCGGTGGAGACGCCCTGGGGGGCGATGAAGCGCAGGCCGTAGGCGTCGGCGAAGTAGCCGAACGCGTCGTGGGTGGTGATGATCCGGCGCTTCTCCGGCGGGATCTTCTCCACCGCAGCGCGCACCGCCCGGTCGAGCTCGTCGAGCTTGGCGGTGTAGGCGGCCGCCGCCGCGGCGTAGTCGGCCGCGTGCGCCGGATCGACCTTGGCGAGGCCGTCGCGGATGTTGGCCACGTAGATCTTGGCGTTGGTCACGCTCTGCCACGCGTGCGGGTCGACCGCGCCGCTCGTTCCTTCGGCGCCGTGTCCGTGGCCGTCATGGTCGTGGTCCGGCGGGCCGGCGATCGTCCGGATCCCGGTCGAGGCGACGATCACGGGCGCGCGCGTGCCCGAGGCGCGGATCAGCCGGTCGATCCAGCCCTCCAGGCCGAGGCCGTTGACGAACACGATGTCGGCCTTGGCCAGCGTCTTCGCGTCGCCCGGCGCCGGGCTGAAGCTGTGGGCGTCGGAGTTCGGCCCGACCAGAGTGGAGACGGCGACGTGCGCGCCGCCGACCTGCCGGACGAGGTCGCCGAGGATCGAGAAGCTCGCCACCGCCCGGATCGGCGCGCCCGCCGGCTCGGCCCGCGCGGCCGCGCAGAGCCCGAGCCAGAGGGCCAGCGCCATCAGCACGCCCGCCCGAAAACCTGTCACCGCGCCGCGCACCGCAGGCCTCCTCGCACCGTCCGACCCGGCGTGTAGTGTAACAGTGTTACATACACAAGCGGGATACACGGCGGGCGCGTCATCCGGCCCGCGGGGTCGCGGCAGGCCGTCAAGGCGGCCGCCTCCGGCGCGTCCCCGCCACGGAGAGTTCGATGTTCCGACGCACCACCACGGCCCTCCTCGCCACCGGCCTGATCGGCCTCGGGCTCGCGGGCGCCGCCGCCCACGGCTGGGGCCCCGAGGGCTTCCGCGGCCATGGCCGCTGGAGCGCGCTCACGCCCGAGGACCGCGCCGCCTTCACCGACGCGCACATCGCCGCGCTCCACGCCGGGCTGAAGCTGACCCCCGACCAGGAGAAGCTGTGGCCGCCGGTCGAGGCGGCCATGCGCGACATGGCGCGGATGCGCGAGACCCGCCGCGCGACCCTGCGCGACCGCCCGAGCTTCGAGACCGACGCCCCGGGCGCCCTGCGCGCGATGGCGGACGCGGCGAGCGCCCGCGGCGACGCCCTGCGCAAGCTCGCCGACGCGACGCAGCCCCTCTACGCCAGCCTCGACGCCGACCAGAAGCGCCGGGCGCTGATCCTGTCCCGGCCGATGGCCGGTCCCGGCCATATGGGCGGCTCGATGGGGGGCCGGATGGGCGACCGGCCGCGCGGGCCGGACGGGGGCCCCGGGATGGGCCCGGGACCGGGCGATGGGCGGCGCTGACCCGCAAGGGTCTTGATCGGCGGCGGCGGCGGCGGCACAGCACCGCCGTCGCCCGTCCCGTCCGGGCCGCGGCGGACTCAACCGGACGTGACACCGGACGTGACATGGCGCGCCTGCCCGGCGACACGGTCCCCCTCCTCGCCCGACTCTGGCGCGCGTGGCTCTTCCCGCACCGGGCGACGCTCGCCGTGGTGCTGGTGCTGATCGCACTCGTCGGCGCCTCCACCGGGCTCTACCCGGCGCTGATCAAGGCCGCCTTCGACGCCTTCGACCGCAAGGACGCCGCGGCGATCGCCTACGGGCCGGTGGTGGTGATCCTCGTCACCAGCCTGCGCGGCTTCGCCCTCTACGGCCAGACCGTGCTGACCAACCGGGTCGTCACCCGCGTCGAGGCCGACATGCAGGCGGCGCTCTACGGCCACCTGATCGAGTCGGACCTCGCCCAGCTCGGTCGCGAGAGTCCGGCGGCGCTGACCCAGCGCTTCACCACCGATTTCGCCTTCATCAAGGAAGCGCTGACCCGCATCTCGACCGTGCTCCTGCGCGATATCGCGATGCTGATCGGCCTCGTGGCGGCGCTGCTGTGGATGGACCCGGTGCTGACCCTGGTGGCCGGGCTCACCGTGCCCTTCGTCGCCGGACCGATCGGCCGGATCGGCCGGAAACTGCGCCGCGTCTCGACGACGACGCAGGAGCAGATGGGCGCCACCGCCAGCCTGATCTCCGAGAGCCTGCAAGGGGCCCGGGTCGCCAAGGCCTACGCCCTGGAAGGCTACCTCAAGGGCCGCACCGCGGCCGCACTCGACGAGGTCCGCCGCCTCAAGATGAAGGCCGCCAACGCCCGCGCGCGGCTCGATCCGCTGCTCGAGGTCGGCGGCGGGATCGCGGTGGCGGGGGTCCTCGTGCTCGTCGGGCAGCGGGTGCTGAACGGCGACAGGACGGTCGGCGACTTCACCGGCTACGTCGCCGCGCTGCTGCTGGCCGCCCAGCCGGCCCGGGCGCTCGGCAACCTCAACGCCATCCTCCAGGAGGCGGCGGCGGCGCTGCGGCGCACCTTCGACCTGATGGACGAGGCGCCGACGATCCGCGAGGCGCCGGGCGCCCCCGCCCTCGCGGTGGGGCCGGGCGAGATCCGCTTCGAGGACGTGTTCTTCCGCTATCGCGCCGACGCGCCGGCCCTGGAGGGGATCGCGCTGACGGTGCCGGCGGGCGGGGTGACGGCTCTGGTCGGGCGCTCGGGCTCGGGAAAATCCTCCCTGCTCAACCTCGTGCCGCGCCTCTACGACGCGACTGGGGGCCGGGTGACGATCGACGGTCAGGACGTGCGCGGCGTGACGCTCGCCTCCTTGAGGGCGGCGGTCGCCGTGGTCTCGCAGGAGGTGACCCTGTTCGACGACACGATAGCCGCCAATATCGGCTTCGGCCGGCCCGGGGCGACGCCGGAGGCGATCGAGGCGGCCGCCCGGGCCGCCGCCGCCCACGGCTTCGTCTCCGCCCTGCCCGAGGGCTACGCGTTCCGCGTCGGCCCCGGCGGCGGCCGGCTCTCCGGGGGCGAGCGCCAGCGGATCGCGCTGGCCCGGGCCTTCCTGAAGGACGCGCCGATCCTGCTCCTCGACGAGGCGACCTCGGCCCTCGATTCCGAGTCCGAAAGGCTGGTGCAGGAGGCCCTGACCCGGCTGATGCGCGGGCGTACGACGCTGGTGATCGCCCACCGGCTCTCCACCGTGCGCGAGGCGGACCTCATCGCCGTGATGGAGGCGGGGCGCGTGATCGAGACCGGCGGGCACGCGGAGCTGATCGCCGCCGACGGCGCTTACGCGCGGCTGCACCGCCTCCAGCTCGCGGAGCCGATGTCCGCGTGCGGGGGTCTCACAGGATGAGGCTTCCCCGGTAGCTGTCCCCTAACCCCGGCTGCCGCCTCGCCGCGGTCCCCGCACGGCGGGGAGAGGGGATGCGCACTGCCTCCCTTCGCCGCCTCAAGCGATCGGCGGGCGCGGCAGGCGGCTCTCGCCGGGCTCCATCACGAAAGTGTGGTCGAGGCTGTACCACGGGGCGGCGATATCGGGCTCCGGGGGCGCCTCCCCGGGCCCGTGCTCGACGAAATCCCCGATCAGGGCGGCGGTGACGCCGAACACCGCGTCGCTCGCAAGGTACGGGTCGTGCGGGTCGAACACTTGGCTGACCAGCGTCTTCCAGCCGGGCTTGGCGCAGAGCACGTGCAGGTGCGCCGGCCGGTACGGGTGCCGCCCCTGCGCCCGCAGCACGTCGCCCGCCGGCCCGTGGGTCGGCACCGGGTAGCCGGCGGGGCGCACCGAGCGGAAGGCGAAGCGCCCGTCCGCATCCGTCGTCAGGATGCCGCGCAGGTTCATGTCGGCCTGATCCGGATCCTGGTTTTCGTAGAGGCCGACCGGCGAGGATTGCCAGACGTCGACCCGGGCTTCCCCGATCGGGGCCCCGTCCGGCCCGGTGACGCGGCCGCGCACGAACAGGGCCGGCCCCGGCGTCGGCGAGCGCAGCAGGCTGCCGCCGTTCGCCACCCTCGGCGCGCCGTCGCGCCAGAACGGCCCGAGCAGGGCCGCGGCGGTCTCGGTGGCGCCGGCGTCGCCGTTGTTGAGCAGGCAGACGAGGGTGGAGAGGCCGAGCACGTCGGACATCAGCACGCCCTCGTTGTGCCGGTCGTCGGTGGTCCGGCCGATCCGGTTCAGGCATTCGACCCCCGCCTCCCACTCCGCCTCGGTCAGGCGGACCTCGCGGGCGAAGGCGTGGAGGTGGCGCACCAGCGCCGACAGGATCGCGTGCAGGCGCCGGTCCGGCATGGCCGCCATGGCGGCGAGCACCGCGGGGGTGACGCCGTCGGCGCCGGCGATGATCTGAGGCTCGCCCGTCCCGGCCATCGCCCCCTCCCGGAATGCAGCCTCGCGCCATGGTCGGCCACCCCTCTCGCGCGCGCAAGGCGTCCGCGGTGACGCGGATATGCGCGGCCTCCGTAGATTCGCGCGCCGGAGCGCGCCATAAGACTCGGAGACGAGAGGACGAGACCCGTGAGCGACCTGACGTTCGAGATCCAGAGCCACCCCGCCCCGCGCTCCGCCGAGGAGCGGGCGGCGCTGATGGTGAATCCGGGATTCGGCAAGGTGTTCACCGACCACATGGTGACGGCGCGCTACACCGCCGCCCGCGGCTGGCACGACGCCCGGGTGGAGGCCCGCGCGCCGCTCCAGCTCGATCCGGCCGCGGCCGTGCTGCACTACGCCCAGGAGATCTTCGAGGGCTTGAAGGCCTACCGCACGGTCGACGGCGGCGCCGCCCTGTTCCGCCCGGAGGCCAACGCGCTCCGGTTCCGGCGCTCGGCCGAGCGGATGGCGATGGCGCCGCTGCCCGAGGACGCCTTCGTCGAGGCGATGCGCCAGCTCGTGTCGATCGACCGCGCCTGGATCCCCGACACGCCGGACGGCAGCCTCTACCTGCGGCCGTTCATGATCGCGAGCGAGACCTTCCTCGGGGTGAAGCCCTCCTCCGAGTACCTGTTCGTGACGATCGCCTCGGCGGTCGGCTCGTATTTCAAGGACCCAACCGGCACGGTGACGGTGTGGGTCTCCGAGCACTACACCCGCGCCGCCCCCGGCGGCACCGGCGCGGCCAAGTGCGGCGGCAACTACGCCGCGAGCCTCGCCGCCCAGGCCGAGGCCGCGAGCCACGGCTGCGAGCAGGTGGTGTTCCTCGACGCGGCCGAGCGCCGCTACGTCGAGGAACTCGGCGGGATGAACGTGTTCTTCGTGTTCGATGACGGCACGCTCGTCACTCCGCCGCTCTCGGACAGCATCCTGCCCGGCATCACCCGCGACTCGGTGCTGACGCTGGCCCGCGAGGCCGGCCTCAACGTGAAGGAGACGCCCTACACGATCGACGCGTGGCGCGCGGACGTGAAGGCCGGCCGCCTCACCGAGGCCTTCGCCTGCGGCACAGCGGCGGTGATCACGCCGATCGGCCGGGTGCGCGGGCGCGAGGACGACTTCACCATCGGCGACGCGGTGGCCGGTCCGGTGGCGCAACGGCTGCGCGCCCTGCTGGTCGACATCCAGCGCGGCAAGTCGAACGACGCCCACGGCTGGTTCCAGAAGGTCTTCTGATCGGGCCCAGATCGGGCGAGCGCCGTCCCGCCGGGGTCCGCGCTCGGCCCGGGACCGGCCCGGCATCCGGCGGATGCGGACCGGCGGCGCGACGCCGGATATCGGTCCCGCCCGGTCCCGGGATGAACGGAGGGACCTCAGCCGTTCCTTCGACGATGCCGCATTCCGCCCACCCGTTCATCGCCCACACGATCGCCCACCCGCGCCTCAGCGTCCGGGACGCCCGCCTGCGCTACGGCCGGCGGCAGGCCCTCGACGGGGTGTCCCTCGACCTCGCGCCGGGGGAGATCGTCGCGGTGCTCGGCGAATCCGGCTGCGGCAAGAGCAGCCTGCTGCGCCTCGTCGCCGGCCTGGAAGCGCCGGACGCGGGCGAGATCCGGATCGACGGCCAGGGTGTCGCCGGTGCCGGCCGGATGGTTCCCGCCGAGCGGCGCGGCGTCGGCCTGATGTTCCAGGACCACGCGCTGTTCCCGCATCTCGATCTTCTGGACAACGTCCGCTTCGGCCTGCACCGTCTGCCGCGTGCTCGGGGCACGGCCCTCGGCCTGGAGCGGCTGCGCGACGTCGGCTTGGCGGACCGGGCCCGCGCCTACCCGCGCACGCTCTCCGGCGGGGAGGCGCAGCGGGTGGCGCTGGCGCGGGCGCTCGCCCCGGACCCGAAGCTGCTGCTTCTCGACGAGCCGTTCTCCAGCCTCGATCCCGGCACGCGGGAGCGCGTGCGCGCCGACACCCTGGCGCTGCTGCGTTCCGGCGGCACCACGGCCCTGCTCGTGACCCACGATCCCGACGAGGCGATGGGGTTCTCCGACCGCGTCGTGCTGATGCATGCCGGGCGGATCGTGCAGGCCGGCACCGCCGAGGACCTCTATCGGCGCCCGGCCTCGCCGCGCGCGGCCCGGGCGCTGGGCCCGGTGATCGAGCTGGAGGGCCGAGCCGGAGCCGGGCGGATCGAGACCGCGCTCGGCACGCTGCCCGGCGCGCCCGGTGGGTCGGGTCCGGTGCGGGTCTGCCTGCGTCCCGAGGCGATCCGGACCGGGGCGCCGGGCGAGGGCCGGCCGGCGCGCGTGGTCGGGCACGTTCTCGGCGGCGCCGGACCGCGGGTGCGGCTCGCCGTGGAGGGGATCGACGCGGCGATCCTCGTGCCGGTCCCGGCCGGGGCGCTCCCCGCCAAGGGCGCGACCGTCGGCCTGCGCCTCGATCCCGCGGGTGCCCACGTCTTCCCCGCGGCCCTGGACCGCACCGGGCCATGATCACAGTATAATTATAGTAATTCTAAAACTTGCGACTTGCATGCGCAGTATATCTGCGGCATCTGGCACGCATAATTCAATCCAAAGGATCGATCCGCCGTGAAGCGATTCCCCCGTGCCCGCCGGATCGCGTGCGGCATCCTGGCCGGTTCGGTCCTCTCGGGCGCCGCGGGCGCCGCCGAGATCAACCTGTACACGACCCGCGAGCCGGGCCTGATCAAGCCGCTGACCGACGCCTACACGGCGGCGAGCGGCGTCACGGTGAACACCACCTTCGTCGAGAAGGGCTTGGCGGAGCGGGTCGCCGCCGAGGGCGCGCGCTCGAACGCCGACGTGATCATGACCGTCGACATCGGCAACCTGATCGAGCTGGTCGACAAGGGGCTGGCGCAGCCGGTCGCCTCGCCGGTCCTGGACGCGGCGATCCCGGCAACTCTGCGCGACCCGGCGGGCCAGTGGTACGCGCTGTCGATGCGCGCCCGGGTGCTCTACGCCGACAAGGACCTGGGCCTGACCTCCGCGACCTACGAGTCGCTGGCCGATCCGAAATGGAAGGGCAAGGTCTGCATCCGCTCGGGCCAGCATCCCTACAACACGGGGCTGATCGCGGCCTACCTCGTCAAGCACGGGCCCGAGAAGACCGAGGCGTGGCTGCGCGGCGTCAAGGCCAACCTCGCCCGCAAGGCGGCGGGCGGCGACCGGGACGTCGCCCGCGACATCGCCGCCGACCTCTGCGAGGTCGGGCTCGCCAATTCCTACTACGTCGGGCTGATGCGCTCCGGCCGCGGCGGTCCCGACCAGCAGAAGTGGGGGGAGGCGATCAAGGTGGTGCTGCCGACCTTCGAGGGCGGCGGCACCCACGTCAACGTCTCCGGAGCGGTGGTGGCCAAGTCCGCGCCGCACCGCGACGAGGCGGTCAAGTTCCTCGAATTCCTGGTCTCCGACCCGGCGCAGGCTCTCTACAGCCGGACCGATTACGAGTATCCGGTGAAGCCGGGGGTCGCGGTGGACCCGGTGCTGGCCGCGTTCGGGCCGCTCACCGTCGACAGCACGCCGCTCCCCGAGATCGCCCGCAACCGCAAGGCCGCGAGCCTGCTCGCCGACAAGGTCGGCTTCGACAACTGAGCATCGGCGGCCCGCGCACCCGGCGGCGGCCACCGGGACCCACCCCGGATGGGGACGCACACGCATGAGCGCCGCGCCGAGGCTCGCCGGCTGGGCCGCGGCGGCGCTGCTCGCGGCCTGCCTGCTCGCGCCCGTCCTCTCCCTGGCGGCGGAGGCGATGGGGGGCTCGGACGTGTGGCCGCATCTCACCGCCCACGTCCTTCCGCAGGCCCTGCGCGACACCGCGCTGCTGCTCGCGGGCGTCGGCCTGATCGTCGCCAGCCTCGGCACGGGCTGCGCGTGGCTGGTATCGGCCTTCGAGTTCCCCGGGCGGCGCTGGCTGGAGCCGGCGCTGCTGCTGCCGCTGGCGGTGCCGACCTACGTGGTCGCCTACGCCTATCTCGACCTGCTGCACCCGCTCGGACCCGTGCCCTCGGCCCTGCGGGCGGCGCTCGGCCTCGCCCGCCCGCGCGACCTCGCCCTGCCGGACCTGCGCTCGCTGCCGGGCTGCACGGTGCTGCTCGGCCTGGTGCTCTACCCCTACGTCTACCTGCCGGCCCGCGCCCTGTTCGCGATGCGCGCCGGCACGTTGCTGGAAGCGGCGCGGATCCTGGGCGCCGGGCCCGTCCGGGCGTTCGTCCGGGTCGCCCTTCCGCTCGCCCGGCCGGCGATCGCGCTCGGCACCGGCCTCGCCCTGATGGAGGCGCTGAACGACGTTGGCGCCGCCGAATTCCTCGGGGTCCGGACCCTCACGGTCCAAGTCTACGCCACCTGGGTCAACCGTTCGGATCTGGCGGGCGCGGCGCAGATCGCCCTGGTGATGCTCGCCTCCGTCGTCGGCCTCATCGGGCTCGAGCGGCTCGCCCGGGGGGGACGCGACTACGCCGGGACGGGACGGCGCGAGCGCCCGGCCGCGCGGCGCAGCCTGCGCGGCTGGCCGGCGGCGCTCGCGCTGGGGCTCGGCGTCCTGCCGGTGGCGCTGGGCTTCCTCGTGCCGGCGGGCTACCTCGCGGTCGAGGCGGTCCGGCGGCTGCGGTTCTCCGGACTGCCGGCCTCCCTGCCGCGGGAAGCGCTCTCGACCGTCCTCTACGCCGGCCTCGCGACGGCGCTCACGGCGGCGGTCGGGCTGCTGGTGGCGGCCGCCCCCGGTCTCCTCGGGCGCCGGGCCGGCGGCGCGTTGATCCGGCTCGCCGGCCTCGGCTACGCCATGCCCGGCACGGTGCTCGCCGTCGGGCTGCTGGCGCCGCTCGCCGCCCTCGACGCGGGGCTGGCGGCCGCGGGCGGCCGGCTGATCGGGGACGTGCCGGCGCTCGTCGGCCTCGGCACCGGCACGGCTCTCGTGGCGGCCTACACCCTCCGGTTCCTGAACCTCGCGGTCGGCGCCACCGAGGCCGGCCTCGCTCGGATCCCCGCGGCGCTGCCCGACGCCGCCCGCGTGCTCGGCCGCTCCCGCCTCGCGACGCTCGCCCTGGTCCAGGTCCCGCTGGCGTGGCCGGCCTTCGCCGCCGGCGCGCTGCTGGTGTTCGTCGACTGCGCCAAGGAGCTGCCGGCGACGCTGCTCCTGCGCCCGCTCAACGTCGAGACCCTGGCCACCCACCTCTACGGCGAGGCTTCCCGCGGCACCTACGAGGACGGGGCGGTGGCAGCGCTTCTGATCGTCGCCCTGGGCCTCCTGCCGGTGGCGCTGCTGACGCGGCTGCCGCGGACCGGGCTCGGCGGCGGCTGAGCCGCGCCCGGATCCGCATCGCGACGCGGTCGGGCGGCCAGAGCCGCGGACGCCGCCGCCGTTCTCAGATTCGCCGCTTTCCCCGGGCAGGAGCCGTCCCGGCCCCCGATCCTGCGGTGCCGTCCCGCCGCGCGGACGGCCTGGAGACCTGACCCGGTGATCCGCTTCGAGAACGTCAGCAAGGTCTACAGCACCAACGGCAACCGCCGAACGATCCTGGAGCAGGTCTCGTTCACCCTGAAGCCCGGAATCTCCTACGGGGTCCTGGGCATCAACGGCGCCGGCAAGTCGACCACCGTGCGCCTTCTGGCGGGTACCGAGGAGCCGACCCGGGGCCGGATCATCCGAGGCCGCCGGACCTCCTGGCCGCTGGGCTTCTCCGGCGGCTTCCACCCGATGATGACGGGCCGCGACAACCTGACCTTCGTGGCGCGCATCTACGGTGAGGATCCCAAGAAGGTGCTCGAGTTCGTCGAGGACTTCTCCGAACTCGGCAGCTACCTCGACGTGCCGATCAGGACCTACTCCTCCGGCATGGCCGCCCGCCTCGCCTTCGGGATGAGCATGGCGATCCCGTTCGACTGCTACCTGATCGACGAGATCACCTCGGTGGGCGATGCTCGGTTCGCCAAGCGCGCCGACGAGGTGTTCTCGCAGCGCCTCAAGCACGCCGACGTGATCATGGTCTCCCACTCGATGGACACGATCCGCAAGTGGTGCACGCAGGGCATCGTCCTGCTGAACGGCCGCGCGATCATCTACGAGGACATCGACGACGCGATCGAGGTCTACCGCCGCCTCAACTCCTGAGCGGGCACCGGCCGGGGATGCGGGTGCGCCGCCCCGCCCGCGACATGGTTTTGCCGTCTGCGCGTGGGAGAGGCCCGCGATGCGGGCTCGGCGCCGCCGGCCACGGGGCCGGGGCCCTCGGAACCGGAAAGCCGGGATACGGTCGATGAACATGGAGATCCGGAAGGTCGAGGGCCAGCCGCTGACGACGGCCGATCGCCAGAAGGCGATCACCGAATCGCTGCGCCAGATCGCCCGCACCTCGCGGTTCGCCGACCGCAAGAAGGGCATCCGGTCCTATCAGACCCAGGCCAAGAACGACCCCTGGGTGCCGATCCTGTTCCTCGTCTGCTTCGTGCTGCCGACGCTGGCGGGTCTCGCCTACTACGGCTTCATCGCCTCCGACCGCTACGTCAGCGAGGCGCGCTTCGCGATCCGCCCCGCGATCGGCTCCTCCGACAAGTCGACAGCCGAGATGGCGGGCGGCACGTCGAGTTCGTCGAACCCGATGGTCGCCCAGGACACGCAGATCACCTACGAGTACATCCTCAGCCGGCCGATGCTGGAAGCGATCACGGCCCAGTTGCCGATCCGCGACTGGTACAGCCGGGACAGCATCGACTACTTCTCCCGCTTCGATCCCGAGAAGCCGATCGAGAAGTTCCTGCGCTACTGGAAGCGCATGGTCGGGGTCGAGATCGAGCCGAACTCCAGCATCATGTCGGTGACGGTGGCGGCCTTCGACGCGAACGAGGCTCTGGCCATCGCTCAGGCGGTGATGAAGGAAGCCGAGCGGATGGTGAACGACCTCAGCGTCACCTCCCGCAACGATGCGCTCTCCGAGAGCACACGCGAGCTGAAGCGCGCGGAGGAGCGGATGACCAAGGTCCGCCTCGAAATGCGCGATCTGCGCAACCGGGAAGGCATCCTGGATGCGCAGAAGACCAACGACGTCAACATCAAGATGGTGAGCGAGATGCGCGCCGCGCGCATCAACCTCGCGGTGCAGCTCGCCATCGGCCAGCGCGACCTCGGACCGGATCACCGGCGGATCATCGACATCAAGCAGCAGATCAAGGATATCGACGACAACATCGCCCGGATCGAGAAGGCCTCGACGAGCCAGAGCGCGGACGAGAAGCGGCTGCTCTCCGACGCGCTCACCCGGTTCGAGGCGCTGGAGACCGAGCGCAAGAACGCCGAGAAGCACTACCAGCAGGTGATCGCCGCCTACGAGCGCGCGCGGATCATCTCGGCCCGGCAGATCGAGTTCTTCAGCCCGATCGTCCAGCCGGTGAAGGCCGAGTCCTCCACCGAGCCCCGGCGCCTGCTGATGATCGGCCTGATCACCGCCGGAGCCGCCGCGCTGTTCGGCGCCGCCGTCTTCGCCCGCAAGCTCATGGCCTGACGCGTCCCCGGACGAGCGGTCCCCGGGCTCGCGGCGCTCTCAACCCTCCGGCGTCCCGGTGGGCCAGATCGTGACGGCCGGTCTGCCCGCCTCGCTCCGCCCCGCGGCCCCCTCGCTCGCAACGGCCGGCCCGGCGGTGCCGCCCGTCCAGCCCTGCGCCCGCCAGTTCTCGGCGCGCTCGTCGAGGTCGATCGAGCCCGCCGCGTCGAGGATCTCCAGAACGCGGTCCGCGCGGTCCGCATCGACCCGCACGGTGACGAGGGTGCCGCCCCGGCGCACGCCCTCGGCGTAAGTGCGGGCCTCCCCTTCGCTCAGGCCCGTGCCGGTCAGGCCGCCGATGAGACCGCCGGCCGCCGCGCCGACGCCGGCACCCGTAACCGCGGACACGAGCCACCCCGCCGCGACCACGGGCCCGAGCCCGGGGATCGCCAGCAGGCCGAGACCGGCGAGCAGCCCCGCGCCGCCGCCCAGAACCGTGCCCACCGTCGCCCCCGCCCCGGTGCTGCCGGCGGCGCTCGCCTCGGCCTGCCCCGCAGGCGCGGTCGTACCGGGGGCAGACCCCTCGGGCGCGTCCTCCGAGCGGTTGCCGACGATGCTGATGTCGGCGTGCGGGATTCCGGCGGCCTCCAGCCGCTCGATCGCCGCCGCGGCAGCCTCGTAGCGGTCGAACAGGGCGGTGACGGCGCGTGCGGCCATGATGCTCGCGATCCTTCCGGTGACGGGGATTCAAACACCGGGGCCGGCGCGGGTTCCGGATGACCCGCCTTAACGCCCCGCTAACCATCCGCCCGGCAGGAATTGCCGGGTGCGGGGCACGGACGGCGCGGTTCGGGAGAGGATGCCGGGATGAGCGAGGCGGCGGGCGCGCCGGCGCGTGCGGGGGCTGCGGCGGCGCTGGCCCAGTTCTCGCTGCCGAGCCGCGGCGATCTCCAGGCGCTGACGAAGCGCTCGGACCTGCTGTTCGCCACCGGCGTGATGGGCATCCTCGCGGTGCTGATCTTCCCCCTGCCGGCGGTGCTACTCGACCTCCTGCTCGCCGTGTCGATCATCATCTCGGTGCTGATCATGATGACCGGCCTGTCGATCGACAACCCGCTGGAATTCACCGTCTTCCCGACGCTGCTGCTCATCGCGACGATGCTGCGGCTGGCGCTGAACCTCGCCTCGACGCGGCTGATCCTCGCGCACGGCCACGAGGGCACGGCGGCCGCCGGCCACGTCATCGAAGCGTTCGGCAACTTCGTGATGGGCGGCAACTTCGTCATCGGGATCATCGTGTTCGCGATCCTGATCATCGTGAACTTCGTCGTCATCACGAAGGGCTCGGGCCGCATCGCCGAGGTCGCCGCACGCTTCACCCTCGACGCGATGCCCGGCAAGCAGATGGCCATCGACGCCGACCTCTCGGCCGGGCTGATCGACGAGAAGGCGGCCAAGACCCGGCGCGCGGCGCTGGAGGAGGAATCGGCCTTCTTCGGCGCGATGGACGGTGCCTCGAAATTCGTGCGGGGCGACGCGGTGGCGGCGCTCCTGATCACCTTCATCAACGTGGTCGGCGGCATCATCATCGGCGTCGCGCAGCAGGGGATGAGCTTCGGGGACGCCGCCAAGAGCTACACCCTGCTCACCATCGGCGACGGGCTGGCGAGCCAAGTGCCCGCGCTGATCGTCTCGACGGCGGCGGGCCTGCTCGTGTCGAAGGCGGGCGTGCGCGGCGCGGCCGACAAGGCGCTCGGCAAGCAGCTCGCGCACTACCCGAAGGCGCTCGGCATGTCGGCGGGGGTGATGCTGCTGATCGGGCTTCTGCCCGGCATGCCGATCCTGCCGTTCCTGCTGCTCGGCGGGGGAGCGGGCTACGCGGCCTGGAAGATCGCCCGCACGGTCAAGGAGGCGCCCGCGGTCGACGCCCAGGGCCAGCCGGTGGCCGCGGCCGCGGGCGCCGCCGAGAAGGAGGAGACGGTCAGCGACCTCCTGAAGCTCGACGACCTGAAGCTGGAGATGGGGTACGCGCTCCTTCCGCTGGTCAACGGCGAGGGCCAGGACCGGCTCACCGACCAGATCAAGGCCCTGCGCCGCCAGCTCGCCGCCGACCTCGGCTTCGTGATGCCCTCCGTGCGCATCCTCGACAACGTCCAGCTCGACGCCAACGCCTACGTGGTCCGCGTCAAGGAGATCGAAGCCGGCACGGGCAGGATCTTCCCCGGCCAGTTCATGGCGATGGACCCGATGGGCGGGCAGGTGCAACTGCCCGGCCAGCACATGCTGGAGCCCACGTTCGGGTTGCCCGCGACCTGGATCGACGCGGCTTTGCGCGACGACGCCCAGCTCCGGGGCTACACCGTCGTCGACGCGGCGACCGTGGTCTCGACCCACCTCACCGAGATCATCAAGGCCCACGTCTCGGAGCTTCTTAACCACGTCGAGGTGGCCAAGCTCCTGCGCGAGTTGCCGAAGGAGCACGGCGAGCTGCTCAAGGAGGTCGTGCCGGCGCAGATCTCGACCACCGGCATCCAGCGGGTGCTGCAGTTCCTGCTCGCCGAGCGGGTCTCGATCCGCGACCTCGGCACGATCATCGAGGGCGTCGCCGAGGTCGCGGGCGCGGTGAAGAACCCGCGCGACGTGGTCGAGCACGTCCGCGCCCGGCTCGGCCGCCAGATCTGCGCCCAGTACCAGGGGCCCGACGGCACGCTGCCGATCATCACGCTCTCCCCGGCCTGGGAGCAGGCGTTCCTCGAATCGATCGTCGGCGAGCGCGAGGAGCGCTACCTCGCGATGCAGCCCTCGAAGCTCTCGGAATTCGTCAACACCGTGCGCGACCGGTTCGAGACCGCGGCGCGCCAGGGCGAGATGCCGGTGCTGGTCACCTCCGCCCAGACCCGACCGTTCGTGCGCTCGATCATCGAGCGCTTCCGCCGCGAGACCCCGGTGATGAGCCAGGCGGAGATCCACCCGCGGGCGCGGCTGCGGACGGTGGGCTCGGTGTGAGCGGCGCGGGCGGATAGTCGAACGGCAGGGTGAGAACCCCGCGGTGGTAGGGGAAGCGGGCGCGCTGGAGCGGGTCGGGGCCGGTGAAGATCAGCCGGGCGCGGAAGGAGACCGGGCTCACGCACAGGAGGTAGCCGCGCAGGTTGCGCTCGTCGGGCAGGAACCACGCGGCGTCGAGATAGCGCGCGTCGTCCCGCACCCAGCGCGGGATCGGCAGGCACCAGCGCCGGGCGAGATGCTCGCCGACGCCGCCGAGATAGGCATCCGTCCGCGCCATGCCGACGAAGCCTGGATCCTCCCGGATCATCGCGGCCTGCCGGTCGCTCTCGCCGTCGGCCGTGTAGAAGCCGTCGAGGAACTCGCAGGTGTGGTGATCCCAGTCGCCGTCCCCGCGAATCCGGTCGGCGACCTCGCGGAGACTCGCGGGCCTCACCGGGGCGGGACCAGCACGGAGGTAAATCGCGCCAGCGCCTCGACCGGCGGCTCCTCGCCGTAGATCGAGCGGTAAAGGCACGCCAGATCTTCGACCGCATCCAGCCCCAGATGGGCTGCCAGCGCGCGGGCGTCGCTCATGTCGCGGTCGCCACGGTCGAGGCTGCGTAGGGCCTGAAGCTTCATGGCGAGCAGGTAGTGCGGACGCGCCACGAAGGTCCGGAGGCCCGGCGGCCGGCCGGACGGATAGCTGCCCGAGATCTCGAACAGCGCCTCGTCCTCGTCGAGCGGCGTGAACATGCCGACGGCGTTGTTGAGCCAGTTCGGATCGAGATCCATCCGCTCCGCGACGCGTGCCACGGACGGCGCGATCACCGCCTCGTCGTACCCCTCACGGACGACGGCATCGACGTCCCAGGTGGAACGCCGCCACGCGAATTGCAGGATGAGGGCGCCGCCGCCGTAGACGGCAAGCTCCACGAAGACCCCGCGCGCCGCCAGATCGGCCCCGAGCCGTTCGAGCGCCTCGCGCAGGCGTTCGGCGTCGAGCGGGCGTCTCACGGAGGATTCCTCCTCACACCGCCTTGCGCTTCAGCTCCCGCTCCATCTCGTGCGCGTCGAGGCCGGGCACGGTGACCGGCGCCTCCGGCACGGGGCCGGGCTTGCGGCCGTGGGCGGCCGAGCCGATCGCCGCCGCGAGGCGCGCGCGCTCGAAGGCGACGACCACGATCACCGAGATCAGCGCCGGGATCCAGAAGTAGAAGATCCGGAAGATGATCACAGCGGCGATGATCGCGTCCTTCTGCGCCTCGTCGGTGATGTTCATCGCGGTGATGAACACGATCTCGAACACGCCGAGGCCGCCCGGGGCGTGCGAGGCCAGCGCCACCGAGAACGAGGCGAGGAAGATCGCGAGCACCGGGATGAAGCCGGGATTCATCCCCTCGGGCAGGGCGAAGTAGATGATGCCGGCGGCGCCCAGCAGCTCCAGCGGCGCGGCGACGAGCTGGCGCCCCATGATCGCCGGGCGCGGGTACTCGAGCTTGAACGACCGGATGTGCAGCGGCCGGAGATGCAGGATGGAGCCCGCCACGTAGAGCGCGACGAACGCCAGGAGGCCGATGCCGACGATCAGCGCCGCCTTCGGATCGGTGAGGAAGCCGGGGAGCTTGCCTTCCAGCCGGCTGAGCAGGGTCGGGTCGACGACGAGGGTGAAGCCGCCGAGCAGGATCGTGCCGAGGAAGAAGGTGAAGGAGCACAGCGCCACCAGCACCGCGACCTGCGCGGCGGTGAGCCCCTTGGCCGTGTAGGCCCGGTAGCGCACCAGCGCGCCGGAGAACACCGAGGCGCCGATGTTGTGCGAGAGCGCGTAGGTGGTGAACGAGCAGAGCGAGACGAACAGCCACGAGATGTGGCGCACCCCGAGATGCAGCAGGGCGATCCGGTCGTACCACGCCAACGCTGCGTAGGCGACGAGGGTCGAGAGCGCCGCGAGCAGGATGCGGTGCGGCGGGATCGCCAGGATCGCCGTCCAGATCGCCTGGAGCGAGGTGGTCTTCAGTTCCTGGTAGAGGAAGTAGCCCGACACCACCACGGCCGCGAGGCCGATCAGGGGCCAAACGAATTCACTGATCTTCTTCATGGACACCGGCGCCTCGGGAGAGCCCCTGATGCGCCAGCGAGCGGCGCGCCGCAAGCGGTGCCCCCCGGCCCGCCGCGGGCTCCCCTTGTCAGCCGATCGTGACGGTTTCGTGCCGCGACATCGGTGCTCGCGGGTCCGCGCGTCAGGCGCGCACCCGGGAGAGGCCGATGCCGTCCATCGCCGCCTGGTCGCGGGCGGCCTCGGCGGCGCGCTCGGCCGAGCGCTCGCGGTCTTCCAGGATCTCGACCTTCTTGAGTTCCTCGAACGCCTCGCCGAGTTCGGCCTTCGCCTCGGCGAGCTGGCCTTCGAGCGCCTCGGCCGACTGGCGCATGTTGTCCCGGCGGGTGGCGGCGGCGCGGGCGTAGGTCGGGTAGGCGAAGTGGGCGGCATCCGAGATGCCGGCGCGGGCCTCCTCCAGGGCGACCTCGCGGTCGAGTTCCACCGCCATGCGCTGGAAATCGGCCATCATCATCTCGATCTGAGTCACGCGGCGGCGCTTCTCGTCGACCTGGAAGCGGCGCAGGCGGATCAGCGTGTCACGCGATTTCATGGGGGACGCTCACTCCGACGCAACGCGCGCGCCCGGTCTGTCCCGTCCGGTGCGCGACTTTCAAGCCCCGCCGACGATCTCGGTGAGCCTCGCGTAACCTTCGCCGATGGACGTTGCTTCTTCCTTACCCTGCCCCAGAAATGCCTCAAGCCGGGGCATCAGCGCCACTGCCTCGTCGACCTCGACCGAGGAGCCGGCACGGTAGGCGCCGAGCCGGATCAGCTCCTCCATGTCCGCGTAGGTGGAGAGCACCCGGCGCGCCCGGCGCACGACCGGCAGGTAGGCCGGGTCGCAGGAGCGCGGCATGGTGCGCGAGACCGAGCGCAGCACGTTGATCGCCGGGTAGCGCCCCCGCTCGGCGATCGCCCGCTCCATGACGATGTGCCCGTCGAGGATGCCGCGCACCGCGTCCGCCACCGGCTCGTTGTGGTCGTCGCCCTCCACCAGCACGGTGAACAGGGCCGAGATCGTCCCCTGCCCGACCCCGGGCCCCGCCCGCTCCAGGAGGCGCGGCAGTTCCGAGAACACGGTCGGGGTGTAGCCCTTGGCGGTCGGCGGCTCGCCGGCGGCGAGGCCGATGTCGCGCTGGGCCATGGCGAACCGAGTGATCGAGTCGATCATGCACAGCACGCGGGCGCCCTGGTCGCGGAAGTGCTCGGCCACCGACAGGGTGACGTAGGCCGCGTTGCGGCGCATCAGCGCCGGCTCGTCGGAGGTCGCCACCACCACCACCGAGCGGGCGAGCCCCGCCGCGCCGAGGTCGTCCTGGAGGAACTCCTGCACCTCGCGGCCGCGCTCGCCCACGAGGCCGATCACCGCCACGTCGGCGGCGGTGTAGCGGGCAAGCATGGAGAGCAGCACCGACTTGCCGACCCCGGAGCCGGCGAAGATGCCCATGCGCTGGCCGGCGCACATCGTCAAAAAGGTGTTGATGCAGCGGATGCCGAGATCGAGCGGGCCGCCGACCCGGGTGCGGGCGTGCGCCGGGGGCGGGTCGGCCCGCAGCGAGTAGATCTGGCCCCCCTGCGGCAGCGGCCCGAGCCCGTCGACGGGCCGGCCGAGCGCGTCGATCACCCGCCCGAGCCACCCTTGCGTCGGCCGGATCGCCCCGGCCGCCTCGTCGCGCACGTAGGCCGGGCAGCCGCGGCGCACCCCCTCCAGCGAGCCGAACGGCATGGCGAGCGCCCGGTCGCCCTGGAAGCCGATGATCTCGCAGGGCACGAGGGCGCCCGCGCCCGCCGGTCCGGCCGCCCCCTCGATGTCGAGGCGCCCCCCGAGCCGCATCGCCGCCACCGGCCCGGCGACCTCGACGAGGAGGCCGCGGATCGCAACCACCCGCCCGTAGGTCTCCAGCACCTCCACCCGCTCCAGGGCGGCGCGGGCCGCCGCCAGACCGGCGGCGGTCCTTGCCGGATCCTGTGTCATCGGCCCCGCCCTCAACGGTTCGTTTACCGGCCTCCTTAACACTGCGGGCATCGGGCTTGTAGCGGCCCGGTCCTCGGGGGTCCGCCGAGCGATCCGCCCTTCGAACGCGCGAGGGTGTGACCGCCCGGTCACGTTCGGGGGCCGGCGCGTTGCGGGCGAGACACTTAGGAGACGGGTCGCGTGCGGTCCGGCCTGTGCCGGGCTCGGGGGCGTTGCGCCGGGCGAGAACGGAGGGGCAACATTCCTCCGGCCAAGCTCGAAGGCGGTCCCTCAGGACGCTTGCGGCCGGGAATCAGGTTTTGTTAACGATTAATCCATAGCGTTCCACGTCAATGGCGACGGAGCGCCCGTCCACAGGCCGGTGGCGGGCGATCGGTGGGGACGTGTCTGCGCGCTGATGCGGCCGCTGGGGCTGGGGACGGACGATGCGGGTACTTCTGATCGAGGACGACAGCGCGACAGCGCAGAGCATCGAGCTGATGCTGAAGTCCGAGAACTTCAACACCTACACCACCGACCTCGGCGAGGAAGGGGTCGATCTCGGCAAGCTCTACGACTACGACATCATCCTCCTCGACCTGAACCTGCCCGACATGTCGGGCTACGAGGTGCTGCGCAGCTTGCGCGTCGCCAAGGTTAAGACCCCGATCCTGATCCTGTCGGGCATGGCCGGCATCGAGGACAAGGTGAAGGGCCTCGGCTTCGGCGCCGACGACTACCTCACCAAGCCGTTCCACAAGGACGAGCTGGTCGCGCGCATCCACGCCATCGTCCGCCGCTCGAAGGGCCACGCACAGTCGGTCATCACCACCGGCGACCTCGTGGTGAACCTCGACCAGAAGACGGTGGAAGTCGGCGGCGCCCGCGTCCACCTCACCGGCAAGGAGTACCAGATGCTGGAACTCCTCTCGCTCCGGAAGGGCACGACGCTGACCAAGGAGATGTTCCTCAACCATCTCTACGGCGGCATGGACGAGCCCGAGTTGAAGATCATCGACGTGTTCATTTGCAAGCTGCGCAAGAAGCTCGCCAACGCCAGCCAGGGCAAGAACTACATCGAGACCGTCTGGGGCCGCGGCTACGTGCTGCGCGAGCCGATGGACGGCGAGGAGCGCATGGCCGTCTGATTGTCTTCGAGACCCCGTCCCTCTCAGAAAACCCCGTGCGGTGGTCCCGCGCGGGGTTTCTTCCATTCTGCCGCCGCCGCCCCGCCGCGAGGCGCGGCTTGGCCCCTCAGCGTGCGGCCGCCCCCGAGAACACCTGCGCGGCCGGGGCGACGATGACGTAGCCGCCGCAGGGGGCGGTGCGGGTGATGACCGCGCTCGCCACGCCCCACACGTAGGTGCCGCGCCGATCCTGCGCGACGACGGGGCCGCCGGAATCGCCGAAGCAGATCCGGGCGCCGTCGGCCCGGGCGATGGTGAGCCCCGTGCTCGTGGCCGCCACCGGCGTCAGGGCCGCGGTGCGCAGCCGCCCGACCCCGCGCCCCGACAGGCCGGCCCCCGCCACCCGCAGCCGGCCCGGCACGCGGCTCGGGTCGCTCGCCAGCGGCACGGGCTTGCGGTCGCGCACCGGCTCGGTCAGCCGCAGCACCGCGAGGTCGAGGGACAGGTCGGCGAGGCTGAGGTTCGGGGCGGCGTTCGGCAGCATCTCCCCGGGATCTGGGCTGTAGCGAGCCGCCACCCGGGCGGCGTAGACCGGCCGCACCGGCTCGGTGCCGCGGAAGAACACGATCAGCGCGCCGAGCGGATCGCCGTTGACGCAGTGCGCGGCGGTCAGGATCAGGTCGGGGGCGATCAGGATCCCGGAGCAGCGCGTGAGCTTCAGCGCGTCCTCGGGCTGGGTGATCGTGCCGATGCCGACGGTCGCCTGACTGAGCGCGTCGCGCCCGGCCGGCGCCCCGCCGTCGATCGCCGCCACCGGCGTCGCCGCGAGCAGCCCGGCGGCCAGAGCGAGGCCGCGCAGGCAGCCCCCGATCTTCGCGTGTCCGCTCACGTCCGCGCCTCTCCGCTCCGGTTACGATTCCAGGCCAGGATGACCGCCGGAGGGGCTGCCGCCAAGCGGGCGCGGAGCCGCGGACGGGTCAACTCTCCCGCATCGGGGCGGGCAGCGTGCGCAGGTCGACCGGCATGTCCGGATCGATCTCGCCGACGAGCGCGGGCTTCGGGTCGTAGCGGTCGGCGATGCTCTCAAGCGCCGCGACGGCGTCGGCGTTGACGCCCCAGCGGGAGACCGTGGCGGCGAAAGCCCGCGTCGTCATCAGCGTCACGGGGAAATCGACGTCGAGGAACAGGGTGGCGACCTTGCGGTCTTCGTAGAGCACAACCGCCGAGGCCGTCTCCGTCGGCTGCCACCGGCCGACGAATTCGCGCAGCGCCTGCTCGCCGGAATTGCGCAGCGCCGATTTCAGCAGCGCGTCCCGCTCCGGCGCCGCCGGCCGGGCGCGCAGGGCCTGCACGCCGATCCCGGTCACGGTCTCCACCCGCTGCACGGCCTCCCCGAGCGCGGCGAGCCACGCGGCGATCTCCGGCGCGAAGGGCTTCGATGCGTCGCCGATGACCTCGTCCTCGATCCGGTCGACGAGGACGATCCGGCGGTTGAGGCCGCGCAGGGTATCGAGCAGCCCGGCCGCGGCGAGCCGGATCAGCGGCCCGGCATCCGCGACGACGATCGGCTGGCGGTCGGCGTGGGCGATCACGGCGCCGGCTTGTCGACGACCGTCCACGTGGTGGTGCCGTCCTTGTTGTCCTTCACGGCCACGCCCATCGCGGTCAGCGCGTCGCGGGCCCGGTCGGAGGCAGCCCAATCCTTGGCGGAACGGGCGGCCCGGCGCTCGGCGATCAGCGCCTCGACCGCGGCCACGTCGATCCCGGAGGCCGCCACCCGCGCGCCCTCGCGTTCGGAGCGCGTCTGCCCGAGGAAGCCGAGCAGGTTCGCCCCGGCCCGCAGCGCGCCGGGTGCGTCGAGCCGGTGCAGCTCGGCCAGCGCCGCCGGGGTGTTGAGATCGTCGAGCAGCGGCTCCAGCACGGCGTCCGGCACTGCTTGGTCAGCCGGCACGTCCCCGGCCAGCGCGTACCAGCGCTCCAGCGTCCGTCCCGCCTCGTCGAGGGCGCGCAGGGTCCAATCGATCGGCTGACGGTAGTGCGTGCGCAGCATCGCGAGGCGCACCACCTCCCCCGGCCAGTCGGCCAGCACCTGCCGGATGGTGACGAAGTTGCCGAGGGATTTCGACATCTTCTCCCCCTCCACCTGGAGGAAGCCGTTGTGCATCCACACGTTGGCCATCACCGGCGTGCCGAAGCAGCAGCGCGACTGCGCCACCTCGTTCTCGTGGTGGGGGAAGATCAGGTCGATGCCGCCGGCGTGGATGTCGAAGGTTTTTCCAAGGTGCTTGGCCGACATCGCCGAGCACTCGATGTGCCAGCCCGGACGCCCCGGCTCGGCGATCCCGCAGGGCGAGGGCCAGGACGGCTCGCCGATCTTCGACGGCTTCCACAGCACGAAGTCGAGCGGCGAGCGCTTGTAGGGCGCGACCTCGACCCGGGCGCCGGCCTCCATCTCGTCCAGCGGCCGCTTCGACAGCCGGCCGTACTCGGGCATCGACGGCACGTCGAACAGCACGTGCCCGTCCGCGACGTAGGCGTGGCCGGCGGCCACCAGTCCCTCGATCATCGCGGCCATCTCGGCGATGTGGTCGGTCGCCCGCGGCTCGACGAACCGGGGCGGCTGGCCGGGCACGTTCACGTCGTCCGGCATCAGCACGCCGAGGTCGCGCACGTCGCGGTGGAACTGGGCGAGCGTCCCGTCGGTCAGTTCGCGGATCGAGATGCCGCGCTCGGCCGCGCGCGCGTTGATCTTGTCGTCCACGTCGGTGACGTTGCGGGCGTAGGTGACGTGCGCCGGCCCGTAGAGGTGGCGCAACAGCCGGAACAGCAGGTCGAAGACGATGATCGGCCGCGCGTTGCCGATATGGGCGGCGTCGTAGACCGTCGGGCCGCAGGCGTAGAGGCGCACGTTGCCGGGCTCGATCGACGCGAACGCCTCCTTGGCCCCCGCCAGCGTGTTGTAGAGCCGCAACATCGGCGCCATGAAACCCATCCTCCCGGCGCCCGGAGCCCGCCCGGCCCGGCGCCCCGGCCCGAAAAACCGTCCCTGCCCGCAACGACCTAACCGCCGGCCGCGCCCGACCGCGGCGAAACCGTGGCGGCGCGCGCGGGCTCCGCCGCGGCCCCTGTTGCGCCGCCGCGACGGTGCCGGGTGCCCGACCGGGCTAACCCAAATGCGTGAGGATTTCGAGAAGGCCCGCGGCCCGGAAGCGCCCCGGACGGATCGGTAAGGCTTCCTTAACCGCGCCGTCGGAGCGTCCCGCACCGAGATCGTCACGCCGCTGACACCGAGAAGTAAGGACAGTTCATGCGACGCCCGGTTGCCGGACCCTTCGCCCTCGCCGCCGCCCTCGCCGCGGCCTGTCTCGCGCAGCAGGCGCTTGCAGGCGGCGACGGCGAGACCCCGGCCAGGACCGCGCCGGCCGCGCCGCACGTCGAGAAGACCTTCCTGATCCCGTCGAGCGACGGCTACGGGGTGGGCGAGTGCCTCACCACCCCCGGCAGCGAGTGCGGCCAGACGGTCGCCAACGCGTGGTGCGAGGCGCAGGGCTACGCCGCTGCCGGCTCCTACGGCGTCGCCGCCGCCGACGAGTATACCGGCGCCATCGACCGGCCGGCCGTGACCAAGCCGGCCGATCGCCCGATCCGCATCACCTGCCAGGACTGATGTTTCCGCGACTTTCGCGCCCGGCTTGCCGGGTGCGTCAGGGCCGATCCACACCGTCGATCCCCCGGCGTCGATGACACGACACCGGAGCTCGGCCGCTCACCCCTTCATGAAGTCCGCGCATTTCGGCGCCGCCTCGGTGCCCCAGGGCGCCAGCGGCACCGCCGAGGTCGAGTTCTTGGGCGAGCCCTGGATCACCTTGTCGGAGTAGACCATGTAGATCAGCGTGTTGCGCCGCGCGTCGCAGCCGCGCACGATCTGCATCGATTTGAAGATCAGCGACCGCCGCTCGCTGAACACCACCTCGCCCTGCTTGAGCTTGTCCTTGAACTGGATCGGCCCGGTCTGTCGGCAGGCGAGCGAGATGTCCGAGACGTCCTCGGCGATCCCGAGGGTGCCCTTGATGCCGCCCTTCTCGGGCTGGGTGTACCAGCAGGCCACCCCCGACACCGCCGGGTCGTCGATGCCGTAGACGACGAGCTTGTCGTTGGGCGTCAGCGGCCGCCAGACCGTGGACTTGTCGAAGATCCGATCCGGCTCCTGCGCCGCGGCCGGCCCTGCCGCGAGCGCCGTCGCGAGCCCGAGAGCGACCCCAACATAGGTGAGACTGCGAAACCACATGCCGACCGATTCCCCGCCCAAGCTTGTGCGGGGGGATGTAGGAGGGGTGTCGCCGGTCCGCGAGGGGGGGTAAAAACAGCGGGCTTCGTCCGAACCGCCCCGGCGGCCCGGATGGAGCCGCGCAGCCAACGAAACCCGCCATGCAGCCGACGCGTCCCCTGCCGTTCGTCCGCACCCTCCGCCGCGCGGTGCGCGCAGCCCTGGCGCTGGGCCTGTCCGCGGGTCTCCTCGCCGCGGCCGCCACGACGCCCGTCCGGGCGCAGACGGAGCCCGCCGAGCCGCCCGCGGCGGCGCCCGCACCCGCGCCGCAGCTCCCCTCCCCCGCCTGCCGCCGCTACCGGGCCGAGTTGGCCTCCGTCCAGAGCGGCGTCAGCGCCACCCGGGCCCTCCAGGACGAGATCGGCCGCCTGCAGGCCTATTTCCGCAGCCTCAACTGTGAGGGCGGCAAGTTCCTGTTCTTCGACACGCGGCCCCCGCAATGCGCGGCCGTGGAGCAGCGCATCCGGGCCCTGAATGCGACCTACGGCGGCGCGGTGATCGAGGACAACGGCGCGCGGCGGCGCGAATTGCAGGGGCTCGTCGCGGCCCATTGCCCGGCGCGTGAGACCGTGGCCGGATCCGGAGAGGCCCATGCCCGCGGCGGATCGCAGGTGATCTGCGTGCGCACCTGCGACGGCGGCTTCTTCCCGATGAAGAACCTGCCCGAGGGCCGCGGCGGCGCCGACGAGATGTGCCAAGCGCTCTGCCCCGGCACCGAGGCGGTCGCCTACTCGATGCCGAACGGGGACGAGGCTCTGCGGCAGGCGGCCACGATCAAGGGCAGCCACGCCTACACGAGCCTCGCCAACGCCTTCAAGTTCCGCAAGGCGTTCGTGCCGAACTGCTCGTGCAAGCCGGACGGCAAGAGCTGGGCGCAGTCGCTGGCCAAGGCGGAGAGCATGCTGGTCCGGCACAAGGGCGACATCTTCGTCACGCCGATGCAGGCCGAGGCGCTGTCGCGGCCGAAGGTCCGCCTCACCCTGGTCGGCCGCGCCGACCGGACCGCCGCCGAGCTCGCCGCCGACGCCGCCGGCCGCGCCGGGATCGAGGCCAAAGGGGATGTGAAGGGGGATGCGAGGGGCACGACCGGGGATGCCAAGCCTGCGGGCGACGGAGCGGCCAAGCCCGATCACGTCGCCGTGCGCCTGATCGCTCCCGACGTGGTGGCGGTGCCGGCGCGCCTCACGCCCTGACGGGCATCCGGGGAACCCATCTCGACCGCACGGGGTTCGGGTCGGCTCGTTCCGAACCGAGAGTCCCGATGCGACGCTCCCGCCTGATCCTGCTCGCCGGCACGGTCCTGCCGGGCCTCGTCCTGACGCAGCTCGGCGCGCGCGCCGACCGGCTCCTGCTCGCGCAAGGCGGCCCGGAGGAGCGCGGCCCGCGCGGCGGCGAGCCTCCGCACGGCGGCCCGCGGCCGGGTTCCGACCGTGCCGGACCCGAGCGCGGTCCCCCGCCCGCCGCCCGCGAGCGCCCCGAGCCGCGCGAGCGTCCGGAGCCGCGCGAACGTCCGGAACCGCGGCCCGAGCGGCCGGCCCCGGCTCCGCGGGAGCGATCGGCCCCCCGCGAGGAGGCGCCCCGGCCACCGTCGCAGGAGCGGCCTGCCCCGCAGCGCCCGGCGCCGCACGCCCCGGACCCGGAGCGGCGCGCCCCGCAGGAGCGTCCCGACAGGCCCGAGCGACCGGATCGTCCGGAGCGGCCCGCGCCCGAGCAGCGGCGCGTCCCGGATCGTCCCGCGCCCGACCGGCAACCCGCCGAGCGGCCATCCAGCGACCGGGACGAGCGACCGCCGGCGCCCCGCGCCGCGCCCGAACGGCCGGACGCCCCGGCGCCGCGCGCTCGCGAACCGGACCGCGCCGCCCCGCCCTCCGCCCGCGAAGCCCAGCCCCCGCGCGACGCGCCCGTCCCGCGCACGGCGCCCGCGCAGCAGACCCCGGATGCCGCGCCGAATGCTGCTCCCGGCCGCCCGGCCCAGCGGCCCGAGGCGGAGTCGGGCGCGCGCCCGAATACCGGGCCGGGACAGCCCACGCCTCCCGGCACGGAGCCCGGCCGGCCGACGCCGCCCAACATGGCCCCCGGCGTTCCCGGTCGCCCCGTCCAGCGCCCCGATGCCGAGCCCGGCCGGCCGCGCCCGAATGCCGGGCCGGGGCAGCCCACGACCCCCGGCGCCGAACCCGGCCGGCCGACGCCGCCCAACATGGCCCCCGGCGTGCCGGGGCGGCCGTTCCAGCCGCCGGGCGAGCCGCCGCAGGGGCTTGGTCCGGGAACGATCCCGGTGCCGGGACAAGGTGCCGGCCAGACACCGCCCCCCGGAGCCGCGCCCGGCGCGCCGATCGGCCGCGGCGGCTTCAACGTGCCCGGCCGGCCGGGCTACGTCCCCGGCGGCTTCGGCCCGAACGACGACGTGCGCAGCTACGAGCAGATCCGCCGCGACCGGCGGGAGTTCAGCGTCGACGGGCGCACCTACATCCGCGAGCCCGGCCGCATCATCGTGCGCGACCGCGACACTTACTTCATCCGCCACGACGAGAACGCGCGGTTCCGCGACCTCGACCCGCGAGGCTACCGATCTGAGCGGCGCGGGGCCGACTACGTCAGCGTCATCGACCGGCCGGGCGGCGAGCAGATCGTCACCCTCACCGACGACGACGGCCGGCTCCTGCGGCGCTATCGCCGGTTCCGCGACGGGCGCGAGGTGGTGATCATCGACAACGCCTACGGCGGTCCGCCGCGCCCGATCTACGAGGACGTGGTGGTCCTGCCGCCCCCGCCGCTGCGCATCCCGCGTGACCGCTACGTCGTCACGTATGACGGGGCGGACGAGGGCGCGGTCTACGAGGCGCTGACCGCCCCGCCGGTGGCGCCGCTCGAGCGCCGCTACAGCCTCGATCAGGTCCGCTACAGCCCGGATCTGCGGGCGCGGATGCGCTCGGTCGACATCGACACCATCACCTTCGACACCGGCTCGTTCACGGTGACGCCCGATCAGGCCGCGCGCCTCTCGATCATCGCCGCGGCGATCAACCGGGCGATCCGCGCCAACCCGCAGGAGGTGTTCCTGATCGAGGGCTACACCGACGCGGTGGGCTCGGACCTCGACAACCTGTCCCTGTCGGACCGGCGGGCGCAGTCGGTCGCCACCGTCCTGACCCAGCAGTTCCAGGTGCCGCCGGAGAACCTGACGACCCAGGGCTACGGCGAGCAGTACCTGAAGGTGAACACCCAAGGTCCGTCGCGGGAGAACCGGCGGGTGACCGTGCGGCGCATCACGCCGCTGTTGCAGCAGGGCCCCGCGCAGGAGGCGCCGCCGCGGTGAGCGCGGCAAACACGGCGCGCTTCCCTCCCGCCTTGCGTGGATGGGTCAGGGTGGAGTGGTGCCGGCCGGGGCTCGGCCGCTCCTCCTGACGTGCCCCCGACCTCAGCTCCTCGCCGCAAGTGGCGGGAGAGAGGCGTGGCGTCTCGCGTGTGACACCGCCCAACTGCCGGTTGACCTACGCCGCGTGCCGCCGCACCACCGAATGGACGGGGGAGCGGGGCGGCGATGGACGGGCGGGCGGACGAGCGGTTGATCCGGTCCGGCACGCCGGCGTTCCGGCGGACCGCGCTGGCGCTCGCCGCGGCCGGGTTCTCGACCTTCGCCGTCCTCTACGCGGTGCAGCCGCTGCTGCCGATCTTCGCCGACGATTTCGGGGTGTCGCCGGCCGAGAGCAGCCTCGCCCTGTCGCTGCCCTGCGCGCTGCTGGCGCTCGCGCTGCTCGTGGTGAGCCCGCTCTCCGAGATCTGGGGCCGCAAGCCGGTGATGCTGGCCTCGCTCCTGGCCTCGGCGGTGCTGACAATCGTCGCCGCCCTGGTGCCGGGCTGGCACGGCTTCCTGCTGCTGCGCGCGCTCGCCGGCCTCGCCGCCAGCGGCCTGCCCGCGGTGGCGATGGCCTACCTCGCCGAGGAGATGGACGCGGAGGCGATCGGCCTGTCGATGGGCCTGCTGGTGGGGGGCAACGCGCTCGGCGGCATGTCCGGCCGGCTGATCAGCGGGGTGATGGCCGACCACGTCTCCTGGCGGATCGGGCTCGCCACGATCGGCGCCCTCGCGTTCGCCGCCGCGATCGCCTTCTGGCGCTGGCTGCCGGCCTCCCGCCGGTTTCGCCCGCACCGGATGGCGTGGCGCGAGGTGCCGGGCAGCTTCGGCCACCATTTCCGCGACGCGGGCCTGCCGTGGCTGTTCGCCGAGGCCTTCCTGCTGATGGGCGGTTTCGTCTGTATCTACAACTACATCGGCTTCCGGCTGCTCGACCCGCCCTTCTCCCTGAGCCAGACGGCGATCGGCCTGATCTTCTCGGTCTACGTCGCCGGCATGGTCAGCAGCCCGGTCACCGGCGAGGTCGCCAGCCGCCTCGGCCGGCGGCGAGTGCTGTGGCTCGCCATCGGCCTCGGGCTCGCCGGTATCCTGGCCACGCTCGCCGACAACCTCGTCCTGATCGTCGGCGGCGTGGTGGCGGTCACGATCGGCTTCTTCGGCGCCCACTCGGTGGCGAGTTCCTGGGTCGGCCGCCGCGCCCTGCGCGATCGGGCGCAGGCCTCGTCGCTGTATCTCTGCCTGTACTACCTCGGCTCCTCGGTGCTCGGCACGGCCGGGGGCTGGTTCTTCGACCATGCCGGCTGGACCGGGGTGGTCGCCTTCGTCGGCGGCCTCTACGGATTGGCGCTGTTGATCGCGCTGCGCCTGTCGCGCCTCGCTCCGCTGCCGACCGCGTGAGGATCCCGATGACCGAGCGTACCCACACCGCCCACGTCGCCGAGCAGTTCGGCGCCCAGGCCGCCGCCTACGTGGCGAGCGCGGTCCACGCCGCGGGCGCCGACCTCGACCGGATCGGCGTGCTCGTCGGCGCGATGCCGGGCGCCGCGGTGCTCGACCTCGGCTGCGGCGGCGGCCACGTCGCCTTCACCGCGGCGGCGGCGGGGGCCCGCGTCACCGCCTACGACCTCTCCCCCGACATGCTCGCGGCGGTCGCGGCCGAGGCCTCCCGGCGCGGGCTCACCGGCATCGAGACCCGCCAGGGGGCGGCCGAGAGCCTGCCCTTCGCGGACGCGGCCTTCGACGCGGTGTTGACCCGCTACAGCGCGCACCACTGGCGCGACGTGCCGGCCGCCCTGGCGGAAGTCCGCCGCGTGCTCCGGCCCGGCGGGCTGCTCGTGGTCAGCGACATCGTCGCGGCGGAGGATCCGCTCCTCGACACCCATCTCCAGGCGGTGGAGCTGCTGCGCGACACCTCGCACGTGCGCGACTACCGGCTCTCCGAGTGGCGGGCGATGCTGGGGGCGGCGGGCTTCGCGCCGGGCGCCGTCCTGGAGAGCCGTCCGTACATGGAGTTCGCGACCTGGATCGCGCGGATGCGCACGCCGAACGCCCACGTCGCGGCGATCCGCGCCCTCCAGGCCGTGGCGCCGGCCGAGGTCGCGGCCCATTTCCGGATCGAGCCGGACGGCAGCTTCCTTCTGGACTCCGCGCTGATCGAGGCGCGGCCGGCCTGAGGCCGGTCCGTTGACCGGCGGGGGACACGGACCCATCTTCGGTCACGCCCGCGCCATCAGAGGAGGCCCGGCCCGCGGCCCGGGTCCGGCCGTGATACCCGCTCCTTGCTCGAACTCGTCATCGTCGCGTTCCTGATCGCGCTGAACGGCGTCTTCGCCCTCTCGGAACTCGCGGTGGTCTCGGCTCGCAAGAGCCGGCTGCGGGCGATGGCGGGGGAGCGCCGGCCCGGGGCCAAGGCGGCCCTGGCGCTCGCCGAGGAGCCCGGCCGCTTCCTCTCGACGGTGCAGATCGGCATCACCCTGATCGGCGTGCTGTCCGGGGTGGTCTCGGGCGCCGCGCTCGGCGACCGGCTCGCCCACGCCCTGATCGGGCTCGGTCTGGCGAAGGGCTGGGCCGAGCCCGTGGGCTACACCCTGGTCATCGGCACGATCACCTACCTGTCGGTGATCGTCGGCGAGCTGGTCCCGAAGCACCTCGCCCTGCGCAACCCGGAGGGGATCGCCTGCGCGGTGGCGCCGGGCATGGGGTTCGTGGCGCGGGCGGCGGCCCCGGCGGTGTGGCTGCTCGACGCCTCGACCCGGGCGGTCTTCCGGCTGATCGGACAGCACACCGACAGCGCGAGCGCCGTGACCGAGGAGGAGATCCGCAGCCTCGTGGCCGAGGCCGAGACCGCGGGGGTGATCGAGGGCGGCGAGCGGGCGATGATCGCGGGCGTGCTGCGCCTGGGCGACCGGGCGGTGCGCGGCGTGATGACCCCGCGCACCGACGTGGTCTGGATCGACTTGGCCTGCGACGAGGCGGAGATCCGCGCGCAGCTCATCGGGAGCCCGCACGCCCGGCTGCCGGTGGCCGATGGCGGCCCGGACGCGATGATCGGCGTCGTGCAGGTGCGGTCGCTGATCGGGCCGCTGTCGCGGGACGAGCCCTTCGACCTGCGCGCCCATATCCGTCCCGCGCCGGTCATCCCCGACACGGTCGACGCCCTCGATGCCCTCGACGTGCTGCGCAGGGCGCCGGTGCCGATGGCCCTGGTCCACGACGAGTACGGGCATTTCGACGGGCTCGTGACGCCGGCCGACATCCTCGACGCCATCGCCGGCGCGTTCCACTCTGAGCACGACGAGCCGGAGGCGGTGCGGCGCGCCGACGGATCGTGGCTGATCGCCGGCTCGATGCCCGCCGACGAGATGGCCGACCAGCTCGGCCTGCGCCTGCCGCAGCCCCGCGACTACGAGACCGCGGCGGGCCTCGTCATCGCCGCCCTCCAGCGTCTGCCCGCGACCGGCGAGAGCTGCGAGGTCTCCGGCTGGCGGTTCGAAGTGATCGATCTCGACGGGCGACGCGTCGACAAGCTTCTGGCGACGCGGATGGAGGAGGCGGCCTGAGCCTCAGGCCGCCTGGCCCGAGAGCCGCGCGAGCGCCCGCGCCCGCCCGATCAGCGGCAGCAGCCCGGCGAGGTCGGGCCCGTGGTCGAGGCCGGTCAGCGCGAGGCGCAGCGGCATGAACAGCGCCCGGCCCTTGGCACCGGTGCGCGCGCGGACCTCCCCCGTCCAGGTCTTCCAGGTGTCGGGGCCGAACGGCTCCGGCGGCAGGGTCTCGCGGGCGGCGGCGATCACCGCCGGCTCGGTGAGCGCCGGCTCGACCGGCCCCGCCACGACGCGCCACCACTCGCCGGCCTCCGCGACCCGGCCGAGATTGGCCCGCACCGCGAGCCAGAACGGTTCCGCGATGGCGTCCGGCACGCCGAGCGCCGCCAGCCGTCCGGCGGCCTGCGCGTGGGGCATGGCGTGCACGAGGCGGGCGTTGAGGCCGTCGAGTTCGGCCGGATCGAACCGGGCCGGCGCCCGGGAGATCTCGCCGAGATCCACCAGATCCGCCAGCGCGTCGAGGCTCTCCACCGCCCGCACCGCCTCGGCCGAGCCGGTCAGCACGGCGAGCGAGCGCACGGCCGCCGGCTCGTAGCCAGCCTCGCGCAGGCCGCGCAGCGACAGGTGCCCAAGGCGCTTCGATAGACCCTCCCCGTCCGCGGTGGTGAGCAGGTTGTGGTGCCCGAACACCGGCACCGCGGCGCCCAGCGCCTCGAAGATCTGCACCTGCACGCCGGTGTTGGTGACGTGGTCCTCGCCGCGGATCACGTGCGTGACCCCGAGGTCGGCGTCGTCCACCACGGAGGGCAGCGTGTAGAGGTAGCTGCCGTCGGCGCGGATCAGCACGGGGTCGGACAGCGAGGCGCAATCGACGTGGGCCGGCCCGCGCACGAGGTCGTCCCAGGCGACGGTGCGCGGCTCCAGCAGGAAGCGCCAGTGCGGGCGGCGCCCCTCCGCCTCCAGCGCGGCGCGCTCCTCCGCGGTGAGCGCCAGCGCGGCGCGGTCGTAGATCGGCGGCTGGCCGCGGCCGAGCTGGCGCCTGCGGCGGCGCTCCAGCTCCTCCGGCGTCTCGTAGCAGGGATAGAGCCGCCCCGCCGTCCTGAGGCGCTCGGCAGCCGCGTCGTGCGCGTCCTTGCGCGCGCTCTGGCGGGCGAACAGGTCGGGCGTGATGCCGAGCCATGCCAGATCCTCGCGGACGGCCTGCGCGAACGCCTCCGTCGAGCGCTCCGCGTCGGTGTCGTCGAGCCGCAGCAGGAAGCGGCCGCCGGTCCGGCGCGCGAACAGGGCGTTCAGGAGGGCCGGCCGGGCATTGCCGATATGGAGGTAGCCGGTCGGCGACGGAGCGAAGCGGACGAGGGTGGTGGCGAGAGTCATGGGCCGCTCTCTACCGCGCCCGCCGCCGAAGTGGATGCGGGTTCGGCCCGCATGCCCGAAAAAACCGGGCTCGACCATCCTCGCTGAAACGTGAGGCGCGGGCGGGCGTTGAGCGATCAGGTTGCGGAACCGAGAGGCCCGCGCCGCCCCCGAGACGCACATCCGGAGAGCCCGATGAGAACCGCGCTTCTCGCGATCCTCGCCTTGTCCGCCGCGGGCGCGGCGCAGGCGCAGAACGGTGAGAACACCTCCAACAAGCCGGCGCCGATCCAGCAGCCGCGACCGCCGCAGATCACGACGCCCGGCACCCCGCCCTCGACTGTCGTCGTCGGCCGGGACGGCCAGAACAGCGGTCCCGGGGCGAACGCCACGATCGCCCGGAGCGGCACTGGCGCCGAGACCGTCACCACCGATTCCGCGGTCGGCGGCAACACCCAGCAACCCACCCGGGCCGTGCCGCAGGAGGGCGGCGGCGGCGGTGGCGGCGGGGGCGGCAGCTAGCCTCCCCCGACCTGGGGCATACCGGCCTCCCCCGCCGAGCCCCTACCGTGCGGCCCCGGCGTCCGGCACAAGGCTCCCGCGGGACGACGAGGGGGTACGATGGACGAGACGGCCGACATCGCGGTGGTGGGCGGCGGCATGGTCGGCCTCGCCAGCGCCATCGCCCTGCGCGACCGGGGCCTCGACGTGGTCCTGTGCGATCCCGGCGAGGCGCGGGCACGCACCTCCTACGGCAATGCCGGCGTGGTGAGCCGCGGCTCGATTCTGCCGATGGCGAGCCCGGCCCTGTGGGGCAAGCTGCCGGCCTACCTGCGCAACGCCGATTCCGCCCTGCGCCTGCGCTACACCCACCTGCCGCGCATCCTCCCCTACGCCCTCCACTTCATGGCCGCCGCCCGGGAATCGCGCTGGCGCGCGGCCGCGGCGGCGCTGCTGCCGCTCACCGGCGCGGCCTACGGGGCGCACGAGCGTTTGGCTGCGCGGGCCGGCACCACGGACAGGCTCGGGCGCACCGGCTGGCTCAAGGTCTACCGGACGGAAGATGCCTTCGCGGCGGCGGCGCTGGAGCGGGACATCCTCGCCGGCCACGGCATCGCCTTCGAGATCCTCGACGGCGGCGCCCTGCGCGAGGCCGAGCCTGCCTTGGTGCGCCCCTTCGCCCGGGCGATGCTGCTGACCGAGACCGGCTCGGTGCGCGAGCCCGGCCGGCTGGTCGAGGCCTGCGAGGCGCTGTTCGCGGGGCTCGGCGGCCGCCGCGTGCGCGGGGCCGTTTCCGCGCTGGCGCCGGAGGGCGGGGGCTGGCGCGTCGGGCTCGGTGATCGCGCGGTCCGGGCACGGCAGGTGGTGCTGGCGGCGGGCGCCGCCTCGGGTGGCCTGGCCCACGGCCTCGGCTACCGCTTCGCGGTGGCCGCCGAGCGCGGCTACCACCGCCACTACGCGCTCCACCCGGACAGTCCGCCCCTGACCCGGCCGGTGCTCGACACCGGCGCCGGCTCGATCCTGTCGCCGATGGGCGAGGGCCGGGTGCGGGTGCTCTCGGGGGTGGAGCTGAACGCCCGCGGGGCGGCCCCCGACCACACCCAGATCGAGGCCGCCTCCCGCGAGGCGGCCGGCACCCTGCGCCTCGGTGGGCCCCTCGACAACGAGCCCTGGCTCGGCTCGCGCCCGGCGACGCCCGACGGGATGCCGGTGATCGGCCGGGCGCCGCGGCACGACGGGCTGATCTTCGCCTTCGGCCACGGCCATATCGGCCTCTCCACCGGGCCGATCACCGGCGAGATCGTCGCCGACCTCGCCACCGGCCGCGATCCGGCGATCCCGATCGCGCCGTTCGCGCCGGAGCGGCTGCTGCGCTGGCCGCGGCTGCTCTGAGGGCTCAGCGCCAGTCGTAGGGATCGTAGGGGTCGAGCGCCGCCCGCAGCCGCCGCAGGAGTTCGGGCTGGCGCTGGAGGGAGACCTCCCGGGCGAGCGCCCGCAGGAAGGCCCGGGGCCCGTGCTCCAGGTCGCGGCCCGGGCCGTCGTAGCGGTCGTCCGGCTCGACGTGGACGGGATTCACGGCGACGCGGTAGCCGAGCCCGCAGGTCGGCGGGTCGACGCCCAGCCGGTAGCAGATGCAGACCCGGGCGAAGGGATCCTCCGGCCGCCGCTCCACCCGGTAGCCGGCGAGGGTAAAGGCGCCGCCGCTCGCGCGCTCGGCGTAGGCCAGCGTCGCCGCGACGGTGACGTAGCCCCCGGTGCGCCGGCCGCGCACCAGCTCGACCGCCTCCCTGTCGGCCGGCACGAAGGGTTGCGCGGCGGCCGGGCCGGCGCACAGGGCCGCGAGGAGCAGGACCGGGAGCGGGCGGGTCACGGCTTCCTCATGCAGACGGCGACCGGCTGGGCGTCCTTGGCCTGCTTGGCGGTGAGGTCGATGCAGGCGACGGTGGCGACGCCGTCGGTGACGCTGACGGAGGGGACCACCGCCATGCCGCGGCAATAGGCGCCGATCAGCTCCTCGTCCCGGCGGCAGGCGACGTCGAGGCGGACCTGCGCGTTCATCGCCGGCCCGGCGGGACCGCGCTCGCCGGCAGGACCCTGGTCGCCGGTGGCCCCGCGCGCACCGGTGGCGCCGTTGAGGCCCGGCGGCCCCTGCGGCCCGGGCGGGCCCTGCTCGCCCTTCGGCCCCTGCGGCCCGGCCGGCCCCGGCTTCGACTCGCCGCAGGCGCCGAGCGCGAGCGCCAGGAGCAGGGTGGCCGCCAGGACCGGTCTCATCGCCACTCCGGAGCTTTTTCTGGATGAGCGCCCGGCATTCGCGGATCGCCCTTCCGGCGAAGTGGCACCGCCGACCCAGCGGTCAAGCTGCGGAAAAAATCCGAACCGATCAGTCGTCGCGGTAGACGCGCTCGCGGCGCTCGTGGCGCTCCTGGGCCTCCAGGGAGAGGGTGGCGATCGGCCGTGCGTCGAGGCGCTTCAGCGAGATTGGCTCGCCGGTCTCCTCGCAGTAGCCGTAGGAGCCGTCCTCCAGCCGGGCGAGCGCCGCGTCAATCTTGCCGGTGAGCTTGCGTTGCCGGTCGCGGGCGCGCAGCTCGATCGCCCGGTCGGTCTCGGAGGAGGCGCGGTCGGCGAGGTCGGGATGGTTCTCGTTCTCGCTCTGGAGCGCCACCAGCGTGTCCTGCGCCTCGCGCAGGATCTCGCCTTTCCAAGTCAGGAGCTTGCGCCGGAAGTATTCGCGCTGCCGGTCGTTCATGAAGGGCTCGTCGTCGGACGGAGCGTAGCCGTCCTCCAGCGTCACCTTCGCCATGCGTCGCCCTCACTCGAAAGGAACAGCCGGTGTGCGGCGATAACGTGAGGTGCCGTATAGTCGACGCGCTGTGCTGCTACAACGCGTGCCGGCGTCAACGCGGGACTGGTGATGCACTGCGCCGACGCGTGCGGCATGGCTGCCACGGTGCGCCGCCTCAATGTCCCCGCCCCTCGCGCAACCGGTTGACGTCGGCGGCGATCTCGGCCGTCAGGACGCGGGCCACGGGGAATCTGTAGTGGCTCTGGTCGAAGAACTGGTCCGGGTCTCGCGCCTCGGGCCGGCCGTCGCGCCAGTCGACGACGGCGCTGAGGGGATGCGCGGCGAGCGCACCGCGGATCGCGGCACGGCAGGCCGTCTCGGCCGCGGCGCGGGGGCTGCCGGCGGGGGGCTCGGCCGCGGCGTAGACGGGCGGGAACACCAGCACCACGGGCGTTGCGGCCGGCACGCGCGCGAGCTCGGCCCGCAACCGCGCCGCCACCGGGAACGGCCCGGCGCGATGGGGCTCGGTCTCCCTACCCACGGGCCGGTCGAGGCGCGCCTTGAGGGCGGGGTCGAGGCCGAAGCCCTGGCGGAGGTAGTCCGGCTCGTAGTTCCACCAGCCGTCGGCGGCGGCCCGCTTGGGCTTCGCGCGCAGCAGCCAGCCGATGCGGTTGACCGTCTCCTGGGCGGCCGAGAAGCGGGCGAGCCCGCGCAGGTAGGCCGGCCAGTCGCCGACCAACCAGAACGGGAACGGGTGCTCGCTCGGGAAGGCCGGGTCGTCGGCGCACCAGAAGGCGTCGGCGGCGAGCACGATCGCGTCCGGGCGAGGATGGTGGCGCAGGAACCAGCCGAGCAGGGCGAACTGCTCGGCCGGCCCGGTGGCGGGAACGCTAAGCTGGACGAAGGGCACACCGGTGAGCCGTGTCAGCTCGGCGGGCTCAACGAGCTGGATGTGCGAGTTGCCGATCACCGCGCCCGCGTAGGCCGGGTCGCGCCCCCGGACGGCGGAGGCGGTGCGCGGCCCCTGCGGGCGCACGGCCCCGCGGGAGAGCAGGCCGACGCGGCCGGTGTCGTAGGGATCGACGAGCACGGCGAGCGCGAGGTAGCCCGCGAGCAACCCCAGGGCGGTCAGCACCAGAGCCCGCGCGAAGCCGCGCCAAGCCCGGTCGGAGGGGGGCGCCGCGCCGCTCATCCTTAGAACTGGAAGTAGATGAACTCGTAGTTCGCGTCGTCGCCGATCTTCAGCAGGACGAGCACGAACAGGAGCGCGAAGCCGAAGGCGAGGCTCCGCCGCGGCGGGAGGCGGTGCACCGCCGTCCAGGCGGTGGGGCCCAGCATGGCGACGAGGGCCGCGACCGCGATGGTGCGCCACTTGAAGCCCGACCCCGCCGGGGCGAGGCCGAACAACCCCTTGTAGATCGCCAGGGCGGCCTCGAAGGAGGTGGCGCGGAACAGCACCCAGGTCAGCGCGACGAAGGCGGCGGTGAGCGCCCAGCCGAGGGGCGTCGGCACCCGCAGCCGCGCCCGGTGGGCGAGCACGCCCGCGCCGAGGCCGGCGCCGTGCAGCGCCCCCCAGGCGAGGAAGGTCAGCCCCGCCCCGTGCCAGAGGCCGCCGAGCGCCATGGTCGCGAACAGCGCCCCCACCTGCCGCGGCAGGCCGCGGCGGTTGCCGCCGAGCGGGATGTAGAGGTAGTCGCGCAGGAACCGCGACAGGGTCATGTGCCAGCGCCGCCAGAAGTCGCGCAGCGACGTGGCGCGGTAGGGCGCGTCGAAATTCTGCGGCAGAACGAGGCCGAACAGCAGCGCGATCCCAAGCGCCATGTCGGTGTAGCCGGAAAAGTCGAAGTAGATCTGGAAGGTGAAGCCCAGCGTCGCCTGCCACGCCTCGGCCACGGTGACGGCCTTCCCGGCCGCGGCCGCCTGGAACACCGGGTTGACGTAGCTGGCCAAGGGATCGCCGAGGAACACCTTCTTCGACAGGCCGACGATCAGCAGCATCAGGCCGCGGGCGAAGCGCTCGGCCGCGTCCGGCCGCGCATAGGGGCGCTCGTCGAACTGGTGCAGGATCTCGCTCCAGCGCACGAGCGGGCCGGCGAGCACCTGCGGGAAGAAGGCGATGTAGAGGGCATACTTCGTGAGCCCGAAGGACGGCGCCCGGCCGGCCCTCAGGTCGGCGAGGTACATGATGTGATGGAAGGTGAAGAACGAGATGCCGAGCGGCAGGGCGAGGCCGAGCCGCGGCGCCTCCAGCCCGGGGATCAGGTTGGCGAGATCGGCGAAGAAGTCGAGGTACTTGAAGAGTGCGAGCAGGGCGAGGTTGGCAGCGATCGCCGCCGGGATAAGCCAGCGGCCGGGATGCCGCCGGCAGAGCCGCGCCACGAGCCAGTTCGCGAGGATCGAGCCGGCCAAGAGCGGCACGAAGCGCGCGTCCCACCAGCCGTAGAAGGAGAAGGACAGGAGGACGAGGAGCGGCAGCCGCCACGTCGGCGCCGCCCGCTCCACGAGGACGTGGAGCAGCAGGGCGGCCGGCAGGAAGGCGAGCAGGAAGACGAAGGAGTTGAACAGCATCGGGCGGGCGCCGCGCTCCTGTCGCCCGGGGCGGCGCCTTGTCGGGGATCGGGCCGCCCCCGTCAATTGTGGACCTTGGCGCGGTCTCAGGCGGCCCGGCGCACCGCTTCGATCGTCAGGCCGAGACCGACCGAGCCGAAGGTATCGCCCGCCACGACGCGCGCGCCGGGCAAGGCCGCGTTCAGCGCGGCGCGCAGGTGCGGCAGGCCGGTCGAGCCGCCGGTGAGGAACAGGGCGTCGACCCGCTCCGCCGGGATCCCGGCCTGCACGAGGCAGCGCCCGATCCGCGCCGCCACCGCCCGGGCGAGGTCGCCGGTCTGCGCGGCGAGGCTGTCGCGGTCGACCCGCGCCACGAGGTCCGGCTCGATCAGTCCGAGGTCGAGATCCGCCGCGCCCGCCTCGGAAGCGCCGATCTTGGCCCCCTCGACGATCCCGGCCAGCGCGTGGCCGCGCTCGCCCTCCACCGCCTCGCGCAGCCGCCCGACGAGGTTCGGCCGGGCGCAGTCGCGCACCACCTCCTCGATCTCGCGCAGGGTCTTGCCGTTGTAGAGGCGGTTGATCGCCGACCACGTGGCGAGGTCGTGATAGTAGGCGTTCGGCACCGCGAGGTCGCCGCGCCGCATCGGGCTGCCGAGGCCCAAGAGCGGCATCACCGTGCCGAGGCTGAGCTGCCGGTCGAAATCGATGCCGCCGATGCGCACGCCGTCGTTGGCCAGGATGTCGCCGGCCCGGTCCGGCCGTCCCCGGCGCTCGGGGGACAGGCGGACGATCGAGAAGTCCGAGGTGCCGCCGCCGATATCGGCGATCAGCGCGATCTCCTCCGCGCTCACCGCCCGCTCGTAGTCGAGGGCGGCGGCGATCGGCTCGTACTGGAAGGAGACGTCGCGAAAACCCACGTCCCGGGCGATGGCGCGCAGGGTCTCCTCCGCACGCCGGTCGGCCGCCGCGTCGCTGTCGACGAAGTGGACCGGGCGTCCGTGCACCACCGTGTCGAGGCTCTGCCCGGCCTGCGCCTCTGCCCGCGCCTTCACCGCGGCGAGGTAGCGGGCGATCACGTCGCGCAGCCGCAGGCGCTCGCGCCCGAGCGGCGTCGTCTCCTCCATCAGCGGCGTGCCGAGCACCGATTTCAGCCCGCGCATCAGCCGCCCCGGCCGCCCGCCGGCGTAGGCGGCAGTGGCCGCGCGGCCGATCTCGGGCTCGCGGCGGGGCTCGAAGAAGATCGCGCTCGGCACCGTCAGATGCGCATCCTCCAGCGGCAGCAGGACCGGTCCGGTTGGACCGAGGTGACCGAGCGTCGTGTTCGACGTGCCGAAGTCGAGGCCGCAGGCCGCCATCGCGCTGTGCTGTCCGGTTCGTGTCGGGAGGGGCGTGGCGCTTACAGGGCCGGGGCCGTGCGGTCCAGCGCGGGATTGCGTGCACAGGCTGTGGGCGACGGATGCCCGCCCGCCCCTCGGCGCGTTGCCCGTGATAGGAGGGCCGGATGCGCTGCGACATCGATCTCGGGCTGACGGGCGACCGCCCGGCGCTCCTCGACCTGACCGAGCTGCTCGCCACGCGGCTCCTCGTCCAGGGCAATTCCGGCTCCGGCAAGTCGCACCTGCTGCGGCGCCTGCTGGAGGAGAGCGCCGGCCACGTGCAGCAGGCGGTGATCGACCCCGAGGGCGACTTCGCGAGCCTCAGTGACCGCTACGGCCACGTGGTGGTCGAGGCGGACGGCGACGAGGCGAGCCTGCAGCGCATCGCCGCGCGGGTGCGGGTCCACCGGGTCTCCGTGGTGCTGTCGCTGGAGAACCTCGACGCCGACGGTCAGATGCGGGCGGCGGCGGCCTTCCTCGGCGGCCTGTTCGACGCCGACCGCGACCATTGGTATCCGATGCTGGTGGCGGTGGACGAGGCGCAGCTCTTCGCTCCCGCCGCCGCGGGCGAGGTCTCGGACGAGGCCCGCCGCCTGTCGCTCGGGGCGATGACCAACCTGATGTGCCGCGGGCGCAAGCGGGGGCTCGCCGGAATCATCGCCACGCAGCGGCTCGCCAAGCTCGCCAAGAACGTCGCGGCCGAGGCGTCGAATTTCCTGATGGGGCGCACCTTCCTCGACATCGACATGGCGCGCGCCGCCGACCTTCTCGGCCTCGAACGGCGCCAAGCGGAGACCTTTCGCGATCTCCCGCGCGGCCACTTCGTCGCCCTGGGCCCGGCGCTCTCCCGGCGACCGATGACGATCGCGGTCGGGCCGACGCAGACGGTGAGCCGCTCGTCCTCGCCGGTGCTGGTGCCCCTGCCCGACCCGACCGAGGATGTCCGCGCGCTGATCCTCGCGGCGGATCCGGCGGCGGAGGCGCTGCCGCCGCCGCGCCCGCGTCCCCGGCCGACGCCGACACCGGACGTGCTTGTGCAGCTCGCCAATTACCGCCCACCGACTCCGGCCGAGGAGCCGGAGGAGGAACCGATGGACCCGGCCGAGCGGGAGACGATCCTGGCCGAGATCCTGGCCTCGGTGCTGGCCGACGCGGACGCCGCCGCCTGCACGCCGGCGACCCTCTACCAGGACTTCACCGTCCGCTGCCGCATCCGCCGGGTGCGCGGCGAAGCGATGGGGCTGCCCGAGTTCAAGCGCCGCCTCGCGGTGGCCCGGGCCGAGGCCGGCGGCACGGTGGCCGACGGCTCGACCTGGGAGCGGGCGCAGAGCGTCGCGGCCGGGCTGCCGGACGACCTCGCCGGCCTGTTCCTCGTCGTCGCCCGCGCGGCGATCGAGGGCGCCCCCTGCCCCACCGACACGGCGCTGGCGGAAGCCTACGGCACCAGCTCCGGCGGGCGCGCCCGGCGGATGCTCGCCTACTTGGAGGAGCGCGGCGCCATCGTCACCCGGCGCGACCTGCGCGGTGCGCCGATCATCGCGGTGCCGGATCTCGGGGTGGAGACGGGACCGGGCGAGCCGCAGCCGGCGGCGGGAGGCCTGCGGCGGCGCGCCTGAGCGCGGCTCACGCGCCGCGCCGGGTCTCCAGCTTGGCGAGTTCCACCGCGGCGCGCAGCTCGATCTCGGCCATGAGCCCGTCGAGGCGCGGGTCGCCGGAGGAGCCGGCGCGCTCGGCCAGCCGCCCGGCCACGGCGCGCAGGTCCGAGGCCGCCACCCGGCCGCCGAGGAGCGCGGCCTTCAGCCGGTCGAGCCCGTCGAGCAGGTCGTGGCCGCGGCGGGCGGTGCGGCGGCGGCGCTCCTCCGGCGTATCGGCCTCGGCCTGGAGGAGCAGCACCGCGTCGAGGCCGGCCAGCGTCGCCGCGGCGGCGGGCGCGGCGCTGCCGGCCGTCTCCAGCGCCGCGCCGAGGCGGAAGCCGCCCCCGCCCGCGGCCGGGCGCCCGCCCGCGACGGGGCCCGCGTTCCGGATCGGCTGGCGGGAATCGACGCGCATGGCTCTTCTGACGATGTCCGGTGAGGCGCCGACACTCGGCCGACACGGTTAAGCGCGGGTAAACGGGCCGGCAGAAGCTGCCGGGTCGGCAGGAACGGTGCCGGCCGGACATGGTCCGTCCCGCGCACCACATCCAACGACATCAACGGCTTGCGCGGACGGAGCGGTTGGCACGGGGCTGGCAGACGATCATCGGACCCTGCCACCGCCCAGACCCACGGCATGCACGCGAACCTCAGACGACGCTCAGCCGGCCTCTCCGCCCTCGCGGCGGCGCTGCTGTGGCTCGCGGGCCTGGCCGGGCCGGCGCTCGCCCTGTCGCGGGTGAAGGACCTCGCCTCGGTGGAGGGCGTGCGCCAGAACCAGCTCGTCGGCTACGGCATCGTGGTCGGCCTCAACGGCACCGGCGACAGCCTCAACAACATCCCGTTCACCAAGCAGTCGCTCCAGGCGATGCTGGAGCGGCTAGGCGTCAACACCCGCGGCGCGACGATGCGCACCCAGAACCTCGCCGCGGTGATGGTGACGGCCAATTTGCCCCCCTTCGCCGCCCAAGGCACGCGGATCGACGTCACCGTCTCGTCGCTCGGCGACGCCAAGTCGCTCCAGGGCGGCACCCTGCTGGTGACGCCGCTGCTCGGCGCCGACGGCGAGGTCTACGCGCTGGCGCAGGGGTCGGTGGCCATCGCCGGCTTCTCCGCCGAGGGCGAGGCGGCCAAGATCACCCGCGGCGTGCCGACCAACGGCCGGATCTCGAACGGCGCCAACATCGAGCGCGAGATCGCGTTCAAGCTCAACGACGCGCGCGGCCTGCGCCTGTCGCTGCGCAACCCCGACTTCACCACCTCGAAGCGGATCGCCGCGGCGATCAACGACTTCATGGGTGCCGACACCGCCGAGCCGACCGACCCGGCGACCGTCACGATCCAGATCCCGGCGCGCTACCACGGCAACATGATCCGCCTCATCACCGAGGTGGAGCAGTTGAAGGTCGAGCCCGACCAGACCGCCCGCGTGGTCGTCGACGAGCGCTCCGGCATCATCGTGATGGGCCGCGACGTGCGCGTCTCCACGGTGGCCATCGCGCAGGGCAACCTCACCGTCACGATCACCGAGACGCCGCAGGTGAGCCAGCCGCTGCCGTTCTCCGAGGGGCAGACGGTGGTGGTGCCGCGCAGCAGCGTGAAGGTCGATACCGGCGACGGCAACAAGCTGGCGCTGGTCAAGGAAGGCGTCAGCCTGCGCGAACTCGTCGACGGCCTCAACGCCCTCGGGGTCGGCCCGCGCGACCTGATCTCCATCCTCCAGGCGATCAAGGCCGCGGGCGCGCTCCAGGCCGACATCGAACTCATGTGACGGGAGAACCCCATGCTGCCGCTCGCCAACATCGCCGCCACCGCCGCCATCGGCGTCGGCAAGGCGATCGCCGGGAACGTCGCCGAGACGGTGGCGAAGTCGACGCTTGGAAGCGGCGACGCCGCCAAGGCGAAGAAGACCGCCACCGACTTCGAGAAGATGTTCCTGGAGAACAGCCTCGACCGGATGACGCAGTCCCAGGGCACCGACGGGCCGCTCGGCGAGAACGGCACCGGCGGCGGCGTCTACCGCTCGATGCTGACCAAGGAATATGCCGGGCAGATCGTGAAGAGCGGCGGTGTCGGCATCGCGGACTCGGTGTTCCGCGAGATCCTGAAGCTTCAGGGCGCGAGCGACGGAGCGAGCCATGGCAAGGTCTGAACCCCTGCGCGTCGCGGACCGGATCGGCGCGGAGGCGCTGGTCGCGGGGATCCTGGCCAACATGGCGGCGCTGGAGGCGGTGCTGGGGGAGGAGGCCGGGCACATCCGCGCCGGCCGCCTGCGCGAGGGACTCGGCGCGGCGGAGCCCAAGGCGGAGCTGGCGGCGGCCTACATGCAGGGCCTGGAATCGGCCAAGGCGAACGCCGTCGCCCTCGCCCGCTTCCACCCGCAGGGCGTCGCCGCGCTGCGCGAGGGCCACCGCCGCTTCACCGCCGCGGTGGAGGCGAACCAGACGGTGCTCTCCGCCGCGCGCACGGTCTCCGAGGGCCTGATCAAGTCGCTCGCCGACGAGATCGGCCGCGCCCGGGCACCGGTCGGCTACGGCGCGGCAACGCCGGCCCCCTCCCCCTACGGGCGGGGCGTGCGCAGCGGACCGCTGGTGCTCTCGCGGAATCTGTGACGGCGGCTCCGAGCCCGTGTTCTGACGCGCTCCCTTGCGCCGAACCGGCATCCGCTCCGGCGGCGAGCGCCCTAGCGCCGGCCGTCGATCCGCAGGTAGGTCCGGACCTCGCCGAGGTCCGTGTCCGTGCGGTTGTCGATCGCGATCCGCCCCGCGGCCCGGGGCAGGAACGCCGCCCCGTCGTGCCCGGTGCGGGCGTCTATCCCCGCGGCGACCCGGCCCGAGACGCGCGTGCAGTTGCGGCTGCCGGGGGTGCGGACGAAGCCCGCCCGTCCCGGGCACGGCTCGAGGGTCGGGACCGCCTTCTGGAGGTCGAGGGCTGCGGCGGGCGACGCGAGCAGGAGGGCGGCCAGCGCGGCGCGCGCGCCCCGGTGCCGCGCCATCGCGGACTGCCTCACGCGGCGCGGCGGGCGAGATCCCGGTGCAGCAGGTCGATGTAGCTCTCGACCTCGGCGATGAAGCCGTCCAGTGCCGGCTCGCGCGCCCGCAGGCGGGCGAGGTCCCGGAGCAGGATGTCGAGGGCGATGCAGCGGTCGTCGGGGCTCGCGTAGGCGGCGACGTGCAGGTCCACCGCCTGCTCGGCCATCACGATCGCGCCGATCCGCGCCGCGGCGCCGAGGCGGCGGATCTCGCTGACGGGCCCGGAGAGCTGCATGCTGGAACCTCGACCGGTCGAACGGGTGACGGGAACCCGCGAAGCGGTTGAACAGCGCTGAAAAGCGGCGAGACTATGTTCACCGCAGACCGTTGCGTTTCCGTTTACCGTAATCCGTTTCCAGGACGATCGCCTTCCTACCAACACGCAATATACATCGGTAATACGATTCTGGCACGCATGCCTCGATCGGCGCGTCACACCGGATCCGCTCGATCGCCCGGATGCAGGCCCCGATCCCGCTCAGGCGTCGCGCGGGCCGGTCGATACGCGCTCCGCATCGATCGCGGCCTATCAACTGATGTAGTTGACGAGCGACAGCTTCGAGAGCGAGGCCGTGATCTGGTAGCTCGCCTGGAGGCGATTCTGCACGTCGAGGAGCTTGGCGGCGACCTCCTGGGTCGGGGCCTGCTCGATCCCGTCGAGGGTGTTCTGGAGCGTGTTCTGGGTCGCCTTGTTGGTGGTCGCGGCGTCCGACAGCCGGGCCGAGGCGAGGCTGAGCTCCGTCACGATGTCCTGCACGCTCGGGCTCGTGTCGGCCGACGACAGGAGCGCCTGCGCGCGGCTGCTGACGGCCGCGTAGGCGGCGTTCACGTTCGCGTCCGTGGCGCTCGGCATGCCGAGCGCCACCGTGGCGAGGCCAGCGAGCACGTTGCGGATCGCCGGCTCGTCGGCCCGCGCGCCGATCTTGACCGAACCGGTCGCGCTGGTCTGGACGGTCTGCGTGCCGCGCGGATCGGTGGTGCCGTCCTCGCCCTGATACCAGACCACGGTGTCGCTCCGCGGCGCCTGCGCGTAGCCCGTGGCGGTGCCGCCCGCGTCGAAGGTGATCCGGCGCGGGGTGAGGCCGGGCGTCGCGGAGCCGGCGAAGAAGTCCTGGGCGGCCCGGGCGGTGGCGCTGGCCGTCAGGGTGCTGCCGGCGGCCGTCCTGAGGGCGTTGCCCAGCGCCGCCGACAGGTTCGCGGCGGTCGTGTCCGGGTCGGCGCCGATGGCGAAGCTCGAGACCGAAGCCGGGGCTGTGCTCGCGGCCGCCGTCAGCGTCAGCGTGGTGGTCGTTCCGTCGTGCAGCTTCAGCGTCACGGTGAGCGTGTCGCCGACGGCGGGCTGCCTCGGAGGGGTGCCGGCGAGTTCGACGGTGGTGCTGGCGGCGGTGCCCCCTGTGAACGCCAGCGACAGGCCGGGACCGGGGGGCGTGTCGGTGGGCGCGGCGCTCTGGACGCTCGCCAGGGTGCCGGGCGCGATCAGGCCGGCCAGCGCCGTCGCCGCGTCGGCGGCGGCGGTCGCACCCGGCGGGATGACGGGGAACGGCGTCCCGACGTCGACGGTCGCGGCGCTCGTGGTCGTGAAGTCGATCGTCCTCTGGCTTCCGTCGGGCTGGTTGACGACCACGCGGAAGCGCTGCCCCTCGGTCGGCGCCTCGGCAAAGGTCGCGGTCGCGGTCGCCGCCGTGGCGGGGGTGGAGGTCACGGTGAGCGCGCTGCCGGTGGTCGTCATCGTGCCGATGGAGAAGCCGAAATTCGCCCGCGCCTCGGCGCTCGGGTCCTCCGTCAGCGAGACCGACGTCGCCGTCGGCTGCGCCACGCTCAGCCGACCCTGGCCGTTGCTGCCGAGATCGGCCCGCACCTGCTCCGACACCACGGTCTTGAGCCCGGCGAGCGCTTGGCCCGCGGCATCCCGCGTTCCGTTGAGGATCGTGTCGCCGTCGACGACCGGCTGCGCCGCGGCGTTGCGGCCGCCGAACAGGTAGGTGCCGCCCGCGGACTGGTTCAGGGCGTCCAGGGCGGTCTGGAGGTTGCTCTGCGCCAGTGCCTTCGTCGCGGTCAGGTTGAGCGCCGTGCTCTGGGGTCCGTTCAAGAGGCTGGCGCGGGCGCTCGTGCCGAGGGTCGCGACCTGGGTCAGGCTCGTCACCGCGAGCTGCGTGCGGGTCTGCGCCGAGCCGATGCCGGCGGCGTATCCGGCCAGAGCGCTGATCGTCGCCTGCGCCGCGAGCGCGGTCGTGCGGCCGCTGCCGAGCCCGCCGTAGGTCTGCGCCGCCTGGCCCGTGGAGAGCTGCGTCGACAGGGTGTCGAGCTGGCTCTTCAGCGCCGTGAGCTGCTCGGTATTGCGGGTTCTCGTGAAGGTGCCGGCCGCGAAGGGCGTGATCGTGGTCATGATCAGATCTGCAGCAACTGGTTGAGCATGTCGCGCGCCGCCGTCAGCACCCGCGCGTTGGCGCCGTAGGCGGTCTGGAGCGCGATGAGGTTCGACATCTCCGCGTCGATGTTGACGCCCGCGCTCGACGCGTAGCGGCCCTGGGCGGTCGAGAGCGCGACCTGCTGGGTGTCGTCCAGCGACGACGCCGTGGCGGCGGCGGCCCCCTGCGTGGCGATGATCTCCTGGGCGAAGCCGACCACCGTGGCGCTGTGGGGCGCCGTCACCCCGCCGATCCCGCTCGACGACGAGAAGGTGCGCGGCGTCCCGGTCAATGCGGTGAAGAGCGTCTGCGCGCGGGCGCCCGAGGCGGTCGCGGCGGCCGTATCCGTCGCGCTCGACGCGGTGAGGACGGCGGTGTTGGCCGCGATCTTCGTGTTGACGGCGATGCGCTGCGCGAAGCCGGTGAGCTGGGAACCGGTATCGAGCGAGCCGGTGTAGAGCCCGTTGTTCAGGCCATCGACGAACAGGGCGATCTGCGGGTAGCCCGTGGCCAGGTTCCCCGACGAGACCGGCTGCGTGACGGTCGCCGTCGCGCCCAGGACGGGAGCGGTGGCGTCGGCGCTGGTGATCGCGACGACCGCGCCGCTGGCATTCGCCGCCGCGCTCGCGCCCGGGCTGGTGCTCGCCGTCACGTTCAGCGTCGGCAGGTTCGGGTTGGCCGCCGTCAGACCGTCCAGGGCGGCCTTGATCGCGGCCGCGTAGGAGGCCGGACCGCCCGCGATGCTGAAGGACGCCGTCAGCGCGCTCGCGTCGGCGGTCTGGCCCGCCGGCACCGTCGGCAGCGGTGTGCGCGCCGAGGCGACCAGGATGACGTTGCGGGCCACGCCGTCGAGCCCGGTCACCGGGATCGTCAGCGTGTTGCCGGGCTGAAGCCCCGCGCCCGGCGTCGCCCCGGCCGCGGGCGCCGCGCCGCTGAGGTCGATCGTGGCGGTGCCGCCGGCGACCGTCGCGCTGCGCGGCGCGTCGGTCAGCGAACTCGCGAGGCCCGCCGCCAGATCGTCGAGTTGCCGCTGCGCCTGCGGCAGGATCGCGTCGCGCAGTTCCAACTGGGCGGCGAGACTGCCCGAGCGCAGGGCACCCACGGTGCCGAGATCGATGGTGGCGCCGCTGATCGTCGTCGCCGTGATGGTGCCGACGGTCCGCGCGTTCGGGTCCGTGCTGTAGGCCGACTGGGCCGTCAGGGTCCCCCGCCCGTCGAAGCTGAGGGCGACCGCGCTGCCGCGATCGACCAGCGTCACGCCCGACCGGGTCATCACGGAGACCGTCCCGTCGCCCTGGGTGACGGTCTGGATGTCCATGTAGCCGGCCAGATCGTTGATCGCCTGGTCGCGCTGGTCCTGGAACCCGGCCAAGGTGGCGTCGTCGGTGGTGTTCTGCATCTGGCCGTTGATGGCGGCGATGCGCGACAGCAGGGAGCTTGCGCTCCGGGTGTCGGTGCCGAGCTGGGCCTCGATGCCGGTGCGCAGGTTCTGGACGCTGGCGGCGGCGCCGTTGATCTGGCCGGCGAGGGCCGACGCCCTGCTGAGGACGGTGGTGCGGGCGGCGGCCGAGGTCGGGTTGGCCGACAGCTCCTGCAACGACTGAGTGAAGCTGTTCAGCGTGCCGTCGAGCGCGGTGGCGCTGCCGGGCGTGCCGTAGAGCTTGTCGAGCTGCGCGACGATCTGCGCCTTGGTGCCCGTATAGGCCGCCCCCGAGGTCTCCAGCCGGAGCTGGTTCAGGGCGGCGGCGTCGAAGCTCCGGGTGATCGTCCCGGCCGCCACGCCGAGGTTGTTGGTGCCGCCGGCGACCGGCGCCAGCGTGCGCTTGACGTAGCCCACCGTCCCGGCATTGGCGACGTTCTGCGAGACGACGTTGATCGCCGCCTGGGTCGCCGCGAGGCCTGCTGTCGCGTTGGACAGCGCGTTCATCGACACGTGCGGCCTCCTCTGCGGGCCGAGCCCGCTCGACCTTCGCGCTCCCTGCCGGGGCGGTCGCCGCCAGCGCTTCGAGGAGCGCGTCGCGACCGGGCCCGGCTCCCATCCCGCGTTCCGGCGCGCTCGCGCGCCGAACCGCCCTCCGCCTCGGCGCGCGAGCGCGCTAGCGGATCACGTTCATCAGATCCGACATCATCGTCTGCGCGGTCGACATGACGCGCGTGTTGGCAGAGTAGGCCTGCTGGGTAACGATCATCTTAGAAAATTCGCTCGCGATGTCGGTATTCGACTGCTCCAGGCTCGCCCCCGAGATCGTCCCGCCGTTGAGGCCGGAGAGCGGCCCGCCGGACGCGTCGGTCTGGAGGTAGTTGCCCCGCGAGTCCGGCTTCAGCCCGTCGGGGTTCGTGAAGCGCGCGATCCCGACGGTGGCGACCGTCGCGACGGTGCCGTTCGAGAAGGTGCCCTTGATGTTTCCGTCGCTGCCGACCGCGACGCTGGTCAGCGTGCCGGCGGAGTTGCCGTTCTGCGTCAGGGTGTTGGTGGTCGCCGCGCCGCTCGTGTTGGCGTACTGGGTGAGCCCGCCCGTACCGATGTTGAGGCTGACGCCGTCGAGTTCGATCCCGTTGACCTCCAGGTCCGGGATCGGGATTGGGCCGGTCGCGGTGGTCGTCGGCTGGCCCGCGGCATCGAACGTGAAGGCCGCACCGATATTGGTCCACACGGGCGGCGTGCTCGGCGTCACCCCCGCCGCCGAACCCGAGGCCGACTGGTAGAACAGGTTCCAGACCGCGTCCTGAGCCCCGTCGGGGGTGGCGTCCTGAACCTTCGCCCAGCGGGTCGTGATCGCCACCGGGGCACCGTTCTCGGTGTACGCGGTGACCGAGGGACCGACGATGCTGTTGTCCATCAGCGCCGCTACGTCCGCCGCGCCGCCCGTCGAGGCCGGCGCGCCGGTGGCGGTCATCGCCAGGGCTCCGGTGTAGAGATAGGCGCCCGCCGCGGTCGACTTGACCGAGGCGTTGGTGATCGGCGTCGCGGGCAGGTTGGCGGCGTAGTTGATCGTGGTCGTCTGCTTGGCCGGCAGCGTCATGTTGCCGATCTTGATCGGCCCCGTGCCCGTGACCTGGCCGCTGTTCGGGTCGACGTTGCTGCCCGTCAGGAACGCGCCCGCCCCGTTGACGAGGTAGCCGTCCTTGTCCTGCGCGAAATCGCCGCGGCGGGTGTAGAGATTGGTGGCTCCGAACGTTGCCTGGCCGCCGGCGTCGCCCGTCTTCAGCGCGACGGTGAAGAAGCCCTGGCCGTTGATCGCCATGTTGGTGGGGATCTGCGAGGCGATGACGTTGCCCTGGAGCGAGTTGGTGAGCTGAGCTTGCGCCAGCACCGTGCCCGCGACCTCACGCTTCGGGGTCGTCTCGGCCATGAGATCGACGAAGCTGGTGTCGATCCGCTTGTAGCCGGTCGTCTGCGAGTTCGCGATGTTCCCGGAGATGTTGCTGATGGCGTAGGACTGGGCCTGCAGGCCGGACACGGAGGTCTGCAGGGCGGAGAAGATGTCCATGACGTGCGATCCCGACGCACCGCGTGAGGCGGCGGCGACGGGATCCGCAACCGCCGTGCCACCGGCAAGGCCTTGATTCGCATGGCGGAGCGGTGCGGGAGCCCGGCAAAACACGCCCTCCCCCGCGCCGGCCGGGCAAATCCTGCCGGGTCCGGCGGCGGCATTTACGGCGCGTTATGTCCGACCGGCGAAGATGCCGGTGAACGCCGGAGGGTGCGTCGCGGTCCGGATCATCCGGCCGGACGCGCCGCCGGAGGGGAACCCGGGCATCGGTCATGCGGGCCAAGCGGACGAGCCTCGTCCACATCATCTACTTCTCGCGCCTCTCGCTCGCCGCCGATCCGGCGCAGCGCACCGCCCAGATCGGCGACATCGGGCGCGTGGCGCAGAAGAAGAACGAGTTCTCGGTCATCACCAGCTTCCTGGTGATCGAGGGCAGCTTCGCCGCGCAGGTGATCGAGGGCGAGCGCATGTCGGTCCAGGAGACCTTCGCCCGCATCGGGGCCGACCAGCGCCACCGCGACGTGCAGATCTGCGAGTGGCGCGAGATCACCAAGCGGGAATTCGTGCACTCGTTCAAGAGCGCGCAGCGCGTGACCGGCACCGAGGCGCTGTTCGCCAAGGCCAACCTCCTGCCGATGCTCCAGCGCGGCACGCCCAAGGCGTCCGCGATCCACGGCCTCGCCGTGGCCCTGCAAGCCGACGCGATGTCCCGGCAGGGCATCGACCATCTGTTCGTCTGAGGTCCGATGAGCGAGCCCAGCGATACGCCGCCGATCCTCGTGGTCGACGATCAGGAAAAGCTCCTGCGCCTCGTCGTGATGCTGCTGAGCCGCCTCGGCTTCCCGGACGTCGAGGGGGTGACCACAGGCGCCGAGGCGCTGGAGAAGCTGCGCGCCCGCCGCTACGCCCTGGTCATCTGCGACCTGGAGATGGAGCCGATGGACGGCCTCTCGCTGCTGCGCGAGATCCGCGGCGAGGACGAGTTGATGAACACGCCGTTCATCCTCACGGAGACCTCGTTCGACTTCGAGGACATCAACCTCGCCCACCAGGCCGGGGCCGACGCGTTCATCCTCAAGCCGTTCGACGTCGCGGCGCTGAAGACCAAGCTCAAGCAGGTTCTCAACCGGAGGCCGCGCAAGCGCGAGGGACCGGTCGCCGCCGAGTCCACGCTGACCACGGATTTCCCGATGCTGGGGAAGTTCTGAGGCCGCGGGCTCCGGGGGGCCGGGCGCTCCTCAGGCCACGATGCGGCGGTAGAGATGCCACGTCGCGTGGCCGAGGATCGGCATGGCCACCGCGAGCCCGACGAACAGCGGCAGCGTCCCGGCGACGAGGACGGCGGCGACGAGGACGCCCCATCCGAGCAGGGTGCGCGGGTTGCGCCGGAAGGCGGCCACGGAGGTCGCCACCGCGGTGAGGGCGTCGACGTGGCGATCCACGATCAGCGGCACCGAGACGATGCTGAGCGCCAGCGCCAGCAGCGAGAAGGCGAAGCCCACGAGATTGCCGATCACGATCAGCGCCCAGCCGCGCGGCGTGGTCAGCACGTCCGCTGCGAAGGCGAGGATGCCCCCGGGGGCCGCCCCAGGGGAGGCTCCTGGCGCTGCGGCGCCGTAGATCCCGGCGTAGAGCGCATCGGCCACCACGATCCAGGCCAGGAAGATCGCGCCGAGCAGGCCGCCGATCGCCAGCAGCGCCCCGGCATCCCGGCGGGCGAGGTCGCGGAACGCCGCGTTCCAGCCGGTGCTCTGCCCGAGTTGGCGGCGGCGGCTCAGCTCGTACAGGCCGACCGCGGCGAACGGGCCGATCAGCGCGAAGCCCGAGGCCAGAGGGAAGAGCAGCGGCAGCACGTCGTTGCCGAAGCTCAGCGTCGCCAGCACGAGGCCGATCAGCGGGTACATGAGGCTGATGAAGACCACGTGGGTCGGCATCGCCAGGAAGTCGTCGAAGCCGGCGCGCAGGGCCGCCTTGAGGTCGTCCGCGCCGATGTCGCGCACGGCGAGCCCGGCCGCCGCGCGGCCTGAGGTGAGCGCAGTCAACGTGGCCATCGCAACAACCCTCCCATGGGCGGCGCGCGACGATCCGTTTCGCGAAGAAGACCCGCACGGGCCTCGCGGCGCCTGTCGATCATCTGATGCGACAACGCGCGCCCGAGAATTGGGTTTCAGCAGGATCTAGGTACGATCCCCGGCCTCTAATCTTTCCGGATCGTACAGGACAAAGATCTCAGCGCCGGACACCTGCCGCCGCGAAGCGGAGAAGCACCCCGGCCGGGAGCCCGGAGCCGTGCGCCCAGCGTTCAGGCCGCGCGCTTCTGGTAATCCTTCACGTCGGTGAAGCGCACCGCCGGGTAGCGCTCCTCCTCGTAGCGGAGCGAGAATGCCGTGGACGCCATGAAGACCGGGGCGCCGTCGAGGTCCTTCGCCATCGCCGAGCCGTGCGAGTCGATGAACTTGTCGAGCTCCGCATCGGAATCCGAGGAAACCCAGCGGCAGACCGAGAAGCGCGAGGTCTCGTAGTCCACCGGCAGACCGTACTCGGCCTGGAGGCGCTCCTTCAGCACGTCGAGCTGGAGGGCGCCGACGACGCCGACGATCGCCTGCGAACCGTCCTGCGGCACGAACACCTGGACGACCCCCTCCTCGCCCATCTGCTGGAGGGCCTCGCGCAGCTTCTTGGCCTTCATCGCGTCGGTGAGCTTGATGCGGCGCAGGATCTCGGGGGCGAAGCTCGGCACGCCGCGGAACAGGATGTCCTCCCCCTCGGTGAGCGTGTCGCCGATGCGCAGGGTCCCGTGGTTGGGGATGCCGACCACGTCGCCGGCGAACGCCTCGTCGGCGATGGCGCGGTCCTGCGCGAAGAAGAATTGCGGCGCCGAGAGCGAGATCGGCTTGCCGGTGCGCACCAGCCGGGCCTTCATCCCGCGGCTGAGCTTGCCCGAGCAGACCCGCATGAAGGCGATGCGGTCGCGGTGGTTCGGATCCATGTTCGCCTGGATCTTGAACACGAAGCCGGTCATCTTGGCCTCGGTGGGCTCCACGAGACGCTTGTCGGCGTCCTGGCCGCGCGGGGGCGGCGCCACCTTGGAGAGGCCATCGATCAGGTCGCGCACGCCGAAATTGCGCAGGGCCGAGCCGAAGAACACCGGCGTGAGGTGGCCCTCGCGGAAGGCGTCGAGGTCGAAGGCCTTCAGGCCCCCCTCGGCCAGTTCGACCTCGCCGCGCCACGCGTCGGCCGCGCCGTCCTCGGTCAGGAGCTGGTCGAACAGCGGGTCGTCGGGGCCGGAGACGGACACGGTACCGGCGTCGTCGGCCGCGTCGAGCCGGCGCACGCGGTTCATGCCGAGCTCGTAGGTGCCGGAGAAGCTCTTGCCGACCCCGATCGGCCAGGTGATCGGCGCGACGTCGAGCGCGAGCGTCTTCTCGATCTCGTCGAGCAGCTCGAACGGGTCGCGCGCCTCGCGGTCGAGCTTGTTCACGAAGGTGACGATCGGGATGTCGCGCAGGCGGCAGACCTCGAACAGCTTGCGCGTGCGCGCCTCGATGCCCTTGGCCGCGTCGATGACCATGACGGCGGAATCGACCGCGGTGAGCGTCCGGTAGGTGTCCTCCGAGAAGTCCTCGTGGCCCGGCGTATCGAGCAGGTTGAACACGCAGTCGCCGTACTCGAAGGTCATCACCGAGGTGACCACCGAGATGCCGCGCTCCTTCTCGATGCCCATCCAATCGGAGCGGGTCGAGACCCGGTTGCGCTTGGCCTTGACCTCGCCCGCGAGCTGGATCGCGCCCCCGAACAGCAGCAGCTTCTCGGTGAGCGTGGTCTTGCCGGCGTCCGGGTGCGAGATGATCGCGAAGGTGCGCCGCCGCGAAACCGGGTCCGCCGGCCTCGCCTCGGTCTTGGTCTGCATCAGCATGGTTCAGCTAGGTCCGCGAAGCGCTCGCGCCGAGCCTGTAACGCAACGGGCGGCGATGGCAAAAGAGGGGGTTCAGGCCGCCGCGGCGGCGAGCGTCCGCAGGTCGGCCGCCAGCGCGTCCACCCGCTCGGGCCGCGCGTCCCAGGCGAACATGAAGCGGGCGCCGCCGCCGATGAAGGTGTAGAAGCGCCAGCCCCGCGCCCGCAGGCCCTCCATCATCGCGCCCGGCATGGCCAGGAACACGGCGTTGGCCTCGACCGGGAACAGCGCCCGCACGCCGGGCAGGCCGGAGACGGCCTCCGCGAAGCGCCGGGCGCAGGCGTTGCCGTGCGCGCCGTTGGTGAGCCACGCGCCGCTCTCGATCATCCCGACCCAGGGGGCGGCGAGGAAGCGCATCTTCGAGGCGAGCTGTCCGGCCTGCTTGCAGCGGTAGCCGAAATCCTCGGCGAGCTTCGAGTCGAAGAACACCACCGCCTCGCCCGCGTGCATGCCGTTCTTGGTGCCGCCGAAACACAGCACGTCGACGCCCGCCCGCCACGTCATGTCGGCGGGGGTGCAGCCGAGGCTCGCGCAGGCGTTGGCGAAGCGCGCCCCGTCCATGTGCAGCGCCAGCCCCAGTTCCCGGCAGGTCGCCGAGAGCGCGCGCAGCTCGGCGAGGCTGTAGACCTGCCCCGTCTCCGTGGGCTGGGTGACCGTGACGACGCGCGGGCGCGGGAAGTGGATGTCGCTGCGGTTGGCGGCCAAGCCCCGCACCGCCTCCGGCGTGAGCTTGCCGCCCTCGGTGCGGACGGTCAGCAGCTTGGAGCCGTTGGAGAAGAATTCCGGCGCACCGCACTCGTCGGTCTCGACATGGGCGGAGTCGGCGCAGATCACGCTGTGATAGGACTGGCACAGGGCGGCCAGAGCCAGCGCGTTCGCCGCCGTGCCGTTGAAGGCGAAGAACACCTCGCAGGGGATCTCGAACAAGGCCCGGAACGCGTCCGCCGCCCGTTGCGTCCAGGGGTCCTCGCCATAGGCCGGGGCGTGGCCGCGATTGGCCGCCTCCATCGCCGCCCAGGCCTCGGGGCAGATACCGGAATAATTGTCGCTGGCGAATTGCTGCGCGCCGTCGGGCTGGGGGTCCTGTGCCATCCCGGCAACCTAGCACGGGACCGCCGCCCGCGGGCGCGCGAAGATGTTGGAACTGGCCCGCGCTTGGTGTAGAAGCCCCGCCAAGGCACGGCCTCCGTGCCGATTCGGATACCGATCGTTCCCGTCCCTCTCGGGTGCAGCCCGGGCGAGGGATTTTGTCGGTTTCCGCATCGGCGGCGGGCCGCGCGCGCCCCAAAGCCCAGGTCCAGAGGTCAAGTCCGTTGCAGGTACTCGTTCGCGACAACAACGTCGATCAGGCGCTCCGCGTCCTCAAGAAGAAGATGCAGCGCGAGGGCATCTTCCGCGAGATGAAGCAGCGCAAGGCTTACGAGAAGCCGTCCGTGCGCAAGGCCCGCGAGAAGGCGGAGGCCGTGCGCCGCGCCCGCAAGCAGGCCCGCAAGACCGCGATCCGCGAGGGCCTGATCGCCGCGCCGAAGCCGAAGCCCCGGGTGCCGGGCCGCGGCCGTCCGGGCTTCCCGTCGCCGTCCCCCTCCGCCGCGCAGAGCCAGGGCGGCAACGCCTCGGGTCAGGTGCCGGTGTCGCCGGCGCCCGCCGCCTGATTCTTCGGGACCTCGGATCCCGGGAAGGCCCGGCCGCCCGCGCGGTCCGGGCCTTTTTCGTGCCGGCCGGCAACGCCCGAGACGATGCAGCCGGGCCACGCCCCGCGCTCCGCGTGCCGGGTCAACCTTGACGGCAGGGCGGCGGGACCGAATGGTCCGGTCGCGGCGGGACCGGACGGTCCGGCCGAGGATCGGCCCGGAGCGGACATGTCCCTGATCGCACGCCTGCGCGCTTACGCGGCCGAGGCCCTCGGCGTCGGCGCGCAATCGGGCGGGCGCGGGCCCGCCGACGACGCGCATCTGGCGGCCACCGCCCTCCTCGTCCACGTCGCCCGGGTCGACGGCATCCTGGCGCCGGCCGAGAGCGAACGCCTCGCACGCCTCGTGGAAGGTCACTACGCCGACGGGCCGGAGGCGGCGCGGGCGCTGATCGCCCGGGCGACCGCGATGGACGCCGAGACCCGCGACGTGGCGAGCCTCGTCGAGATGATCCCGCACGAGGCCGACGGCGCCGAGCGCGAGGAACTCCTGGCGATGGCGTGGTCCGTTGCGGCCGCCGACGGCAAGGTCGACGAGTTCGAGGAGGCGCTGGTCGAGCGGCTCGGCCGGCTGCTCGGCTTCGACGAGGCCGGCGTCGCCGCGGCCCGCCGGAACGGGCCGCGGCAGCCGGCGGGCGCCTGACAGGGCGGGTCCGCGATGGTCGCCAGCCTCGCGCTGATCCTGCTGGCCCAGCTCGTCGGCGAAGCGCTCGCCCGCGGCGCCGGCGTGCCGGTGCCGGGTCCGGTGATCGGGATGGGGCTGATGTTCCTCTTCCTGCTCGCCCGCGACACCGCGCCGGGCCTGCCCCGCCTGCTGCCGAAGCCGCTCACCGACGGCACCCTGGAGGGGACGGCCCGGGTGCTGCTCGCCAACCTGTCGCTGCTGTTCGTGCCGGCGGGCGTCGGCGTCGTCGGGCGGCTCGACCTGCTGCGGGCGCAGGGTGTCAAGCTCGCGCTCATCCTGCTCGTCTCGACGGCCGCCTCCCTGCTCGTGACCGTGCTGGTGTTCCGCGCCGTCGCCCGCCTCGTCGAGCGGCGCGGCGGGGATCCGGACGCCTGATGGGCGGCGACTTCTCCCTCTGGGTCTACCTCACCGGCACGCCCCTGCTGTGGCTGACGGTGACGCTGACCGCCTACGTCGCCGCCGACCGGATCGCGGCGGCGACCAACCGCCATCCGCTGGCCAACCCGGTGCTGATCTCGGTGGTGTTCGTCGGCAGCGTGCTGGCGTTCACCGGCACCCCGTACCCGACCTACTTCGAGGGCGCGCAGTTCGTGCACTTCCTGCTGGGGCCGGCGACCGTGGTGCTCGCCATGCCCCTCTACGAGCGCCGGGCGACGGTGGTGCGCGCCCTGGTGCCGATGCTGGCGGCGCTGGCGGCGGGCGCGGCCACGACCCTCGCCTGCGTGATCGCGCTGGCGCGGCTCCTCGATCTGCCGGCGCCGATCATCGTCTCGCTGGCGCCGAAATCCGTCACGTCGGGGGTGGCGATGGGCATCGCCGAGACGCTCGGCGGCGACCCGACGCTCACCGCGATCCTGGTGATCCTCACCGGCATCATCGGCGCGATCCTCGTCACGCCGATGATGGAGGCCCTGCGGATCCGGGACATGCGCGCCCGCGGCTTCGCGGCGGGGCTCGCCGCCCACGGCATCGGCACGGCCCGCGCCTTCCAGGTGAGCGAGACCGCAGGCACCTTCGCCGGCATCGCCATGGGCCTGAACGCCTTCCTCACCGCGATCCTCGCGCCGCTGGCGCTGCACCTGATGTCCTGACGGCGGAGAACCCGCGCGCGCGCCGCCGGGCGGTCCCCAAGTCCGAAAAGTGTCAGGCGGCGAGGCGGTCGGCGACATCCTCGGCCAGCGACAGGCTGGAGGTCAGGCCCGGGCTCTCGATGCCGAACAGGTGGACGAGGCCGGGCAGGCCGTGCTCGGCCGGGCCCTCGACCCGGAAGTCGGCGGCGGGCTCGCCGGGCCCGGTGAGCTTCGGGCGCAGGCCGGCGTAGTCGGGGTAGAGCGCCCCGTCGGGCAGGGCCGGCCAGTAGCGGCGGATCGCCCCGTAGAAGGCCTCGGCTCGGCCCGAGTCGACCCGGTAATCCGGCGCCTCGACCCACTCGACGTCCGGCCCGAAGCGGGTCCGGCCGTTGAGATCGAGAGTGAGGTGGATGCCCAAGCCCCCGTCGATCCGCGGCGCCGGGTAGATCAGCCGCGAGAAGGCGGGCTTGCCGGTGCAGCCGAAATAGTTGCCGCGGGCGAGGTGGAGGCGCGGCACCCGCTCGGCCGGGTAGTCCTCGGTCCGGGCGGCGAGGCCCGGGGCGCCGAAGCCGGCGGCGTTCACCACCGCGTCGAAGGCGATCGCGCCCGGCTCGGCCCCGCCGAGGCGCGCCTGCCACTGGCCGTCCCGCCGCGACAGCGCCTCGACCGGGCTGCGCAGCGCCAGGGCGCCGCCCTGGTCCTCGATCTCGCCGAGCAGCGCCAGCATCAGCGCGTGGCTGTCGACGATCCCGGTGCGCGGCGAGTGCAGGGCCAGGGCGCAGGCGAGGTTCGGCTCCAGCCGGCGCGCCGCGGCGCCGTCGAGCAGTTCGAGGCCCCGCACGCCGTTCGCCTCGCCCTGCGCGCGGATGGCGGCGATCTTGTCCGCCTCCGCCTCGTCGGCCGCGACGATGAGCTTGCCGCAGGCGCGGTGCGGCACGCCGTGACTCTCGCATAAGTTGTACAACCTGCGCGCTCCGTCCACGCAGTGCCGCGCCCGCAGCGAGCCTGTCGGATAGTACATGCCCGCGTGGATGACCTCGGAACTGCGCGACGACACGCCGGTCCCGAACGCGCCCTCGGTTTCCGCGACGACGACGGCGTGACCGCGCAGCGCCAGCGACCGCCCAATAGCCAAGCCGACCACGCCGGCCCCGACGACGAGAACGTCCATCCCGCTTCCTCTCATAGGGCCGCCCGGCGCAGGCAGCTCTATCCCCTTGTACGACCACGCGGTTCCGGTCGACGGGCACCGATCGCCCTCCGGCATCGCGGTCTCGTTCGACTCGGAGTGAGTCCCGAATACCGCAGCGCACGGCCAGGGACACGGTGGGCAGGAATTGCCCGTTGATCTTAAACTTCAATCCTAAGTAGATTAAATCGCGCAGTAGATGCATCCAGTGATTGTAACACCCGCGCGCCGCCGCATAATGCCGGCACGCGCTCCCGGTCGGAGGCGCTGTGTGGCCCTAAACGGCCGCCCGGATCGCTTCGAGACGTCACCGTTGCCTGTATTCGTGAGCCAAGGAGACGACAGATGCAGACCACATCCCCCACCGTCGAACTCGCCGCCAGGATCCTGAGCGCCTACGTCACCAAGAACAGCGTGCCCGCCGGCACATTGCCGAGCCTGCTGCACGACGTCCACCGCTCGATCACCGAGCTGGACCGTCCGCAGGCGCCGCAGATCCGGCGGCCGACCGAGGCGCAGATCAAGGCCTCGATCCGCCCTGAAACCATCATCAGCTTCGAGGACGGCAAGCCCTACAAGGCGCTGCGCCGCCACCTCACCCTGCGCGGCCTGACGCCGGAGGCCTACAAGGCCAAGTGGGGCCTGCCGATCGACTACCCGATGGTCTCGGCCCATTACAGCGCCCGCCGCTCGCGGATCTCCCGGGAGATCGGCCTCGGCCAGAAGCTGCGCATGCAGCAGGCGGCGGAGTAGGGACGGGACCGGCGAGCGGGTCCGGGCGAAGCGCCCGCGTCACGGCGTCCCCGCGGCGACCTCGGCCGTGGCGATCTGCTGGATGAGGAGCGCCACCAGCCCGGACCAGCCGGTCTGGTGCGAGGCGCCGACCCCGCGGCCCGTGTCGCCGTCGTAGTACTCGTAGAACAGGATATGGTCCCGGAAGGCGGGGTCCTCCTGCTCGATGCGGCTGTCGCCGTAGACGGGACGGCGCCCGTCCGGCCCGCGGGTGGAGAGGCGGATCAGGCGCCGCGACAGGTCGTCGGCGATCTCGCGCAGCGACTGCGTCTTCCCCGATCCGGGCGGTGACTCGACCTGGAAGTCCGGGCCGTAATAGTCGTGGAAGCGGTGCAGCCCGGTGATGAGCAGGTAGTTCACCGGCATCCAGACCGGACCGCGCCAGTTGGAATTGCCCCCGAACAGCCGCGAGCGCGATTCGGCCGGCTCGTAGCCGAGGCCGAGATCGTCGCCGTTCCAGGGAAAGCAGAACGGCGCGTCGGCGTAGGCGCGCGACACGGCGCGCACGCCGTGCGGCGACAGGAACTCGTCCGGATCGAGCATCCGCCGGAGCAGCGCCTTGAGACGGTGACCGCGCAGCAGCGAGAGCAGCGCCGAGCGCCCGACCCCGGGCTCGTTCCAGCGCGAGACCAGGGCGGCGAGATCGGGCCGGTTACGCAGGAAGAAGATCAGCCGGCCGCGCAGCGCGGGCAGCCCGGCGAGATCCCCCTTGCCCAGCACGGCCACCGCCAGGATCGGGATCAGCCCGACCATCGTGCGGGCTCGGATCGGCAGGCGCCGGCCGTCCGCGGTCTCGATCACGTCGTAGAAGAACCCGTCATCCTCGTCCCACACCCCGTCGCCGGTGGCGGCAGCGATCAGCAGGAAGTGCTCGAAGAACTTCTGCGCCATGTCCTCGTAGGTCGCGTCGTCCTGCGCCAGCGCGATGGCGATGCGCATCAGGTCGAGGGCGTACATCGCCATCCAGGCGGTGGCGTCCGACTGGGTGAGCGTCGCGCCCGCGCCGATCGGCTTGGAGCGGTCGAAGATGCCGATGTTGTCGAGCCCCAGGAAGCCGCCCTGGAATAGGTTGCGACCGCCCGCGTCCTTGCGGTTCACCCACCACGTGAAGTTCAGGGTGAGCTTGTTGAACACCCGCTTCAGGAAGGCGTGGTCGGGGGTGCCGGTGAGCGCCCGGTCGAGCTCGAACACCCGCCACGCGGCCATCGCGTGCAGCGGCGGGTTCGCGTCGCCGAAGCCCCACTCGTAGGCCGGCAGCGCCGCGTTCGGGTGGGCGTAGGCCTCGTCGACGAGCAGCAGGAGCTGGCCCTTGGCGAAGTCGGGGTCGATCATCGCGAACACGATCGCCTGGAGCGCGAGGTCCCACGAGGCGAACCACGGGTACTCCCAGGCATCCGGCATCGAGATGATGTCGTTGGCCCGCACATGCGTCCAGTCGCTGTTGCGGCCGCCGCGGCGCTCGGGCGGGGGCTTGGGCTGGGCCGGGTCGCCCGCCAGCCACTCGCGCACGTCGTAGTGGTAGAGCTGCTTCGACCAGAGCATGCCGGCCAGCGCCTGCCGCTGCACGCGGCGCATCTCGGGGTCGGTCACCGCCGCCTGGAGGGCGGTGTAGAACGCGTCGGTCTCGGCCTCGCGCGCGGCGAACACCGCGTCGAAGTCGGCGAAGGGATCGCCCGCCGCCTCCGCTGGCCTCAGGCGCAGCCGTAGGGTCCGCGCCTCGCCGGGGGCGAGGCGCAGGTCGTAGCGCGCGGCGCATTTCGTGCCGCCGTGGGCGTTGGCCGCCCCGGCCTCGCCGCCCACCACCCGGCGGTCGATCCCGTCCTTGAAGTAGCCCTCGGCCGGACCGGTGCCGAACAGGCGATGCGCGTTGGTCTCGTTCTCGGTGAATAGCAGGTCCGCCGCGCCCTCGGCGTGGAAGCGCAGCGCCGGCACGTTCGGGTGGTTGGCGAGCACCGCGCCGCCGCCCTCGGCCGTCAGCTCCGGCTTGGCGATCCCCGCGCACCACGACCAGTGATTGCGCGCCCAGAGCTGCGGCAGCAGCGTGAGGTCGGCGGCCTCGGGCCCGCGGTTGATGGCGGTGATCCGCATCAGGATGTCGTCGGGGCCGGCCTTGGCGTAGGCGATCTCGACATCGAAGTAGCGGCCGCCGTCGAACAGGCCGGTGTCGAGGAGTTCGAATTCCGGGGCGTCGAGGCCGCGCCGCCGGTTCTCCTCCACCAGTTGGGCGTAGGGGAACGCGCCCTGCGGGTACTTGTAGAGCATCCGCATGAAGGCGTGGGAGGGCAGCCCGTCGAGGTAGTAGTAGAGTTCCTTCACATCCTCGCCGTGGTTGCCCTCGGCGTTGGTGAGGCCGAACAGGCGCTCCTTGAGGATCGGGTCGCGGCCGTTCCAGAGGGCGAGGGCGAGGCACCAGTGCAGGTGGCGGTCGCCGAAGCCGCCGATCCCGTCCTCGCCCCAGCGGTAGGCGCGGGAGCGGGCGTGGTCGTGGGGCAGGTAGTCCCAGGCGTCGCCGCCCGCGCTGTAATCCTCGCGCACCGTGCCCCATTGCCGGTCGCTGAGATAGGGCCCCCAGCGCCGCCACGCCGGGTCGGTCCGGGCGGCGGCGAGGCGCTGCCCCTCCGCGGTCCCGAAGATGCCCGGCCCCCCGTTCGGCCCGCCCATGCGCCCGCCGCTCCCACCCTGGAAACCGTCGCGCGGGGCGCTTGGCGCCCGGACCCGCCGGAACCGGCGCAGCGGCGCCGGCCCGCGACTGTAGCCCGGCATAAGCTGAGCTGTTAAGAGGAAAGCCCCACGTTGCATCTCGATCGGATGCAGGGCACGCGTGTCGTGCAGCGAGGAATGCCCCCGCCCCCGTGGCGGCGATGGACCCGGCAGGAGACGGATCGCGAGCGGTGCCGCGCCTCGACCCACCCACGCTGCTGACGGTGAGCTTCGTGACGACCTTCCTGGTCGGCACCCTGTTCCTGCTGTCGTGGCGGCAGGCTCCGGCGGTGCGGGCGCTGGCGCTGTGGGGAGTGGCCCATCTGGCGGGATCGCTCGCCTCCGCCGGCCTCGCCCTGCGCGGCCTGATCCCGGACCTCGTCTCGATCGGCGCGGCCAACGCGGTGATGCTCGCCGCCTACGGGCTGATCTGGAGCGGGGTGCGGGTGTTCGAGGGGCGCGCCGCGCGCCCCGGGATCGCCCTGTCCGGCGCGGCCCTGTGGTGCGCGCTCTGCCTCGTTCCGGCCTTCTACGGATCGATCGCGGCGCGGATCGCGTTCGCCTCGGCCGCGGCGGGCCTGTTCTGCTGCGCCTCCGCCTACGAGATCTGGCGTGGCCGCGGCGAGCGCCTCGCCTCCCGCTGGCCGGCCTTCGGCCTGCTCGCCCTCTACGGCGCCTGCTACCTAGTCCGGATCCCGGCGAGCGTGATCGCGCCCGTGCCCGGCGACCGGCCGCCCCTCGACTCGCCCTGGGTGACGATCCTGTGCTTGGCGGCGATGCTGTTCTCGATCGCCTGCGCCTTCACCTTCATGGGCCTGATCAAGGAGCGGGCCGAGCGCGAGCAGCGCCTCGCCGCCCGCACCGACCCGCTCACCGGGGTCTGCAATCGGCGCGCCTTCGTCGAGGGGGCCGAGGCCGTGCTCGCCGCCCGCGGGCGAGGGGCCCTGCTGCTGTTCGATCTCGACCGGTTCAAGGCGATCAACGACACCCACGGCCACGCCGTCGGCGACGCGGTCCTCGTCGGCTTCTGCACCGTCGCGGCGGCGCTGCTGCCGCCGGGGACCCTGCTCGGCCGCCTCGGCGGCGAGGAATTCGCCTGCCTCCTCGCTGCCGCGTCGCCCGCGGAGGCGCACGCACGGGCCGACCAGGTGCGGCGGACCTTCGCGGCGCTGGGCGTCCCGCAATTGCCGGATCTCCGCCTCGGCGTCAGCGTCGGCGTCGCCGAGATCCGGGAGGGGTGCGGCTTCGACGGGCTGATGCAGCGGGCCGACGCGGCGCTCTACGCCGCGAAGGCCAACGGGCGCGACCGAGTCGAGATGGCCGCGCCCGCGCTGGTGCGGGTGGCCTGACGGCGGCGCGGGCTGTCGGAGACTGGCCCGCCTCTACACCAGGGCCCGGGCCGCCGCGGAGACCTTGCGCACGGAGGCGTCGACGTCGCCCGCGGCGCGGGTGATCTCGGTGATCGCGGTTCGGACCACGTCCACGCCCGTGGCCGCCGACTGCATGTTCGCGGTCACGTCCCGGGTCACCGCCGTCTGCTCGGTGACCGCGGAGGACACGCTGAGCGAGATCTCGCTGAGCTGCGTGATCGTCCGGCGGATCGTCTCGATCGACTCGACCGCCCGCCCGGTCTCGTTCTGAACCGCCGAGATGTGGGTGCCGATCTCCTCGGTGGCGCGCGCCGACTGGGCCGCCAGGGTCTTGACCTCCGCGGCCACCACCGCGAACCCCTTGCCCGCCGCCCCGGCCCGGGCCGCCTCGATCGTGGCGTTGAGGGCGAGCAGGTTGGTCTGGTCGGCGATCGACCGGATCAGGTTCACCGCCGCGCCGATCCGCTCGGCCGCGCCGGTCAGGCCCACGACGATCGCGCCCGCCTCCTCGGCACGGACCACCGCGTCGTCGGAGGCGGTCTTCGCCTGGAGCGCGTGGCGACCGAGTTCCTCGATCGAGGCCGTGAACTCCTCGGAGGCCGCGGCGACCGCCTGGACGTTGCCGGCGGTCTGGACCGCGGACGCCGCCGTCTCGGCGATCTGCCGGCTGACGCCGGCCATCACCTCGGTGATCGCCTGGATGTCGGTGTCGATCGCGCGCTGGCCCTCGGCCCGGCGCAGGCGGTCCTCGACCTGGGCGGTGACGTCGGTGGCGAACTTGACGACCGCGAAGGGCTTGCCCTGCGCGTCCAGCAGCGGGTTGTAGGCGCCGAAGATCCAGATCTCCCGGCCGCCCTTGCCGATCCGCCGGAACTCGCCGGCCTGATAACGGCCGTCCTTGAGGGCCCGCCAGAAGGCGGCGTAATCCGCGTGGGCCGCGGCCTCCGGCGCCATGAACAGGCTGTGGTTGCGGCCGCGCACCTCGTCGAGGGTGTAGCCCATCGTCTTGAGGAAGTTGTCGTTGGCATCGGTGATCGTGCCATCGAGGTCGAAGCGGATCACCGCCTGCGAGCGGTCGAGGGCCGCAGCCTGCCCCGCGAACAGCGCGTCCCGGTGTTTGCGCTCGGTGATGTCGGTGGCGAACTTGACCACCTTCACCGGCTTGCCGCGTCGGTCGAGCACCGGGTTGTACGAGGCCTGGATCCAGACGTGCCGGCCGTCCTTGGCCACGCGCAGGAACTCCCGGGCAGCGTGGCGACCGGCCCGCAGCCCGTCCCAGAAAGCCGCGTATTCGGGGGCCTCGCGCTCCGCCTTCGTCACGAACAGGCGGTGATGCTGGCCGCGCACCTCGGCGAGGGTGTAACCGACGAGGTCGAGGAACAGGGCGTTGGCATCCGTGACGCGGCCTTCGAGGTCGAACTCGATCCGACCCATCGACGTATCAATCGCCGCGAGCAACGCATCGCCATTGCGTGCACCGAACATCATGGGATTCTCCAAGACCTTCCGATTCCGGGCGAAGACGGCAACCGGATGCCGCAGATATTGCAACCGCACCGAGCCGTCCGACCCAGGACCGGCGTTCGCCATCGCGAAACCGCCTGCCTTCGTGCGAGATCTTGCGCCGAAACTCTAAACAAAGATTTTCCCTCTCGGTGAATCGGGCAGTCGCTGGATCGATAGATTTGCACCTATTGAACTAAGAGTTGCATTACTCGGATATTTCTTCCTAGGTTGCATTGCGTGCCCCCCCGCCGCGCTCCCCAAAGGCTCGGCTTATCGGGGCGGATGGGCTATCGCGCTGCGGGGAGACACGCGATGGACGACACCGCCCGCATCGACCGCCTGGAGATGCGCCTGACCGAGCAGGATGCCACGATCGAGGACCTCAACCGGACGGTCACCGGGCAGTGGCGGCTGATCGACCGTCTGACCCGCCAGATCGACGCCCTGCGCGAGCAGGTGGAGGAGGCGGCCGCCCGCGCCGCGCCGCGGGGTCTGGAGCCGCCCCCGCCGCACTACTGAGCGGCGCGCCGCCGCGGGCGCGCCGGGCGGATCCTCAGAAGTTCGCCTGGGTGACGAACTTGGTGACGAGGTAGGCGTCGAGCGCCTCGGGGCCGCCCTCGCTGCCGTAGCCCGAATCCTTGACGCCGCCGAAGGGCGTCTCGGGCAGGGCGAGACCGTGGTGGTTGATCGAGATCATGCCGCTCTCGACGCCGGAGGACACCCGCGCCGCCCGCGCCGTCGAGCGCGTGTAGGCGTAGGCCGCGAGGCCGTAGGGCAGGCGGTTGGCCTCGGCGAACGCCTCGTCGTCGTCCGAGAACCGGTTGATGGCGGCCACCGGCCCGAACGGCTCCTCGTTCATGATGCGGGCGGTCAGCGGCACCTCGGTGAAGACGGTCGGCTCGAAGAAATTGCCGCGGTTGCCGATGCGCTTGCCGCCGGCCCGCAGCGTCGCGCCGCTCGCCTCCGCGTCGGCCGAGAGGGCCTCGATCGCGTCGAGGCGCCGGCCGTGGACCAGCGGGCCCATCTTCGTGTCGGCCTCAAGCCCGTCGCCGACCTTCGCGGACTTGGCGAAGGCGGTGAAGCCCTCGACGAACCGGTCGAACACCGAGTCGTGCACGAGGAACCGGGTCGGCGAGACGCAGACCTGCCCGGCGTTGCGGTACTTCGAGGGGGCGAGCACCGCCACCGCCTTCTCGACGTCGGCGTCGCCGAACACGATCGCCGGGGCGTGGCCGCCGAGTTCCATCGTCGCCCGCTTCATGTGCTCGCCCGCGAGCGCGGCGAGCTTCTTGCCGACCGCGGTGGAGCCGGTGAACGAGATCTTGCGGATCACCGGGTGCGGGATCAGGTAGGACGAGATCGCCCCCGGATCGCCGTAGACGAGCGACAGGGCGTCGCCCGGGATGCCGGCGTCGAGGAAGGCCTGGACCAGGGCCGCGCTGCTCGCGGGCGTGTCCTCGGGGCCCTTCAGGATCACCGTGCAGCCGGTGCAGAGCGCCGCCGAGATCTTGCGGACCGCCTGGTTGATCGGGAAGTTCCAGGGGGTGAAGCAGGCGACCGGCCCGACCGGCTCCTTCACCACCGCCTGGAGCACGCCGTCGGCGCGGGCGGGGATGACGCGGCCGTAGGCGCGCTTCCCCTCCTCCGCGAACCAATCGATGATGTCGGCCGCCGAGAGCGTCTCCATCCGCGCCTCGGGCAGCGGCTTGCCCTGCTCCATCGTCAGGATCCGCGCGATGTCCTCGGCGCGCTCGCGCAGCAGGTCGGCCGCCTTGCGCATGCGCTTGGCGCGCTCGAACGGCGCCACCGCCCGCCACAGCGGGTAGGCGCGGGCGGCGGCGTCCAGGGCCTCGTCGAGGTCGGCGGTGGTGGCCACCGCGCAGGCGCCGATCACGTCGCCGGTGGCCGGGTTGAGGACGTCGAGGGTCTGGCGGTCGCCGCCCGCGCGCCAGCGGCCGGCGATGTGGAGGTCGGTGTTCGGATACATCGGTCGATCCCCGTCGGGCCGCGCATCGGGGCCCTCGGGCCCTGATGTCGGCGATACGGGGCCCGGGGGCAATGCCCGAGGCCGGCGGGTCTCCCGCGCCGGACGCGCCGCGCGCCGGGGAGCCTGGGCCGGTCAGGCGGCGCGGCGGGCGGCCTCGGGACCGGACACCACGGCGGGCCCGCCGCGCCGCGCGCGGAGCGTGCCGCCCTTGGGCACCACCTGCCAGCCCTCACGGCGGCCGTCGATCGGCTCGGACACCACGACGATGCCCGAGGGCCCCTCGCGGAAATAGAGGCTCGGCGGCCGGCCATCGCAGGCCCAGCGATAGGCGGTGAGCGCCTCGCCGTCGGTCAGCAGCGCGGTGAAGCGCAGGGGCTCGGCGACGCCCGCCGCATTCATCAGCCCGCGCACGGTCTCCAGCGTGCGCGCCATCGCGCCGACCGGATCCTCGGCGAGGCCGTTGGCGAGCGCCAGCAGGAAGATCGCCTCGGAATCGGTGCTGCCGCGGCGGCTCTCGTAGAGCTCGTCCGGGATCAGCGCCTCCAGCCGGCGCTTGATCCGATGGTAGCCGCCGATCTGCCCGTTGTGCATGAACAGCAGCCGCCCGTGGGCGAACGGGTGGCAGTTCGCGCGCGCGGTGGCGGTGCCGGTGGCGGCGCGCACGTGGGCGAAGAAGGTCCGCGCCCGCACCTGACCGCAGAGGTTGACCAGATTCTCGTCCGACCACGCGGGCGAAATGTCGCGGTAGATGCCGGGCTCGGCCCGCTCGCCGTACCAGCCGATGCCGAAACCATCGCCGTTGGTCTCGGTTTTCCCCTCGTCCGCGTGCAGCGACTGATGGATCAGCGAGTGCACCGGCGCGCAGACGAGGTCGGAGAGGAAGACCGGCTCACCGCTGTAGGCGAGGAAACGGCACATGACGATTGTCGATCCTCTGGCTCAGAACCGTCGAACACCCGTCGAGACGGCCGCCGATCCGCGGGCCGGGCGTCCGTCTCACACGTGTAACAGTCCGTCCGGTCTGGTGAACAGTTTGTTAACCGCGTCCGAGGGGCACGTTTTTCGGGCACCGACGCCCGGAATGATCGCCGCCTGACCGCGGGGCAGGCATACCAGCGGACGCCCCTGCCTCCGCTTGTGAGCCGGCTCGTGGCAGGCCAGCATGGCCGAATCGGGGAATCAGCGGCGCAGGAACGAGGCCGCGACCCGCCCGGGGCATCACACACCGACTGTCGGGAGAATGTTCATGGACCGCGCGTCACAGGATTGTCCCGCACCCGTCGCCCTGGTGGTGGAGGACGACGCTGCCGTGCGCGACCTCGCGACCGCGGTCCTGGAGGAGACGGACCTCGGCGTGATCGCCTGCGAGAGCGCGGAGGCCGCCCTGTCGGTCCTGGAGCGGCCGGACGTGACCGTGGCGCTGCTGTTCGCCGACGTGCGCCTGCCCGGGGCGATGGACGGCGTCTCGCTCGCCCGCACCGTCGAGCGGCGCTGGCCGGACGTGCGCGTCGTCGTGACCTCCGGCGCCTCGCGGGACGCGCGCCTGCCCGACCACGCGGTCTACATGCAGAAGCCCTGGCGGGCGCTGGACGTGCTCGTCCAGGCCGAGCACGCCACGGTGGCGGCCCGGGCCGCCTGAGGGGGCCGCTCATCCCCCCGCCAGCGCGCGCTCCCGGATCGCGCTGAGGGTGGTGCCCGGGGTGATCGCCTCGACCGGCATCTTGAGATGGACGATCGCCGGCTGTCCCGAGGCGCGAGCGGCGGCGAACGCCTCCGGGAAATCCTCGGTGCGCTCGACGGTGACGCCGAAGCCGCCGAACACGCGGGCGTAGCCGGCGAAATCGGGATTCGTCAGGTCGGTCGCGCAGACCCGGCCGGGGAAGTCGCGTTCCTGGTGCATGCGGATCGTGCCGTAGCTGGCGTTGTCGCAGACCACGCAGACGATCGCGAGCCCGTACTGCACGGCGGTGGCGAAGTCCTGGCCATTCATCAGGAAGTCGCCGTCGCCGGCGAGCGCCACCACCGTGCGCTCGGGGTACAGGCGCTTCATCGCCACTGCAGCCGGCACGCCGTAGCCCATCGAGCCGGAGGTCGGGGCGATGTGGGTGGCGAGGTCCCGGAAGCGGTAGAAGCGATGGATCCAGGCGGCGTAGTTGCCGGCGCCGTTGCACAGGATCGCGTCCGCCGGCAGCACCTCGCGCAGGTGGATCATCACCGCGCCGAGGTTGACCGGGCCGGGCTGCGGCGTCGCCGCGTCGCTCCAGGCGCGGTAGGCGGCGTGCGCGGCGCGGGTCTCCGCCGACCACGGGGTCGCGTCCGGCGCGGAGAGGCGGGCGAGCGCCGCCGCGGTGCGCGCGGGCGCGGCGTTGATCGCGAGATGGGGCACGTAGACCCGGCCGATCTCCTCCGGCCCCGGGTGGACGTGGACGAGCCGGGTGCGGGGGCTCGGGATGTCGAGGAGCGTGTAGCTCTGGCTCGCCACCTCGCCGAGACGTCCGCCGAGCACGATCGTCAGGTCCGAAGCCCGCACCCGCGCGACGAGGCCCGGGTTGGCGCCGAGCCCGAGGTCGCCCGCGTAGTTCGGGTGGAGCGGGTCGAACAGCGGCAGCCGGCGGTAGCTCGTCGCCACCGGCAGGTCGAACCGCTCCGCGAAGGCGCGGATGTCGGCGTAGGCGGCCGCGCTCCAGCGGCTGCCGCCGAGGATCAGGAACGGGGACCGCGCCTCGGCGAGCAGGGCGGCGAGCCGCTCCAGGTCCTCCGCGCAGGGTCCGGCCTCGACCGGCACGCACGGGGGCGCGAGCGGCCCCGCCACCGTCTCCTTCAGCATGTCCTTGGGCAGGGCCAGCACCACCGGGCCGGGCCGGCCGGCGACGGCGGTGTGGAAGGCGCGCGAGACGTATTCCGTCACGCGCGCGGGATCGTCGATCTCGGCCGCCCACTTGGCGATCGGCCCGAAGGCGGCGCGGTAATCCATCTCCTGCCACGCTTCTCGGTCGCGGAAGCCGCGCTCGACCTGGCCGACGAACAGGATCATCGGAGTCGAATCCTGCTGGGCGATGTGGATCCCGGCAGCCGCGTTGGTGGCCCCGGGCCCGCGGGTGACGAGGCAGATCCCCGGCCGGCCGGTGGCCTTGCCGTGGGCCTCGGCCATCATCGCGGCGGCCCCTTCCTGCCGGCAGACGGTCACCTGGATTCCGGATTCGTGCAGCGCGTCGAGCACCGGCAGGAAGCTCTCCCCCGGCACGGTGAAGGCGTGCGCGACGCCGTTGGCGACGAGTTGGTCGACGAGGGCTCGGGCCGCCGTGCGAAGCGTCGGCGCGGCGGGTCCGTCGAGGCGATCGTGGTAAAGCATGGCGCGGTCCGAGGTCGAGTGAGGGCGGATGGGGGAGCGAGGGCGCGCCGCCGGGGAGCGGCGCCCGCGCGGCGCAGGACCGCTCAGGGCGGATGCGGCTCGGCTGCGCGTCTTCCGGGAATGATCGGTGTCGTCGGCATCGTTCCTCCCCCCGTCCCCGATCGGGACGCCTCCCCCGGTCAGGGTCGGAATCCGTGCCGCCCGGAGACAGAGACGTGCGGTCTCGCGGCGGCTCTGCAATTGCAGTGACGGTCGGCAAGCCTTGCGGAAAACCTGTCGGCGAAACGATAATGCGGCGTTTCGGGACGGATTCTGTGCACACGTCCAGTCACCACATCCTCCCGCGTGCGAGGACACGATGAACGTCTCGATCGGCGGCCTCCCCGAGTTCCACGCGCAGGGCTCCCTCTTGAAGCAGGCGATGCGCCGCCTCGTCGGCGGCGTCGTGGTCGTGACCGCCGGGATCGGCGAGGAGCGGGTCGGCCTGACGGCGACCTCCGCGACCGCGCTCTCCGTCGAGCCGCCGACGATGCTCGTCTGCGTCAACCGCGCCTCGGGGACCCTGCCGGTGATCGTGCGGCGGCAACATTTCTGCGTCAGCGTCCTCGGGGCGGCGCACCGCCCGGTCGCCGAGCGCTTCGCCGGGCACGGGGGCGTGCGGGGGGCCGATCGCTACAGCGGCGCGGACTGGACCGTCATGCGCTCGGGGGCCTCGGGCCTTTCCGAGGCGCAGGCGCTGATCGACTGCGACCTGGAGGAGGTGATCGAGCGGCACAGCCACGCCATCCTGCTCGGGGCCGTGCGCGAGGTGCGGCTCCGCCCGGGAGAGACCGGGGCGCTGGCCTACGGACAGGGGGCCTTCATCAGCCTGTCGCCGCCCTGAGGCGCGGCGCCGGCGCCCGTCCATTCGGGGCGGCCACGCAGGCGGCGTTCACGCGCATGCCGATGTCCCGGCGCGCGGGGTGCGCGTCGGGACCTGTCGGAGTCGCGATCCGGATCTGCGGGAGGGGCGCGTGCCGCCCCCGCTCCGGATGGGATCAGGCGGCTTGGCCGGCGCGCACGCTCTCGACCATCCGGGCGATGGCGCCGATCGAGTGGAAATTCTTCGGGTTGAGCAGTGTCGGCGGAATCAGGATGTCGAACTCCGCCTCCACCGCCACCATCAGGTTGACCAAGTCGAGGGACGACAACCCCACATCCACCAGGGCGTCCTCGGCCCCGAAGTCCGGCCGGCGCGCGTCGCCCGCCGCGATCCGCTGCGCGAGACCCATCGTGCGCGCCGTCACGCTCTCCGCACCCGTCACCACCATCGCCGCATCGCCTTCCACATCGGCCCGCCCTCGCGGACCGGCCGTCGATACACGTCCAGATACAGAAATCGAAGGCGCCTCAATCACCTTCAACTGCGTTTCTTATATTAACCGCCTTCTTAGTTAATACGGATCGACGATCGGTTACGTATTTTTCAGACATCGGCTTAAGGCGCTTTTTGAGTCTTTCTGCCTAAACAGCACCGACGATGGTCTTCTGAACGGCCACGCGGGTCTTTCGGGGCGAAGCATGACCATCCAGCACACGCTCTCATCGTCCGGCGGCCGCGGCTCGGCGACGGACCTCGCGGCGCGCTCGGCCGCCGCCGCCGCCATAGCCGCCGCCCACGCCGAGGCGGTGGACCGCGACGCGCGCTTCCCCGTCGAGGCGGTGGCGGCGCTGCGCTCGCAGCGGCTGCTGGGCGCGGCGGTGCCGATCGAGCTCGGCGGCGAGGGTGCCGGGATGCGGGCTCTGGCCGAGACCAGCTACGCCCTGGGCCGGGCCTGCGCCTCCTCGGCGATGATCTTCGCCATGCACCAGACCAAGGTCGCCTGCCTCACCCGCCACGGGCGCGGCGAGCCCTGGCGCGAGGGCCTGATGCGCCGGATCGCGGACGAGCAGTTGCTGCTCGCCTCCTCCACCACCGAGGGCCAGAACGGCGGCAACGTCCGCACCTCCGCGGCGGCCGTCGAGGCCGATGCCGACGGCGTCGCCCTGGAGCGCGCGGCCACCGTGATCTCCTACGGCGCCCAGGCCGACGGCATCGTCACCGTCGCCCGCCGGGCGGCGGAGGCGGGTGCCTCGGATCAGGTGCTGTGCGTCTTCTTGAAGGAGGACTACACCCTGGAGCGGCTGAACGGCTGGGAGACGCTCGGCATGCGCGGCACGTGCAGCAGCGGCTTCCGCCTGCGCGCCCGCGGCCGGCCGGAGCAGGTGCTGCCGGCCCGCTACGCCGACATCCACAACCAGACGATGACGCCGGTCTCGCACATCCTGTGGTCGAGCGCCTGGGCCGGCATCGCCGCGGGCGCCGTGGAGCGGGCACAGGCCTTCACCCGCACGGCGATGCGCGGAGCGGGCGGCGTCGCCCCGCCCGGCGCCCTGCACTACGCCCGCGCCGTCTCCAGCCTGAAGCAGGCGCGCGCCCTGATAGCGCAGGGGCTCGACCGGTTCGAGGCGGCGGCCGACGACCCCGCCGCGCTCGCCGCCCTCGACGCGCAGACCGCGCTGGCGATGCTCAAGGTCGAGGTCTCGGAACTCGCGGTGGCCGCGGTGAGCGGTGCGCTGCGCGCCAACGGGCTGGCTGGCTACCGCCAGGACGGCGACTTCAGCGTCGGGCGGGCGCTGCGCGACATCCTCTCGGCGCCGATCATGATCCACAACGACCGGATCGTGGCCAACCTCGCCACCGCCACCCTGATGGCCCCGGTCGCCCCCACCCTGCTCGCCTGAACCTGCCCGGAGCGCTTCCGATGAACATGCCCGTCCTCAACGTGCCGGCCGCGCCGCCGGCGACGGATCCGCTCGACAGCCTGTTCGACACGCTGTTCCGGCCGATGAACGCGCAGGGCGTCTACGCCCGCACCGGCGCCTACGAGTCCGTGGTCGAGGCGCTGGCCGCGCTGATCTCGTCGCGCCGGGAAGAGGCCACCGAGGTGTTCCGCTTTCCGCCGGTGATGAGCCGGGCGCACCTGGAGCGGCACGGCTACCTCAAGAGCTTCCCGAACCTGCTCGGCTGCGTCTCCTGCCTGGAGGGCAGCGAGGCGGAGATCCGCGCGGCGGCCGACCGCCACCTCGCCGGCGGCGACTGGACCACGGGGCTCGAGACCGCCGACCTCGTTCTGACGCCGGCCGCCTGCTATCCCGTCTACCCGATCGCCGCCGCGCGGGGCGCCGTGCCGCGGAGCGGCTACCGCTTTGACGTGGCCTGCGACTGCTTCCGCCGCGAACCCTCGCCGCATCTCGACCGCCTGCAATCGTTCCGGATGCGGGAATACGTCCGGGTCGGCACGCCGGAGCAGGTCGCCGCCTTCCGCGAGAGCTGGATCGCCCGCGCCACCGCGCTCGCCGACGACCTCGGCCTGCCCTACACGGTGGAGCAGGCGAGCGACCCGTTCTTCGGCCGGCTCGGCCAGATCATGGCCTTCAGCCAGCTCGAGCAGTCGCTGAAGTTCGAGCTACTGATCCCCCTGCGCGGCGCGGCCGCCGGAACCGCGTGCATGAGCTTCAACTACCACCGCGAGCATTTCGGCACGACCTGGGACCTGCGGCTGGAGGACGGCGAGCCGGCGCATACGGGCTGCGTCGCCTTCGGCATGGACCGCCTCGCGGTGGCGCTGTTCGCCACGCACGGCGCGCATATCGCCGACTGGCCGGCCCCGGTCCGCGCCGCGCTGAAGCTCTGAGCGCCGACGCCGTGGCCCTCGACCCGCACGTCCGCCGCTTCCTCGACATGATGGCGCTCGGCCGGTCCGGCACGCCGGACGTCGCGGCGCGGCGCGACGGCCTGCGCGCCCTGGCGGCGCTCGCCGGCCCGGCCCCGACGGGCGTCGCGACCCGCGATCTCGTCCTGCCGGGTCCGGCCGGACCGGTCGCCGCCCGGCTCTACGCGCCCGAGACCGGCGACAAGGGTGGCGGCGACAAGGGTGGCGGCGACAAGGGTGTCGGCGGCAGCGGGGCGGGGCTCCTGTTCCTCCACGGAGGCGGGCTGACGACCGGCGGCCTCGACACCCATGACGGGATCTGCCGGACGCTCGCCGCGGCGGGTGGCTTGTCCGTGGTCGCGGTCGATTACCGCCTCGCCCCCGAGCACCCGTTCCCGGCGGCGCTGGAGGATGCCCGCGCCGCCCTCGCCTGGACCGCCGCGCACGCGCCCGCCCTCGGCATCGACCCGGCGCGCCTCGCCGTCGGCGGCGACTCGGCCGGCGCGGGGCTGGCCGCTCTCCTCTGCCAGGAAGCCCGCGGCGCGGGTCCCCGCATCGCGGCGCAACTCCTGATCTGCCCCGTCCTCGACTTGGAGGGCGCCGGTCCGTCACGCACCGCGTTCGCCTCGGGCTACTTCCTCGACATCGCCACCATCGGCCGCGATGCGCGGGCCTGCGGGCTCGTCGGCCCCGGGGCCGCGCGGTTCGCGCCGCTGCGGACGGCCGACCTCACCGGCCTGCCGCCGGCCCACATCCACACCGCCGCCTGCGACCCCGTGCGCGACGACGGCACCGCCTACGCCGAGCGGCTGCGCGGCGCGGGCGTGCCCGCCGCCCTCACCTGCCACGCGGGCATGATCCACTTCTTCTACGGCCTCGGCCGCCTCGTCCCGCGGGCGCGGCCGATCCTCGCCGGCATGGCCGCGGACTTCGCCGGCCTTCTGACGGAATCCCGGGCCGCCGCCTGATCCTCCCCCCCCTCACCCACGGAGACAGCCATGACCCTGCGCCACACCATCGTCGACGCGATCGAGACGATCGCCCGCGAGCAGGACAAGCCGATGCCGCCGGTCACCGACGACCTCGTGATGGTCGACACCGAATTCGACTCCCTGTGCTTCGCCCTGCTGGTCGCCCGGATGGAGGACATGACCGGCGTCGACCCGTTCAGCGACATGGAGGTGGCCGACCTGCCGGTGACGGTGGGCGATCTCGTCGCCCTCTACGACCGCGCCGTGCAGAAGCGGGCGGCCTGAGCGCGATGATCCTGCGCGAGCGCCTCGCGGCCGCGGATCTCGGCGGCCTGACCCTGTCCGACCATCGCGGGCGGATGCCGCTCGCCGACCTGCTGCGCGGGACTGCGACGGCCCCCGCCGCCGCGGCGCTCGCCGGGCGCTCGGTGCTGCTCGCCACCGGCGGTCAGATGGCGGCGGCGCGGGCGATGGTCGCCCTCGACGGGCTCGCCGGCCGCATGGTGCTCGTGCCCCCCGGACTCGCGCCGGAGCACGTGGCGGCGATCGCCGCCGACGGGGGGGTCGAGAGCGTCGTCACCGACGAAGGATTTCCCGAGGCCGGGCTGCCCGCGTGCGTGCCGCGCGTTCCGGTCGAGGCGGCCTGCGCCGCCGCGGTGGAAAGGTCCGTGCCGACCGAGTGGGTGCTCGCCACCTCCGGCACGACCGGGCGGCCAAAGCTCGTCGCCCATACGCTCGAAGGGCTTGCGGGCGGCATCAACACCGCGGCGATCCCTGAGCCCGGCACGGTGTGGAGCACGTTCTACGACATACGCCGCTACGGCGGGTTGCAGGTCTTTCTGCGGGCGATGCTCGCCCCCGCCGCCCTGGTCCTGTCGGACGCGGATGAGCCGCTGCGCGACTTCCTCGCCCGGATCGGTGCGGCGGGCGTCACCCACCTGCTCGGAACCCCGTCCCACTGGCGGCTCGCGCTGATGAGCGCGGGCGTGAGCGAGATCGCCCCGCGCTACGTGCGCCTGTCCGGCGAGATCGCCGACCAGACGATCCTCGACCTGCTGCGCACCGCCTTCCCCGAGGCCCGCATCGCCCACGCCTACGCCTCCACCGAGGGCGGCGTCGGCTTCACCGTCGAGGACGGCCGCGAGGGCTTCCCCGCGGCGCTGGTCGGCACGCGGGCCGGCATCGAGATCACGATCCGGGACGACGGCCTGTACGTGCGCTCGAACCGGACCGGGCGCCGCTATCTCGGGGACGGGGCCCCCGCCCTGATGGACGCCGACGGCTTCGTCGATACGGGCGACCTCGTGGAGCGGCGCGGCGCGCGCTACCACTTCCTCGGCCGGCGCAGCGGCGTGATCAACGTCGGCGGCGCCAAGGTGCAGCCGGAGGAGGTCGAGGCCGTCCTCAACGTCCATCCGCGGGTGTCGATGTCCCGCGTCCGCGCCCGGCCGAACCCCCTGCTCGGCGCGATCGTCGAGGCGGAGGTGGTGCTGCGCGCTCCCGGCGCGCCGGAGGAGGCCGCTTCGCTCAAGAGCGCGATCATTGCCCATTGCCGGCCGCACCTCGCCCGCCACAAGGTGCCGGCGAGCGTGCGCTTCGTCCCCGACCTGCCGCTCACGGCCGGCGGCAAGCTTCTGCGGAGGGCGCCGTGAGCGAAACCCCGGCACGGGACCGCGTCGTCGTCGTCACCGGCGGCAGCCGGGGCATCGGTCTCGCCATCGCCGAGGCCCTGGCCGCGGACGGCCACCGGGTCGTCGCGGTGGCGCGGCGCTCCAGCGAGGCCCTGGAGGCGGCGGCGGGCAAGGCGGAGGGCCGGATCCGGTTCGAGCCCTGCGACCTCGCCGAACTCGATGCCCTCCAGCCGCTCGCCCAAAAAATCCGGGCGGCGCACGGGCCGGTCTACGGCCTCGTCAACAACGCCGCGCTGGGCACGCCGGGCCTGCTCGCGACGATGCCGGCGACCGAGATCGCCCGGCTCGTCCATCTCAACACGGTGGCGCCGATGGTGCTGACCAAGCTGCTCGTGCGCGGGATGATGGCCAAGGGCGCGGGCCGGGTCGTCAACGTCAGCTCGATCATCGCGTTCACCGGCTACAACGCCCTGTCGGTCTACGCCGCGACCAAGGCGTCGATGATCGGCTTTACCCGCTCCCTCGCCCGCGAGGTCGGCAAGCTCGGCGTCACCGTGAACGCGGTCGCGCCGGGCTTCGTCGAGACGGCGCTGACCGAGGGGATGGGGGCGGACGACCTCGCCAAGATCGCCGGCCGCAGCGCCCTGCGCCGCCTCGTCGAGCCGCGGGACGTGGCCGACGCCGTCGCCTTCCTCGTGTCGGACCGGGCGCGCAACGTCACCGGCACGGTGCTCACGGTGGATGCCGGCAGCACCGCCTGAGCGGCGTCACGGGCCCGCGCGCATCCGCTCCAGCACGGTGGCGTCGGCGTAGCCGTCCGGCGGCAGCCCCTTGGCCTTCTGGTAGGCGCGCAGAGCCGCGCGGGTGCGGGGCCCGATCTTGCCGTCGACCGTCCCGACCGGGTAGCTGCCCGCGTCGAGCCGGGTCTGGAGGTCGCGGCGCTCGTCCGCGCTCAGCATCCGGTCGCCCCGCGGCCAGTCCCGGGCGAGGCCGGGCTCGCCGCGCAGGCGGTCCGAGAGCAGCCCGACGGTCAGCGCGTAGGACAGGGCGGTGTTGTAGCGCAGGATCGCCGGGAAGTTCTGCGTCAGCAGGAAGGCCGGTCCCCGGGCGCCGGCCGGCAGGATCAGGGTGGCGGGGAGGCTGCCGTCGGCCGCCGGGTCGTCGCGGACCGGCCGGACGCCGAGCGCCCGCCACGCGTCGAGGCTGCGCGGGGTGGTCTCGTCGGCGAGCGCGAGGTCGAAGCCCTCCGGCAGGCGCGCCTCGTAGCCCCAGCGCACGCCCGGCCGCCAGCCCTCGGCGACGAGGTAGGCGGCGGTGGAGGCGAGCGCGTCCGGCACCGAGGTCCAGATGTCGCGCCGGCCGTCGCCGTCGAAGTCGACGGCGCGGGCGAGGTAGACGGTCGGCATGAACTGCGTGTGGCCCATCGCCCCGGCCCACGAGCCGGTGAGCCGCTCCGGCGGCGCGTCGCCCGCCGCCAGGATCTTCAGGGCCGCGATCAGCTCGGTTCGCCAGTAGGCGGCCCGGCCGTGATCGCCGCAGGCGAGGCTCGCCAGGGCGCGCACGACCGGTCGCACGATCCCGGGATCGTCGAGCACCGCGCCGTAGCTCGACTCGACGCCCCAGAAAGCGACGAGGACGTGGCGGTCGACGCCGTAGCGCGCCTCGATCGCCTGGAGCGTTGGCGCCCACTGTTCCAGCTTGGCCCGGCCGTCGGCGACCTTCGCGTCGGTGACGCTCGCCTCGATATAGGCCCAGATCGGCCGCGCGAACTCGGCTTGGTTCCGGGTCGCGGCGACCGCGTCCGGGTCCGGGGCGAGGCCCGTCAACTGCGCGTCGGCGAGCGCCCGCGGCACGCCCGCCTCCTCCGCCGCGGCGGCGAGATCGGACAGGCAGGCGTCGAAGGGCTGGGCGGGCGCGGAAGCCGCGGGTGCCGGGACCGTGGGCGCCGGGACCACGGGCGACGCTCCGGCGGCGGCCTCCGGCCCGGCCGCGGCCGGCACCGCGAGCGCCAGCGCGGCCAGTCCCGCGAGCGCGCCGATGAAGCCCCGTCCCCGATCCCGCATCCCGTTCCCCGCACCCCGTCGACCGCACATCGCCGACCGCCCCACCGTACCGGCGGCGCGCCGCCGACGCGAGGGCGCGGATCAGCCGAGCGACATCCGCAGGGGCGGCTCCACGTCCGGCGGGAGCGGGCTCCTGTAGCCGCCCGGGCCGGCGCGGCGGGCGAGGTCGGCCCGGGCCGCCGCCCGCAGCTCGGGGTCGGTGAGCGCGCGGGCGGCGAGGCCGGCCATCGCCTTGGCGACCTGCACCGTGGCCTTGTGGGCCGCCGGGCTGCGCCCCTGCGCCACCACCTGCCACGTGTGGAACGGCGTGCCGATCGCCACCGTCGGCGCGTGCGCCTGGACGGTGGGCACCACCCAGCTCACGTCGCCGACATCGGTCGAGCCGATCGCCGGGTCGCGGACCGTGTCGATCGGCACGAGCGAATCGGCGAGCGGCGCGTCGGTGCGCGGCTGGCCGATCGCGCGGTAGACCGCGTCGATGTCCCCGTCGGTGAGCGTCGCCCGAATATCTTGCGCGAAGGCGCGGTCGGCCTCGTCGAAATGCGGCGGGCCCAGCTCCTCCATCACCGCGTGCAGCGCCCGCTCCAGCGGCGCATTGGCGAGGATGTTCGACACCGCGCTCACGACCCGGACCTCGACGGCGGTCTCGGTCATCAGCGCCGCGCCTTGCGCGATCCTCTTCACCCGCTCCACCAGGGCGAGCATGCCCGGAAGGTCGCGGGCGCGGATCGAGTAGCGCACCCGGGCGCTCGCCTGGACGACGTTGGGGGCGATGCCGCCCGCGTCGAGATAGGCGTAGTGCACGCGCGCGTCGGACGGCATGTGCTCGCGCATGTAGTTGACGCCGACGCTCATCAGCTCGACCGCGTCGAGGGCCGAGCGGCCGAGATGGGGCGCCGCCGCCGCGTGGGCGGGCCGGCCGGTGAAGACGAAGTCGGCCCGGGTATTGGCGAGCGCCAGCGGCGGCGTCACCTCCCAGAAGCTCGACGGGTGCCAGGAGATCGCGATGTCGGCGTCGGCGAAGGCGCCCGCGCGGACCATGAATGCCTTGGCCGCGCCGCCCTCCTCCGCCGGGCAACCGTAGTAGCGCACCCGCCCCGGCAGGCCGGTCTCGGCGAGCCAGTCCTTGACCGCGGCCGCCGCCAGCAATGCGCCGGCGCCGAGCAGGTTGTGGCCGCAGCCGTGGCCGTGGCCGCCCGCCTCGACTGGGCGGTGCTCGGCCACCCCCGCTTCCTGCGACAGGCCGGGCAGCGCGTCGTACTCGCCGAGGATGGCGATCACCGGACCGCCCTCCCCCGCCTCGCCGATCAGCGCGGTCGGGATGCCGGCCACGCCCTTCGTGACCGTGAAGCCGTGGTGGCGCAGCTCGGCGGCGTGCTCGGCGGCCGAGCGCGTCTCGGTGTAGCAGAGTTCGGGCATGCCCCAGACGCGGTCGGCCAGCGCGATCATCCGCTCCCGGTGCGCGTCGACCTTCGCCCAGACGGCGCTGCGGTTGTCCATTCCGAGGGGTCTCCGGCGGGTGCGAGGAAGGTCCCACCATAGCGGCTTCGCGTGCGCCGTCTCCAGCCGCGGTCGCCGCGGGCGCGGCGATCTGCTACGCCCGCGAGCGCAATGAGCCGAGGAGACGGCAGGAGTCGCGTTCCGTGCGGGAATCCCTCGTGGCGCTGGCGCTCGCGGCCCTCGCCGCCGCGCCGGCCGGAAGCGCCGAACTGGTCCGCAGCCGCGACGTGGCCGCGCCGCCCGCCGCGGTCTGGGCGCTGGTCGGCGGGTTCTGCGCCATCGCCCTCTGGCACCCGCAGGTCGAGCGCTGCACCCTGTCGGAGGAGGCGGACGACGAGACGGCGCAGGTGCGGGTGCGGACCCTCGACCTGCGCGGCGGCCTCGGCATCGTGGTCGAGGTCGAGACCGACCGCGACGAGCGGGGGATGAGCTACAGCTACAGCTTCGTCCAGGGCGCGCTGCCGGTCTCGGCCTACAACGGCACCCTCGCCGTCCGGCCGAACGGCACGGGGGCGACGGTGATCTGGAGCGGCACCTTCGCCCCCCGGGACATGAGCGAGGCCGACGCCCTCGCCGACATGGAGGGCGTCTACGCGCGCGGGCTCGACGGCATCGCCCGCGAGGTCGCGAAATGAGGCGCATCGTCACGCAAACCTGATACCCCCGGGCTCGCCATCGCCCGGCCCCGACCGATCTGAGCGGGTGGAACGCGACCTACCAGAGGCGGCCGTCACCGGCCGAGGAAGCATGCGCCGTCACCGCCACGCCAAGATCGTCGCCACCGTCGGGCCGGCGAGTTCCACCCCGGACCGGCTCAAGGCCCTGTTCCTGGCCGGCGTCGACACGTTCCGCCTCAACTTCAGCCACGGCACCCACGACGACCACGCCCGGGTCCACGCGGCCATCCGCGCGCTGGAGCAGGAGGTCGGCCGCCCGATCGGCATCCTCCAGGATCTGCAAGGCCCCAAGATCCGCATCGGCACGCTCCGGGACGGCCGCCAGGACCTCGTCAGCGGCGAGAGCGTGCGCTTCGTCCTGGAGGGCGCGGACGGCGACAAGCAGGCGATCCCGCTGCGCCACCCCGAGATCTTCGCCGCCGTCGTGCCCGGCCAGGACCTGCTGATCGACGACGGCCGGGTGCGGGTGCGCGTCACCGGCCTGGAGGCCGACGCCATCACCGCCGAGGTGGTCACCGGCGGCGTCATCTCGAACCGCAAGGGCGTCAACCTGCCGGGAACCCTCCTCGACCTGTCGCCGCTCACCCCGAAGGACCGGGCCGACCTCGCCTTCGGCCTGGATCTCGGCGTCGACTGGGTGGCGCTGTCCTTCGTGCAGAAGCCCTCGGACGTGATCGAGGCGCGCGGCCTGATCGGCGACCGCGCCGGGGTGCTCGCCAAGATCGAGAAGCCGCAGGCGCTGGAGCGCATCGACGACATCATCCGCCTGTCCGACGCGGTGATGGTCGCCCGCGGCGACCTCGGCGTCGAGATCCCGCACGAGGACGTGCCCGGCCGCCAGAAGGAGCTGATCCGCGCCTGCCGGCTCGCGGTGAAGCCGGTGATCGTGGCGACGCAGATGCTCGACTCGATGGTCGGCGCCCCCGCCCCGACCCGGGCGGAGGCGTCCGACGTCGCGACCGCGATCTACGACGGGGCGGACGCGGTGATGCTCTCGGCCGAGTCTGCCACCGGCCAGTACCCGGTCGAGGCGGTGTCGATGATGGACCGGATCATCCGCTCGGTGGAGGGGCACAAGCTCTACCACTCGATCGTTGCCGCCTCCGACCCCGGCGAGGAGGAGACCCCGCCCCACGCGGTAGCGACCGCCACGGCCACGCTCGCCGAGGCGCTGCACGCCCGGGCGATCGTGGCCTACACGTCGAGCGGCACGACCGCGGCGCGGGTGGCGCGCAAGCGGCCCGAGCCGCCGATCCTGGCGCTGACGCCGAGCCTCGCCACCGCGCGGCGGCTGTGCCTGCTCTGGGGGGCGCACTCGGTCCACACCGAGGACGTGAACAGCTACGAGGAGATGACTGCCAAGGCGGCGCACTACGCCCAGGCCGAGGAATTCGCCAAGCCCAACGACCTGATCGTCGTCACCGCGGGCATCCCGTTCCACACCACCGGCAACACCAACAACATCCGGATGATCCAGATCTGATCCGGTGCGGCGGAACACCGCCGCGGGGCGGGCGACCTGCCAGAACGGGATCCGCACGAGGGGCCCGAGCACGACGGAGATCGTCATGGCCCAGATCCGGATCCTGAACCCCGTCACGGGTCAGGTCGTCGTCATCGATACCGACCGGCCCCTCCGGCGTTGACCGAGCGATCGGTGAGCCGCGGCGCGCGGAACGCCGCCGCGGCTTCGCCCGTTGGTGGTCAAGCTGCGCCGTTGCGGCGCGCAACGCGAGAGGATGGCCCCATGAGCCTGATCGGACGCATCGTCACCAAGATCCTCGGCACCGAGGACCGGCCCGTCGCACGGGACGACCGCAACGCGGGCTCGGCCACGCCGATCGGTCGGCTGGTCACCAAGATCCTGCGCAGGTAGCGGGCTCGCGGCACACGCTCCGGCCGCGCGCCGCATTCCGTGCGCCCCTCGCGGGCGCACGGTTCTCCGCCAGCGGGCTCAGTTCACGGCCTCGCCGTACGCCCGCTTGACGACCGGCGCGGCCGGCACCGTGTGATTCCAGAAGGCTCCGGTCCGCGCCTTGGCAAAGCCGTCCTCGTAGAGGGCGCGCATGTAGCCGGTATCGAAGCCCTTCGTCGGTATGGCCTTCGGCGCGGCCTCGTCGATGTAGGTGAGATTGAAGCCGATGCCGTTGTCGCGGGCCAGCGCGTAGGTGGTCGCGAGCGCCGACCGCGAGCGGGCCCGGCTGGCGGTGCTGAACGAGCGCTCGGCGATCGCCAGGGTGTTGTCCTTGGTCACCTCGAAGTCCGGCTCCAGCCGGCCGTTGATGATCACGTAGATGTTGGCCTTGCCACCGGTGCGCAGGCGGCGGTCGCGCAGCAGCAGCGTCTGCGGCAGGGTGAAGACCGGGGTGACCACCGAGCCGTCCGCGTGCATCTCCTGGAAGCGGGCCGTGCCGTCGGTCACGTTGATGAGCTGCGGCGGGAACACCGCCGGGACGCTGGCCGAGGCGGCCAGCACGTCGCGGAACAGGTCGGGCGCGTTCGGGGCGCCGCTCGCGGCGATGGCGCCCATGTTCCAGATCACCGCGCGCTGCGAGTCGAGATTCGTGGTCACGACCAGCAACCGGCGGCCCTTGGCGTGCTCGTCCGCCACGGCCCTGAGCAGATCGGGCGTGACGTAGCGGCCGACGAGGCTGCGCAGGCGCTCGTCGCCGAACAGGCCGGAGCCGAACAGCACGTTGACGATGTTGGGCGACTGCACCAGCGTCGCGGCCACGCCGCTGGTGTAGAACTCGGTGAGGTAGCTGTCGTAGCCGGAGCCGAGGAAGGCGAAGGGCGCGATCAGCGCGCCGGTCGACACGCCCGACACCAGGGTGAATTCCGGCCGGGTGCCCGACGCCGTCCAGCCGTTGAGCACGCCCGCGCCGTAGGCACCGTCGCCGCCGCCGCCGGACAGGGCGAGGTAGGTGAAGCCGCCGGGCCTCCGCTGCGGGTTGGCCGCGACGGTCGCGATCGTCTCGACCGAGGCGTCGGCGTAGACCCGCGCCCCCGGGATTCCCGGCAGGCTCGCCAGCGCCGCCTGCTCCACGGTGTAGGGGGTCCGCGGCGTGCCGCCACAGGCCGCCAACTGGGCCGTGAGCCCGAGCGCGGCCAGCCCGCGCAGCCCCAACCGACGATAACCCATCGCCACCAACCCCGAACGCCGCCGCGATGACCTTGGCCGCAACCGATGGAGCTTGACCGTATCCGCGCTCCCGCGAAAGTCCCCCCGCGCGGGAAGCAGTGGCTTGTGGCGCGCAGGCCACAGAATCGTCTCCCGGCCGAAGCCGGTGGACAGGCGGGCGCCGTCCTCAGCCATGGTTCCGCCCAACCCTTGCAAGCCCGGAGAGCGCCGCTGTAGGGTCTGCCTCGCGGTCCGGGTACATTGTGTCGCATGGGGTCCGGGAGCCGCCAAGTTGGGCGAACGCTCGCGCCGGGACCTGCGTCCCGGACCGTGGGCCGCAGGGCGGAGGGGGACCATGGAAGCGGGCCTGAGCTGGACGGACGAGCGCGTGGCGCTCCTGCGCCGCCTGTGGGAGGACGGCCAGAGCGCGAGCAAGATCGCCGCGCAACTGGGCGGCGTGACCCGCAACGCGGTGATCGGCAAGGTCCACCGCCTCGGCCTCGCCGGGCGCGCCCGGCCGGGCGAGGACGCGCCGATCGCGAGCGCCAAGATCGCGGAGATCGAGACCGCCATCGCCGTGGTCGAGACGCAGGCGCCCGAGCCGGTGGCGATCCTGTCGCACCGCCCCGCTCCCGAGTTCCCGCCGCCGGCCGCCGCGCCCGCCGCCGCGGAGCCCCTGGCGATCCCGCTCTCGCAGCGGGTGACGATCATGGACCTGCGCGAGTCGATGTGCCGCTGGCCGATGGGCGATCCGACGACGCCGGACTTCCGCTTCTGCGGCGCCCGCTCGATCACCGGCCTGCCCTACTGCACGCACCACGCCGAGATCGCCTACCAGCCGGCCGCCGAGCGCAAGCGCGACCGCCGCGCCGCCGGCTTCCGCTGATTTCTTCGGACGCACCGTTCTTTCGGACTCACTGCGGCGTCGCACCGTCCTGCGCGAGGAACCGGGCGGTGCCGGGGTTGAGCCACGCCGCCGGCACGAGGCCTGCGAGGTTGCGCGGGTCGCTCTCGGCGCCCTGCGGGTGGCGTGCGGCCATCGCGTCCCGCGCGCGGGCCAGAGCCCGAACCAGCCGGTAGGCCGTCTCCGGGTCGAGGCCCGGCCGGGCCAGGACGAGGCTCCACGAACCGACCGTCTCGATCGGCGTCGCCTGCCCCGCGAAGCTGCCGGCCGGCACGGTCAGGCGCCGCAGCGCCGAGCCCGGCCGCACCAGCCGCGCGATCGCCTCCGGCGGGGCACCGAGGAACCGGGCGCCGCCGGGGGCCCGGGCCGCGGCCACGAAGCCCGGCCAGCCGAGGCCGCCGCCCCAGAGCGCGTCCGCGCGCCCGTCCAGCACCATCGCCGGCCCGTCGCCCGCCCGGTCGAGCAGGATCGGCCGGATGTCGCGCCCGGGGTCGAGCCCGGCGGCCGCGAGGACGGTGCGGCCCATCGCCGTCAAACCGGAATCGTGGGTGCCAATCGCCACCGGCCGGCCGCGCAGGTCGGCGAAGCTCCGCACCGGGCCGGCGGCCGGCACGACGAGGAGGCCCGGCGTCGGGTACATCGGCGCGAGCACCGTCAGGCCGTCCGATCCGGCCAGCGCCGGGTAGGCGTACTCCCCCTGGACGAGGGCGAGGTCGACCGCCCCCGCGCGCAGCAGGCCCAGGTTCTCCACCGAGCCGCGGCTCGGGCGCGCCGCGACGTGCAGCGCCGGATCGACCGCTCGGAGCGCCGCCACGAAGGCGTCGCCGAAGGCCGGGAAGCCGCCGCCCGGGGTCGCCGTGGCCAGGGTCACGCGAATTTCCGCCTCGGCGCGGGCCGGCGGGGCGAGGCCGAACGCGAGCAGGAGGGCGAGACCGGCGCGGCGGGTCGGGCGTGCGGGAGGCCGGGTGCGAGTCATGCCGGGAGCCTACGCCGCGCCGCGCGCCGCGGGAACGCGCCGGAGAACGTTCTTTCCCGGATCTCCGCGTCGGCAGAGACGTTGTCCCACCGGCGGTTTCATCCGGCCCGGCCGGTGAAAAGAACTTGCGCGAAGGGCACTTAGCCCGATTGCCCCGGTCGCGGCGACACGATACGCAGCCACCGTCCGGCAGGCCTCGCACCGCCCGGAACCGATAGCCGAACGATCCCGCGAACCAGGAGCCACGCGATGGCCGAGTCCCCCAACGCGCCCAAGGTCGGCCACGGCCGTGTCTACGGCTCGATCACCGAGACGATCGGCAACACGCCGCTCGTGCGCCTCAACCGCCTGCCGAAGGAGCGCGGCGTCGACGCCGAGATCCTGCTGAAGCTCGAATTCTTCAACCCGATCGCCAGCGTGAAGGACCGCATCGGCGTCAACATGATCGACGCCCTGGAGGCCTCGGGCCGGATCCAGCCCGGCGGCACGCTGATCGAGCCGACCTCGGGCAACACCGGCATCGCGCTGGCCTTCGTCGCCGCCGCCCGCGGCTACCGTCTGATCCTGGTGATGCCGGAGACGATGTCGCTGGAGCGGCGCAAGATGCTGGCCTTCCTCGGCGCGCAGCTCGAACTGACCCCCGGCCCGCAGGGCATGAAGGGCGCGATTGCCCGGGCCGAGGAGCTGCTGAAGGAGATCCCCGGCGCGGTGATCCCGCAGCAATTCTCGAATCCCGCCAACCCTGAGATCCACCGCAAGACCACCGCCGAGGAGATCTGGGCCGACACCGGGGGCAAGCTCGACGCGTTCGTGGCGGGCGTGGGCACCGGCGGCACCGTGACCGGCGTCGGCGAGGTGCTGAAGCCCCGGCTGCCGGACCTCAAGGTGTTCGCGGTCGAGCCCGAGGATTCGCCGGTGATCTCCGGCGGCCAGCCCGGCCCGCACAAGATCCAGGGCATCGGCGCGGGCTTCATCCCGGAGAACCTGCACACCGACATCCTCGACGGCGTGCTCAAGGTCTCCAACCAGACCGCCTTCGAGACCTCGCGGGCGCTGGCCAAGCTGGAGGGGATCCCCGGCGGCATCTCCACCGGCGGCAACGTCGCCGCGGCGATCGAGCTCGCCAAGCGTCCCGAGTTCCAGGGCAAGCGGATCGTCACCGTCGCCTGCTCGTTCGCCGAGCGCTACATCTCCTCGGCGCTGTTCGAGGGCATCGGCTAGCGCTTCTCACCGGCCCGGCGCCCCGCGCCGGGCCTCGCGGCGGATCGGCGCCCGGCGCAACGATCGCCGCCGCCCCCCGTTGTCCGGAGGAATCCGAGACAGACCGGGAGGCACCACATGGCGGAGCAAGGACGACCGTCGCTCAAGACGTTCAGCGCGAACGCCGACCGCAACGGCCAGGATCTGGGGCAGGACTCGCCCCTCGATGTCGGGCTGCCCCAGAACACCCAGACCGACCTGATGCGCGACCCGGCGGGGGATGCGCAGGCCGCGCGCATCGCCTCCGGCACGCCGGGCCAGGACGCCACCGACGCCACCGAGGCCGAGACGCCGCCGGAGAACCTGCGCCGGCTGAAGGGCGAGGGCGGCCCCGACGCCGCCGCCTCCGAGGCGATCGATCGGGCCACGGCCGCGGTCGGCCAGGACGACGGGAAGCGCTGATGCCCCGGGAAACCAGCGATTCCGGCACCGTCACCCGCAAGCCCGACGACAAGGTCGGCTCGCCCGGCAGCCCGGCCGCGGGCGACGGCCACCAGACCCCCGATCAGGCGGAGATCACCGGCCTCGGCTCCGGCGGCAAGGACGATGCGGCGCGCAAGGACGATTGGGGCCGCGGCGAGCCGGGCTCCACGCCGCCGGCGGTGGGCGGCTCCTCCGGCGGCCATTCCGACCAGACGGCGTCGCGCGGCCCCGAGGCCGACCGCAAGGTGGCCGGCGGCCTCTACCGGGCAGAGCGGCGGAGCGAGGGAGAGGCATGAGCGAGCGCGAGACGCCGAAGCAGCGCCCGGCCGACGAGGAGCAATCCACCGGCACGGGGCGTCCGGCCAACACCGCGCCCGACGCGGTGAAGGACCCGAACGAGAAGACCGAGGGCCATCCGGGCCGCGGGCCGCAGGGCGGCACGACGCAGAACGACGAGACCGACCCCGGCGGCAGTTGACGCCGCCCGGCGTCTCGACGCGGTCAGGACAACCGGAAGACGATCGGTCCCGGCGCCACCGCCACGTCGCCGGGGCGGCAGCCGGTCTCGCCGCAGGCGTAGCGGATCGCGTCGCCGCGGGTGCGGAAGATGCCGCCGGCCAAGCCCTGGGCCTCGACCGCCACCCAGTGGCCGGATTCGTCCTGGCCGACGAGGTAAGCGCGCGGGGTCGGGACCGGCTGTGCGGCCGGACGGGTCGGATTCAACGCGGGCATGGATCGATCGGGGTTCGCGCGGTTCTCTCGGGACCGCATGGTCGAGCTATGGGCCCGGCCGTGAGGATTCGAGTGGCCCCGAGGCGTTCCGGTATAAGGGACTCATCAGCGACCCCGCCTGAACGGGCCGTCGGCGGCCGTTCAGGCGGGGACGATCGCCTCAGGCGACGGCCTCCTTCGACCGCTCGGCGCGCTTGCGGTCGTTCGGGTCGAGGATCGCCTTGCGCAGGCGGATCGACTTCGGCGTGACCTCGACGAGCTCGTCCTCCTGGATCCAGGCCAGCGAGCGCTCCAGGGTCATGCGGATCGGCGGCGTCAGGCGCACCGCCTCGTCCTTGGAGGTGGTGCGGATGTTGGTGAGCTTCTTGCCCTTGAGCACGTTCACTTCGAGGTCGTTGTCGCGGTTGTGCTCGCCGACGATCATGCCCTGGTAGACCTTCCAGCCGGGCTCGATCATCATCGGCCCGCGGTCCTCCAGGTTCCACATGGCGTAGGCCACCGCCTCGCCCTTGTCGTTCGAGATCAGCACGCCGTTGCGGCGGCCCGGCATCTCGCCCTTGTAGGGCTCATAGGCCTTGAACAGCCGGTTCATGATCGCGGTGCCGCGGGTGTCGGTCAGCAGCTCGCCCTGGTAGCCGATCAGGCCGCGGGTGGGGGCGTGGAACACGAGGCGCAGGCGGTCGCCGCCCGACGGCTTCATCTCCAGCATCTCGGCCTTGCGCTCGCTCATCTTCTGGACGACGACGCCCGAGTGCTCCTCGTCCACGTCGATGACGACCTCCTCGACCGGCTCCAGCACGCCGCCGGCCTCGTCCTTCTCGAACACGACGCGGGGCCGCGACACGGCGATCTCGAAGCCCTCGCGACGCATCGTCTCGATGAGGATGGACAACTGCAACTCGCCGCGCCCGGACACGTAGAACGAGTCCTTGTCGGACGCCTCCTCGATCTTGAGCGTGACGTTGCCCTCGGCCTCCTTGAACAGGCGGTCGCGGATCATGCGGCTCGTGACCTTGTCGCCCTCCGTGCCGGCGAGCGGGCTGTCGTTGACGATGAACGACATCGTCACCGTCGGCGGGTCGATCGGCTGGGCCTGGATCGGGGTCTCGACCTGCGGATCGCAGAAGGTGTCGGCCACCGTGCCCTTCACGAGGCCGGCGATCGAGACGATGTCGCCCGCCTCGCCCACCTCGATCGGGGCGCGCTCCAGGCCGCGGAAGGCGAGGATCTTCGAGACGCGGCCGGTCTCCACGACCTTGCCGCTCCGGTCGAGCACCTTGATCGACTGGTTCGGCTTCACCGTGCCGGCGGCGATCCGGCCGGTGATGATGCGGCCGAGGAACGGGTTGGCTTCGAGCAGGGTGCCGAGCATCCGGAAGGGCCCCTCCTCGGTCCTGGCCGGCGGCACGTGCCGCAGGACGAGTTCGAACAGCGGCGCCAGACCCTCGGACTGGTCGCCCTCCGGCGAATCCGCCATCCAGCCGGCGCGGCCCGAACCGTAGAGGATCGGGAAGTCGAGCTGCTCGTCGGTGGCGTCGAGCGCCGCGAACAGGTCGAACACCTCGTTGACGACCTCGTTGATGCGCGCGTCCGGCCGGTCGACCTTGTTGATGGCGACGATCGGCCTCAGGCCGATCTTGAGCGCCTTGCCGACCACGAACTTGGTCTGCGGCATCGGCCCCTCGGCGGCGTCGACCAGCACGATCACGCCGTCGACCATCGACAGGATGCGCTCGACCTCGCCGCCGAAATCGGCGTGGCCGGGGGTGTCGACGATGTTGACGCGGGTGTCCTTCCAGACGACCGAGGTCGCCTTGGCGAGGATGGTGATGCCGCGCTCCTTCTCGAGGTCGTTCGAGTCCATCGCCCGTTCCTCGACCCGCTGGTTCTCGCGGAAGGTGCCGGACTGCGCGAGCAGCTTGTCGACCAGCGTCGTCTTGCCGTGGTCGACGTGGGCGATGATGGCGATGTTGCGCAGTTTCATGGCAGCCTTCGGCCCGGGGTGAGACGGCGCCCCGGGCGGCCGCGGCGGCCGCCCGCGCCGGGAGACGGGCGGACTCGTGGTGGTTGCGCCGCAATATAAGCCCAGGCCGCCGCGGGCAAGTGCGCGCGGCGCACGGCCGGCCTGCCCGGGCCGGTCCCGGGTGCCCGCCCGCACGCGCGATCGGCCGCGATGCGCTATAATCCCGCGCCGGAACCGTGCCCGATCGCGTTGCGACCGGGCACGGTTCCGGCCTTCTGTTTCGACGCGCCCTCGTTCGCCGGACCGGCAACTACTTCGGCGGAGAGCGCTCCAGCAGCCCGGACATGGGGCGGCGGTAGGACACCATGCGCGAGCTCGAGCCGCGGCTCTTCCGCTACATCTGGCGACACTCGAAGCGCGAGCAGCTCGCGATCTGCACGATCGTGATCGCGTCGCTGCCGTTCTACTTCGCCTCCCTCGACCTGCCCAAGCGCATCGTCAACGACGCGATCACGGGCAAGGCCTTCGCCCACGGCGAGGCCACCGCCTCGTTCATGGAGATCAAGATCGACTGGCCCGCCTTCCTCGGCGGCGGCCGCACCGAGCTGTTCGAGGGGTTCCAGGTCGGCCGGCTGGAGCTGCTGCTCGGCCTGTCCGGCCTGTTCCTCGGGCTGGTGCTGATCAACGGCGCCTTCAAGTTCTGGATCAACCTGCGCAAGGGCGTGCTCGGCGAGCGCATGCTGCGCCGGCTGCGCTTCCACCTGTTCGCGCTGATGCTGCGCTTCACGCCGGAGGCGCAGCGCGAGGTGAAGCCGTCCGAGACGGCGACCATCATCCGCGACGAGGTGGAGCCGATCGGCTCGTTCATCGGCGACGCGATCGTCGTGCCCGTGTTCCTCGGCACGCAGGCGGCGACCGCGCTGACCTTCATCCTGATGCAGAACGTCTGGCTGGGACTCGCCGCCGCGGCGATGATCGCGGTCCAGATGACCGTGATCCCGCGCCTGCGCCGGGAGATCATCCGCCTGAGCCGCCAGCGCCAGATCGCCTCCCGGGCCTTCGCCGGCCGGGTCGGCGAGGTGCTCGACGGCCTCCAGGCGGTGACGCTCAACGACACCGGACGCTGGGAGCGGGCCGAGATCGGCGGGCGGCTCTACAGCCTCTACGACTTGAGGTTGCGGATCTACAAGCGCAAATTCGCGGTCAAGTATCTCAACAACCTGCTCGCCCAGGTCACGCCGTTCCTGTTCTACGCGATCGGCGGCGTGTTCGCGCTCAAGGGCCAGCTCGATATCGGCCAGCTCGTCGCGGTGCTCGCAGCCTACCGCGACCTGCCGCCGCCGCTGAAGGAGCTGATCGACTGGGACCAGCAGCGCCTCGACGTGGAGGTGAAGTACGAGACCGTGGCGGCGCATTTCGGGCCGCACCGCCTGCGCCCGTTCGAGCCCGAGGATGCGGGACCGCCGCCGCGCCTCGGCGGCCCGCTGGCGATCGAGGGCGTGAGCCTGCGCGACCCGAAGGGCGGGCTCCCGATCGAGATCGCCGACGCGCGGGCGGCGCTGCCCGCGCGCCTCGTCCTGGTGCCGCCGGGGCCCCTGCCGCAGGAATTCGCCCGGATCCTGGCCGGGCTGGAGACGGCCCGCGGCGGCACGGTGCGGATCGGCAGCTTCGATCTCGACACCGTACCGGGCGCGATCCGGGCCCGCCGGATCGCCTACGCGGGCGGCGAGCCGATCCTGTTCCCCGGCACGATTCGCGACAACCTGCTCTACGCGCTGCGAAACCGGCCGCTGCGCGAGGAGAGCCTCGACCTCAGCAAGCGCCGGATCAACGAGGCCCTGCGCACCGGCAACCCCTGCGACAGCGTCACGGACCCCTGGATCGACTACGCCGACCTCGACGTGGCCGACGCCGACGCCCTCGACGCGCGGATGCTCGAGATCCTCGGCCTGCTCGGGCTCGGCGACGACCTCTACCGGTTCGGTCTCGCCGCGCTCAGTTCGGTGGGCAACGACACCCCGGGCGGGCGACGGATGATCGCCGCGCGCGAGCACCTGCGCGCGCATTTCGAGCGCGAGGGGCTCGCCGGCCTCGTCATCCCCTTCGCCCGCAGCCGCTACAACGAGCAGGCGACGCTGGGTGAGAACCTGCTGTTCGGCGTCCCCCGCGACCCCGCGCTGACCGAGCCGCGGCGGCTCGCCGAGACCGCCCGCTTCCGCGAGGCGCTGGCGGAGGTGGCTCTGCTCGACGACCTCGAACGGATGGGCGTCGCCATCGCCCGCGCGCTGATGGAGATCTTCCACGACGTGCCGCCGGGCCACCCGCTGTTCCGACGCTTCTCGCTGATCACCCCCGAATCGGTGCCGGACTACAACCGGCGCCTCGCGCGCCTGCCCGACGACGGGTCCCTTCCGGAGGAGGACGGCGCGGCGTTCCTGGCGCTGGCGCTGGCCTACATCGAGCCGCGGCTGCGCCTCGGGCTGCTCGACGCGACCCTGCGCAACCGGATCGTCGGCGCCCGCGGCGCCGTCCAGGACGCGATGCACGGGGCGGACGGCTGCGACATCGAGCCCTACGATCCCGCCCGGGTCAGCCCGCGGGCGAGCGTGCTCGACAACCTCCTGTTCGGCCGCATCGACACGGCGCGGATGCACGGCGAGGCGATCATCCAGCGCGAGGCCCGCGCGGTGTTCCGGCAGTTCGACCTGGAGCACGCGATCCAGCGCCGCGGCCTGGAGCAGCAGGTCGGCAACCGCGGCCAGGCGCTCGCCGAGCGGGTGCGGGTGCGCCTCGGGCTGACCCGCGCGCTGCTGCGGCGGCCGGAGATCCTGGTCGCGGACCGGGTGGCGGAGCATCTCGACGAGGACGCCGAGACCCTGCTGCGGATCGTCGCCGAGACCCTGCCGGAGGCGAGCCTGATCGCCACCGTGGCGAGCGCGGCGGAGGCGGCGCGCTTCCCGGCGCAGGTGCGGATCGCCCCCGCCGGCGAGCGCGGCGGCGCGCGCGCCGGGGCGGACGAGCAGACGGCCGGCGGGGCGCGGCTCGCCAGCGCCGCGGAGTGACGCCCGGACGGTGCGGCCGGACGCGCCACGGGCGGCGCCCGGGTTTACTCCCGCGGCGGCCTGGGCCATCAGGCTCGGCCTTATGGACGTGATCGCCAGCCCCGACCGGACCGATCCCGCCGCCCCGCCGCGCCTCGTGCCGCCGATGCGCGAGCCGCCCGCGCGCGAGCTGCCGATCCCGGCCTACCTGCGCTCGATCCGCGACAACGGCATCCTCGGCTTCACCCGGGCGGCCTTCGAGGAACCGGTGACCCGCCGGGGGCTGCTCGGCCGCGCGAGCTGGGTCGTGAACGATCCGGAGGCGATCCGGCACATCCTCGTCGAGAATCAGGGCAACTATGCCCGCACCGTGGGCACCCTGCGCATCCTGCGCCCGATCCTCGGCGACGGCCTGCTGACCAGCGAGGGCCACGCGTGGCGCCACCAGCGCCGCACGCTCGCCCCGGCCTTCACCCCGCGGGCGATCGACGGGCTCACCCCGCATATCGACCGGGCGGTGACGGAGGGGATCGCGGCGCTGCGCGGCCCCGCCGCGGCCGGGCCGGTGGACCTGTTCGGCGCCTTCCACCGCATGGCCCTGGAGATCGCCGGACGGAGCATGTTCTCGGTGGGCATGGACCGGCACGGCGAGGCGCTGCGCCGCTTCATCACGGAGTACAGCGCCCGCATCGGCCGCCCCCACGTGCTCGACGTGCTGATGCCGCCGGGCTGGCCGACCCCGCTGGGCTGGGCGCGCGCCCGGTTCCGGCGGCGCTGGATCCCGTTCCTCGACTCGATCATCGCCGCCCGCGCCGCCGAGCCGGCGGGGCCGGGGGGCGACCTCCTCGACCTGCTGGCCGGCGCGCGCAATCCCGAGACCGGAGCGCCCTTCTCCGCGGAGGAGCTGCGCGACCAAGTGGCGACGATGATCCTCGCCGGCCACGAGACCACGGCGGGCACCCTGTTCTGGGCGGCCTACTGCCTCGCGCTCGCCCCCGGATGGCAGGAGCGCGTCGCGGCGGAGGCCCGCTCGGCCGACCTCGCCGACCCGACCGGCAGCCACGCCGACGGGCGATTGCCGGTGACCCGCGCGGTGGTGGACGAGGCCCTGCGGCTCTACCCGTCCGCCTTCGTGGTGGTGCGCCGGGCGCTCGGGCCGGACGTCGCGGCCGGCCACCGGATCAACCGGCACGACATCGTCATGATCAGCCCCTGGGTGCTGCACCGGCACCGGCGGCTGTGGGACGACCCGGACGCGTTCGATCCCGGCCGCTTCCTGCCGGGGGCGGCGGCGCCCCAGCGCTTCGCCTACCTGCCGTTCGGGGCCGGCCCGCGGGTCTGCATCGGCGCCCGGTTCGCCCTGGCCGAGGCGGTGCTGGCGCTGGCCCGGCTCGCGGCCGCCTTCCGCTTCGAGCTGGCCGACCGCACCCCGGTCCTGCCGGTCGCGGTGGTGACGACCCAGCCCGAGCGGCCGGTGCCGTTCCGCCTGATCCCGCGCTGAGCGCGCGACAGCCCGCCCGCCATTGCGCGCGCGAGCGCCCCCTCTCCCCCTTGCGGGAGAGGGTGGCACCCGAAGGGGGTCGGGTGAGGGGAGCGACGGTGCCGGATCGGGCGCTCGGCATCGACGCACGCAACCGTGCCTGAAGCCGGGCTCCCCTCTCCCGACCCGGCCTGACGGCCGGGCCACCCTCCCCCGCAGAGGGGGGAGGGAGCGGGGCGTACCCGTCAAGCGGCGAAGCTTGACGCGCTTTCCGACGCCGCGGCGATCACGCCGCCTTCTTCGCGGCGGACTTCGCCTCGGCCCCGGCCTTCTCCGCCACCTGGGCGATCTTGGCCGCGAGCTTGGCGTCGAGCCGGCCCGAGGCGCCGAGCGGCAGCTCGATGTCGAGGCCGAGCGTCGAGACGCCCTCGCCGCGCTCCAGCGTCATCTTCACCTTGTCCGGCTCGACCGAGACGTGGTTGGCGATGACCGCCAGGATCTCCTCGCGGAGCTGGAGCACGAGGTCGGGACGGGAGGTCTCGGCCCGCTCGTGGGCGAGGATGAGCTGCAACCGGTCGCGGGCCACCGCCCCCGACGAGCGCTTCTGGAAGATGCCGAGGATGCTCATGCCGCCCTCCGCATGAACAGCTTGTCGAGGAACGACTTGCGCTCGGTCGGCAGCGTCATCGGGACGGTCTCGCCGTTGAGCCGCCGGGCCGCGTCGGCGTAGGCGCGGGCCGGCGCGCAGAGCGGGTTGTTCAGCGTCACCGGGCAGCCGACGTTCGAGGCGCGCAGCACCTCCTGGCTCTCGGGGATGATCGCCAGCAGCGGGATCGACAGGATCTCCAGCACGTCCTCGGTCTTGAGCATGTCGCCGCGGTCGGCCCGGTTCGGGTCGTAGCGGGTGAGGATCAGGTGCTTCTCCATCTCCTCGCCCTTCTCCGCCTTGGCGGTCTTGGAATCGAGCAGACCGATGATCCGGTCGGAGTCGCGCACCGAGGAGACCTCGGGGTTGGTCACCACCACCGCCACGTCGGCGTGGTGCATGGCGAGCTGGGCGCCGCGCTCGATGCCGGCGGGGCTGTCGCACACCACCCAGTCGAACTTGTCGCGCAGCTCCTCCATCACCCGGGCGACGCCCGCGTCGGTGAGCGCGTCCTTGTCCCGGGTCTGCGAGGCCGGGAGCAGGTGCAGGGTCTCCAGGCGCTTGTCCTTGATCAGCGCCTGCGGGAGCTTGGCGTCGCCGTTGACCACGTTGATCAGGTCGTAGACGACCCGGCGCTCGGCCCCCATCACGAGGTCGAGGTTGCGCAGGCCCACGTCGAAGTCGACGACGCAGACGCTCTTGCCACCCTGCGCGAGGGCGGCGCCCAGGGCCGCGGTCGTCGTCGTCTTGCCGACGCCGCCCTTGCCCGATGTGACGACGAGAACCTTTGCCACGCGTCGCTCTCCTTGTGTCAGGCGTTGATCAGATGTTGCGTCGAGGTGTCGGTCGAAGAAGGTCAGTCCGGACGTTCGGTCGGAACGTTCAGTCCAGACTTGCGAGTTTGATGTTGCCGCCGTCGAGCCAGACCTGGGCGGGCTTGCCGCGCAGGGTGGAACCCATGTCCTCCGCCGTCCGCACGAGGCGGTCGATCCCCAGCAGCTCGGGCTCGAACTTGCGGCAGTAGATGCGCGCGCGCGGGTTGCGCGCGGCCCCGGCGATCGCCCGTCCCCGGAGCGCGCCGTAGACGTGGATCGAGCCGCCGGCGAGGATCTCGGCCCCCGAGGAGACGTGGCCCATCACGGTCACGTCGCCGGTCGGGTTGACCACGCTCTGGCCGGAGCGGACCGAGCCCTCGACGGTGATCGAGGTCACCACCTGCGGCTCCGGCTCGGCCGGCGCGGCCGGGATCTCGACCCGCTCGGACGGGCGGCCCTGGACCAGCAGCGGCGGCAGGCCGGCGCCGACCGCGTCCACGCCCTCGATCCCGAGGATCGGGATGCCGCGCTCCGCGAGCTGCGCCACGAGGGCGGCCAGGGCTTCCGGCCCTGACTCCGATCCTGCCCCGAGCGCGGCGGCGTCGAGGATCACGGCGCGGCCCTTGAACAGGGTCGGCGACCGCTTCAGCAGCGTGTCGAGGCCGGCGAGCCAGTCCGCGACCGGCGGCTCGGGGGCCAGCGCCAGCGCCTTGAAGGCGCGGCCGCGGAAGGCGAGCGGCCGGGGCGCGGGAGCCACCGTGGGAGCCGCCGCGGGGGCGGGCTCCGGAGTAGTCGGCTCGGGGAGAGGTTCGCTCATGACCGCCCGTTAAGAGACCTTACCGGACCATTGACGGCGGGTATGGTTACCGAAGGGTTAAGTTTCTGATCCCGTCGGCAAATTCTGCCGGGATCCTGGGATGCCGGGTTCTCCCGGGGTCCCGCGCGGGCGGGCTCGGCCGGCCGGGCCCGATGCTTGCATCGGTGCGCTGGCGCCCTCGCCCGGCGAGCGGCGCGCGACCGACACCACGCACAATCCCGTCACCGGAGACCGGGATCCGGCGCGATCCCGACGCCGGCAGCCAGCAGAAGGAACAGCGATGGCCTACCTCGCGCCAGCGGAATTCGCCGTGAAGATGGTGGATGCCGGCGAATCCAAAGTCTTCATGTCGACCCGGGATACCGTGATCCGCGCCTACATGGCCGGCGCGATCCTGGCGCTCGCCGCGGTGTTCGCGGTGACGATCACGCAGCAGACCGGCGTGCCGATCCTCGGCGCGGCGCTGTTCCCGGTCGGCTTCTGCATGCTCTACCTGCTGGGCTTCGACCTGCTCACCGGCGTCTTCGTGCTCACCCCGCTGGCCCTGCTCGACAAGCGGCCGGGGGTGACGCTCGGCGGCGTGCTGCGCAACTGGTGCCTCGTGTTCGTCGGCAACTTCCTCGGCGCGCTGACCGTGGCCTTCATGATGGCCTGCGTGTTCACCTACGGGTTCACCTCGCCGCCGGACAAGACCGCCGAGTTCATCGCCCATGTCGGCGAGAAGCGCACGCTGGGCTACGCCGAGCACGGCTTCGGCGGCTGGATGACGCTCTTCCTGCGCGGGATGATGTGCAACTGGATGGTGTCCACCGGCGTGGTCGGCGCGATGATCTCCACCCACGTCAGCGGCAAGGTGATCGCCATGTGGATGCCGATCATGGTGTTCTTCTACCTGACGTTCGAGCACTCGGTGGTGAACATGTTCCTGTTCCCGTCCGGGTTGATGCTCGGGGCCAAGTTCTCGATCATGGACTACCTGATCTGGAACGAGATCCCGACCGTGCTCGGGAACCTCGTCGGTGGCCTCGCCTTCACCGGCCTGACCCTGTACTCCACCCACGTCCGCACCGCGCCCAGGCGCCCGATGCCGGCCCGGGTCGAGGCGACGCGCCGCGCCGCGGCGTAATCGAGCCCCGCGCCGTCATCGCGAGCGACAGCGAAGCGACCCAGCAGCGCCACCCTTCGGAGCGTCGCACTGCCCTGGATTGCTTCGCTCCGCTCGCAAGGACGAAGGCGCTGGAAACGTTCGCTGGATCCGGCGGAGCGGACGTCACGGAACGCACGATGCCCCCGGAACTGACGGTCTCGATCGGCCAGCACAGCGAGCGGGGCCGCAAGGACGCGAACCAGGATTTCCACGGCGCCCTCGTCCCGCGGCAACCCGCCCTCGGGCTCAAGGGCGTCGCGGTCGCGCTCGCCGACGGCATCAGCAGCAGCGCGGTCGGCGCGGTCGCCAGCGAGACCGCCGTCAAGAGCTTCCTGACCGACTACTACGCCACCCCCGACACGTGGTCGGTGAAGACGGCGGCGCAGCGCGTCGTCGCGGCCACCAATTCCTGGCTCCACGCCCAGACCCGCGGCGGTCCCGACCCGCACGACGGCGACCGGGGCTACGTCACCACCTTCAGCGCGCTGGTGCTGCGCTCGCGCACGGCCCACGTCTTCCACGTCGGCGACACCCGGGTCTGCCGCGTCTCCGGCCGGTCGCTGGAACGGCTGACCGAGGACCACCGGGTCGTCGTCTCCGCGCACGAATCGTATCTCGGCCGGGCGCTCGGCGCGACCGCCCGCGTCGAGATCGACCACTGCGCCGTGCCGGCGGAGGTCGGCGACACCTTCGTCCTGACCAGCGACGGCGTCCACGAGCACGTCCGCCCGCGGGAGATCGCGGCGGAGATCGCCGCCGCCGACGACCTCGCGGATGCCGCGCGGGCGATCGTCGACCGCGCCTACGCGGCGGGCAGTCCCGACAATCTCACGGTGCAGATCGTGCGCGTCGACGCGCTGCCCGACGGGGATCCGACGGAACAGCTCGGCCGGTTCGCCGACCTGCCGCCCGCGCCCCCGCTCGACCCGCCGACGGCCTTCGACGGCTACCGGGTGCTGCGGCCCCTCCACGTCGGCGGGCGCGGGCGCGTCTACCTCGCCACCGACGGCGCGGACGGGCCGGCGGTGGCCCTCAAGGTGCCGGCGCCCGACCTGTGCCACGACCCGGTCTACCTCCAGCACTTCATGATGGAGGAGTGGATCGCCCGGCGGATCGACAGCCCCTACGTGCTGAAGGCCCACCCGCAGGCGCGCCCGCGCAGCCACCTCTACACGGTCATGCGCTACGTCGAGGGCCGGACGCTGACGCAGTGGATGACCGATCGCCGGGCGCCGGACCTCGAGACCGTGCGCGGGATCGTCGAGCAGATCGCCCGGGGGGCGCAGGCCTTCCACCGCCGGGAGATGATCCACCGCGACCTGCGGCCGGACAACGTGCTGATCGACGCCTCCGGCACCGTGACGCTGATCGATTTCGGCGCGACCCGGGTCGCGGGCGTGGCCGAGGACGAGGCCGGCCCCGACGACGGCGCGGTGCACGGCGCCCTGCAATACACCGCGCCGGAATGCTTCCTGGGCTACGCTGCGACGCCGGCCTCGGACGTGTTCTCAGTGGGCGTCATCGCCTACCAGATGCTGGTCGGGCGGCTGCCTTACGGGGGCGAGGCCGCGCGGGCGCGCACCCGGGCAGGCCAGCGCAGGCTCCGCTACGTCTCGGCCCTGCACGCCCGGCCGCTGCTGCCGGCCTGGGTCGACGGGGCGCTGCGGCGGGCGGTGCATCCCGACCCCGCCAAGCGCTACCCCGTCCTCTCGGAATTCGTCCACGACCTGCGCCACCCGAACCCGGCCTTCACCGACGCGCGCCGGGCGCCGCTGCTGGAGCGCAACCCGCTGCTGTTCTGGCAGGGCCTGTCGCTGCTGCTCGGGATCGCGGTCGCGGTGCTGCTGGCGCTCCTCGTCACCCGCGGCCGGTGACGCGGCGCCGTCACCGGCCCTGGTCGAACAGGGCGAGCCGGATCGCGTCCTCCACCAGCCGCACCTCCACCGCCTGGCCGCGGAAGGCCGGGTCGAGGTCGTCGGCCGCGCGGTAGAGACCGTCGATCGCCACCAGTTCCGGCTCGAACCGGCGGCACCAGATCCGCGCCGCCGGGTTGCCGGCCGCCCCCGCCACCGCCCGGCCGCGCAGGGTGCCGTAGACGTGGATCGAGCCGCCCGCGATCACCTCCGAGCCGGAGGCGACGGCGCCGAGCACGGTCACGTCGCCTTCGAGGTGCAGGATCGTCTGGCCCGAGCGCACCGGCGCGTCGAGGATCAGCGAGCGGGTCGGCGCCTCCTTGGGCAGCGGCTCGGGCTCCGCCTCGCCGGGGGTCGCGATCTCCCCCGCCGGGCGCCCGCCGGACAGGGCCGGCGGCAGGCCGGGGGCGAGGATCGCGGGCGGCGCGCCCTCGATCCCGAGGACGGTGATGGCGCGGGCGGCGAGCTCGGCGAGCAGGCCGTCGAGATCCTCGCGCGTCACGCTGAGCCCGGTGAGGTCGAGGATCACCGGGCGGCCGGAGAAGAACGCCGGCGCCCGCCGGCCCAGGGCGTCGAGGTCGCCGAGCCACTCGGCCACCGGCGGGACCGGCGCGAGCACGGTCGCCATGAAGGAGCGGCCGCGGAAGCGGATCGGCGGGCGGGCCGGCTCGGGTCTCGGCTGGGTCACGGCTTCTTCGGATCTCGGGACGCGTCTCCCTCCATGCGGCGGACGCGCGCCCGGGGCAATCCCGCCCTTGACCGGGCGCGGCACCTTGGCCGGGCGCTCCCCGCCGAACTGCGGTAAGACGGGGCCTGCCGCAACCGGGACGATCCGTTGAGCGCCGTAACCGTCGAGATCCCAAAAACATTCGTCGTCGACGCGCTGACGCAGGAGAACCAGCGGCGCGCCGCGGACCCGTGCGCCTCGGCCTGGGTCTCGGCCAATGCGGGGGCCGGCAAGACCAAGGTGCTCACCGACCGGGTGGTGCGGCTGCTGCTCGACGGCGCGCCGCCGGGGCGGATCCTCTGCCTGACCTTCACCAAGGCGGCGGCGGCCAACATGGCGAACCGCGTGTTCCAGCGGCTGGGGCGCTGGGTGACGCTCGACGACGCGGCGCTCGCCGACGAGCTCATGGAGCTCACGGGCGTTCGCGCGGGCCACGAACGCCTGCGCACGGCCCGCCGCCTGTTCGCCCGCGCGGTGGAGACCCCGGGGGGTCTGAAGATCGAGACCCTGCATGCCCTGTGCGAGCGGCTGCTGCACATGTTCCCGTTCGAGGCGAACGTGCCGGCCCGGTTCGTGGTGCTCGACGAGACGCAGGCCCGGGAGATCTTCGAGATCGAGACCGCCAACGTGCTGGCGGACGCGGTGGAGGGCGACACGCCGCTCGCGCAGGCGCTGGCGCAGGTGACCCCCGAGGCGACCGGCGACCCCCTGCGCGCGGCGATCCGCGCGGCGATGCGCGCCCGCCCGCTGATCGGCGACCCCGCGGGTCTGGAGACGGCCTTCGCGCGGCTGCACGGGGCGCTCGGCCTCGCGGCGGGGGAGACCGCCGAGACGATCGAGGCGGCGATCCTCGACGGCGGTCCGGGCGGCGTCCCGGAGGACCGGCCGGCGCTGGTCGCGGCGCTGCGGACGGGCAAGGCCACCGACGAGGCCCTGGCCGAGGGCCTGGAGGCGGCCTGGGCGGCGCACGGCACGGGGGATGCCCTCGACCTCTACCGGGGCGTGTTCTTCACCGCCGAGGACAAGCCGAAGGCCGATCGCAGCCTCGGCACCAAGGCCGTGCCGGAGGGCGTCCGCGAGGGGCTGATCGCCGAGCGCGACCGGCTGGTGCCCCTGGTCGACCGACTGCGCGCCGCCCGGGCGCATGCCCGGACCCAAGCCCTTTTCCGCGTCGCCGCCGAGATCCACCGCCGGGTCGAGGCGCAGAAGGCGCGCCTCGGGGCGCTCGATTTCGACGACCTGATCCGCAAGGCCCTCGACCTGCTGTCGCGGGTGGGCGCGGGCTGGGTGCTGTACAAGCTCGACCGCGGCATCGACCATGTGCTGGTCGACGAGGCGCAGGACACCAACCCCGAGCAGTGGGCGATCCTGCGGGCGATCACCCAGGAATTCGCCGCCGGCGAAGGCGCGCGGGACGGCAACCGCACCCGCTTCGCGGTGGGCGACCCGAAGCAGTCGATCTACGGCTTCCAGGGGGCCGAGCCGCGCGAGTTCGCCCTGACCCGGGCCGCGTGGATCGCCGAGTCGCGCGCCGCCGGCCTCGCCTTCGCCGACGTGCCGCTCACCCTCTCCTTCCGCTCGACCTCCCTGGTGCTGCGGGCGGTGGACGCGGTGTTCGCGCTGGACGCGCACAACGACGGCCTGAGCTTCGAGGACGCGGTGCGCGCCACCGTCCACGCCAGCGCCCGGCCGGAGGCGCCCGGCGCGGTCGAGCTGTGGGACATCGCCGAGCCGGAGCCCGCCCCCGAGCCCGAGGCCTGGACCGCGCCGGTCGACGCTCCCGAGGCGAGCGCCCCGGCGATCCGCACCGCCCGGCGGGTGGCGGGGGCGGTGCGCGCCTGGACGACCCGGGGCGACGCCACCGGCCGGGTCTGGCGCCCCGGCGACGTGCTGATCCTCGTGCGCAAGCGGGGGCCGGCCTTCGAGGAGGTGATCCGGGCGCTGAAGGGCTTCGGCGTGCCGGTGGCGGGCCAGGACCGCCTGGAGGTCTCGGCCCATATCGCGGTCGCCGACCTCGTCGCGGTCGGCCGGGCGGGGCTCTTGCCGGCCGATGACCTGACGCTCGCCACCGCCCTCAAGACGCCGCTGGTCGGGCTGAGCGACGACGACCTCACCCGCATCGCCGCTCGCCGCGACCTCGCCGAGACCCTGGAGGATGCCCTGCATCGCCACGCCGAGGCCGGCGATGGGGCGGCGCTGCGCGGGCGCGAGGCCCTGCGCGGCTGGATCGCGCTCGCCGGCGCGCAGGGGCCGTTCGGCTTCTACGCGCGGCTGCTCGGCCCCGGCGGCGGCCGGGCGCGGCTGGTCGCCCGGCTCGGCGGCGAGGCCGGCGACGCCATCGATGTGTTCCTCGCCGCCGCCGCGCAGGCCGAGGCCGGCGAGGACGCCCCGTCGCTCGGCGGCTTCCTCAGCCGCTACCTCGGCGCGGAGGCCGGCCACACCGTGCGCCGCGACCTCGAAGCGGGCCGCGACGAGGTGCGGGTGATGACCGTCCACGGGGCCAAGGGCCTCGAAGCGCCGGTGGTGGTGCTCCTCGACGGCTGCGAGCCGCTCGGGCGCAACGATCCGCCGCTGCTGCCGCTGGCGCCGGAGGCCGAGCCGCTGCCGCCGGTCTGGACCAGCGGGCGGACGCAGGATTGCGCGGCCACCGGCCTCGCCCGGGCCGGGCTGCTCGCCCGCGCCCGCCAGGAGCACAACCGCCTGCTGTACGTGGCGATGACCCGGGCCGCCGACCGCCTCGTGGTCGCGCCGTTCCGCGGCCACGAGCGCGAGAGCGAGGCCGCGTGGTGCCGGATGATCCGCGCCGGGCTCGAGGCCGCTCTGGGCACCGGCGAGGCGGTGGAGACCCCGCACGGGCCGGCGATCCTCTGGCGGGACGGGGCGGAGATCCCGACACGCCCGGAGACGGCGCGCCCCCGCCCGTCGCCGGGGGTGGAGCCCGCGTGGCTGCGCGCGCCCGCGCCGCCGGAGCCCGAGGCGGCCGTGCCGCTCGGCCCCTCCGGCCTGCTCCAGGCGGCGGACGGGATTCGCGTGCCGCCGCCGCGCCTCGCGGACGCCGCGGCGCGGCGGCGCGGCGTCCTCGTCCACGCCCTGCTGCAGCACCTGCCCCGGGTCGAGCCGGCCCGGCGCGAGGCGGCGGGCCTCGCCTACCTGCGGGCGCGGGCCCCCGGCCTGCCGCGGCCGGCCCTCAACGGGATCCTGCGGGCGGTGCTCGGGCTGATCCGAGAACCGGAGCTGGCGCCGCTCTTCGCGGATGGCGCCCGCGCCGAGGTGCAGCTCTCGGGGCGGGTCACGGTCGGCGGGATCGCGCGCCCGGTCCACGGCCGCATCGACCGGCTCGCGGTCGACGACCGCACGGTCCGGCTCGCCGACTTCAAGACCGGGCGACCGCCCGCCGAGGGTGCCCCCCTGCCGGAAGCCGAAGCGGCGCAGATCGCGCTCTACGCGCGGCTGCTGGCGCGGATCTACCCGGGTCGGCGGATCCTGCCGATGCTGGTCTGGACCTCGGGCCCGGTGGTCCGTGTCCTGGACGCGGGGGAGATCGACGCGGCGCTGGCTCGGGCCGGGGTGGCGGCCTGAGGACGGGGACGGGAAGCGCACCGTCATGAGCGGCGCACGGCACCGTCATGCGGCCGCGGCGCGACTTCTTGACCGGGCCCCGACGCGTCTCCAATTCTGACGCGACCGGGCGTTCAGAGGCCCGCTGCCGGCCGGGACCCTCCCGGCCGGCGACTTCCGAAAGGTGTTGCGATGGCGACGGTGAAGGTGACCGACGCGAGCTTCGAGCAGGACGTTCTCAAGTCCGCCGAGCCCGTGGTCGTGGATTTCTGGGCGGAGTGGTGCGGCCCCTGTCGCCAGATCGGACCGGCGCTGGAGGAGATCGCCTCCGACCTCCAGGGCAAGGTCAAGATCGCCAAGGTGAACGTGGACGAGAACCCGGGCATCGCCTCGCAGTACGGCATCCGCTCGATCCCGACCCTGCTGCTGTTCAAGAACGGCGAGCGGGTGGATCAGAAGGTCGGCGCGGCGCCGAAGGGCGACCTGTCCCGCTGGATCAGCGCCCAGACGGCGAGCGCCTGACCCGACCTCCGAGGACGGTGGCCCGCCGACGCGACCGGGCTGCCGTTCCCCGCGCGAGCGCTCTGCTTTGCATCGCCTTTTCCGAAAGCCGGTGACCCCCTTTCGGGACGATGCTCCTGACGCATCGAGATCGCCGCGCGGTCCGCCTCGGCGGCGAAATGAAGAAAGCCCGGCCGCGAGGCCGGGCTTTCTCGGTTTCGAAACCCGTCGGTTCTATAAGGATCCCGGGATCGAGCCCGGGATCCGAAGCGCGGCTCAGTACGAGCCGAACTTGTAGTTCAGGCCGGCGCGGACGACGGCGAAGTCGTTGGTGTTCCGGCCGGCACCGGCCAGCGAGTAGACCGGCAGGAAGCCGACGTTGGAGGCGGCGGCGCCGACCAGCGGCAGGCCGGTGCGGTTGCGGTCGAGGCTGACGTACAGGCCTTCGACCTTCACGGTGACGGCCGACGACTTGAAGAAGTTCAGGAAGGAGTCGGTGGGCAGGGCGTACTCGACGCCGCCGCCGACGGTCCAGCCGGTCTTGAAGTCGTCGCGGCGGCCGGCGAAGTTCTGGAAGCCGATGCGGGCGCCGGCATCCGTG
>NZ_JAUYZI010000080.1 GCF_030700245.1 Methylobacterium amylolyticum
ACCACCGCTCGCAGATCGACCGTGCGCTTGTTGCCGCCCCGCTTGGCCGGCGGGATCAGCGGTGCGACCAGCGCCCACTCCGCATCCGTCAGGTCGCTGGGATAGCGCAGGCCACTTCGATCGTACCGGCCACGGTTCTCCTGTGTCCACATCAGCCGCCTCCAAAAAGAGGCCGCATCTCAGCACAAGATGCCGCTAAACAACAATATGATCCCGGACGGACTCTGAGGGATGGACACGTCGCTCGCCAAGCGCCTGGCGCACAGCCCTATCATCGCCACGCTTTATGGGGCGGAGCAGCTAGGCGCTTTCCTGAAGAGCGCTGCGGGTATCGCGATCGTCGCCAACATCTAGCTGCGTCGTCTGCAGCCGGTGCTGGCGGCGCTCGCCGAGGCCGACAAGTATGCGGTCGTCAACATCGACAGTTGCGACGGTCTCTCCCAGGAACGTGGCGGGGTCGATTACTTGGCCGATGCAGGGGCGAAGGGGATCGTTTCGACGCGCGTGGCCACGATCCAGCGCGCCCGGCGCTCCGGGTTGCTGTCGGTGCAGAAAGTATTCGTCACGGACCGGTCGACCCTGCCGCGAAGTCTCACCGCTATCCAGCAGAGCGAGCCGAATCTCGTCCAACTCATGCCAGCACCAATGCTCCCCCACATCCCAGCGAACTGCCGGAAAGGCATGCCGCCCGTCGTCGCGTCGGGCTTCGTCTGCAATCGTGCAGGCGTCGTAGGGGCATTGGGCCACGGAGCCGTCGCTGTTTCGACAAGCGATCAGCAGTTGTGGAAGCTCACTGCAAGAGAACTCAGGTATCCCCCCTGATTCGCGACACTGGCCTGCTGCCGATCGCTCCGTTGACTTATCATACCCATGCCGCGCGGCGTGCCGATCCCAGCAAGCTGCCGGCACGGGCCAAGAGCGACGCGGCGCTGATGGTCGAGATCCAGCGCGTGTCCGAGGCGAACTTCAACGTCTACGGCCTGCGCAAGGTCTGATCCGACAACACCGTTCTGGTTCTGGCTGGACGCGTGCTACGCTTCAGGCAAGGCGCCCCCGAAGCACCCGCAGGTGACGCCGCAGAGTGCCCCGGGGAGGACGCGATGAAGATCACCCGCATCGAGGTGTACGCTTTGCGCGCGCCCACGCAGGAGCGTCCGCACTGGACGAGCCACTTCATCGTCCCTACCGCCAACGAGATACTGGTACAGCTCTGGACCGACGAGGGGATCGACGGCTTCGGGTTGGCCACCAGCTACACGCCCATCGACTTCGCCGTCCGCGCTTTCCAGGCCGGCCTCGGCGAACTCGTCGTCGGCGAGGACCCGCTCGCGCCCGAGCGGCTGTACGCCAAGCTATTCGGCTTGACCTCGAAGCGCGTCGCCAGCGAGCGGGGCTGGTCGCGCGAGGCGCTGATCCGGATCTCAGCCGCCGTCGACATCGCCTGCTGGGACATCGTCGGCAAGGCCGCGGGGCTGCCCCTCTACCGCTTATTCGGCGGTTACCGCAGCCAGGTGCCGGCCTATGTCACCTGCGCGTACTACCGCGAGGGCAAGGATCTGGCCGAACTGCGCGACGAGATGGAAATGCTCAAGGCTCAGGGCCACACCGGATTCAAGGCGAAGTTCGGCGGGGCGCCGCTGGCCGAGGACGTCGAGCGGCTTGCGCTGATGCGCGAGGTGATCGGCCCGGACCGGTCTCTGATGGTCGACGTGAACCGGGCCTGGGATCTCGACACCGCGATCGAGGGGGCCCGATTGATCGAGCCGCTGGACCCGCTCTGGCTCGAGGAGCCGCTGACCTGGGAGGACGACCGGCGCGGCCTCAAGCTGCTGGCGATGAAGACGCGCATCCCGCTCTCGGGCGGCGAGAGCGAGACCACGAGCTACGGCTGCCGCGCCATGCTGGAGGAGCAGGCGATCCAGATCCTGCAGTTCGACTGCACGATGATGGGCGGCTTCACGGAAGGCCGGAAGCTCGCCGCCCTGTGCGACCTAAACCACGTCAAGGTCGCGCCCCACCACGACTGCTTCATCCACGCCCACATCGTGGCCGGCAGCCCGTCCGGCTACATCGTCGAATCCTTCACCGATCCCGAGCGCGATCCCTTGCAGGCGGAATTGTTCGAGGACCCGCCGACGCTGCGGGACGGGATGCTGACGCTGAAGGAGCAGCCCGGCCTCGGGCTGACGCTGTCCGAGCGGGCGATGACCAAGTTCAGCACGCGGATCCTGTGATGCGCTGTTCGTCGGACGCAATCCGGATCCACCCCGCGCCACCGCCGCCAGAGGCGGCCCTCCTCAATGGCCTTCGTGGACTCGCAACGAGCCACATCTCCGATGCGGCCGGGTTCCCCTGCACGGTTCCAGTCGCGATCCGGCCCATGCACCGGTCGGGCGCGCTGTGCGGTCCGGCGATTACGGTCCGGACGGCCGCCGGTGACAATCTGATGGTGCAGAAGGCGGTCGATCTCGCCCGGCCCGGCGACGTGGTCGTGGTGGCGGCCGGGGGCTGTCTGGAGCGGGCGCTCGTCGGCGAGATCGTCAGCCGGCACGCGGCGGCCCGGGGCGTGGCGGGCTTCGTGGTGGACGGCGCGATCCGCGACCTGGACGTCGTCGAGACCTCCGACCTCCCGATCTTCGCCCGCGGCGTCAGCGCGCGCGGACCGACCCGGCAGGGTCCGGGCACGATCAACGCGCCGGTGACGCTCGGCGACGTGACCGTTCATCCGGGCGATCTCATCGTCGGCGACCGGGACGGCATCGTGGTTGTGCCCTGCGCGTCGGCCGTCGCGGTCGCCGCGGCGGCGCGGGCCCTGGCCCAACGGGAGCGGGATCTTCTGGCCGCGATCGACGCGGGTCTGCTCGATCGTGCGTGGGTGGACGAGGCGCTGCGCCGCAACGGCTGCGCCCTGGAATGAAGGCGTCCACGGCCGCGACTTTCAAGGACCATCGGGGGGATCGGATGATGAGACGGTTGCGGCAGCACTGCGCCCTCGCGCTGGCGGGCATCCTCGCCTTCGCCTCGGCGGCGTCGGCGGAGACGGCGACGATCCGCGTCGCCCAGCAGTTCGGCCTCGGCTACCTGCCGCTGATGATCATGGAGGACCAGAAGCTCGTCGAGAAAGCGGTCGAGGCCGCCGGCCTGCCGCCCGTCACGGTCCCCTGGGCGAAGCTCGGGGGAACCTCGTCGGTGAACGACGCCCTGCTGTCCGGCTCGGTCGATTTCTCGGCCGGCGGGATCCCGGGCCTGCTGACGCTGTGGGCCCGGACGAAGGGCGCGAGCAATGCGGTGAAGGGGGTCGCGGCGATCAGCCAGATGCCGTTCGACTTCATCGTCACCAAACCCGGGATCAAGTCCCTCGACGACTTCACGCCGCAGGACAAGATCGCGGTCACCTCGATCAAAGTCTCGACCCAGGCGCTGGTGCTGGCCATGGCGGCCGCGCAGCGTTACGGGGCCGCGCAGTTCGACAAGCTCGACCCCATGACGGTGTCGCTGCCGCATCCGGATTCCGTCCTCGCGCTGAAGAGCGGGTCCATGGGCATCGTCGGCCACATCTCGGCGCCGCCGTTCCAGCAGGAGGAGCGCAAGATCCCCGGGGCGCGCGTGCTGTTCACGAGCTACGACGTGCTGGGCGGACCGGCGACGTTCATCACGCTGTGGACGACCACACGCTTCCACCACGAGAACCCGAAGACCCACGCGGCGCTCTACCGGGCGATCGGTCAGGCCATGGCCTATATCGGCTCCGACAAGCGCGGCGCGGCGGAGACCTACAAGCGGATGACCGGGGACAAGACGGACACCGCCGAGATCGTGGCGATCCTGGAGGATCCCCTGGTCGCCTACACCATGGCCCCGCACGGCGTCATGAAGTACGCGAAGTTCATGCACGAGATCGGCCGCATCAAGAGCATGCCGGCCGACTGGAAGGATGCGTATTTCCCGGAGGCCGCAGGGCTCGACGGAAACTGATCCGGCATCCGGGCGGGAGGATCCTGCATGGCACGCTACGAGATCGCGACGATCGCGGGGGACGGCATCGGCCCGGAGGTGACCCGGGCGGCCATTCGCGTCCTCACGGAGGCCTGCGGCCGCGAGGCGCTGGAATTCGCGATGCGGCCCGGCGGGGCCGCGCATTACACGCGGTCGGGCGCGGTGCTGCCCGACGACACCTTCGCTGCCTGCCGCGACATGCACGCGATCCTGCATGGCGCGGCCGGCCTGCCGGAGGTCACCTACCCGGACGGCACCGAGGTCGGCAACGACCTGCACCTGCGCCTGCGCTTCTGGCTCGATCTCTACGCGAACGTACGCCCCATCCAGCTCCTGCCCGGCGTGCGCTCGCCGCTGGCCGGGGTCGAACCCGGCGGCATCGACTACGTGATCGTCCGGGAGAACACCGAGGGGCTCTACGCCAGCCGCGGGGCGGGCGTGCTGCTGCGCGGGGAGTTCGCCTCGGACACGCTGGTGGTGACGCGCAAGGGCACCGAGCGCGTCGCCCGCTTCGCCTTCGACCTCGCCCGCAAGCGCACCGGCGCCCCCCGCGACGGGCGGCGCCGCGTCACGGTCTGCGACAAGGCCAACATCCTGCGCAGCTACGCCTTCTTCCGCGCGGTCTGCACCGAGGTGGCGGCCGATTATCCGGACGTCGCGATCGACTACGCCTACGCCGACGCGATCACCGTGCATCTGCTGAAACGCCCGGACTTCTACGACGTGATCGTCGCCGAGAACATGTTCGGCGACGTGATCTCCGACCTCGGCGCGGCCACCGTGGGCGGCATGGGCATCGCACCGTCGGGCGAGATCGGCGACGGCCACGGCCTGTTCCAGGGTGCGCACGGCTCGGCGCCGGACATCGCCGGCCAGGGCGTGGCGAGCCCGCTGGCGACAATCCTGAGCGGCGCGCTGATGCTGCGCTGGCTGGGCGAGCGCCACGCCGATCCGGCCCTGGGCGAGGCTGCGGCACGCGTCGAAGCGGCGGTGGACGCGGTCCTGGCCGGGGGCGCCGCGGTCCCGTACGACCAGGGCGGGAGCGCCGGTTGCGAGACGGTGACCGAAGCTGTTTGTCGCGCTCTGCGATGACGGCCTTATCAAGGGGCAGTTGCGGACGATACTAGACTCCGGTGGAGATCGATTCGTTTCCGACAATCTGATATGTCAGTTGATCAGCTTTCATGCAATGAAGACGGTCGTCCAAGGCTATCGACGTTGCGTTCCGGGGGCTGGTTAGCATTTCGGGCTCGATCCAAAAGCACATAGGTGCATAATCGCTACGACATCATGAATTGACAGGCGCGCAGCCTATTCCCCCATTTCGTCGGGAACATCGGCGTGCCCCCATTGTACTATGAGCCCGCTACAACATCGGCATGCCGCCCGTGACCGGCACCAGCCCCCCCGACATGAAGCTGCCTTCCCGCGAGGCCAGCAAAACATAGGCCGGGGCCAGTTCGGCCGGCTGCCCCGCCCGGCCGAGCGGCGTGTTGGCGCCGAGGCTCTCCATCTGCTCCGGGCTCTTCACGATCGGCTGGATCGGCGTCCAGACCGGCCCCGGCGCGACGCAGTTCACCCGGATGCCCTGCGGCGCCAGCAGGTTCGACAGGCCGATCGTCAGGCTGGCGATCGCACCCTTGGTGGCGGCGTAGATCAGCATGTTCGCGCCCGCCACCTTGGCCTGCACGCTGGTGGAGTTCACGATCGCCCCGCCCGGCTTCATGTGCGGCACCGCAGCCTGGGCCAGGTAGTACATGGCGAACACGTTGGCGCGGAACGAACCCTCGATGTCGGTCGCCGTCAGGTCGTCCAGACCCTGGTTCACAACCTGCGCGGCGGCGTTGTTGACCAGCACGTCGAGACGGCCGAACGCCTCCACGGTCCTCGCGACCAGAGCGCGGCAGTGGGCTTCGTCGCGGATGTCCCCGGGCAGGAGCAGGCATCTGCGACCGGCCTTCTCTACCCACCCGGCGGTATCCTCAGCGTCCGGCTGCTCGGCCTCCAGGTAGGAGATCGCCACATCAGCGCCCTCGCGCGCGTAGGCGATGGCCACCGCGCGACCGATGCCGGAGTCCCCGCCGGTGATCAGCGCAGCTTGCCCGGCAAGAAGCCCCTTGCCGACGTAGCTGTCCTCGCCGTGATCGGGCCGGGGCGTCATCTTCGACGTGAGACCTGGCCGTGGTTGCTGCTGATCGCCGGGGAATGGCGGTCGCGGCCCGGCTTGGCGAGGGTCGTCGGTCATGATGGGTCTCCCGTGTCGCAGGTGCATCTAGGTCACGCCATTGCAACCGGCAGTTCGCTCACCTGCGTCGTGTAGCGCGGGGTACGCATCTCGAACTTGGTGCTCCAGTCGCGTCGGCCGACCAGCCCGGCGCGCGCCGGCACCACCGTGCCGCGGCCCCAGCGGGCGTTGCAGGCGTCCACCGCCGCCATCAGCGGATCCGACCGCTCCCGGTCGAGCCGGCCGATCAGCGCCCGCGGGCTATGAGACAGCGGCACGAGGTCGTTGGTGAGGATGCCGGCCTTGCTGTAGCGCCACGACGGTCGGTTGGGGCTCGCGTCCCGCCATGTCTTGGCGACGCCGAGCCGCGCCGCCTTGATCAGCGCCAGCGTGTCCGACGTGTGCTCGGGCAGGGTGACGGTGGCAGACACCGACCGCTGCGGGTCGTCACGGTCGTGGTCGCTGGTGTGATAGAAGACCGTGACGTGGTCGGTGGCCAGCCCCTCGCGCCGCAGCTTCTCGCCGAGCCGCGTGGCGTGCGCCGCCACCGCCTCCTCCAGCGTCGCCCGGTCGGTGATCCGGGTGCTGAACGAGCGTGTCACCGCGCAGCCCTTGCGCCGCGCCGGGACGAGTTCCAGCGGCAGGCAGGCCGTGCCCCGTAGCTCGTGGATGATGCGTTCGCCCACCACCGTCAGGCCCTTGCGCACCGGCCGGGGGTCGAGGTCGCGCAGATCGGCGACGCTCTCCACGCCCATCGCCTCCAACTTGGCCAGTGAGGCCCGACCGATGCCCCACACCTCGGCCGCGGCTACCCGGCACAGCCAGTGATCGTAAGCCGACGGTTCGGTTAGGTCGCACACGCCGGAGAGGTCCGGCAGGCTCTTGGCGATGTGGTTTGCGAGCTTGGCCAGCGTCTTCGTCGGGCCAATGCCGACGCAGGTCGGGATGCCGGTCCAGGCCCGCACTGTGGCGCGCAGATCCAACGCGAGTTCGACCCGCAACGCCGCAGCCACGTCCGAGAGATCGAGGAACGACTCGTCGATCGAGTAGACCTCGACCCGCGGGCTGAACTGCCGGAACACCGCGTTGGTCCGGGCGCTCATGTCGCCGTAGAGTGTGTAGTTCGACGAGAACACGCGCACGCCGTGGCTGCGGCACAGGTCGCGGATCTTGAAGTACGGCTCGCCCATGCGGATGCCGAGCACCTTGGCCTCGCTGGTGCGGGCGATGGCGCAGCCGTCGTTGTTGGACAGCACGATCACCGGCACGGCGGCGAGCTTCGGGTCGAACACCCGTTCGCAGGAGCAGTAGAAGCTGTTGCCGTCGATCAGCGCGTAGGCCCGGCCACCACCGATCCGATCGCGCCGGCGCGTAGCTAGACCGCTCACGACAGCCGCCCGCGGGCGACGTGCCAGCGGATCGAGAAGCGCAGCGTGCCCCAGATCTCGACCTCACCGAACTCGTCGATGGCGAAGGCGGGTAGGATGGGGCTATCGAAGGCGAGGTGGGCCCGGTTGCCCTCGATCCGATAGCGCTTGCACGAGAGCTGGCCGTCGACAACCGCCACGACGACGGCACCATCATAGGCCGCGAGGCTGCGGTCGACGCAGGCGAGATCGCGGTCGTGGATGCCGGCGCCGATCATGCTCTCGCCGCGCACCTGCATCAGAAAGGTCGCCGGCGGGTTCGGCACCAGCCAGCGCGGCAGTTCCAGCGCCCCCTCCAGGAAGTCGTCGGCCGGGCTCGGGAAACCCGCGCACAGGGCCTGCCCGACCAAGGGCACGCGCACGGCGTCGGGGCTACCGACCAGCAGCGCGTCGATGCGATTGACGGACACGCCGCTCAACCTGCAGGTGCAGGCACCGATTGTGGCCGCGCAGCGGCGGCGCATCCTCACCGTCGGCCTGCCGACGCTGTGGTTCCTGGCCCTGCTCGGCATGGTCTCCGCCTGGGCCACGGCGGGTGGGCGGCGAAGCCTGTCGGCGTTCTGGCGCGACCTGCCGAGCTTCGATCCGCTACCGCTCGCCGCCGGCCTCGGCGTGATCACGCTCGCCTTGCTTACCCACCACGCGCTCCACCCCCGGCTCGCCCGGCGCCGGATGCGGACCCTGATGGGCCCGCCGAGCGAGGACGGCCGCGACCCAGGCCCGGTGCCGATGCGCTACCGGCTCGACGGGGCCGGACTGACCCAGACCGCACCGGATCTCGCGAGCTTCGTGCCCTGGCCGCGCATCCGCGGATTGGCGGAGGACCGGGATCACCTGTTCCTCATGGTCGAGATCGGCGACGTCCCGATCGTCCTGCCCAAGGCGCAACTGGGCGCGGAGGTCGTCGCGGACATCCGGAGCTGGGTGCACGCCTGCGCCGGCCGTCCCGCCCCCGCGCCGCCGCCGGCCGAACCGGTCACCGGACCCGAGGCGGTGCGCGCCACGATGCGCCTGACGGTGGAGGAACGGGTGCCGATCATCCTGCGTGCGCTGGAGAATCCTCTCGCCCGCCGCGCCCGGCTCATCGCCACCGCCGCGTGGTTCGTGGGCCTGAGCCTGCTCTACCCTGCTCTGCTGGCGATGCTCTGGGCGATCGACCCCTACCGGGTGCCCCTGGCCGACACGCTACCGCTCTTCGCCGAGATGGTCGCCACCGATTTCTGGAAGCCTTCCGCCATCGTCGCGGCGGTGATCGGCCTGGTCCTCGCGGTCCATCCCCGCGCGCGCCGCTGGTTCGCCGGGGCCGCAGCCCACGACCTCGACGCGGAGGCCCCCGCGGGGGAGGCCCGGATCGTGATCGACGGGGCCGGCATCGTCACGGCGCAGGACGGTGCCCATGCCCGTCTCGGCTGGAACCTCTTCCACGGATACGAGCGGGTCGGCGACCTCGTGATCCTGTCGATGCGCTGGAACGACGTGCTGCCGGTGCCGCTGCGGATCTTCAAGCCGGAGGCGCGCACCCGGTTCGAGGCCCTCGCCGAACGCCACCTTCCGATGGAGACCCGAGCCCGATGAACGACGCCCTTCGCCGCGGCCGCGCGGCCCTCCTCCTGGCCTGCCTGCTCGCCGTCGCCCCGGCGCGCGCCGAGGATGCCCCCGAGACCACCGCCGACCCCGCCCCCGGCGCCGTCGCGACGCCGGAGGACGCTCTCCCGGGCCCGACGGTGCTGCGCCTCGATCAGGGCTTTGTGCTCGACCTCCCGGCGGGCTGGGTTCTGGAAGAAGCCGACGACGACCCCGGCGACGCCACCGGCCGGCGCGTGGTGCGCGTCGTCTGCCAGACCCCGGCATGCGCCCGGACCCAGGAGACCTGCACCTTGCGCCTGCGCACCGGCCCGGTCGAGGGGGCGGACGACGCGGCCCGCCTCGCCGGGCTCCACGCCGCGCCGCTCTCCCGCTACTTCCGCCTGCGCGCCGTCCTGAAGAGCACGAGTCCGGGTGCCTCGATCCGCCGCCCGATCGCGCCCGAGCGCTTCGGTCCGCGCGACTGGATCGCTGTCGAGACCGAGGCGGCGCCGCGGCTCAAGTCGGGCCTGTTCGCGGAGACGGTGATCGGCGGGCGCTATCTCGGGGCGATCTGCAAGACCTGCGAGACCGGCCCGGTGCGCCATAAATCCGCCCGCGCGCTGCTGGCGAGCGCGCGCCGGCCGGCATGGTCGGCGGCGCGGTGAGGCCGCGCGCCCTCTCGACCGGCCGCCCGCGGCGGCGAAAACGCGTCTGCGCGTCCATGGCACTCTCGGGCGACGGCGCGCGGTCGGCGCCAGCGAACCGTTTCACCCACGCAAGGAGAAACGACGAATGATCATCTGGTCCGGCTGGGGCATGCTCTCGGCGCTGATCGCGGCCGCCGGCCTGTTCGGCAGCGTGCTTCTCGACCCCGCGCTCGCGCATTCGGGTATCCCGACGCCCACTGGGGTCGTCCTCGTCTGGGTCGCCGCAGCGGGCTTCAACTGGTGGCTCGGCACCCGGCTCAACAACCGACCAGGCCGCGAACTCCTCGATCCGCGCATCGGGCAGATCGTGGTCCTGCGCGGGCGCCACACCCTATCCTGGATCCCAATGCAGTACTATTCCGTGATGATGGTGCTGCTCGGCGCCCTAGCCGTGCTCGGGGCGATGCATGCGGGCTCGTCCGGGCATCCGGTCTGATGCCCCGGCGGGGCGCCGGCGAGCGGCCCGCCTCCGGGTCCGGCGCCCCGCGTCAGGCGCTGTCGCACGACGGCCGCGTCGACCTTCCCGCTGCGCGCTACCGCATGCCGCCGACCCCGAAGCCGGGGTTGGAGCGGAAGTAGCCCCCTCAACCTCGTCCCGGTTCACGGCGTGCGGCGGCACGGCGGGCGTCTCGGGCTCCGCCGGGAGCGCCGGTCTGCGAGCATGAGCGGTTGCGGCCGCGTCATCGACCCTCCGGGATGACGAAGACGGAGGCCGGCGCGCCGTGCTGCCGGTCCCAGCCCTGCCAAGCGACGTCGGTCGGACCGACGGCGAAATCGACGATGCGCCAGCCGGACCCCTCCCGGCGCAGGAGCGCGACGTAGGAATCCGAGGTCAGGTCGTCCCGCATCGCCCGGCGCGGGCGCCCCCCGTCCGGCCGCTGCATCGTAGCGAGGAGAAAGGCCCAGACGCCCTCGCGGTTCAGCGCGGTGACGAAGAAGCGGAGCGGCTGGCGAAGCGCCGCCTCCGCCGGGCCGCGCGCAGCGTCGAGGAGGACACGCCGCTCCGGACCCTGCAGCGTGTCGGCCCGGCCCGACGGGGCCCAGAGGGCGAGCGGGGCCGAAAGAAGGGCGAGGAGGGAGCGGCGTCGCATGATTGGATCTCCAGGGCCGTTCATCGCGCGTGCGACCGTCGCTGCGAAGCCTGGACGAGCGCGAGCGCCGGGGTGAGAAACATGACGGGCAGGAGAGGGATGACGAGCCACACCGGCACGATCAGCGCGCCGGATGCGGAGGCGTCGCTGCGAAGCGCAGCGTGGTGAGGTCCGGCGTCATCCAGGCCCCTTGCGGTAGGCCCGCATCTGCCGGGCGAAGGCCCGCGCGCCCGCCGCCCAGGGGGCGCCGCTGCGCGAGATGGCGTCGAGGGCGGCGAACGCGGCGCGGCCGTGCCGCCGGCTGGCGAAGAGGGCAATGCCCTGGTCAGCCACGTTCACGTCGCCGTCCGTGAGCCCCGCGACGCAGGCGAGGTAACCGGCCACGTTGGCCACCGCGTCCGCATCCAGGGCGATGCGCTCGACTTTGCGGGGGTCGGCGAGGTCTCGCGGGTAGCAGTCGTCGAACGTCTCCGCGAGAGCGCCGCCCACGAGCTTGGAGGCCTGAACTTCGGCGCAGCTCGGCAGTGGCAGGCCCTCGACGGCGCGGGCAGCGGTGGACGCGAGGATCAGGGCGAGGGCAGCGACGGCGGGGGGTGGGACGGTCATCGGCGGTATCCCAGCACGTGCAGGGCCTCGCGCCGCCGTTCGAGGGGGAAGCGGCCGCGGGCGGCCAGCGCGGCCTCGGCGCCGTCCAGATCCTGCGGGATCGCGCGTGGGGGCAGGCCACTCCCGCGCGGGTGAAGGACCACGGCCGGCATCTCCAGCCACTCAATCGCCCGGAGTTCGATCGGTCCGAATTCGAGCGTGTCGACGTAAGGTCGCGGCGGGTACAGCGCCCGTTCGGTCGGCAGGGTCATGGGCTTGGGGTCCGCAACATCGATGAACTTCACCGACGCCCAGCGGACCGCGACTCCAGCCTCCTCCAAGGCGATGAACAGTCGGCGCCATTTGGTATCGGACATCAGCGCGTGCGAGAATCGCCGCCGCGCCAGCGCGGCGAGGCGGTCCAGTCCGGTGCGCGCGCGGGCAGTGACGGTGCCCGCCATCACGTGCCCTCCCGCCGGTAGACGCCCCGGAAGCTGACGTTGAGCCCGCCGCAGGCGAGGTTGTCGTCCGCCACGAGCCAAGGGCCGACCCGTCGCATCCAGACCTTGCAGTCGAACTCGCCCCCTTTCGCGAGCGGGAGCGTGCCCTTCTCGCCCATGGCGAAGCTCAAGGCCCCATCCGCGGGCGCGACCGTGCCGCCGATCTCGCCGAGGTGGACGGAGCCACGCTGCGCGCGCTCCGGGTCGCCCGCGCCCCAGGTGGCGCTGCCGTCGATCGCGACGGTGCCGGGCTCCGCGCCCGCCTCGATCGCGATTCTGGCCTCGACCCGCCTCCAGACGCCGAGCCAGGCCTCGCGTGTCACGGGCGGCGCCAGCTCGGGGGCGACGACGGCTTCCGGCAGCCAGCCCGTCGTGTCCAGGCCGGTCTTCATCTGCGGAAAAGTCGCGCAGACGTAGGCCTTCCGCCGCTCGCCGAGGACCACGCGGTCTCCCGGCACAAGGTAGCCCTGCGCCGCGCAGGCCGGGTCGGCGTCCGGGCAGCCCTTGCGGGCGAGCCCGTCCCGCACGAAGCGGACGCGGCCCGCGCCGACGATCCGCCCAGGGCCGGATGCAGCCCCCTCCGAGAGCCGCGGTGCCTGCCGGCACAAGTTCTCCGATGTCTCCTGCGCGCCCGCCGCGGATGCGGCAATGAGGAGGGCGGCCACGGCCACGTTCCGTCCGGATCGGGTCATCAATCCATCCCCGCGAGGTCGTCGAGTTCGGCGGTATGGCGCTCGTCGTACAACCAGGAGCAGGTAGGCGCGGCCCCTTTGCGGCCGGTACCGGCGGTGAAGGCCACCGGGATCTTGCCCTCCCGGTCCGCCCGCACGTAGTGCCGCTGTGTGCGGGTGGGCGCCGGCCATGACGCGGGCGAGCCACGCTCGGTCATCCGCGACAGGGCGCGCCCTTCAGCCACGTCGGCCGCACAGCGCTCGTCGTAGCCCCCGATGGTCCTGCCCTCCGTGCCAACCTTCCGGCACGCCCGGTCCATTCCAGCAGCGCGCGGCATCGTTAGCGTTCGCGCGGCCATCCGTCAGCCCCGGGATCCGGTTTCCGGATGGGAACCCCGACTCCCAGCGAGCGTGGGATAGCCAGAGAGCGATCCGCGCGCTTCAGCCGACGAGGAAAACGAGGATCGCTGCCGTCGCGGCGAAGGCGATCCAGGGAGCGGCCCGCTGCTCCGCCACGAGCACCCGCACGACCATGAAGAGGAGCGCCTCCGCCAGAAGCAGGAACCCCGCTTGTCCGGTGAAGCCCCGTACGGCGTGCCGCCAGTTCCGGGACCCGGGCACGTAGCGCGACTTGACCAGCGCGGCGCCGATCGCGGCCAGCACGAGGGTCAGGCCCACGACCACCGCGAGGACACGGATCGCCGCTGCCGACCGGCCGTTCCCATGCCCGCGCCGCAGCATCAGGAGCTCGGACGCGTAGAAGCCGATAACCGGCGTCACCAGCGCCGCCGCCACGACCCCGGCGCGCATGGGGCCGGACCGGCGCGCGAGCGCGGGGGAGCGCGCCAAGCGCACAACCCAGACGATGTGCGCAACGAGGACGCCCGCGATAAGGACGAGACCGATGTTGATGACGAGCAGCATCACACGGATGCCGTCGGCGTTCAGGAACATTCAGGGTCGCTCCGGGATGCGCGGCGGGGCGTTCATCTAGGGCGGCTCGGCCCCGCCCCGCTTCCTGTGTCCCCTCGTGCATCCCCTTGCGCGTCGGCCGGGGCGGGCTCGTCCGACACGACGTCCCTCACGTGAGCCCGGATCTGCGCCCCGCCGAGCGCGATCGTCCGAGCGCCCGCTCGGTTCCCGCAAACTCGAGGTTGGACGGTGTCGGTGCCGCCCTCGGGGTCGAAGAACGCCACCACCGTCATCGGCGAGGCGGCCTCCGCCCCGATGTGACGGTCGCCGGGCCTGGTGGCGCGTTTCTCGCGCGGCGGCGTTCGGGGTTCCCGTCGGCATCCGATCGGTCCTCCTGCCTGTTCGCGTGGCCCTGGTATCCGGGGGCAGCTGCGGGTCGGCGCCGGGATGATCGTTCCGTCTGGCGGAGACAATCCACGGTCCGGGACCGATCCGGACCTTCCGTGCCGGGCGATGCGTGCGAAGATGAAGCTCGTCACGGCGCGTTGGAGCGCCGCGACGGCACGGGTGCATCCGGTTCACGCCACTCCGCCGGGGCCGGCCCACAGCGCGTCGGCCTCCGCCGCGAGGTTGATGCGAGCGGCCCCCTCCAGGCGCTCTAGGAAGAGGCGGGTCTGATAGAGGCACGGCCGGGCGAGGAAGCGGTCGAGCACCCCCGCGCGCCCGAGGCGCCAGATCGCCTCCGGTACGGCGGCGTATTCCCGCCGGATCGCCGCGGCGTAGGCCGCGTAAACCGGCGGCGCGGCTCCCAGCACCGCGAGGTCGAGGTCGATCATCAGGCGTGCTGCCGGGTCGGCGCTGGTCTCGTGCGCGGCGGTCGCGCGGATCATCGCTCCGGCATCCCGGACGCACGGCGCACCGACGGCCGGCCCGGCCTGCGCTACCAGCAGCTCGGCGCTCCGCGCCTCGTTGTCGGACCGGCCGGTGTCGTAGACGGCGTCGTGGAAGACGATCGCCAGATCGAGCGCGTCGTGGTCGAGCCCGGCGAAATCCGGTTTGTCCCGCACCGCGTCGTGTCCGGTGAGCAGGTCCGCCACGTGACCCCAGCCGTGATAGTGGCGCCCGACAGCACCGTAGCCGGAATCGAGTGCCCGCCACGCGGCCTCCGAGTCGACCGCGTCGCCGGCCTGCCCGACCGTCCGGGCCCAGAGGTCGAAGAAGCGCGCGCGAAGCTGCTCCACGGACGGCGCCTCAGTTCACACGGTAGCAGGTCGAGGTCGGGCCGGGCGCGCCGCGCATCCCGCCGGCGGGCCGAACTTCACAGACGACATACTTGCCCCCGCGTTCCAGGGTGAAGCTTGGGCCCGTGGCCGAGACGATCCAGTGGCCGCCGTTCAGCAAGGCGCTCATCGGCTGTTCGACGGCCTCCCAGGTGGTCGCGAGGCGCGGCGGCGCGGCGAGGGCACCGTAGCTCTGGGCCCGCGCGGGAAGACCCGCGAGCGGGCTGAGGACAAGGGCGAGGGTAAGCTGAAGGGCTCGAGTCATGAGGATCCTCGGAAGGGCTGGCCGGCTTGGGACGATCGGTTCATCGGTAGGCTGGCGCCATGCGCCGCATCGCCCGAACCTTGGCGGTGTGGACCGCCGGGCTGCGGACAAGCTCGTGGCAGAACAGCAGCGGCATCAGCTTCGGTGGATCGTGCACCGCTCCGTCGCCCCGGGCCATGGGCATAGCCCGTCGCGCGGCCGCCACTGCGACAGCGCGGGCGGTAGAGGCGCCACCGCCGCTATTACCGCACGGTCTACTCGCCTCCGGCCCGCGGCATCCCGACGGACCCAACGCAACAATCGAAGCAACACGCACGAAAGGCCACGCTTCTACATGCGCCCCCAGATGACGGCCCGAACGGTCGCGGGGGACGAGACCATGACCAACATCATTGCCCGGCTGCTGATTACCGTCAGCGTCATGAGCGCCATCGCTTGCGCGCCGATGCTCGCACCCGCCACGGCGGCCGTCGTCAGTCAATCCAAGTAGGGGGCGAGGGTATGAACCTCATCGTCCTGCTGGTCCTGGGCAATTTCGCCTGCGCGACCCTCATCCCGCTCGTCGCAATGACAGTGGCCTAGACCGCACTTCTGATCATCATCTTCTTCTGCCAGGGAACATCCACATGAACACGACGAAGATCGCTTCCATCGCTGCGGCCGCCTGCTTGATGTCATCTCAGAATATGGCTCAGCAATCGGGGGGCCAAGAAAACCTCAAGCGTCACTGCACGGCAGACTACCTTGAGCATTGCAGCCAGTTCTCGCCGGGTGGGCCGGAGCTCCAGGCTTGCTTCCGCGAGAAGTTCAAGATCCTGTCGCACAACTGCTCAATCGCGATCACGGCGTATCAGCAGGAGCAGGATGGCATGAGTGCGATCAAGAAGATCAGCGCAGCGCGCTGAACGCCCCTAGTCGATCGCTGGTCGCCTCGCGGCAGGCCAGACTGCGGAAGCCCTGCCAAACCGCTCATCGCGCTGGTGCGGCCCAGCTTGCGGGCGTATCAGGCCACATGTCCAAGCGCGTCCGCCAACTCCCGCAGGAGCGGGGTTTCGTCCTGTTCGATATCGTCTACGAAGACGGCAGCCGCGCCTCGAACCGGCGGGTGCCGATGGAGATCCTGGGCGGCCTCGACGGCGACGACCCGGCACGCGGCCATATCGAACAGCAGGAAGCGGAGATCGCCGGGAAGGCCGGCCGGGCGCCGCGGGCGATCCAGAGCCTCATGCGTTCGCCCAAGGCGGATCCGAGACCGGTGCGCGAATAGATGGCCTCCTCGCTCTAGTACAGGTGCTTGCGTCCAGGCAGCAGGCCCGGCACCCAGAGACCATGATCAAGTCCGAACTGATCGCCCGCATCGCAGAGCAAAACCCACACCTCTACGCGAAGGAGGTGGAGAAGGTGGTCAACGCCATCTTCGAACGCATCACCCGGGCGCTGGCGGAGGGCGACCGCGTCGAGCTGCGTGAGTTCGGCACGTTCGAGGTCCGGCGGTACGGAGCCCGGTCCGGCCGCAACCCGAGGACGGGAGAGAAGGTCACCGTCGCGGCCAAGGCGCTGCCCAACTTCAGGGCGGGCAAGGCGCTGCGGGCCCGGCTCAACTCGGTGGTAGAGGAGCTGAACCGCGAAGTGCCGGCGCTGCGTCGGGCGTCGTAGCACCAGCGGCCACCGCGTCTCCTCGACGACAAACGCCCCGAGAGCGGGGCTCCCGGGGCGCTGCTCGACCTGAGCGGCCAGTCTGATCGGGCTGGGGATGCTGAGGCCAAACCGGATCGTAGCATCTCTCGCGGCGGGCGGCGACGCGGGGGACCCCTCCCTCGCAGCCGCCCGCCGTACCGATCCCGGCTCTCGTTCGGGATCGGCTCAGCTCGGTATTAGAACGTGCCGAACTTGTAGTTCAGGCCGGCGCGGACGACGGCGAAGTCGTTGGTGTTCCGGCCGGCACCGGCCAGCGAGTAGACCGGCAGGAAGCCGACGTTGGAGGCGGCGGCGCCGACCAGCGGCAGACCGGTGCGGTTGCGGTCGAGGCTGACGTACAGGCCTTCGACCTTCACGGTGACGGCCGAGGAGCGGAAGAAGTTCAGGAAGGAGTCGGTGGGCAGGGCGTACTCGACGCCGCCGCCGACGGTCCAGCCGGTCTTGAAGTCGTCGCGGCGGCCGGCGAAGTTCTGGAAGCCGATGCGGGCGCCGGCATCCGTG
>NZ_JAUYZI010000081.1 GCF_030700245.1 Methylobacterium amylolyticum
GGCCATCCGGCAGCGATGACCGCGCGGCGCCCGGCCATAGCGGCGGGCCATCTTCGTGTTGGTGGCCGTCTCGTCGATGAACACCAGCGTGTCGGGATCGAGATCGGGCTGCGCCTCGAACCAGTCCTGGCGGGCCGCTCTCACGTCCGGCCGCGCCTGCTCGGCGGCGTGGACCGCCCCTTTTTACGGGTGATCCGATGCCGCCGGAAGAAGCGCCACAGCCCGCTCGTGCTGGTGGGCACGCCGCGCCCGGCCAGGGCGTCGCGCAGTTCGTGCAGGAACAGGTCCGGCCGCTCCTCGTAGGTCGCCAGGATCAGCCCGGCATGCGCCTCGATGCGGTGCGAGGTATGGTCGCCACCCGACGGCCTGGCGGCGACGTGGCCGTCCTGGCGGAAGCGCTCCGACCAGCGGCAGGCGCTCGATACGCTGACCCCGAAGCGCGCGGCAACCTGATGGCAGGACGCTCCCTCGGCCACGGCCGCCACGACGCGCTCGCGCAGATCCAGGGACAACGGTGAAGGCATCAGCGGCTCCTTCACACGGCAACGCCGCAAACAGTCCCACGTCGCAACCTGCTCGGAAATAGCTCTAGCCTCGCCTCGGCAGTGGCTTGGCGCCGATTTCCCTACTCTTGGAAGCAGGGAAGAGAATTGATGCCTGCAGGGAATCTGCGTCAGCGAGCAGGGGATTTTCTCGGCGACGCTTTTTGGAGCTGGGAACAGCCTTCAGCGAGTAAAGCCGACCTTACGCTTCGCGCCCATGTCGGTCGTTCATTGAGCTGGTGTGCGTGCCGCAAAGCAGACACATTCGTTGCGCCTCCGGATCTCCAGTTCGGCCGGTTCCATATACGGCAAGCGATCCAGCGACCTCACGCCCGACCCAAGTGGCCGGAAATCGGCCAGCCTCGCTCGTTCGTAGCCAGTTGAACGGAGGACAAGCGGACATCTGGAACGCCTACGATGGCGAGCCGTTGCGGGAAGGCTGAAATCGCCCTACCGGCGGCGGCGATGCTCGGCCGATCGCTTCGCTCAATCAGGTCCGATACTACTTTGACGAGGTTAGCGTGCGGCTCTCGCTGCTCGAGGTGCTGCCGCCTGCCGCGATACAGCATCACTCGACGTCAGGATTCGGCCGCGGACTCCTGAAGGCCTCGCTGCGGGCCCGCCTGCGCAAGGCCGGGTATCGGGATCTCAGCCAACTGGCCCAGATTTCAGTGGTGGGGCCGGCTTCGGGTACGATGCTCCGTTCGTGCGACGTATATGGTCAAGCTGGAGCGTCCGGACGAAGGATGAGCTTCGGCGCAGCAACGCGGCTTGCATCCATGTCCGCAAAGGCAACCGCGCCCGCGACGAGAGGGCGCTCCTCGGTCCAGTCGAGGGGACCCAGCCGGCCATCCGCGAGGGCGTCAACCACGTCGCGGAACTCCTGCATCGTGTAGCAGTAGCTGCCCGAGACCACGATTTCCTGAAGCGTGATCTTGCGAACATCCAGCCCCCGCTCGCCGGGCAGAAGCCCGATGTGCACGATGACCGCCCCTGGCCGGGCGAGTTGGCTGGCCTTGGCCCGCGTCGCGTCGCTGCCGACGGCATCGAGTATCAGGTCGGCGCTGTCGGGAATCGGACCTTCGGCATCGTCGGGCGCTAGGCAGCGGGCCGTGGGGAGGCCGCGCGCGGCTTCGGTGCGCCGCTCGGGATTCGGCTCGATGATCACGACCTCGCCCGCCCCCTGCATGGCCAGGACCAGCCCCGACCCGAAACCGATCGCGCCGCCGCCCAGCACCACGCAACGCGCCCCCGCCAGAGGGCGGCCGAGAAGCCGCGCCCCCTGGTTGACGGCGTGGTAGGCGACGGCAAGCGGCTCGGTGAGGGCTGCGTGCGTGGTCGACAGCGCGTCCGGGATCGGTACGAGGCTCTTTTCGGGGACGCAGACGTAGTCCGCGAAGGCCCCTGGGCGCGGGGGCATCGAGAGGATCTGCCGGCTTGGGCACAGGTGCGTGCGCCCGGATTCGCACGCCGGGCAGTTTCCGCAGGTGACCAGCGGATTCACCGCCACGCGCGCGCCGGTCCGCGGCCCCTCCGCGACCCGTCCGGCGGCCTCGTGGCCGAGGATCAGTGGGGCGGGGCGCCGGGCATCGTGACCGTGATAGGCATGCATGTCCGAACCGCAGATGCCGACCGCCTCGACCCGCACCAGCACCTCGCCGGCCCCCGGTACGGGAATTGGCACGTCGTCGACAATGAGCGCGTTCGGCCCGGTGTAGATCAGCGCTCTCATTGCGGGGCCTCGGACAACCGGGTGTTCATTTGGCGGTGAATCCCCCATCGACCGGCAGCGTCTGCCCGGTGACGTAGGTGGAGGCCTCGGAGGCGAGGAATACCGCCGCGCCGTAGAGGTCGGTGAGTTCGCCATTGCGGCCGCAGGCCGTCTGCGCGGCGTTGCGGGCCGCGCGCTCGGAATCGGCGAACACCGCCTGCGTCAGCGGCGTCGGGAAGAAGCCGGGCGCGATCGCGTTGCAGGTCACGCCGCGCGCCGACCACGCTTCCGCGATGGCGCGGGTGAGCTGCACCACCGCCCCCTTGGCGGCCCCGTAGGGCGCGGAGTCCGGAAAAGCCCGGTAGGATTGCAGGGAGGCGACGTTGATGACGCGCCCGAATCCGCGGGCCGCCATCCCCGGCGCGAGGGCCTGGGTCAGCAGGAAGGGTGCGCGCACATGCAGAGCCATGTGCCGGTCGAAGGCCTTTGCCGTCACCGCCGCGAAGGGCTGGCGCAGGTTCATCCCCGCGGCGTTCACGAGGATGTCGACCGGTCGGCTGTCGAGCCGCGCGACGAGGTCGGCGACCGCGGTGGGCTCCGCGAGATCGGCGGGCAGGACCTCGCTGGCGATCGCCTCGGCCCGCAGGTCCTCGGCCGCCGCCGCGAGGTCGGCCTCGCGGCGGGCGGTCAGGATCAGCCCGGCCCCGGCGAGGCCCAGCGCGCGGGCCAGCGCCAGCCCGAGCCCGGAATTGCCCCCCGTCACCAGGGCCGTCCGCCCGGTCAGATCGAACAGCCGCGTCAGACGGAAGGTCATGCGGTCACCGCCTCGCCGAGATCGAGGCCATGGCCGGGGAAATACTTCGCGAGCCGGTGGTCGGCCGTGCGGGCATGGGCCTCCATGCCCTCCAGGCGCGAGATTCGGGCCGTGGCCTGGGCGATGGTCTTACAGGCCGCCCGGTCCATGCGCTGCCACGTCAGCGGACGCAGGAACTTGTGCACGGACAGCCCGGCGGAATACCGGGCGGCGTACTTGGTCGGGAGGATGTGGTTCGGGCCGGAGGTCTTATCGCCGAAGGCGACCGTGGTCTCCTCACCGAGGAACAGCGAACCGTAATTACTGAGCTGCGCGAGCCACCAGTCGAGGTCGGCGGCGTGGACCTCCAGATGCTCGCTCGCGTAGCGATCGGAGACGGCGACGATCTCTTCGCGGCTCCCGCAAACCACCACCTCGCCGTAGTCGCGCCACGCGGCGGCGGCCGCGTCCCGCGCCGTGGGCGGCAAGGCGTCGATCAGCGCCGGCATCCGCGCGATCACGTCGTCCGCGAGGGCACGCGAGGTGGTGAACAGCCAAGCCGGGCTCTCGTGTCCGTGCTCGGCCTGGCCGACGAGGTCCGAGGCCACGAGCGCTGGGTCGGCGGTCTCGTCGGCGATAATCCCGACCTCAGAGGGACCCGCGAAGACGTCGATCCCGACGCGGCCGAACAGCATCCGCTTGGCCTCGGCCACGAACTTGTTGCCCGGCCCGACGATGATGTCGGCGGGCTTGCCGGTGAACAGCCCGAAGGCCATCGCGGCAATCGCTTGGACGCCGCCCAGCGTCATGATCACGTCAGCGCCAGCCACCTGCATCGCATACAGCACGTAGGGGTGGATGCCCTCGCCGCGGAAGGGCGTCGAGCAGGCCACGACCGTCGGTACGCCGGCCGCCTTGGCGGTGGCCACCGACATGTAGGCCGAGGCGATGTGCGCGTAGCGTCCGGTGGGCACGTAGCACCCCGCGACATTGCAGGGGACGAGCTTCTGGCCGGTGACGAGGCCCGGCACCAGTTCCACCGAGAAGTCCTGGACGCTGTCGCGCTGGGCCTCGGCGAAGCGCCGCACCTGCCCTGCCGCGAAGGCGATGTCCGCCTTGACGCGCTCGGGGATGTCCTTCGTGCGCCGGGCGATCTCCTCGGGGGTCACGACGATCTCGCCGGTCCAGCGGTCGAGGGAACGGGCATAGTCCCGTACCGCCTCCTCGCCCCGCGCCTCGATGGCGGCGAGCATCTCCGTCACGACCTGCCGCGCCGCGTCGGTCTCGGTCTCGGGCGTCTTGGTCGCCCGCTTGGCGTAGTCGATCGTCATGATCCCTGCCTCTTTACGGATGTCTCGAACGAATTCAGACGGCGCCCTTCGGGAGGGCGGAGCCGGGGTCCGCCACGGCGCGGGCTGGCCCCCCTGGCGGCAGCGCTGCGCGCCCGGCGACAGTTCGCGCTCAGTGCGGGGCTGCGGCCGCGTCGAACTCCGTGGCGAAGGCCCGGAGCTTCGGATCGGCCGCGACGCGCTTCATGAAGGCGTCGTCGATGTATCCCTTGGCATCGGGCGCCTGCGCGATGGTGCCGACCTCGGCCATGAACGTGCCGATCCGCGAGAACCAGCCGTCGACCTGCGAGGGGCCGTCCGCGCGCGCCATCGCCTTGAGCTGCGCGTCGAGGGCGTAGGTCGGGCGCAGCGCGAATTCCTGGTCGATGGCGTGGTCGGACGCCTCGACGCCGCCCTCGGCGTAGAAGCGCTTGGCTATGTCGTGCGCTTCCTTGGGATGCGCCTTGGCCCAGCCCCAGCCCCGGAGATAGACCGCGAGGAACTTGGCGACCGCGTCCGGATGCGCCTTGGCGAAGTCGGCGCGGGTGATCAGGGCGCCGGGCACCATGGCGTCGGCGTCGGCCCCGCTGCACAGGACCTGCGCGCTGGCCTTCTCCTCCAGCGTGTAGGTGTTCGGAGCCCAGACGCCGACCACCTCGCCCGCGTCGGCGATCATCGCCGAGATGATCTGCGCCTGTCCGAGGTTGACGAAGCGCAGCTCGCGCGGGCCGAGGCCCCACTTCCGGAGGCAGGCGCGGGCGGCGTAATCGGCGGTGGAGTTGGTTGTGACAAGAAGTTTCTGTCCGGCGAGCTGCTTGGGATCCTTGAGGATCGCATCGTGCCGTGAGGCGCGCACCATCAGCGCGTTGGTCTTCGATTCGTCATTGGTGAGGCCGATCGTCAGCAGGCCGAAGCGCGCCGCGCCGAGGATTGCGGGCACGGAACCGGTCCCGCCGACATCCCAAGATCCCGCCTGCGCGGCGGCGACCTGGGGCGCACCGGCGGGGAAGACCGCGAAGGTTGGCTCGAGGCCGACCTCCTTCCACCAACCCTTCTGCGTGGCGATGTAGAAGGGCAGCGCCCAGTAGAGCGACGGCTGATATGACACGCCGATCCGCTCGGACTCCGCGGCCCTCGCCGGGAGGGCCGGCGCGACCACCGGCGCCAGCGCGAGAGTGCCCGCCAGGAGCCATGCCCGCCGCCGGCCGCCCCGGCACCCGTTGCCTCGAATCTCGGTCATGTCGCCTCTCCCTCGGATCGCAGACCGCCGGCTTACCGACCGGCCACCTTCTCTTCGCGCAGCGATTTCCAGATGTGCGTCCGCAGATGGACGAACGATTCGAGGTCCATCACGTCCTCAATGCGGGCGTGCTCCTCCCAGCGTTCCGCTTCGCGGACCGCCTTGACGTCGATCATCTCCTTGATGCGCCCCGGGCGCTTGGTCATGACCGCGACCCGGTCGGCGAGGTAGACCGCCTCCTCGACCCCGTGGGTGATGAACAGGACAGTGCGCGGATTCTTGCGCGCGAGGCGGACCAGCTCCTCCTGCATCACCACGCGGGTCTGGGCGTCGAGGGCGCCGAAGGGCTCGTCCATGAGGAGCACCTCGGGCTCGAGGACGTAGGCGCGGGCGATGGCGACGCGCTGCTGCATGCCGCCGGAGAGCTGGTGCGGGTAGGCGTCGGCGTGGCTCGAGAGGCCGATCATGTCGATCGCCGCGGCGACGCGCTCCTGGCGCTCGGCGGCGGGCATGCCCTTGTTGCGCAGCCCGAACGCGATGTTCTGCGCCACGGTCTTCCACGGGAACAGCGCGAACTGCTGGAACACCACGGCGCGGTCGGGACCCGGCTCGGTGACCGGCTGTCCGCCGACGGTGATCCGGCCGCCGGTCGGGGCCTCGAACCCGGCCGCGAGGCGCAGGCAGGTCGTCTTGCCGCAACCCGAGGCGCCGACGATGGCCACGAACTCGCGGTCGGCCACCGTGAGGTCGACGCCGTCGAGCGCCTTGACGTGGCTCCCGAAGCTCTTCTCGACCCGCTCGAACCGGATTGCGCTCATCGGATCACCTCAAGACTGCCCGTGATGCCGGCGGAGGCGGGTCTCGAGCGTGCGCAACGCGACGTCGATGATCACGCCGACGAGGCCGATCGCGACCATTCCGACCATCACGGTCGCGGTCGAGACGGCCCCTTGGGCTTGCACCATCATGTAGCCGACCCCCGTCGAGGCTACGATCAGCTCGGCGCCGACCAGCGATTGCCACCCCAGGCCCGCGCTGATGCGCAGGCCGGCGACGATCGAGGGCAGCGCGGCCGGCAGGAGCACCTCGGCGATCATCCGGTAGCCCGGCGTTCCGAGCATCTCGGCGGCTTCCAGCAGGCGCGCGTCGATGTAGCGGGCGCCGCGATAGGCGTTGATCAGACAGGGCGGAAAGGCGCCCGCGAAGATGATCAGGATCGGGCCACCGATCCCGGTGCCGAACCAGAGGGCGGCGAAGGGCACCCAGGCGATTGGCGCGATGAAGCGCAGCCCGTCGAAGATTGGCGTGACAATGTCGTCGAGGAGGCGCGACCAGCCCATCGTCAAGCCGAGCGGCACGCCGACCGCAGCGGCGAGCAGGTAGCCGACCATGAACCGCTGCAGACTGGAGGCGACATGGGCGGGGAGCGTGCCCCCCGCGAACGGCCTCTCGGTCAGGGTCGCGAAGCGCTCCGCCACGGCAACCGGTCCCGGAAGGAACAGCGGCGAGACGAGGCCGGACCGGGCGAGGAACGCCCAGAAGCCAAGGAAGGCCAGGGTGCCAATCGCGCCGAGGGCTAGGCTGCGGTGCAGCGGCAGGGGCTGGCGGGAGGCGATCATGCCGCCCCCCGCAGCTGCGCCCAGCCGATCGCCCGGCGCTCGGCCATCCCCAGCAGCGCGGTGCTGCCGGCACCGAGCACGCCGACGGCGGCCATGCCGACGAGGATCATGCCCGGGTAGAGATCCTGCTGTGCGACGTTCAGGACATAGCCGAGCCCCGCGAGCGAGCCGACGAGCTCGGCCGCGACCAGGGTGGTCCAGCTCGCCTGGAGCGCCAGCCGCAGCCCCGTGAAGATCATCGGCGCCGCCGCCGGCGCCAGCACGTCCGTGACGAAGCGCAGTCGCGGGGTGCCGAGCATCTGCGCCGCCTCGATAATCTGCGGTGGCACGCCCCGCACGCCGGCCTGGGTGCTGATCACCGCCGGAGGCAGCGCCGCGATGACGATGACCATCACTTTGGCCCCGTCGCCCAGGCCGAGCCACAGGATGGCGAGCGGGATCCAGGCAAGCGGCGGTATCGGGCGCAGCAGCAGGAAGACCGGGTTGATGAGAGCCTCGGCCGTGGGGTTCCAGCCCATCAGCAGGCCGAGTGGGACGCCCAGCGTCACCGAGACGAGGAACCCAAGGGCAACGAGCCGGAGCGAGTGCAGGACGTGGACGAGGAGTGTCGTATCGGGATAGCCGCGAACGAAGGCTTGGACCGCCGCCGTCTCCACGTCGCCGGGCGCCGGAAACCGCCCTGCCGAGATCAGGCCGAGACCGGTGGTCGCGACGTACCAGAGGACGGCGATGACGACGAGCGTCGCCATGCCGACGCACATGCGGCGGCTGAACTTCACGGCGTTTCCTCGCGCTGCGATGGCAGTCTTCTCGCGACTCACCGCATGAGCATTCAATGAATGCGCTTTCATTGTCCGTTTTATCGGCGGTTTGTCAACCGCCGGTATTTATCGATCGACAATGCCGCAGCGCGAACCCGCTGTGGGATGAGCATATTTTGCTGGGGCTGTTGCGTTTCACTGAATGCGCATTCATCACAGGGTGGCGGGGATCCGACTTCGACCCAGAGTGTCTTGCCGTGAAACGTCAGCAGCGCGCGACATTGCAGGCGGTTGCTCAGAGGGCGGGCGTGTCGCCTGCGACCGCCTCACGCGCGATGGCCGGCGCCGCGATCGTCCATCCGGACACGATCCGCCGGGTGCGCGCAGCGGCCGAGTCGCTCGGCTACCTGCCTGGTGGTCCGGCCCAGGCCCTCGCATCGGGCCGGACACATACCATCGGAGCCATTATCCCGACACTCGACCACTCGATCTTCGCGCGCGCGATCCAGGCGCTGCAGACGACCCTGGCCCGAAACGGCTATCAGCTCCTGATCGCGGCGCACGAATACTCGGCCGTCGAGGAAGCTGTGCTTGTCCGATCCATGCTCGGTCGCGGCGTCGACGCCCTAATGCTGGTCGGCGCGGACCATCTGCCCGCGACGTGGGCCCTCGTCACCGAAGCTCCGATCCCAGTGGTGCTGACATGGTCGTTCGATGACCGGCTCGACTCGATCGGCTTCGACAACGCGCAGGCCGGCTATCTCGCGGCCCGGCACCTGCTCGCAAAGGGTCACTGCCGGTTCGGTATGGTCTCAGGCTTCACCCAGGCCAACGACCGCGCGCGCCTGCGCATCGATGGTGTGAGGCGTGCACTCGCTGCGGAGGGAATCGAGTTCTCGAACGCTCGCGTATCGCAGCAGCCCTTCTCGCTTGCTGGCGGCCGGGCCGGCCTCCTACAGCTCCTGGGGCTCGCCGAGCCCCCGACGGCGGTGGTGTGCGGCAACGATCTTCTCGCCGTCGGCGTGCTTCTTGAGGCCAAACAACGTGGCCTGACCATTCCCCGCGATCTGTCGGTCGTCGGGATCGATAATCTCGAGATTGCTAGCCATATCGCGCCGTCCCTCACGACAATACATCTTCCGACAGCGGAGCTTGGCCGAGAAGTCGCCGAGCATCTGCTGGCCCGCCTTCGCGGGGAATCACGCGCGCGTCGGACAGAGATGCCGATCGAGCTGATCGAGCGCCGTTCGTCTGGACCGCTTCTGATGCCTACCGGCCAGCCGTTCGCTGGGCATCGGCACGGCGTCAAGTGATCTACTCGACTGAGTCAATTATATCTGATCGAATATTTTGGAGTGCGTCGATGTAATGACACGGATAATAAAAAATATGAGTAACTCGAGTCTATCATCAATGTATAGTAGGCAATTACGAATTTATAAACAGAGATTATATCCGATCATAGACAAGAGATTTATCGCATTCTAGAGATCGACCATCGGCTGTGCCTAGCCGCATCTGAAATAGCTGGGTCAGGCAAAGCTGAGAAGCGAGAAGGTTGTAGCTTTCCTGATTTCTTTCTCCGAAACGGTCGGGCCGCTTTCGGCCATCTGCCGCCACGCATCGATCACTTGAATGCCTCAGATGGGTGGATTTCTGCTGTTCCGGTTTCGGGAGCTTTTCATAAGAATGCGGACGCTCAACGATCGGCTCTAATATGCCGCAAGCGCTGTGGCTGCCTTCAAGGAAACTAACCATTCAGACACTGCAGTCCGCGATAATAATACACTGTTCCAATCGCTTCTTTTGTTAGTATTCACGTGTGGCGTCTCCGCGAGCCGGAAACGGTATCCAAAGGCGCCATGTCATCCCGTTGACAGCCGATGCGTTGATCGCTAACGTCATCACCGCAGAGCAAGATTTAAGACTATCTGTAAGATGGTCTTAGTTGCGCATCAAGCTCTGCGCGCGACCTCTTGCAGATATGCTGGGAGGTCGCAATGAAAGCCGTGATAATCAGGCTTCGCGGGATCGACGATGTCATATCGTTCATCGATTCCCGCCCAGGTATCCAGGGTCGTGCTGCAGTAATCTGGTGGCTCGCATTAGGCGGCCTGTTCCTCGACGCGTTCTCGAATTCCGCTCTCAGCGCCGGTCTCGGCGCCATGACCAAGGACCTGAAGCTCACAGCGACGGATGTCGCGCTACTCACGTCCTTCGCATCTTGGGTCGCCATTGCCTTCAACCCGATCGGCGGCGCCATGGCCGATCGCTGGGGCCGCGTCCGTCCCCTCATCCTGGCCAAGGTGCTGGCCATCGTCGGCGCCTTGCTCGTGGCCTTCGCCCCCTCGTTCCAGACCATACTGATCGGACGGTTCTTCGCCGGGGCGGCCTACGGCATCGACTTCGCCATCGCGATGGCGGTGCTAGCCGAATTCACGCCCGCACGGTTCAAAAGCCGTCTGAATACTTGGCAGGGCATGTGGTACGCGGCCGTATGCACAAATCTGCTCCTGGCGTTGTTGTTCTACTCCTGGAATGTCGGCGATTCGATCTGGCGCTATTCCGTCGGCATGATCGCTATCCTCGGCGCGGCGCTGTTCGCGCTCCAGTTCGCCTTCCTCGTCGAGAGCCCGATCTGGCTTGCGCGAAAGGAACGCCTTGATGAGGCGGCGCGGGCCATGAGCCGGATCTACGGGGTGACCTTCGCCGCCGCGGCCCTGGAGGAACGCCACCCCGTGCTGAACCAAGCCCGGCGCGGCCTCGCCAATGTCCTCCTCATCTTCCGCGGCGTGTACCTTCCCCGGACCATCCTGGCCGCCACCGTCCAGATCGGCCAATCAATCCAGTATTTCGCCATCGGCTGGTACCTTCCGTTGATCAGCGCCGCGCTCTTCGGGAAGGAATTCGTCTTTGCGACGCTCGGCGCGCTGCTGTTCAACGTCTTCGGCATCGCTGGCGGCTTCCTCTCGCCGGCCATCGGACGGGCGCTCGGCCTGCGCCGGGCCGCGGCCTTCGGCTTTGCGGCGGTGTTCGTGATGCTGCTGATCCTTGGCCTGTTTGGCGACAAGCTGCCGATCTGGGCCGCCGCCATCGTGCCCTCGCTCTTCATTCTGTTCCATTCCGGCGGCCCCGGCGCCAACGGCAAGAGCTTGTCCTCCCTCTCCTTCCGAGGGGAGTTGCGGGCAGGCGCCAACGGTGTGATCGGCGCCCTCGGCTCGATCGGGGCGGCGGTCGGCTTGCTGATCTTCCCGATCTTCCGGGAGCGCTACGGCCTCAACAACACCTTCCTGATCCTGTCGGCCGTCCCCTTCCTGGCGAGCCTGATCTGCTTCTCCATCCGCTGGGATCCGACCCGGACCACGATCAACCCCGACAATGAGCCCGACGCGCCGCAATTCGCGGCTGACCGGGTCGGCGCGCTGTCGCCGATCTTGCACTCCGCTGTCGCGAAGCCCTGACCATGTCCGGATCGCACGACGTGATCCTGGCGATCGACGCGGGAACGTCCGGCACCCGTGCCGCGACGGTCTCGGTCGATGGCGAGGTCGGCTGCCTCCACTACGAGGCGCTGACCGTCGAGGCCCCCCGGCCGGGGGTCGTCGAGCAGGATGCCGACGTCCTGCTCGACAGGACGCTGGCGGCCTGCCGGGAGACGATCGGGCGGGCCCGAGACGAGGGCCGGCGTATCGTGGCCCTTGCGCTCGCCACCCAGCGTGCCACCAGCGTGCTCTGGGACCGCAGCACCGGTCGGGCGCTCGCGCCTGCAATGGTCTGGCAGGACACCCGCTACGCCGCCGAACTCGATCATCTCGGTGCACGCTGGGACGAGCGCCTGATGGCGGAGGCCGGGCGCCCGACGGGCGGCCGGTCCCCGTATTACTGGGCCGTCCGGCAGATCCGTGAGAGCGACGCGGTGGCGGGGGCGTTCAGCCGGGGGCGCCTCGGCTTCGGCACGGTCGATACGTGGCTGCTCTGGCAACTGACGGCCGGCCGGACCTACGTCACGACGCCCACCAACGCGACCTCGGCCGGCGCCTACGTGCTGGCCGGGCACCGCTACTGCACCGACTGGTTGGAGGCCGTCGCCTTCCCCGCTGACCTGCTGCCGGAGTTGCGGCAGGACGCGGACGATCTCGGCCGCACCGACCCGGCCCTGCTCGGGATCGACGTCCCGATCCTGGCGAGCCTTGGGGACCAGCATGCCGGCGCCATCGGCCTCGGCTGCCTCCATCGGGGTCAGGCGATGTGCATCCACGGCACGGGAAGCTTCGTCGATCTCATCACCGGTCCCGATCGGCCGATGAGGCCGGGCCTCCACCGGGGGACGACGGCGATGTGCGCCCGCCGCCAGGACGGCACGACGCACTACGCCGTCGAGAGCTTCGTGCCGACGACCGGCTCTGCCCTGGCTTGGCTCTGTGACAGGCTCGGATGGTTCGAGGACGCCGCCGCCCTCTGCCGCGCGGCCTCCGAGGCGGCGGACACGGGCGGCGTGGCCTTCCTCCCGGCGCTCACCGGGATGCGGGTGCCCGCGATGCAGCCGAAGGCGCGCGCCTCGCTATCCGGCCTCTCCATGGCGACCTCCCGTGCCCAGGTGGCCCGTGCCGTCCTGGAGGGAATCGCGCATTCCGTCGCCACCTGCGTGGAAGCCGACGAGGCCGTGGCGGGGGTCGCCGTGGACGAACTGATCGTTGGCGGTGGCCTGTCGGGCAGCGACGACCTCCTGCAGATGCAGGCGGACCTCGCGGGGGTGCCCATCCGGCGCAAGCGGGACACCGCCCGCGCAAGCCTGCGGGGTGCCGCATTCCTAGCGGGCTCCTCTGGCCTGATGTGGGGCGGAATACCCGTCCTCAAACCCACCGAGGGCGGGGACGAGGTCTTCGCGCCCCGCCTCGACCGCCAGACGCGGGACGCCCAGCGAGCGCTGTGGCACGCGCGGGTCAGGGCCGAACTGAACCATGCCGACCTCTGCGGACAGATGGAGCCCTCTCCAACATGAAGTTCTTTCCCACCCGACGCCCCCGGCGAGAGGCGGCGGCGATGACGCTGCGCGACCCTCTCCGGCTCGACCGCCGGGAGCAGCTCGACCGCATGGGCGACGAGACGTTCGACATGCTGATCATCGGCGGCGGCGTCACCGGGGCCTACGCGGCCCTTGATGCGAGCTTGCGCGGCTACCGGGTCGCCCTCGTGGAGAAGGACGACTTCGCGAGCGGCACCTCGTCCAAATCATCGAAGATGGTCCACGGGGGCTTGCGCTACATCGAGCAGGGCAACCTGGGCCTCGTTCGGCATTCACTTCACGAGAGGCAGCGCCTGCGCCGCAATGCCCGCCACCTCGTGCAGCGCCTGCCGTTCCTTTTCCCCATCCTCGAGCGCAACGGCGTCTTCGACAAGCGCTTCGCGAAGGCCTTCGAGGGCCTGCTCTGGACCTACGACCTCGCCGGCGGCTGGCGGGAGGGGATCCTCCACCAGACCCTCACCCGTGAGCAGGTTCTTTCTCATTGCCCGACTTTCCGGGAGGAAGGGCTGACGGGCGGCCTGATGTACTTCGACGCCCGGGTCGACGACGCGCGGCTCACGCTGACGCTGGCGCGGACCGCCGCGTTCCACGGAGCGGCGGTGGCCAATCACGCGAAGGCGAGCGACATCACCCGGGACGCCGCAGGCAAGGTGGACGGCGCGGTGATCGAGGCGGACGGGCGGGAGATCCGCGTCCGGGCCGGCGTCGTCATCATGGCAACCGGCGTGTGGTTGCGGGACTGGGCCGGCCTGAGCAAGGGCGCCGAGCGCAGCCTCCACATCCGCCCGGCCAAGGGTGTCCACGTGGCGATTCCCTGGCTGAAGATTCGCAACGATTGCACGGTCACGATCCCGGTCCCCGGCCGGAGCCGGCGGGCCACCATCACCCGCTGGGGCGATGTCTCGTATCTCGGCACCACGGACGAGGACTACGAGGGCAGTCTCGACGACGTGCATTGTACGCGCAAGGATCTCGACTTCCTCCTCGAAGGCGCACGCTCGGCCCTCAAGACCGACCTCCAGCCGGAGGACGCCGTTGGTAGCATCGCAGGGTGCCGACCCCTCGTCGCCCCGCCCGGCGGCAAGACGCTGGAGGTCAAACGGGACCACAAGATCGACGTGGCCGCCGACGGTCTGGTGACCATCGTCGGCGGCAAGCTCACCACCTCCCGCCACATGGCGGAGCAGACGGTCGACGCCGCCCAGCGGGTGATCGACGGCAAGCGGGCCTGCAAGACCAAGTCAGCCTATCTGCTGGGCGCTGCCGGCTACGATCCGCAGGCCATCGTCGCCTCCGGCGGCTTGGAGGCCCATCTCGGCGAACGCTACGGCACCGAGGCCTGCTTCGTCAGCGACATCTTGGCGAACGATCCGCGGCTGACGAAACCCATCGTCGAGGGCCTGCCCTACACCGAGGGGGAGGTCGTCTATGCCATCCGCCACGAACTCGCGGGCACGGTCGATGACGTCCTGTCGCGTCGCATGCGAACGCGGCTGAAGGCCCGCGATGCCTCCGCCCAGGCGGCGGCGCGCGTCGGCGAGATCTTGCAGGCCGAACTCGGCCTCTCCGCAGAGGCGACCGCCGATCAGGTCGCCAGGTACCGCACGGCGGTCGAGCGGGAAAAAACCATCCTTATGGGAGCAGCGTGACATGCTGAGCAAAGAAGCGATTCGGCGCGGGTACAACCGGGGCCGCTACGTGGTCGGGGCGCCGACGCAGCCGGCCTTCGCGGCACGGGCCCCCGCCCCCACCGCGACGCCGGGCCTCCAACGCGATCCGGTGGCCGTGAGTGAGGCCGAACTGGACGCCCTCCGGCAGGCGGCCGACTCGGTCGTCACCGAGACCGCCGACGTGGTCGCCTCGACCCGCGACTGGTGGGCGAGCTCGATGATCACCGAGACCGCCGGCAAGCCTGCGACGCCGCTCGCGACCGTCGTGAAGGTCTCGACCGTGGCCCAGGTGCAGGCGGTGATGCGCATCGCCCACACGGCCGCGTTGCCGGTGACGGTCTCGGCGGGTCGCAGCAACGTCACCGGCGCGGCGCTCCCCGTGCGCGGCGGCATCGTCCTCGACGTCTGCGGCCTCAACCGGATGATCGGCTTCGACCACGAGAGCCAGATCGTCGAGGTCGAGACCGGGATGTTCGGCGACCTGTTCGAAGAGGCGATCCAGCGTGACTACGGCATGACAATGGGCCATTGGCCATCCTCCTATGCCATCAGCACCGTCGGCGGCTGGGCCGCCTGCCGGGGCGCTGGCCAGCTCTCGACCCGCTACGGCAAGATCGAGGACATGGTCTACGGCATGGACGTCGTCCTAGCCGACGGCAGCCTCGTGACGCTGGGTGGCTACTCCCGCGCGGCGTTGGGGCCGGACCTCCTACAACTGTTCATCGGCTCCGAGGGGACGCTGGGCGTGATCGTGCGGCTACGCCTCAAGCTCCACCGCCTGCCCGATTATGGCCGTGCCATCGCCTACGGCTTCACGAGCTTCGCTCTAGGCCTCGACGCCTGCCGCGAGATCATGCAGCGTGGAGCTAACCCGGCGGCCCTGCGGCTGTACGACGGACTGGAGAGCGGCTTGCAGTTCGGCCGACCGGACCTGAACGTGCTTCTCGTGGCCGACGAGGGACCGCGGGAGATGGTCGATGCGGTCATGGCGATCAGCGGGCAGGTCTGCGCGGAACGGGGTGCGGTGCTGGACGGCGACGCGACGCTGGAGCGTTGGCTCGACACCCGCTACCTTACCGGCAAAAGCAGCGAGGGCTTCACGCCGAGCCCCGGCTTCGTCTCCGACACACTGGAGATGACGGGGCCCTGGAGCCAGCTTCCGCAGATCTACGACGAGGTCGTGGCTGCCATCGCCGCGGTCCCGGGCACGCTCGCCGGGTCGGCGCACCAGTCGCACGCCTATGTCGACGGCGCCTGCCTCTACTTCTCCCTCAGGGGCGAGGTCGCGGTCGGGGAGCGGGCCGAATGGTACCGCAAGGCCTGGGACGCGGCGAACACCGTACTCATCAAGCACCGGGCGGCCCTCAGCCACCACCACGGCATCGGAATGCTGCGCGCCCCCTATATGCGCGAGGGCTTGGGCAGCGCCTTCCCCGTGCTGGAAACGGTCAAGCGCGCGCTCGATCCAAAGGGCATCCTCAATCCCGGCAAACTCGGCTTGACGGATGTCCTGCCGGGTGAAGTAAGCCCCTGAGGGATGGACACGTCGCTCGCCAAGCGCTTGGCGCACAGCCCTGTCATCGCCACGCTTTATGGGGCGGAGCAGCTAGGCGCTTTCCTGAAGAGCGCCGCGGGTATCGCGATCGTCGCCAACATCGAGCTGCGTCGTCTGCAGCCGGTGCTGGCGGCGCTCGCCGAGGCCGACAAGTATGCGATCGTCAACATCGACAGTTGCGACGGCCTCTCCCAGGACCGTGGCGGGGTCGATTACTTGGCCGACGCGGGGGCGAAGGGGATCGTTTCGACGCGCGTGGCCACGATCCAGCGCGCCCGGCGCTCCGGGTTGCTGTCGGTGCAGAAAGTATTCGTCACGGACCGGTCGACCCTGCCGCGAAGCCTCACCGCTATCCAGCAGAGCGAGCCGAATCTCGTTCAACTCATGCCAGCGCCAATGCTCCCCCACATCCCAGCGAACTGCCGGAAAGGCATGCCGCCCGTCGTCGCGTCGGGTTTCGTCTGCAATCGTGCAGGCGTCGTAGGGGCATTGGGCCACGGAGCCGTCGCTGTTTCGACGAGCGATCAGCAATTGTGGAAGCTCACTGCACGAGAACTCAGGTAGCCCCCTGATCCACGACACGAACTCCTCGCGCCTTTGAGAGTCCGTCCGGGATCATATTGTGGTTTGGCAGAGCTTTCGCGTCATGAGGCGGATGGAGGCGAGGAGGAGGAAGGCGCGGGCGGTGCGCGAGCGGCATTCCCAGTCCTTGGCCAGCCTCCGACAACGGTTGAGCCAAGCAAAGGTCTGGGATTGCCCCGTTTTTGTGGACGGTTCAGGGGGCTTGGCTGAGCAGGGTCTCGATTGACGGTTTTGACCCGGTCTCCTGCTCGTAGACGATGGGCGAGCGGTAGCCGAGCGCCGAGTGGCGGCGCAGCGGATTGTAGAAGGCCTCGATGTAGCTGAAGACCGCCATGCGCGCCTCTGCCTGCGAGCGGAAGCGGCGGCGGGCGAGCGGTTCGCATTCGAGGGTGGAGAAGAAGCTCTCGGCCATGGCGTTGTCGTAGGCGTCGCCGACCGAACCCATCGACGGGCGCACACCCGCCTCCCGGCAGCGATTACCGAAGGCCAGCGACGTGTACTG
>NZ_JAUYZI010000082.1 GCF_030700245.1 Methylobacterium amylolyticum
GGGCGACAACGTGACGATGGACGTGCAGCTCATCGTGCCGGTGGCCATGGAGGAGAAGCTGCGCTTCGCCATCCGCGAGGGCGGCCGCACCGTCGGCGCCGGCGTCGTCGCCGCCATCAACGACTGAGCCACCTAAAGAAGAACCTGAAGGGAGCGGCGGGCCATCCGCCGCCCGCCGCCCCTCTCAAGGCCCGAAGGTCATGAACGGTCAGAACATCCGCATCCGCCTCAAGGCGTTCGATCACCGCATCCTCGATGCCTCGACCCGCGAGATCGTCTCGACGGCCAAGCGCACGGGCGCGCAGATCCGGGGCCCGATCCCGCTGCCGACGCACATCGCGCGCTTCACCGTCAACCGCTCGCCGCACATCGACAAGAAGTCGCGTGAGCAGTTCGAGATGCGCACCCACAAGCGCGTGCTCGACATCGTCGATCCGACCCCGCAGACCGTGGACGCGCTGATGAAGCTCGACCTCGCCGCCGGCGTCGACGTGGAGATCAAGCTCTGAGCCCCCGGCGGGCTTAGGGCTTCACCGTTCACCGCGCGAGGGAGAGACCTATGCGCTCAGGCGTCATCGCACAGAAGGTCGGCATGACCCGCGTCTTCACGGAGGCGGGCGAGCATGTCCCCGTCACCGTGCTCAAGATCGATCAATGCCAGGTGGTCGCGCATCGCACCGCCGACAGGGACGGCTACGTCGCGCTGCAGGTCGGCGTCGGCAAGGCCAAGGTCAAGAACGTGTCCAAGGCCGAGCGCGGCCGCTTCGCGGTCGCCAAGGTCGAGCCGAAGAAGAAGCTCGCCGAGTTCCGCGTCACCGAGGACGCGCTGATCCCGGTGGGCGCCGAGATCACCGCCGACCACTTCATCCCGGGCCAGTTCGTCGACGTGACGGGCACCACCACGGGTAAGGGCTTCGCCGGCGGCATGAAGCGCTGGAACTTCGGCGGCCTGCGCGCCACCCACGGCGTGTCGATCTCGCACCGCTCGATCGGCTCGACCGGCGGCCGTCAGGACCCGGGCAAGACCTTCAAGAACAAGAAGATGCCGGGCCACCTCGGCGTCGAGCGGGTCACGACCCAGAACCTGCGCGTCGTGCGCACCGATCCCGAGCGCGGCCTGATCCTGGTCGAGGGCGCGGTGCCGGGCGTCGCCGGCGGCTGGATCCAGATCCGCGACGCGGTCAAGCGCAAGCTGCCCGCCGACGTGCCCCTGCCGGGCAAGTTCCGCGAGAACGGCGCGTCCGCTCCGGCTGCCGAGGCTGCTCCGGCCGAGGAGAACGCGTGATGAAGCTCGATGTCACCACCCTCGACGGGGCCGGCGCCGGCTCGGTCGACCTGAACGAGGCGATCTTCGGCCTGGAGCCGCGGGCCGACCTCCTCCAGCGCATGGTCCGCTGGCAGCTCGCCAAGCGCCGCGCCGGCACCCACGCCGTGCAGAATCGCTCGGACGTGAACCGGACGCGCAAGAAGCTGTACAAGCAGAAGGGCACCGGCAACGCCCGCCACGGCGCGGCCTCGGCGCCGCAGTTCCGCGGCGGCGGCCGGGCCTTCGGCCCGGTCGTACGCGACCACAGCCACGACCTGCCCAAGAAGGTCCGCGCGCTGGCGCTCAAGCACGCCCTGTCGTCCAAGGCCAAGGCCGAGACCCTGATCGTCGTCGACGACATCCGGGTCGACAGCCACAAGACCAAGGGCCTCGTCGAGACCTTCGGCAAGCTCGGCCTCTCGAACGCCCTGATCATCGGCGGCCCTGAGGTCGACGTGAACTTCGGCCGGGCGGCGCGGGCGATCCCGCAGATCGACGTGCTGCCCGTGCAGGGCATCAACGTCTACGACATCCTGCGCCGCGACAAGCTCGTGCTGACGAAGGCGGCGGTCGACGCGCTGGAGGAGCGTTTCAAATGAGTGCCGATCCGCGCCACTACGACATCATCGTCGCCCCGGTCATCACCGAGAAGGCGACCAACCTGACCGAGCAGAACAAGGTCGTCTTCCGGGTCGCCCCGAAGGCCACCAAGCCGCAGATCAAGGACGCGGTCGAGAAGCTGTTCGACGTCAAGGTCACGGCGGTGAACACGCTCGTGACCAAGGGCAAGAAGAAGGTTTTCCGCGGTCTCCGCGGACAGCGCTCGGACGTCAAGAAGGCGATCGTGACCCTGGCCGAAGGCCACACGATCGACGTCACGACCGGGCTCTGAGGACGGATCGAGGACAGGCCGATGGCTCTGAAGACATTCAAACCGGTCACGCCGAGCCTGCGCCAGCTCGTGCTTGTGGACCGCCGTGAGCTCTACAAGGGCAAGCCGGTGAAGGCGCTGACCGAGGGCAAGACGTCCTCGGGCGGCCGCAACAACCTCGGCCGCGTGACCGTCCGCTTCCGCGGCGGCGGCCACAAGCGCGCGCTGCGCAACGTCGACTTCAAGCGGCGCGACCAGCTCAACGTGGCGGCGACCGTGGAGCGGATCGAGTACGATCCCAACCGCACGGCGTTCATCGCGCTGATCAAGTACCCCGACGGGACGCTCAGCTACATCCTGGCGCCGCAGCGGCTCGCCGCGGGCGACAAGGTCGTGGCCGGCGAGACCGTCGACATCAAGCCCGGCAACGCCGGTCCGATCGGCTCGATGCCGGTGGGCACCATCGTCCACAACGTCGAGCTGAAGATCGGCAAGGGCGGCGCCATCGCGCGGTCGGCGGGCAACTACGCCCAGATCGTCGGGCGCGACCAGGGCTACGTCACGGTGCGCCTGAACTCGGGCGAGCAGCGGCTGGTCCACGGCCAGTGCTTCGCCAGCGTCGGCGCGGTGTCGAACCCGGACCACATGAACATCTCGCTCGGCAAGGCCGGGCGCAACCGGTGGCTCGGCAAGCGCCCGCACAACCGCGGCGTGGCCATGAACCCGGTGGACCACCCGCACGGCGGCGGCGAGGGCCGGACCTCGGGCGGCCGCAACCCGGTCACGCCGTGGGGCGTGCCCACCAAGGGGAAGAAGACCCGCTCCAACAAGCGGACCGACGTCTTCATCCTGTCCAGCCGCCACAACCGCAAGAAGTAACTGCTATGGCACGCTCACTCTGGAAGGGGCCGTTCGTCGACGGCTACCTCTTCAAGAAGGCCGAGGCGGCGCGGGGCTCCTCGCGCTCCGAGGTCATCAAGATCTGGAGCCGCCGCTCCACGATCCTGCCGCAGTTCATCGGGCTGACCTTCGGGGTCCACAACGGACAGAAGCACATCCCGGTCTACGTCACCGAGGAGATGGTCGGGCACAAGTTCGGCGAGTTCTCGCCGACCCGCACCTTCCACGGCCACGCGGCCGACAAGAAGGCGAAGAGGCGCTGATATGGGCAAGCAGGCTACCCCCCGCGCGCTCCCCGAGAACGAGGCCAAGGCGGTGGCGCGCATGCTGCGCGTCTCCCCGCAGAAGCTGAACCTCGTCGCGCAGCTCATCCGCGGCAAGAAGGTCGACACGGCGCTCGCCGACCTGCAGTTCTCGCGCAAGCGGATCGCGGTCGACGTGAAGAAGTGCCTCGAGAGCGCGATCGCCAACGCCGAGAACAACCACGACCTGGACGTCGACGATCTCGTCGTGTCCCAGGCCTTCGTGGGCAAGGCGCTGGTGCTGAAGCGCTTCCACGCCCGCGCCCGCGGCCGCGGCGCGCGCATCCTGAAGCCCTTCTCGAACCTCACCATCGTGGTTCGCGAAGTCCGCGCCGCGGAAGCGGCGTGAGGAGGATCTGATGGGTCAGAAAGTCAACCCGATCGGTCTCCGGCTCGGCATCAACCGGACCTGGGATTCCCGCTGGTTCGCCCAGAAGGGCGAGTACGCCAAGCTCATGCACGAGGACGTCGCGATCCGCGCCGCCCTCATGAAGCAGCTCAAGCAGGCGGCGGTCTCCAAGATCGTCATCGAGCGCCCGCACCGGAAGTGCCGCGTCACCATCCACTCGGGCCGTCCGGGCGTGGTGATTGGCAAGAAGGGCGCGGACATCGAGAAGCTGCGCAAGCTCGTCGGCACGATGACCAAGGCCGACGTGACCATCAACATCGTCGAGGTGCGCAAGCCCGAGATCGACGCCACCCTGGTGGCCGACTCGATCGCCCAGCAGCTCGAGCGCCGCGTCGCCTTCCGGCGCGCCATGAAGCGCGCCGTGCAGTCGGCGATGCGTCTCGGCGCCGAGGGCATCCGCATCAACTGCTCGGGCCGTCTCGGCGGCGCCGAGATCGCGCGCCAGGAGTGGTATCGCGAGGGCCGCGTCCCGCTGCACACCCTGCGGGCGGACGTGGACTACGGCACCGCCACGGCGTTCACCACCTACGGCACCTGCGGCATCAAGGTGTGGGTGTTCAAGGGCGAGATCCTCGAGCACGACCCGATGGCTCAGGACAAGAAGGCCCAGGAAGAGGGCGGCCGCTCCGGCGGACGTCGTGAGCGCGACGGCGAGGGCGGCCGCGAGCGCGGGCGCCGCGAGCGCGAGCACGCGTGAGGTAAGCCATGCTGCAACCGAAGAAGACCAAGTTCCGCAAGCAGTTCAAGGGCCGCATCCACGGTGCGGCCAAGGGCGGCTTCGACCTGAACTTCGGCCAGTTCGGCCTGAAGGCGATGGAACCCGAGCGCGTCACCGCCCGGCAGATCGAGGCGGCCCGCCGCGCGATCACCCGCGAGATGAAGCGCCAGGGCCGGGTCTGGATCCGGGTGTTCCCGGACGTTCCGGTCTCGTCGAAGCCCACCGAGGTCCGCATGGGCTCCGGCAAGGGCGCCCCGGATTACTGGGCCGCCCGCATCCATCCCGGCCGCATCATGTTCGAGGTGGACGGCGTCGCCGCCGACATCGCGAAGGAGGCCCTGCGCCTCGGCGCGGCCAAGCTCCCGGTGCGCACGCGCATCATCACCCGCATCGCCGACTGAGCGGGAGGGACACGTGAAGTCGACCCAGAGAGCGTCTGATCTGAAGGCGATGTCGCCGGATCAGTTGAACGACGAGTTGCTGTCGCTGAAGAAGGAGCAGTTCAACCTGCGCTTCCAGGGCGCCACCGGGCAGCTCGAGAACGTCGCCCGCGTCCGCGAGGTCCGGCGCGACATCGCCCGCGTCCGCACGCTGCAGCGTCAGAAGACGCTCGCGGCGGGCGCCAAGGCCTGAGGAGAATCGAGATGCCGAAGCGCGTCCTGCAGGGCGTCGTCGTCAGCGACAAGGGCGAGAAGACCGTCGTCGTGAAGGTGGAGCGCCGCTTCACCCACCCGGTGATGAAGAAGACTGTGCGCCGCTCGAAGAACTACCACGCCCACGACGAGGCCAACGCGGCCAAGGTCGGGGAGACGGTGTTCATCGAGGAGTGCCGCCCCTACTCCAAGCTCAAGACCTGGAAGCTGGTCGAGGGTGCGGCCGCCGGTGCCGCGGAGCCGGTCGCGGCCGAAGCCTGAGCCCCGGAGGAGCCGGGCCCGATCGCCGACGATCGGGTCGCGTCTCCGGGTGTCGTCTCGTGACCCGCGCGCGGGCGCGGGGATCTGACCGCCGGCGCGGCTCGGGGACGCCCCATCGCCGCCGAGTTGCCGGCTTCGCGTGCGAGAGCCCGGCCCGCGGCCGCCGGAGCGGCGGCTCGGCAAGGGTAGGCGCGTGACGATGGCAGGCGCGTGACGATCGGCTATCCCGTCGCATCGATCCTTCTCGGCGCCCTAGGCGCCGGCCTGGTGGCTTGGCTCGCGGCGTTCCTCGTCGCCCGCGCCGGCTTCCCGCTGCCCCCGTCGCGGGGCCGGATCGGCTGTCTCGACGGCCTGCGCGGCCTGCTCGCTCTCGCGGTCCTCGTCCATCACGGCATCGTCTGGTTGCAGGTCGAGCGGCTCGGCGGGGCGTGGGCGCCGCCGGCCCTGAACCTGTTCAACCAGCTCGGCGCGGGCGCCGTCGGCCTGTTCTTCATGACGACCGGCCTGCTGTTCTACCCGCGCGTGCGGGCGGGCGTCCGGGCCTGTTCCTGGCCGGCGCTGCTGACGGGGCGGTTCTTCCGGATCGTGCCGCTGGTGGCGGTCTCGGTCGGGCTGGTGACGGCGCTGATCGCCGTCCGGACCGGGCGGGGGCTGGATGCGGGGTATCCGGCCGCGGCGTTCCGCTGGATCTCCGCCTGGGACGAGCCGCCGCTGCTCGGCTACCCCGACAGCGGCCGGCTCAACGCCTACGTGCTGTGGTCGCTTCGCTACGAGTGGATCTTCTACCTGCTCGTCCTGCCCGCCTGCGCGCTCGCCCGCGACCTGACCCGGGGCCGGCTGCCGGCCTGGACGATCCCGGCCGCACTCCTCGTCGGCGCGCTGTGCGTCGGCGCCTCGCAGGTCCGGACGCGGCCGATGCCGCAGATCCTGCCGCTGTTCGCGCTCGGCATGCTGACCTGGGAGGTGCAGGCGCGGGAGCGGGTCGCCCGATGGCTGCGGACGCCCGCGGCGGCGGTTCTGGCCGTTGCGGCGCTGGCGGCCGGGATGGTCGCGGCGCCCTCCCCTTACGGTCCGGCCCTGCCGCTGTTCGCCGGGTTCTTCGCCTGCGTCGCCTGCGGCAACACGCTGGGCGGCCTTCTGCGGACGCGGGCGGCCCTGGTGCTCGGGGAGTGCTCCTTCGGGATCTACCTGCTGCACGGCCTCGTGCTGAGCGTGCTGTTCACCGATCTGCGCGGCGTGACGGCGGCGATCCCCACCGACGTGCTGCCCCTGGTGCTGCTGCCGGCCGCCGCCCTCGTCGTGGCGCTGGTCACGCCGCTGACCTACCTCGCCGTCGAGCGTCCGGCGATCCGGCTCGGCGCCCGCCTGGTCCGGCGGCGGTCGGCCGCGCGCGGGCCCGCGCCGGCTACGGCCTGAAACGCGAAGGGCGCGCCGTACCGACGGCGCGCCCTTGTTCGATGGCCCTCGGGATGCGGGGCCGCTCAGGCCTCGCCCTCGTCGAGGTCGTCCGCGGTCGGCTTGGCGTTCTCCAGGATCCGCTCGGCCACGAGCCCCGAGTTCTGCCGGATCGCCCCCTCGATCTTGGCGGCGATCTCGGGGTTGTCGCGCAGGAAGCCCTTGGAGTTCTCGCGGCCCTGCCCGAGGCGCTGGCTGTTGTGGGAGAACCACGCGCCGGACTTCTCGACGATGCCGGCCTTCACGCCGAGGTCGATCAGCTCGCCGACCTTGGAGACGCCCTCGCCGAACATGATGTCGAACTCGACCTGCTTGAACGGCGGCGCGACCTTGTTCTTCACCACCTTGACGCGGACCTGGTTGCCGATCGCCTCGTCGCGCTCCTTGATCGTCGAGATGCGGCGGATGTCGAGGCGCACCGAGGCGTAGAACTTCAGCGCGTTGCCGCCGGTGGTGGTCTCCGGGCTGCCGTACATCACGCCGATCTTCATCCGGATCTGGTTGATGAAGATCACCATGCAGTTCGACCGGGAGATCGAGCCGGTGAGCTTGCGCAGCGCCTGGCTCATCAGCCGGGCCTGGAGGCCGGGCTGGCTCTCGCCCATCTCGCCCTCGATCTCGGCGCGCGGGGTGAGGGCGGCGACCGAGTCGACCACCAGCACGTCGATGGCGCCCGAGCGCACCAGCGTGTCGGTGATCTCCAGCGCCTGCTCGCCCGTGTCGGGCTGCGAGATCAGCAGGTCGTCGAGGTTGACCCCGAGCTTGCGCGCGTAGACCGGATCGAGCGCGTGCTCGGCGTCGACGAAGGCGCAGACGCCGCCCTTCTTCTGGGCCTCGGCGATGGTGTGGAGCGCCAGCGTCGTCTTGCCCGACGATTCGGGGCCGTAGATCTCGATCACCCGGCCCCGCGGCAGGCCGCCGACGCCGAGCGCGATGTCGAGGCCGAGCGAGCCGGTGGAGACCGTCTCGACCTCCTGGACCTTGTCGGTCTTGCCGAGCCGCATGATCGAGCCCTTGCCGAAGGCGCGCTCGATCTGTGACAGGGCGGCGTCGATCGCCTTCGACTTGTCCTTGTCCACGGGAGGCATATCCACCACTTTCAGCGCCGGCTGGGCCATCTTGCAGGATCCTTATGAAGAGGATGGGCGCCGTTCACAACGCGCCGCGTCCGGCATTTATGTACCTGTTTTGTTCTCATCTCACAAGGGCGGTAGAGGGCGCGCAGACGTTCCGCCTGTGGATGCGCGGGAGGGTGGTATGGCGAAGGTGGCGATCGTAGGCTGCGGCGCGATGGGCTCGGTCTACGCGGCGCTGATGGCCTCGGCCGGCCACGCGGTCCACGCGGTCACCGCCTGGCCCGATCACGCGGCGGCGATGGCGGCGCACGGCCTGCGGGTCGAGGGCGCGAGCGGCGACCGGACGGTGCGCCTCGCCAGCGCCGCCACCGGCACGGAGGGGATCGGCCCCTGTGATCTGGTGATCGTCGCGACCAAGGCGTTCGACGTGGCCGCCGCCGCCCGCGCCAGCCTCCCGCTCGTCGGCCCCGACACGGTGGTGCAGACGATCCAGAACGGGCTGGGCTCGCCGGAGATCGCGGCGGAGATCCTGGGCGCGGAGCGGATCGCGGTGGGTGTCGTCGGCGGTTTCGGCGCCTCGCTGCGCGCGCCCGGCCACATCCACCACAACGGCATGGAGATGATCCGCTTCGGCGCGCTCGCCGGGCTGCCCCGGCCGGCGCTGGAGGCCTCGGCGGCGATCTGGGAATCGGCCGGCTTCGCGGTCAGCCTGTTCGACGACATCGGCCGGATGGTCTGGGAGAAGCTGATCATGAACGTCACCTTCTCCGGCACCAGCGTCGTGACCGGGCTGACGATCGGCGGGATCATGGCCGACCCGAACGCGTGGCGGGTGGCGGAGGGCTGCGCCCGCGAGGCGGTGGCGGTGGCCGGGGCGATCGGCGTGCGCATGCAGATCGGCGACCCGATCGCCCATATCCGCACGCTCGGCGGCAAGATCCCGCACGCCAAGCCGTCGATGCTCCTCGACCACGAGGCCGGCCGCCGCGGCGAGGTCGAGGCGATCAACGGCTCGATCCCGCGGCTCGGCCGCGCGCGCGGCGTGCCGACGCCGGTGAACGAGACGGTGGTGGCGATCGTCAAGGCGCGCGAGGCCGGGTTCCCGGCCTGAGCCCCCTACTCCGCGTCGGCGCGCTGCGGACCGGCCGCCGGGGTGCCGGCCGTGCCGGTCTCCACCGTGACCTTCACGCCCTGGCGCATGTCCTGGAGGTGGTCGACCACCACCCGGTCGCCTGGCTTCAGCCCGTCGAGGATCGCGGTCTCCTCGCCGAACGTGTCGCCGGTGGTGATCGGGCGCTGCTGCACCACGCCGCCCGCATCGACCACGTAGACGATCTGCTGGGCGAGCTGGGCCGAGAGCGCGATCGTCGGCACCAGCAGCTTCTCCTCCTCGCCGACCTTGACCCGGGCGCGCACGAACTGGCCGGGCAGGAAGCGCTCGTCCGTGTTCGGGAGCAGGGCCCGCACCAGCCGGCGGGCGGTGCGCGGGTCGAAGCGGTTGTCGAGCTGGTAGATCCGCGCCGCGCGCACCGGCTTGCCGGCCTCGTCCAGAACCTCGACCGTGACCGGGCCGGCCTGCATCGCCTCGCGCACCGCCTCCGAATCCTCGGACGAGAGCGCCATCTGCACGTCGATCGGATCGACCTGCACCACGGTGACGAGCTGGGTCTGGTTCTCGATCACGAGGTCGCCGGGGTTGATGACCGACAGGCTGGCGCGCCCGTCGAACGGCGCGTTCACCACCGCGTAGTCGAGGTTGAGCTTCTGGCGGGCGATGGACGCCTCCGCCGCCTGGACCTGCGCCGCCGCCACCGCGGCGTTCGACTGGAACTGCTGGAGGCGCTGCTCCGAGGCGTAGCCCTTGTCGGCCAGGGTGTCGGTGCGGGCGACCTCGGCCTGGGCGAAGGTGAGCTGCGCCTCGGCCTGCCCCTTCTGTGCCTCGGCCTGGGCCAGAGCCACCTGGAACGGGCGCGGGTCGATCCGGAACAGCACCTGCCCCTTCTTGACGTGGCCGCCCGGCTCGAACGGGCGCTCGACCACGTTGCCGGTCACCCGCGCCTGGATCGCCGCGTCCTGCTGCGAGATGATCGTGCCGGTATAGGTGAAGCTGATCGGCACCCGCGTCGTCCGCGCGGCCACCACGTGGACGCCGATCGGCGGCTCGGATTCGGCGCCGGATGGCGGCGCCTCCGCCGACAGGGGCAGATGGGCGAGCATCCGCTCCGGCGACGGGCGTCCGGCGACGAGCCAGCCGATCCCGGCGAGCACCGCCACCGCCGCCACGCCCCACGCCCCGTATCTGATGGCCGCCCGCACCGTTCCGCTCTCCCTTCGACGCGCCGGATATAGGCCGTTAAAGACGACCCGCTTCTTCAGATCCTCCGATCGCGACCGCGGGGCCGCGACGGCGGATATTGCAGTCTCTGGTTGCAAGACGGATCGGGATCGGCCCGATCCCGCGGCTCGACTGCCGTGAGCCCGGCCCAGGGGAACACGCTCAGGCGCCTCGCGTTGCATGCCCGATCACCGCGGAGGCGCCCGAGCCCCCGTTCGATCGCGCCGTCCCGGGCTCGCCCGGCCCCGGCGGGACCACCGGACGGGGAGCAGACGGGCCGGCATGTTCGCGTATTTCGTCGACCGCCCGGTGCTGGCCGGGGTGATCTCGGTGCTGATCACCCTGATCGGCGCGGTGGCCGGCCTCGCCCTGCCGATCGCCCAGTTCCCCGAGATCGCGCCGCCGATCATCAACGTCTCGGCCACCTACCCCGGCGCCAGCGCCCAGCAGGCCTACGAGGCGGTGACCACGCCGCTGGAGCAGGAGATCAACGGCGCCCAGCACCTCCTCTACATCGCCTCGACCAGCAACACCGACGGCAGCGTCAACCTCGACGCCACCTTCGAGATCGGCTCCGACCTCGACGCCGCCGCCGCCGAGGTGCTGACCCGGGCGAGCCGCGCCGAGGCGCGCCTGCCCGCCGCCGTGCGGTCGCAGGGGCTGGAGATCCTGAAGAGCTCGCGCCAGCGGCTCGGCAACATCGTGCTCTACGCCGAGCCCGGCGCGCCCTACGACGAGCTGTTCCTGGCCAACTGGGCCGAGACGCAGGTGATCAAGCCCCTGCGCCGGGTCGAGGGCATGGGCCGCATCCTGAACTTCTCCCAGAAGCGCTACGCGATGCGCCTGTGGCTCGACCCCGTGAAGATGGAGGCGCTGGGGATCGGCCCGGACGCCGTGGTCAACGCGGTCAGCCAGCAGAATGAGCAGATCACCACCGGCTCGCTGGGCAAGCCGCCCACCGACGGCAAGCCGACGCCGTTCGAGCTCCAGATCGTCACCCAGGGGCGCCTGCGCAGCCCGGCCGAGTTCGGCGCCATCCTGCTGCGGGCCAACCCGGACGGCTCGGTGGTGCGGGTGCGCGACGTCGCCCGGGTCGAACTCGGCTCGGAGCAGTACGGGGTGCGGTCGAGCTTCGACGGGCGCCCCTCCGCGACGCTCGGCCTCTACCAGACCCCCGGCGCCAACGCCGTGCAGGTGATGGCCGGCGCCCGCGCCACCATGGAGGACCTGGCCAAGCGCTTCCCCCCGGGCCTGAAATACAGGATCGCCCTCGACCGCACCGAGTTCGTGCGCGAGGCGATCCGCGAGGTCGTGCACACCCTGTTCGAGGCGCTCGTCCTCGTGGTGATCGTCACCTACCTGTTCCTCCAGAACTGGCGGGCGACCCTGATCCCGGCGATCGCCGTGCCGGTGGCGCTGATCGGCACCTTCGGGCCGATGGCCCTGCTCGGCTTCTCGTTCAACACCCTCAGCCTGCTCGGCATGGTGCTCGCGGTCGGCCTCGTGGTGGACGACGCGATCATCGTCGTCGAGAACACCGAGCGGCTGATGGACGAGGGGATGGAGCCCCGCCCCGCCGCCCGGGAGGCGGTGCAGGAGGTCGCCGGCCCGGTCATCGCCACCACGCTGGTGCTCGCCGCCCTGTTCGTGCCGGTGGCGTTCATCCCCGGGCTGACCGGCCAGCTCTACAACCAGTTCGCGCTCACCATCGCGATCTCGGTGATGATCTCGGCGGTGGTCTCGCTGACCCTGACGCCGGCGCTGTGCGCGCTGATCCTGAAGCACCGGCCGGAGGGGGCCGCGCAGGGCGGCCGCTGGCGCGCGCCGCTGCGCTGGTTCAACGCCGCCCTGGAGCGCGCCGCCCGCTGGCTCACCGCGACGATCGGGCTGCTCGCCCGCCACCTCGTCCTCGTCGGGCTCGTGTTCGCGGCCTTCGCGGCGCTGACCGTCTGGATGGTGATGCAGCGCCCCACCGGCTTCGTGCCGAACGAGGACCAGGGCTACTTCTTCGCCGACGTGGCCATGCCCAAGGGCGCCTCGGTGGCGCGCACCGACCGGATGGTGGAGCGCCTCGGCAAGAGCCTGCGCGAGATGCCCGAGGTCGAGCACACGATCGGCGTGATCGGCCGCAGCATCCTCGCCGACGCGGTGGCGCCGTTCTACGGCTTCCAGATCCCGACCCTGAAGCCCTGGGGGGAGCGCGCGGCCTCGGCCGACCAGATCATCGCCCGGGTCCAGAAGGAATTCCGGCACGATCCGGACGGCAAGGTGCGGGTGGTGAACCCCTCGCCGCTGCCGGGGCTCGGCACCCGCTCCGGCCTGACGCTGGAGATCCAGGACCGCTCCGGCACCGGCGGGATCAAGCTCGCCCAGGCGGCCGAGCGGTTCATCGCGGAGATGACGAAGAACCCCGCCATCGCCCAGGCCATCCCGACCACGAGCTACGGCGTGCCGCAGATCCGCCTGGAGATCGACCGGGCCAAGGCCGAGCAGCTCGGGGTGCCGCTCCAGAACCTGTTCGACGCGCTCGGCACCTATGTCGGCTCGACCTACGTCAACCTCTTCAACCGCTTCGGCTTCGTCTACCAGGTCTACGTCCAGAGCGAGGCGGCCGGCCGGCGCACGATCCAGGACGTGGAGGCGCTGCCGGTGCTCAACACCCGCGGCGAGGCGGTGCGCGTCGGCTCGCTGGTGCGGGCGCAGTTCACCACCGGCCCCACCGCCGTCCTGTCCTACAACACCTACCCGGCGATCGAGGTGGCGATCGAGGTGGCCGAGAGCGCCAGTTCCGGCACGGTGCTGCGCGCCGTCGAGGCGCTGGCCCAGCAGAAGCTGCCCTCGGACTACGCGGTGGAATGGACCGACGTGGCCTATCAGGAGAAGGTCGCGGGCGGCTACGCGCCGCTGATCTTCGGCCTCGGCGTGCTGATGATCTTCCTCTTGCTCGCCGGCCAGTACGAGTCCCTGCGCCTGCCGTTCGTGATCCTGCTCGCCACCCCGATCGCGATCTTCGGGGCGATCGGCTCCCTGGCCCTGCGGGGGCTGGAGCTCGACATCTTCGGGCAGATCGGCCTGCTGCTGCTCGTCGGCCTCGCGGCCAAGAACTCGATCCTGCTCGTCTCCTTCGCCGAGGATCTGAGGCGGCAGGGGGAGGACCCGCTGAAGGCCGCCCAGGATGCCGCCCGCCTGCGCATGCGCCCGATCCTGATGACCTCGCTCGCCTTCATCACCGGCTCGATCCCGCTCGCCATCGCCACCGGGGCCGGGGCGAACGCGCGGATCTCAATGGGCACGGTGGTGATCGGCGGCCTCCTGATCGCGACCTTCGTCACCCTGTTCGTCACCCCGACCTTCTACGTCGCCGCCGAGCGGTTGCTCGGGAGCGGAAAGACGGAGCCGGGCGGCACGAGAGAGCAGGACGGCAAGGCCGGGGACGCGGACGGGAAGGCGGGAGGCGGCGCGCCTAAGCCGGCCGGCTGAGGAGGCGCGGGACCGGGGCGGATCCCGCCCCGATCCCGATCATCCGAGCCTGCCGCGTGGGCAGGCCGGCGCAGGCGCCGTCGCCGGGTCGGCCGCGCGGCCACGGGCGACGGCGGTGGGCGCGCGCTCACCCGCCGATCCGCAGCACCTGCGTGCGCGGCCCGGCCTGGGCGAAGGCGTCCGGGTCGGCCCCCGTCATCCAGACCTGTCCGGGCAGGGCGTCGAGCGCCTCGAACAGGCCGGCCCGGCGGCGCGGGTCGAGATGGGCGGCGACCTCGTCGAGCAGGATCACCGGCGGGATGCCGCTCATCACCCGCACGAGGCGGGCGTGGGCCAGCACGAGGCCGATCAGCAGCGCCTTCTGCTCGCCGGTGGAGGCGGTGCCGGCCGGTACGTCCTTCGGGCCGTGGCGGACCACGAGGTCGGTGGTCTGCGGCCCCGTCAGCGTGCGTCCGGCGGCGCGGTCGCGGTGGCGGCCGTTGCGCAGGCCCAGCCGGAAGCGGTCCTCGGCCTCGATCGCCGGCCAGACCGCCACGAGGTCGTCGAGGTCGCCCTCCAGCCGCACGGAGGCCCAGGGGAAGGGCTGCGCGTCGTCGCGGGTCTGGCCGATCAGCCGGTCGAGGCGCTCGACGGTCTCGCGGCGGGCGAGCGCCACGGCGACGCCGAGTTCGGCGACCTCGCGCTCCACCGCGTCGAGCCAGCGGCCGTCGTCCGGGCGCTCGTCGAGCAGGCGGTTGCGCGAGCGCAGGGCCCGCTCCAGGGCCGAGACCCGGGCGCCGTGGCCGGCATCGACCGCGAGCACCAGCCGGTCGAGGAAGCGCCGCCGGTCCCCCGCCGGCCCCCGGAACAGCCCGTCGAGGTCGGGGGTCAGCCAGACCACCCGGAGGAACTCGCTGAACGCCACGGGCGAGCCGGCCGCGCCCCCGTCGACGCGGCACAGGCGGCTCGCGCGCCCGTCCGGCCCCGGCGGCTCCAGGCCGGTGCCGAGGCGGTGCTCGGCCCCGTCCCGCTCCAGCGTCAGCGACACGGCGAAGCCGCCCGGACCGCCGGTGCGGGCCATGGCGGCGAAGTCGGCGCGCCGCAGCCCGCGGCCGGGGGCGAACAGCGAGATCGCCTCCAGCACGTTGGTCTTGCCGGCGCCGTTCTCGCCCACCAGCGCCACGAAGCGGGTCTCGGCGGCGAGGTCGAGATCGGCGTGGTTGCGGAAGTCGCGGGCGATCAGGCGGGTGAGGCGCTGGGACGGAGCGTCCGATGCTGCGCGCGGATCGGGCGTCTCGCTCATCCGTGACCCGGATCGTTGCCGATCGCGTTCGCCTCTGCCCGCGTCATCCCGCCAAACCACCTCATCCTGAGGTGCCCGCGCGAGCGGGCCTCGAAGGAGCCCTCCAGTACCCGCCGCGATCCCTGGAAACCTCCTTCGAGGGCTCCGCTTCGCTGCGCCACCTCAGGATGAGGTGGTTTGATGGGATCGCTGCCGGGTGCCAGACCGCTTCGCCAGCACCTGCACCGCGTCCCAGTCTCCGCGGATCAGGGCTTCCTTCTTGGCCCTGCCCCACCCTTTGATGCGTCGCTCGGCGGCGATGGCGTCCGTGATACGGTCGAACGCCTCCGCGTAGACCAGTTCGACCGGGCGCCGCCGGCTCGTATAGCCCGGGAACGTGCCGGCTTGATGCTCGCCCAGTCGCTTGTCCAGCGTCTGCCCACGCGCGGAGCCGACATAGTAGCTGCCGTCCGAGCAGCGAAGGATGTAGACGAATGCGTTCATCCCGCGCCCCCGCATAGCCGGGCGACCTACATTTTCGGCGGGCGCGACACGTGGCTGCGCGTTGCGGGAGCCCGCCAACCGGCCGCGCGATCCCTGGAGCCCTCCTTCGAGGGCCGCTCGCGCGGCCACCTCAGGATGAGGGCGGTGGGTGGGACGAGCCGGCGTCGCGATCACACCCGCATCGGCATCAGCACGTACAGCGCCGCCGAGCCCTCGCGGTCCTGGATCAGGGTCGGGGAGCCCGGGTCGGCGAGCTTGAACAGGGCGGTGTCGCCTTCGAGCTGGGCGGTGATGTCGAGGAGGTAGCGGGCGTTGAAGCCGATATCGAGGGCGGAGGCGCCGTAATCGACGTCGAGTTCCTCGGTGGCGCTGCCCGAATCCGGGTTGTTGACGGAGAGCGCGAGCCGCCCCTCGGTCAGCCCGAGCTTCACCGCCCGGCCGCGCTCCGAGGAGATCGTCGAGACGCGGTCGACCGCCTTGGCGAAGGCGTCGCGCTCGACCGTCAGCCGCTTGTCGTTGTTGGCCGGGATCACCCGCTGGTAGTCGGGGAAGGTGCCGTCGATCAGCTTGGAGATCAGGGTCAGGCCGTCGGCGAAGCGCAGGCGGACCTTGGCCGGCGACAGGTCGACGCCGACGCTCTCGCCGCCGTCGTCGAGGAGCTTCTGGATCTCGGCGACCGCCTTGCGGGGCACGATCACCCCCGGCATGCCGGGGCTGCCCGCGGGCGCGGGCATCTCGACGCGGGCGAGGCGGTGCCCGTCGGTCGCCACCGCCCGCAGCACCGGCTGCCCCTCGGCCTCCAGCACGTGCAGGTAGATGCCGTTGAGGTAGTAGCGCGTCTCCTCCGTCGAGATCGCGAACTGGGTCTTGTCGATCAGCCGCTTGAGGTCGGCGGCGCCGATCTCGAAGCTGTGCGGCATCTCGCCGGCGGCGAGGTCGGGGAAGTCGCCCTCGGGCAGGGCGCCGAGCGCGAAGCGGGAGCGGCCGGAGCGGATCGTCATCTGCCCGCCCTCGCCGCCGGTCTCCAGGGAGACCTGGGCGCCGTCGGGGAGCTTGCGCACGATGTCGTAGATGACGTGGGCCGGCACGGTGGTGGCGCCGGGATCCGACACGTCGGCGGGCACGCTCTCGGTCACCTCGATGTCGAGGTCGGTCGCCTTGAGCTGGAGGGCCGAGCCCTCGGCGCGGATCAGCACGTTCGACAGGATCGGGATCGTGTTGCGCCGTTCCACGACCCGGTGCACGTGGCCGAGCGACCTGAGAAGGGCCGCGCGCTCGACGGTGACTCTCATCGTTTGACTCTAACAGCTCGGGGCCGCGGCGGCCCGCTCGGAAACCGGCCGATCAGCTTGGCGAAGGGGGCGGGTGAAGGCAAGGCCGGGACCTTGCGCGCCGCACAGGCGCGCCGGCCCATGGTTTCCCGGGCCTGGCTTTCGCGGGCGGGGAGCCATCCGGGGTCAGCCGCGCTTGTCGAGCGGCCGCCCGAGCAGGCGGGCGAACTCGGCCTCGATCTCCTCCACCGAGAACGGGTTGCTGGCGGTCCGCGCGGGCGGCTCCGCGGCGGGCTCCGGCAAGGGTTCCGGCACGGACGCCGGGGACGGCCCGGCAACCGGTCCGGGGGTGGGCGGCGAGGCGGGCGGCGGCGCGCTCGCCCGCCCCCCCGCGCTCGCCCCGGCCGGCGGGCGCGGCGGCGCCCGCGGCGGCACCGGCCGGGGGAGTTCGGCCGCGTCCGG
>NZ_JAUYZI010000083.1 GCF_030700245.1 Methylobacterium amylolyticum
GAGAGGTGGCTCGGTTTGTCTGAACAGCGACCTGGGCCTGGATAGGTGGATGTCCTGCCGGGTTCAGGCGGCCGCGGGATGCGGCTGCCTGTTGAAGTAGGCTTGGTTGGGGGTGCGTCGATCAAGGCTCGAATGGGGCCTTCGGTCGTTGTAGAAGGTCAGATACCGGCTGATCGAGGCGCGGGCCGTGCTCACGGTGTCGTAGGCCCGCAGATAGATCTCCTCGTACTTGATCGATCGCCACAGCCGCTCGACGAAGATGTTGTCGCGCCACGCGCCCTTGCCATCCATGCTGATGGCGACACCGGCCTTCAGCAAGACACTGGTGAAGGCGTGGCTGGTGAACTGCGCTCCCTGATCCGTGTTGAAGATCTCCGGCCTGCCGTGCCGGGCGAGCGCTTCCTCCAGGGCCTCGACGCAGATGTCGGCCTCCATCGTGATCGACACCCGCCAGGACAGGACCTTGCGGCTGAACCAATCGATCACGACGGCCAAGTAGACGAACCCGCGCGCCATCGGAACGTAGGTGATATCCATCGCTCAGACTTGGTTAGGTCGGTCGATGGTCAGCCCGCGCAAGAGATACGGGTAGATCTTGTGCCCCGGCGCAGGCTTCGAGGTGTTCGGTTTGCGGTAGAGCGCCTCGATGCGCAGGCGCTTCATCAGCGTCGCGACATGACAGCGTCCGATCGTGATGCCCTCCTTGTTCAAGAGATCCCGCAGCATCCGGCTCCCCGCAAAGGGAAGTTCGAGATGCAGTTCGTCCATCCGCCGCATCACGGCCAGATCGGCCGCCGGGACCGCACGCGGCAGGTAGTACACGCTGCCCCGGCTGATCCCGAGCGCCTTGGCCTGTTTGGCGATGGGAAGATTGTGCTCGCGATCGATCATCGCTTTGCGCTCAGCAGACCGGCCTTGCCGAGCGCGCCGGACAAAAAATCGTTGGTCAGCGTCAACTCGCCGATCTTGGCGTGCAGCGTCTTCACGTCGATGGCCGGGGTTGCCTCCGGCCGGGCCGCGGCTCCGAACACCCCGGCTGCCCCTTCGAGAAGCTGAGCTTTCCAGGCCGTGATCTGATTGGGATGCACATCGAACTGCTGAGCCAACTCGGCCAGGGTCTTCTCGCCGCGCAGGGCGGCCAAAGCCACCTTCGCCTTGAAGGCCGGGGCGTGGTTCCGACGGGTACGCTTGCTCATCGTCGCTCCTGATCCGCAGCCATCCTGGCCGCCGTCAGGCAGAAACTCCACTTAACCCCGCTGTGCAGATTTCCCGAGCCATCTCTCTCCACCATCGTCCGTGCCCACCAACATGCGGCGGGCGCAAAAAAAGGGGGTCTGGCGATCAGCCCGCGTCCGAGCCGGCCCCCGATCAGGCGCTCGGCCGCTCACGCGGCGGCCTGAGCACCAAGATCCACATGGTGGTGCGCGGGCTCGGCTGCCCGGTGCGCTTTGCCCTCACAGCCGGCCAGAGAGGCGACGCGCCGCAGGCCGAGGCGCTGCTGAAGGATCTGCCGGCTGACGTGGTCCTGGCCGATGCCGCCTACGACAGCGACCGCCTGCGCAAGCTCATCTCCGACCAGAGCGCGCAGGCCGTGATCCCGAGCAATCCCTCGCGCGCCAGGAAGTACGACCTCGACAGGGTGCTCTACAGGGAGCGCCATCTGGTCGAGTGCTGCTTTGCCAAGCTCCAGCAGTTCCGGCGCGTGGCCACCCGCTACGAGAAGACCGCCCGCAACTCCGCTGCCGTCGTCACCCTCGCCGCCATCGTCCTATGGCTCCGGTAACTGTCCACACCGCCTAAACCGGGTGTCCGTGAAACCGGCAGCAGGCCACAATGTCACCGCTTGCCATGCCCCGCCGATCTTCACCTCACAGGTTGGGGCGGTTGATACCGACATACTAGTAACCTCAGTCCCAATCATTGACCTGCGGTAGCCGACGATCGTTCAAGATCTATCAACTGCGATGCAGTGCGGGGCCAGCCACATGTGACGTGGGGGGGAGCCCAAGTAACCCCCCCTGCCACTCTACATGATCGAGTTGGACATGATCGTGCCGGGGCCTACGGGGTCGCCCGGCACCACATCCGGTCTGACCGGATCACCGGGGACGGGATCGGGTGGCAGTTGCGGCGTCGGCGGATCGCCGGGCATGGGCTCGGTCGGCGGCGGCTCACCGGGGGTTGGCAGGTCGGGACCGGGCTCGCCGGGGGTGGGTATGCCGGGGTTGGCCATCGTGTCTCCGCGTCGCGCGATAGGGTTTCGGACGGGCCAACGGCTTCGCCCACCAGGGCGGTTCCGACCGCAAGCGAAAATCACGGGTGGATCGGCAACCGTGGGTCCGACTTGCAGTTGAGCTACGCAGACGCCCGACGCGGTTGGGCGAGCGTTGATTGGACCACCGCCATGCCGACCGAGATGCACGACAAGGCCCACATCGACGTGTTCGACCGCGCCGCCCGCGAAGCCTGGGCACTGCGCTTCGGCATCACCGAGGAGCGCCTGCGCAAGGCCGTGCGCGTGGTCGGTTCGCGCGTCACCACCGTCGCTGCCTATCTCGGTCAACCGGGGCACTGAGCTGGTAGACGGAGACGCACTCGACCCCGAAACGCACCCGACGCTGTCGGGCGATCAGATCGGTGTGATCGTCGCGGAGGACGACGCGCTGCTGCGCGCCGATATGGCGCGGACGCTGACCGCGGCAGGCATCGCGGTGTTCGGGGTGGGAGACGCCGATGAGGCGGTCGGGGCGCTGGCTTGGCGCAGCGATATCCGTGTGCTGATCACGGATGTGGGTATGCCGTCGGGCGGGGTGAACGGCTTCCAGCTCGCCGCGATGGTCGCCGCGCGCTGGCCGCAGATCGGCATCCTCGTGGTGTCCGGCGGAGAACGGCCGCAGTCGGGTGAACTGCCGATGGGCGTCCGCTATCTGCCCAAGCCCTGCCGCAGCCAGGATCTCGTTGCGGCCGTCTTCGCGATCGTCTCCCGGCAGACGGGCGCGATCTGAACCCCCGGCTCCACAAACCCAGTCGTGCTCATCTGGTCCAGGCTGTGTGAAAACGCGCTGATCTGGTAGAGTGATTTCCGATCTTGGGAGGTCGGGATGAAGCGCTTCATTGCAGGCGAGGATCGTCAGCAGATCACACTCCTTCCCGACTGTCTGGACGACTACATCACCGCCGACAACCCGGTTCGCCTCGTCGAAGTGTTCGTCGATGAGCTCGATCTGGGCGCGCTCGGCTTCGCGGGCGCGGTGCCGGAGGCCACGGGCCGTCCGGCCTACCATCCAGCGACGCTGCTCAAGATCTACCTCTACGGCTATCTCAACCGCGTCCCGTCGAGCCGGCGTCTCGAACGCGAGAGCCAACGCAACGTCGAACTGATCTGGCTCACCGGCCGGCTGATGCCCGACTTCAAGACGCTGGCCGACTTCCGCAAGGACAACGGCCCGGCCATCCAGGCGGCCTGCGCGCAGTTCGTGGTGTTGTGCCGCCGGCTGAACCTGTTCAGCAAGGCCGTCGTCGCCATCGACGGCAGCAAGTTCAAGGCGGTCAACAACCGTGACAAGAACTTCACCGCCGCGAAGGTCGAGGCGCGCTTGGCGCAGGTCGAGACGAGCATCGGCCGTTATCTTGCTGCGCTGGATCGGGCCGACCGCGAGCCGAGCGACATCGCCGAGGCGCGCACGACACGGCTCAAGGAGAAGATTGCGGGCCTGCGCGCGCAGATGCAGGTTCTCCAGGCGAGAGGGCAGCAGGTCGAGGCTGCACCCGACGGCCAAGTCTCGCTGACCGACCCCGACGCGCGCTCCATGGCGACCAGCGGCAAGGGTACGGGCATGGTCGGCTACAACGTCCAGGCCGCGGTGGATGCCGAGCACCATCTGATCGTGGCCCACGCCGTGACCAACGTCGGCAGCGACCGGGCGCAACTCGCGCCGATGGGGCTCCTGGCTCAGGAGGCGACGGGGTGTGCCACGCTCACGCTGCTGGCCGACCGGGGCTACCTCAGCGGGGAACGGGTTCTGGCCTGCGAGGGCACCGGCGTGCTGCCATGCGTGCCCAAGACCCTGACCTCGGGCCACGCCAAGCGCGGCCTCTTCACGGGACAGGACTTCGTCTACGACGCCAGCCATGACCGTTACACCTGTCCCGCCGGCCAGCACCTGACCAAGGGCGTTACCCGGTCCGATCGTCGGGCCGATGGCGACGAGATGGATCACTACCGCAACCTGACGGCCTGTCTCGATTGCGCTCTCAAGCCCCGCTGCACGCCAGCGGAGACGCGGCGTGTCAAACGCTGGGTGCACGAGGGCGTGCTCGATGCGATGCAGGAGCGGCTCGACCGGATGCCGGACGCGATGAAGATCCGTCGCCAGACCGTGGAGCACCCGTTCGGCACGCTGAAGGCCTGGATGGGCGTCACTCACTTCCTGACCCGGACCTTGGCGAAGGTCACGACCGAGATGAGCCTGCAAGTTCTGGCCTACAACATGAAGCGAATGATCCAGATCTTCGGGGTCCGCCCGCTGCTGGCGGCCATCCGAACCTGAGGCCAGCAGCTCGATCTCCGGCGCCACTCGGTGCGCTCGCCCCCATCCCGAGGGATCTGCGTTTCCACACGGCCTCGGTCGCCGCCGGACGTTCCCGTGCCGGTTCCAGCACCGCCCGTGCTCATCGAGCCGCAGAGCGACGCCCCTTTGCTTTCGCGATCGAGGGGGTCTTTGTCGTGGTTCAACGCGCTGCACCTACACTGCCGTCCATGTATTGCATTGAGGTTTGCTCGTACGTAAGCGCTCGGCGAGGGGCATTCTGGTCAGGCGGCGTGAGCGACGGGTAGGGCCGGCGTCCAGTTCCAGGGCAGCAGATCGGACAGCCGCTTGGCCGGATGATTGGCGATGCGGGTGGCGAGCTGATAAGCGACCGGGCGACTTTGGTGGTGCATCAGCGGCCGGCGCTCACCACTGCGCGGACGGGTGCTCCGGCGAGGTCGACGGTCGAGCCGATCGTATCTCGGAAGCCGCTGCCGACGTTCGAGAGGTGCTCGCCGTAGGTCTCGCGCGTCTGCGGATCGATGATCGCAACTGGCGCAGCTACCGCTAGGGCGGCCCCCGTTGCCATCGTAGAAGCAGCGCCCGCGGCCGTGCTCACCAGCCGGTCGCCGAACCCGACCTGCCCGTCCGAGATGGGCTGGCCGTCCGCGAGCCGCTTCCCGAGGAGGGCGACCACATCGCCGCTGGCGAACTTCCCGTGGTTGAGTGGATCGTCCCCCTTCACGGACGAGAGGTTCAGAACGCTGATGTTCTCGCGCTCAAGCTCGGACCGGTAGGGCTCGGCGGTCGGGTCGATGGCGCCCAACCGCACGCTGTCGCCCCAGATGAGACGCGACACGGCCAGCGCTTGATCGTCACCGGACACCATCAGCGTCAACCGCGGCCGGTCCTTGCCGATGTCGCGGAACGCCTCCCGGGCAAGGTCCATGTCCACGTCCGGCGCTGCCAGGATGACGTTGCGGATTTTCGGCGCGACGCGCCGGTCGCGGATGGTCATCTGGCGCAGGGACTCCAGCGTCAGCCAGTTGCCCATTGAGTGGGCGAGCACCGTCACCTCGCCGACGTTTGGGTCCTTGGCTAGATCCCGCAGCAGGGTCTCCAGCCCATTTCGGGAGAAGTTGGTGCTCTCCCGGTCGTAGCCGTAGGCCAGCACGGAGCCGCGCGAGGGCCACGTAAACAGGACCGGGGCGACCTCGGCACCGGAGTCGTGGACGATCTGCGCGAAGCGAAAGACGGCGTCCTCGAACTTGTTGTTGAAGCCATGCACGAACACGAGGACGTGGCGCTTGGCCCCGCGCCTGACGGCTCGGCCGGTCCAGGCCGCGACCTTGCCCCGATCGAGCGGGTCAGCGCGGAGCGCCACGAAGTCGGTGGCGGGGTTGCCGGGCAGAGACTTCGGCCACTGCACTGAACCGGGCTGGCGCGTGGCATCGGGCGGAATAGAGACGGCGAGATCGGTGTAGGTCACCGCGTCACCGCGCTCGCCCGAGAACAGCACACCCGGCTTGGCCGCCGCCTTGCGCGTGGTCGCGACCAGCATGTCAACCCGCGAAGTGCCGGGGACATCGTTCGCCAAGGCGACTGGCAGCAGAACGCCTGTCGGACGCCCGGCGCAGGCGGACAGCGCGATGAAGGCTGCGACGCCGATGCTGGCGACCGTCGCCCTTCCGACCTGTTCGAACACCCACGCCCCCGACGAACACGAACCAAAGCCAGGACGCGCGACCGGTTAACGGGCCGTCGAGGTCGAGTTCGGTTAGGGGGCGATTGCGGCCACGGCCCGACTCGGCGGATGAAACGCCATCTGTGTGGCGGTCCCGCAACGTGAGCGGTCGATGCCTTGCGGCTCAGTTGCCGTAGGGGGAGGCGAGGACGACACGCACCTTCTTGGCTTGGGCCGCGTCGGCAACGGGCGTAGAGGCCGTGCCGGTCTTGGTATCAACCTGCGTGGACGCGGCCTTCTCGACCCCGCGAAGCCCGTAGCCAGCATCGGACGCAGCGGCGGGGGCGATCGCAAGGACGGCCAGGACGACGGTGGCGAGGATGGTCTTCACGGAGTCAGCCCCAAGCGTGTCTGTATATTGGCCCAACAACGGCCAAGCTCAGCGGCGGTTCCACCGTCGTTGCGACCTGGTGAAGGTCGGACCAGGACAGGAACGACGAGCTTCTGCCGCAAGCCTGCGCTCAACGTGATCCGCTAGAGCGACATGGGTGCTGTGACTTTGCCGTCACAGCGATCCAGCATCAGTCCGGGGGCGAGGAACGCCGAGCTTGGCCGTCTGTTCTGCCGCCATGGAACACTATCGCTCCACCCTCGCGACGACAGCCTGTGCGGTGTTCGGTCTGATCACCGCCGCGCATGTGTTGCACCCGGGCAATTTCGAGGAGCAGTCGCGCCGTGCGCGTCCGGTTGCGGCTCAGCGCGAAGCCGCGACTGCGTGGACCGACCCTGCCCCGGTGTTGCGATCGCATACCGTACCGGTTGAGACGACGGCGCTGGCCCCGCGCATGACCATGCCGCTGCCGGCCGGGGCGACGATGATGCCAGCCCTGCCGGCCAGCCTGAGCATGCCGGCGAACTCGCCTGCGTCGGCTCGCGCGGCACGCCCTCGGAAGGCCGCCCAGCGTCCGGTCCGTCAGCGTCAGGCGACACTGGCGCTGGCTCGCACGACACCTGCCCCAACGACCTCCACCGCTGCCCCCAAGGCGGCCAGCGGATCGCTGGCTGACCTGCTGCGCGGCCTTGGCCTCGATCGCGACGGCTGAGGTTGGCGAACCCTTCCCATCACCCGGAGAACACCGATGAAGTCCCTGTTCACCGCCGGCCTCGTCGTTGCCGGCTTGCTGCCCACTGCGCCAGCCTTAGCGCAGAGCATCGACATCGGCCCCGGCGGCGTGCGGATCGATCCACGCTCGTCGCGTGAGCGCGAGTACGACGCCATCCGGCGCGAGGAGCGCCGGGAAGAGTTCCGCGAGGAGCGCCGTGACGCCATCCGCCGCGAGGAGCGTCGCCGGGGCTTGGAAGACGATCTACCGCCGCCGCGCCGGTACTGAGAACCTGTCGGCCCCGCCATCCATGATCGATACCTCGCTGACGATCAGACCCGCCGAACGCCTTTCGCCCCCAACCGCTCCGCCTCCGCCCGCCACACGTCCCGCTCGACCACCATCGCCTCGATCAGCGCGTGCAGGTTCCCGGCGTCGATCGCCGTCTCCATCAGCATGTCCTGGGCCGTCGCGAGCTGTTCGCGCAGGTCCGCGTTCTCGCATGCCAGGGCGATCAGGAGCGCAGTCACGTCGTCGCCCATCCACGCCCTCGGCTCACCGCGAGCGGGGGCGTCTATCTGCGCGGAGGGCCGGCTTCAACCAAGCTCAGTGAGTCGCCCGGCAGTGACCGGTTGCTCGATCGCCTGCGCGCCGCGGGACTGTATCGCTGAGACAGCCCGCCGCGCGATGGTCTGGCCCGCCCTTCGGGACGCCGTTCTAGTCGCTGCGCTCCCCGAGCCACCTGCGGCGTCTCGGCCCTGCCGGGTGACGATCAGCTCGGGGACCGGACCACCCTGCCGGGCGGCCGGCACGGCCGGTCGCCAGGGCGACCACTTCTCTGGTTGGGTAGGGGCAAGACGGCTCCGCCTCCTCTCCCCCACAAGCCGGCGGCCCGGGTCTCCCCATGCTTCGGCCGGCTGCGCCGGCTGCCCTGCGGGTAGGCGATCCCCTTCCCGAGCCGCCGGCTTGCCCCCCTCCCTTCCGCTGTTCCGCGCGACCTCGGGGAACAGGAGACGGGCTCCTGCCCCCCGCAGGACACCTCGTGAACGATCCCGCTGACCCGAGCCGGCATTGCGTCCTGGGGCCGTGTCCATCAGGGATGCCCGGATGTCCGCCCTCACCGACCGTCAGCGCCTCGAACTCGCGCTCCCGGCCTGCCTGCTGTTCACCCTCAGCGACCTGCCCGGCGCCTTCGTACCGGCTGACCCCGCCCTGGCCGCGCGGGCCGAGGCCGACATCGCCGAACTTCGGGAGAACCTGCGCACCGCCAGCCTGGAACCTTTCGCCGACCTGACCCCGAGAAAGCGAGGCGCGGTGCTGCGCCGGCTGGAGCGGGTCGTGAAGGGCGTGACCGCGGGGTGGACGGGGCAGTCGATGCTCGGCCTCGCGTTGACGCTCTGGTACTTCCTGGAGGATCTGACCGAGCGTGAGGTGCTGCTGCTGTGGGAGGGCTCGGCGATGGACCGGGCGATGCGGCGGCTCGTACCGATGTTCGAACACGGCTTCGCCGAGCGGGCACGAGACGCCGAGGCATCGGAGGGCGCCCGCCGGCTGCTCGCCCGGTTGCAGGCTGACGGGTTGTACCGCTGAGCTGACGCGCCGTGTCGCGAGCGTCCTGACCCTTATCGAGGGGCGGGCTGCTCGGCCTGCTCACCTCCATGCAGCCTGCAATCAAAAGTGCCGTGGCCACGGGTTAAGCGATCCTACGGAGAGGAACGTGCCGGTACCGCACGAGTTGGCGAGCACAGCAATAGGACTAGGACATCCGCCATGACGACGCGCCTCCTCGCCGCCGCCGGTCTGCTCGCGCTGAGTGCCAGCTTGGCGACTGCCCAGACCGCCTCACCCGGCACGACCGCGCCGGCGCCGGCGCCCACGGCCCCGGCCCCAGCGGATACGCCTGCCACGCCGCAGCCGACCAAGGCCACGCCGATGCCGGGCTCCCAGGCCACCGACGACATGAAGGAGTGGCAGGTCGCCAAGCTCGCCAAGGTGAACCTCGCCCAGGCGCTGACCACCGCCGAGTCGCAGGGCGAGGAGAAGGGCGGCCGGGCGATCGACGCCGATTTCGAGAAGGCCGACGGCAAGGACCCGGCCCACTACTCCATCAAGGTGGTCTACCCGAGCGGCAAGCTGGTCGAGTACGGCATCAACGCCGACACCGGCGCCGTCTACAAGACCGAGAACCAGCCGATCGAGCGCTACTTCACCTTCCTGAAGCCCGCGAACTTCAACGAGGCGAAGACCTCGCTCAAGGACGCGCTGACGGTCGCCGAGCAGAAGGCCGGCGGCGGCAAGGCCTACGAGGCCGAGGTGTCGAAGGACGGCAAGGCGGTCCAGTACGAGATCAAGGTGGCCGGCGCCGACAAGGAGCAGACCGTCAAGATCGGGCCGGACGGAAAGGTGATCGACTGAAACGAGTGCCGCGGCTCCGTCGACGGACGGAGCCGGAGCCGCGGCGCGGGGTTCGGGCCATGTTTCCGATAGACGGTGGGAGGCCGGACTTGAGTGCAGACATGGTCGCTGCCGCCCCCGACGCGGACACCACGGAAGACGAAGGGCCGAGGCTTCCGGTCGAGGTTCGCCAGCATCTCGGTCTCCTGCTGGCCCGCAGTTATGAGCAGACTGGCCCCGGGTCGGACGCCACGGAACGCTTCGCCGATCTGCTAGGGCGGCTCGTCGCTACGCTCGATGAAGTCCAGCGCCGCGATACGGCGGAGTTCCAGGATCGACTCCTCGCCATCACACCAGCCCTGCGCCGGTTCGCCATTTCGCTGACCCACGACGGCACCGCTGCCGACGATCTCGTACAGGACACACTCCTGAAGGCATGGCGCAACCGGGCCGGCTTCGCCATGGGGACCAACTTCGATGCGTGGACCTTCACGATCCTGCGCAATCAGTTCTACACCAATCACCGGAAGAGGCGGGAGCTGCCCGACGAGGATGGTGCCCAAGCCAGCCGCGTGGCCGCTCTACCAGAACAGGAAGGACGCCTCGACGTCGCCGACATGCAGGCCGCGGTCGCGCAGCTCACCCCGGCGATGCGAGAGGCGCTGATGCTGGTGACCGTCGAGGATCTGACCTACGAGGAGGCGGCGGCGGTGATGGGGTGCGAGGTCGGCACCGTGAAGAGCCGGGTCTGGCGCGCGCGCCAGCAGCTTGTGCGGCTGCTCGGTTACGACGGCGATGCAGTCGGCCAGGACCCGCTCATCCTTTCAGCGATGGGAGGAGGAGCATAACTGGCTGTCATAGAGTGAGACCCCGCTCGGATGCAGAGGGGGGGTTGGCGTGTATCCGTGCTGCCCAGTTCAGTCTAAATGTCTACAATATAGTGTGACAGATGCGACGCGATGCCCGCGTGCATGAACTTGCAGGCACGCTGAACTGATTGTGAGCAAAGCGCTTTACAGGTAGAAGCCCAGCTCACAGGAAAGCGGAAGTGTGGTTGGGTCCGTGTCGAATTCCCTCTCCCGCGACGAGCTGGAGGCTGAGAACGCTCGTCTGCGCGCGGCCCTGGCGGAGGCCGGGATCGATGCGCAGCGTCTGACCAGTCAGCAGGCCGCGCGTGATGCCCAGCTCCAGTCCGACCTCGCCGATGGCCGCGCGCAAACCGCCAAGGCCAACCAGCAAACCCGGGCTGCACGGGACGATGCGCAGGAGGCTGCGCGCGACCATGGCCGGCTGCTGGATCAGGCGGCGTCCGATCTGACCGCCTCCCAGGACCCGGTTGCCGCGCTTGAGGCGAGCCGGACGGCCCTCGCGCTGAGCGAAGCGCGACAGCGGGCGGTGTTCGAGAGCGCGGTCGACTTCGCGATGGTCGTGACGGATCCCGCCGGCACCATCACCGACTGGAACCCCGGTGCCGTGCACGTGATGGGCTGGACCGCCGAGGAGATGCGTGGTCAGGACGCCTCACGGTTCTTCACGCCCGAGGACCGCGCCAACGATCGCGTCGCGTATGAGATGCGGTGCGCGCTGGAGGCCAACCGGGCTTCGGACGAACGCTGGCACCTGCGCAAGGACGGCACGCGGTTCTGGGCCTCCGGCGAGATGATGCCGCTCCGCGGTGATACGGGGATCCACCTCGGCTTCGTGAAGATCCTGCGCGACCGCACCGCAGAACACCTTGCGGGGACCGCCTTACAGGAAACCCAGGAGCGCTACCGGCTGGCCCTGCAAGCCACCACCGATGCCATCTGGGACTGGGACCTCAAGACCAACCACGTGCTCTGGAACGCGGCCCTGGAGACCGCCTACGGTCATGCCCTGGCCTCGGTCGAGCCGACCGGCGACTGGTGGATCGCCCACATCCATCCCGACGACCGCGCGCGCATCGACGCCTCGATCCATGCCGTGATCGACGGCACGGCAAGCGCCTGGACTGATGAGTACCGCTTCCTCCGGGCGGACGGCTCCTACGCCCAGGTGTTCGACCGGGGGCACGTGATCCGCGATGCCGAGGGCCGCGCTTGCCGGATGATCGGCGCGATGCTCGACCTGACCCACATGCGCAGCGCGGAAAGCGCCCTGCGTGCCAGCGAGGAGCGCTTCCGGACGATCTTGGAGACGATCGAGGCGGCGTTCGCCATCGTCCAGGTCAAGTTCGACGCCGATGACCGACCGGTGGATTATCGCTTCCTGGAAGCCAACCCCGCCTTCGAGCAGCAGGCCGGGGTCAACCTGCGCGGCAAGTGGGTGACGGAGTTCGCCCCCGACCTGGAGCAGTTCTGGTTCGAGACCTATGGCCGCGTCGCCAAAACCCGTGAGCCGGCGACTTTCGAGAGCTATGCCAAGGCGTTTGCGCGCTGGTTCGACGTCCGCGCCGTACCTGTCGGCGAGCCCGCCGAGCGGCAGATCGCGATCTTCTTCAGCGACGTCACCGCGCGACGCGAGGCCGAGGACCGCCTGCGGGCCAGCGAGGCGCTGGCCCGCGAAAACGTCGAGCGGGTGAACCTGGCGCTGGCTGCCGGTGCGATCATCGGCACATGGCACTGGGACATACCGACCGATCGGTTTGCGGTCGATGAGGCCTTCGCCAGCGCCTTCGGGCTGGATCCGGCCCTCGGTCGAGAGGGTATCCCCCTCGCCCAGATCGTCGCCACCGTCCATCCGGATGATCAGGCGGCCTTGGCCGTGGCGATCGACGAGGCCGTGGCGCGGGGTGGCCCCTACGCACACCAGTACCGGGTCCGCCGTGCGGACGGAAACTACTACTGGATCGAGGCGAACGGTCGCGTCGACCACGCGCCGGACGGCACGCCGCTGAGCTTCCCCGGCGTCCTCATCGACGTGGAGGACCGCCGCACCGTCGAGGCGGAGCGCGACCGCGCCATCGCCCAGCTACGCGCCCTCACCGGAACCCTGGAACAACAGGTTGCCGAACGCACTGCCGAGCTGATGCTGGCCGAGGAGCAGTTGCGCCAGTCCCAGAAGATGGAGGCGGTGGGACAGCTCACCGGTGGCCTCGCCCACGATTTCAACAACCTGCTGGCGGGGATCTTCGGCAGCCTGGAGCTGATGAACACCCGTATCAGCCAGGGCCGCCTCAAGGACGTGGACAAGTACATGGTCGCCGCGCAGGGCGCGACCAAGCGGGCCGCGGCGCTCACCCACCGGCTGCTGGCGTTCTCGCGCCGACAGACGCTGGCGCCCAAGGCCACCAACGTGAACACGCTGGTCAGCGGCATGATCGAGCTGATCCAGCGTACGGTCGGTCCGAGCATCCAGGTGGAGACGGTCGGCATGGCCGGCCTGTGGCCGGCGCTGGTAGACCCGTCGCAACTGGAGAACGCGCTGCTCAACCTCTGCATCAACGCCCGAGACGCCATGCCGGGCGGTGGCAAGATCACGATCGAGACCGGCAACCGCTGGATCGACCGGCACGGCGCCAAGGAGCACGACCTGCCGGCGGGACAGTACCTGTCGCTGTGCGTGTCCGACACCGGCACCGGTATGCCGCCGGAAGTGATCGCCAAGGCGTTCGACCCGTTTTTTACCACCAAGCCCCTCGGGCAGGGCACCGGCCTCGGCCTGTCGATGATCTACGGGTTCGCCAAGCAATCGGGCGGGCAGGTGCGGATCTACTCGGAGGTCGGCCAGGGCACGAACGTCTGCATCTATCTCCCCCGCCATCGGGGTAATGCGGAGCACACTGAGGTGCTGCCGGAAGCGGGCCTCTTGCCGCTCGCCGAAGCTGGCGAAACCGTGCTGATCGTGGACGACGAGCCGACCGTGCGCATGTTGGTCACCGACGTGCTGGGCGATCTCGGCTACACGGCGGTCGAGGCGGCGGACGGAGCCGGCGGCCTCAAGGTGCTGCAGTCCGATGCGCGGATCGATCTGCTGGTCACCGATGTGGGTCTGCCCGGGGGTATGAACGGGCGCCAGATGGCCGACGCGGCACGGGTCAACCGCCCCGACCTCAAGGTGCTGTTCATCACGGGCTTTGCCGAAAACGCCCTCCTGAACAACGGCCAGCTCGAACCGGGCATGTCGGTGCTGACCAAGCCGTTCGCGGTCGATACCCTGGCCGCCCGCGTCCGGGAACTGATCGGACAGGCGACCCCATGATCGGTCGAGCGGCAGCCGTAGGCTTGCCATCAGGCAGTCCCGTCGAGGGAGGCGCCTGCCTGCGAGGTTCACCGCGACGGATCGGCCATAGCCGGCCTCTCCGTGTCCTAGGGCTGGAACAAGCCGACCGCATAGTGCATTGCAAACTCCAGGTCTGCGGCACGGGTTACGAAGGATCGCAGACATCCGCTCATCGTGCCCGACCCCGACGGCCAGTTTGGCCTGCGCCATGGGTGCCAGACCACCCGCGCAAAGGGTCGTGATCGTGCCGAATTCCCGGCAGCCGCTGCAATCCACCTCCGCCGCCAGCGCACCCTTGGTGAGCCTGCGGCGTGGCGCCGGCCAGTTGTTCGAGACCGAGCGACGCCTCAACGCCGTGCTCGACAACGCCTCGGTCTCCATCTTCCTGATGGATGACCGGCAGCACTGCATCTACATGAACCGCGCCGCCGAGCTGCTGACCGGCTGGACGCTGGCCGAGGTGCTGGGGCGCGACTGCCCGTTGCACGACATCGTCCACCACACCTACCCGGACGGTCGCCCCTTCCCCCTGGAGGAGTGTGCCATCGACCGCGCCTTTCCGGAGAACAATCAGGAGCGGGGCGAGGAGGTGTTCATCCATCGGGACGGGCATTTCTTCCCGGTGGGCTTCACTGCGAGCCCGATCCGCGACGATGCCGCCAACATCATCGGCACCATCATCGAGGTGCGCGACATCAGCGAGGAGAAGGCGGCAGCCGAGCGCCAGCGCCTGCTGATCAACGAGCTGAACCACCGGGTGAAGAACACCCTCGCCACGGTGCAATCGATCGCCGCGCAAACCTTCCGTGGGCAGACGGACCAGGCTGCCCGCGCGGTGTTCGACGCGCGCATGGCGGCGCTGTCGAACGCCCACAACGTCCTGGTGGAGGACAACTGGGAAAGCGCCAGCCTGCGCAGCGTAATCGGGTGTGCGCTGGCCCCCCACCTTCTGGCGGAGGTGGACATTAACCGTTTCCAGTTAAGAGGACCGGATGCGCGGCTGCATCCCAAAGTGGCTGTGACGCTGGCGATGGCCCTGCACGAGCTGATGACCAACGCCGCCAAGTACGGCGCCCTGTCGGTGTCTGAAGGTCAGGTCGCGGTGACGTGGTCCCTGCACGGCATGGATGACCGTCGCCAGCAGCTCGACCTGTGCTGGGAGGAGCGCGGTGGTCCTGCCGTGAGCCCGCCGACGCGCAAGGGGTTCGGCTCGCGGCTGATCGAGCGGCAGTTGCCCATGGAGTTCGACGGTAGCGCCGTGATCACCTACGCCCCCGAGGGCGTCGTCTGCCGGCTGGAGGTCCCGCTGACCCAGCTCGGCTGGGTCGGCCAGGAAGCGATCGAAGGGCGGCAGGCCCGATGACGCTGCTGTTTGGACGTCGGGTGCTGCTGGTCGAGGACGAGAGCCTCGTCGCCATGCTCGCCGAGGACATGCTGCTCGACCTCGGCTGTGAGGTCGTGGTTGCGATGCGCCTCGACAAGGCTTTGGCGCATGCACGCGCCGAGGCTTTCGATCTGGCAGTGCTGGACGTCAACCTCGGCGACGCGCGCAGTTATCCGGTGGCGGATCTGCTGTTCGAGCGCTGCACGCCGTTCCTGTTCGCGACCGGGTATGGTCGGCAAGGGCTGGAGCCTGCCTACCAGGATGTCCCAGTGCTGCAAAAACCCTATCAGGCGGCGCCGTTGGAGCACCTGCTGAACCATCTGCTGACGGATGCGACCCCGGCCCGGAAGGAAGCTGGCGGAAGCCCTGTGACGGGAAGCCCTGTGTCGTGCTCGTGCCATGGTGCGGAGAAGGCGTCCAGGGAACGGTCGTTCCGAACCGACTCCTGCCGCTAGGCGATCTCAGCTAAGCTCCTGAGAGATGGGGGAGCGTGACGCCATGCACACCTTGCGCAATAGCCTGTCCGACATCTGCATCCTGACCGCGGAGGATCCGCGGATCCTTCACGCGGTCGAGTTGGTCCTGAATGCGGCTGAACGTCTTGCGGCGATGGCTGGGACACCGGGTCTCGTACGGCGTACCGGCGCGCCACCGACCCGTCTGAACACTGCGCGTCGGGCACTGACGCGTCTCGATGCTGCGCTCGTCGGCGCCCGCCCCAGTCATATCGCCTTGAGCCTCAACCGCGATTGGTGATCGACCTTCCACTCCTGGGGCGGCCGACGGGAACGGCAGTGGACGCCGAGCGCTCGGACAGCAAATAGATCGGAATGGGTATCGGTCAGAGCGAAAAGCGCCCTGGAGCGGGAAGCTCCAGGGCGTCAGTTGGCCAAAGCTGCCAAGCTGATCGGGCCGGGGACGCTGAGGCCGGCCGGAAGGCGGGGCTGGAGGGCGGGCGACGCGAGAGAGGACCGATCCCCGCGCCGCCCGTCCTTCCCGCTCCCCGGATCAGAAGCCGCCGAACTTGTAGTTCAGGCCGGCGCGGACGACGGCGAAGTCGTTGGTGTTCCGGTTGCTGGCGACGGTGCTGTAGACGGGCTCGAGCACGCCGCTGTTGATGGCGCCGCCGACGAGCGGCAGGCCGGTGCGGTTGCGGTCGAGGCTGACGTACAGGCCTTCGACCTTCACGGTGACGGCCGAGGAGCGGAAGAAGTTCAGGAAGGAGTCGGTGGGCAGGGCGTACTCGACGCCGCCGCCGACGGTCCAGCCGGTCTTGAAGTCGTCGCGGCGGCCGGCGAAGTTCTGGAAGCCGATGCGGGCGCCGGCATCCGTG
>NZ_JAUYZI010000084.1 GCF_030700245.1 Methylobacterium amylolyticum
CCCGCAACTCGACGATCAGCCGCTGCGCCCGCGTCAGCGCCGTCGCGGCGGCGGGCGATGCAGGGGTGGTCGGCCGCCCGATGTGACGCACCCGCTCGTCGAACGGCACTTCCAGCAGAATGCGGTCCGGATCGGGCGCGCCGGTGATCACGAAGGTGCAGGCCATCGGATCGCGGCCCTCTCGCAGGAGGTCGACCGAGAGGCCGGGGATCGTCGCGCAGGCCTCCAGGTAGGCGGCGTCGAGGTCGCGCAGCACGAGGCCGGTCTCGTCGCGCTCCAGCCCGTCCGGGGTCCGCAGATGGAAGTGGTACAGCGGCATCGTCTCATGTTTCCTGGGCGGAACCGGTGATGTCGTCGTCGAACAGGTATGCGGGGTCGAACAGCGCCAGGGCGCGCAGCCGCGCACCGTCGACGAGCGTCAGGCGCCGGTGACGTAGGATGAGCAGGGCTTGGCTGCGCAGATCCCGCAACACCCGGTTGATGTGCACCGGGGTCTGGCCGAGCGCATCGGCGAGATCGATCTGCGTCAGCGGCATCGGACAGCTCACCGCGTCGGCGAGGCCGACCGCCTCCAGCCGTGCGTGGAGTTCGCACAGCAGGTGGGCGGTCCGCTCAATCGCCGAGCGGCGGCCGAGGCTGACCGTCCATTCGTGCTGGATCGCGGTGGTGGTCAGGCGCTCGTGCAGGAACGCCGCTTCAAGCGTCGCGCTGCGAGCTGTCAGCTCCTGGAAGGCGCCCCCGGGGATCTGCGCGAGGGTGATCGGTGTGAGGGCGCAGAGGGCGTGGTGAACGTGGCGCTTCCGGAACACCTGCGGATCGCACACGTCGCCGGGCAGGAGCAGCGTCACGATCTGGCGGCGGCCATCCGCGAGCTGCCGGTAGCGGCAGGCCCAGCCGTCGAGGACGACGTTGACGGCGCGCGGGTCGTCACCTTCCGCCAGGATGTCGGCGTGGGCTTCGACGAGCCGGGCCCGGGACAGGGCGACCGCCAGCCGCTGCCGGTCGTCGTCCGATAGGGCGGCCATGCGGTGCAGCTTGCGCGCCAGCGGGCTGTCGAGCCCGATCGGGCCGTCGCTGCGTCCCGAGCCCGGGCTGTGGTCGTTCATGTGCGAACGGCTCCGGGGGAGAGAGGGGCCGCGCGCGCCCAGGACGGATGCAGGGTCGCGGTCACCGGTTCGGCACGACGGCTTGCTCTCGGAGCAGAGCGGGCGCGTCGATCACGAGGAACGCCATCTGGAACAGGACGAGGCCGGTATGGTCGGTGACCTCGATGCGCCAGTCCTCGCCCAGGGCGACCCGTTCGGCTTCGTCCCGCAGGATCTCGCCGGCCAGCCGGATCGCGTCGAGGCGTGCGGCGCGCCAGTCGGGCAGCTCGGTGCCCTCTAGGTCGAGACGACTGACGCCGTCGTGGACGTTGAAGTGGAAGCGCGGCATCGGGCGTCCCGCCTGGGTGAGGCGGGGGCGTGGGATGCCCTCACTCGCGGTGGTGCCGAGATTCGTCGCCGCGATTGTCCGCCCCGGTGCCCGCGGTGGGCGAAGGCCGCCATCACATGTGTCAGGTTCGCGAGAACGGCCCGTCCTTCGCCCCGACCTCGCCGTCAGGTCACGCAGATAGGCGATTACCGGCTCACGGGCAGACCGGTTCTGCCTGAGCACGGGTCCGACCTTCGCGGTGACGTGCTCGGCGATCGTCTCCCAGAACTCGGGAGGCGGTGGAGGGCATGCCTGCATCCGGCGCCGATCAGGATTGGCCGCTCATCGCCGACAGCACGACGCCGTCGCTGCCGACCTCGGCACCGTCGTAGCCGAGCATCCGTGCGAGCTGCTCGCGGGCGCGCCAGACCCGGCTCTTCACCGTGCCGATCTGGCAGCCCATCACCGCTGCCGCTTCCTCGTAGCTCAGATCCTCGACCGTCACGAGCAACAGCGCCTCGCGCTGCGATGCAGGTAGATGCTCCAGGGCCGTGCGCAGGTCCTGAAGGTCGAGGTGGCCGCCCTGCTCGGGGCTGCTGGTCAGCCGTTCGGCGTGGGCGCCGTCGCTGTCGGAGACCTCGCGGCCCTGCTTGCGGCGGATGCTGTAGAAGGCGTTGCGGAGGATCGTGAACAGCCACGCCTCCAGGTTCGTGCCCGGAACGAACTTCGCGCGGCTACGCCATGCCCGCAGCAGGGTATCTTGCACGAGGTCGTCCGCGGCAGCCGGATCGTGGGTCAGCGAGAGGGCGAACCGCCGCAAGGCCGGTGTCGAGGTGAGCAACCCAGCCTGGAACGCGGCCGCATCGCGGCGGCTGGCCGCGTCCGACGCGTCCAACGCGTCCGTGAGCTGTGCCAGGAGATCGGCGAAGCGCTCGCTCGCGCTCGGCGCGGAGGGGTCTGCGGCATAGGCGGAGGCCAGCAGGCGGCCGAGGTGCCGGCGAATCTCCCCGGGAAGGGCTGGACGCTCCTCATCCATGCCTTCGGCATCGGGCTGCACTCGGGCTCTCCCATACTGCGCGCTTCGCACCGCCGACATGGCCGATGGCGCGCTTGATGCGTTCGATAGATCCTCCCGCTCACATACGCGCACGGCACAGCTCCAGCACTGCGACCGCCCTACGCATCGCGGTGGGGGCGTCAGGAGATCGAGCGCACGGCGCCGAACGAGCTGCGTCACTCCGGGCCGGCAACGTCCGCCAAGCGCAACGACCAGACGACGCATCCGTCCGGGTCGACGAGGTAGAGGGCGTTGGCCTTTAGGCCGGGCATGTCCAGCTCGATCGCCATGGCGCGCGCGACGGCGTCGGCCGCATCCTGAGCGGTGATGACCTCCTCATGCAGCGGTCCGCCGAGCATCCCGTCGCGGTCCCGGAGAGCCACGCAGAATCGGAAGTCGCGCACCGGCATCACTCTGTTCGCTCGGCCGAACGGCCGCATGCGGTCAGGACATAGCGCCGGGTCTCTGCGACGGACCCGCGACGGAATCGCGCCTGGTCGCACCGTCAGCCCGAACCGCTGCCCTCCGGCAGCCCTTCGACGGTTCCACTGGCCTCGATTTCCCCGATTCTAGAACTTGAGTAGGCGTGCCGGTTGCGCTTTTGACCCCTCCCCCCCGAGGAGAGGAGGCGGAGGTGTGGGGGCCTCGGTGTCGACCACCCTCCCCCGCGGCGGAGGGAGGCGTGCGCCGCCCCAGCCGCAGCCAAGCGGTCCACTCCGGCGAGACCACCCGGACCACGTTCGGCAGGTTGCGGAAGCCGGTGACCTGGCGCTCCTCCACCGTCAGCAGGCCCAGCCGGCGCGCCTCGCGGATCGCGTTCTTCACCGTCGAGCGGCACACGCCCGCCACCGCCGCCATATGCTCGATCGCCATCCGGCAGTCCTTCCGCCGGGCGACCTCGGACGCCACGAGGGCGAGCACCGCCTGCTCGGCCAGGGTGAAGCGGGCGGCGAGAGCGGGCGGCAGGCGGCCTGAGGCGGCCCACCGGCGGCGGCGCTCCATGCTGGCGTCCGTGCGGGGCCGGGAGCCGACGCCGGGCCTTCTGGAGATGTTCTGGCGATCCTGGAGGGTGTTCGCGTCCTGACCGCAACCGTTCCGGGTTGGTCCAGCCCGATCCGTCACCGCCGTTAACCGGGCGTCAACCAAGGCTGAAAGCGCCTCTGCTTCGGCCTCGGTGATCTGTCCCTCGCTGTAGGCGCGCCAGAGCATCGCCGTCACCGCCGGCAGCGCGGCGCGCGGCGCATCCTCCGCCTGGCGGCGGATCGCGTCGGCATAGTCCATCGTTCACGGTCCCTCACGGGCCGCGGCTAGGGTCCAGGCAAGCCTCTCCCGATGCCGAAACTCGCGTTTCGACTTGACTCCCGAGGGGGTCGTATGGCTTGTGAGGGGAAGCGACTCGGCCCTCACAGGCCCCAGGGTTTTCAGCAGCCTCGACCTTGCCGGGTCGGGGCTGTTGGCTTTTCAGGGTCTATCTCGCGGCGATGATCTCTCCTGATACCGGCTCACGACTCGCCTGAAGGCGCCCGGGCCGGACTGCGCATGTCGGCCGGGGCGGACGGTTAAGTCAACGTTGAGGGTTAGTGATGGGGCTGATGGGTCGCCTGCTCGACGCGCTACGCGGTCGGCTCGGCCGGCCGGCCCGCAGGCCGGACAGAACCTACGGCGAGCCCGGGACGCTGCTGACCAATCGGAGTGCCGACCGCGAGGCCGCGAGCCTCGACATCGCCGACGATCTGGACGCGTCCTATCCCACTGCCTTCAATGCCCGCCTTCGCTCAGGCTTCGATCCGCACCGCGATCACGATGGGCTGCGCGCGCGGGCGGAGCGCGAGATGTCCGCCGAACTCGAGCGGACGTGGGAGGCCGGAAAGCCTTACAGTCCCTGGGTCTCTGAAGCGGCCCGACGCGCTGGGATCTGAGGCCCCTGTAGCGCTGCCCGTGTCGGGCGGCCTCCGACAGCTTGGTATTCCCGAGCGGCGTCGAGCCCGCGATCGACCACCTGCCTGCCGGACATGCTGGTGCGGCCCAGCTTGCGCGCGTATCAGGCCGCCATGTCCAAGCGCATCCGTCAGCTCCCGCAGGAGCGAGGCTTCGTCCTGTTCGACGTCGTCTACGAGGACGGCAGTCGCGCCTCGAACCGGCGCGTGCCGGCCGAGATCCTGGGCGGCCTCGACGGCGACGAGCCAGCGCGGCAGGTCATCGAGCATCAGGAAGCGGGGATCGCCGGGAAGGCCGGCCGGGCGCCGCGGGCGATCCAGAGCCTCATGCAGTCGCCCAAGGCTGAGCCGAGGCCGCCGCTCGAATAGCTGGCCCCCTTGTCCTGATGCATGTGCTTGCGTCCGGACGGCGAGCCCGACACCCGGCGACCATGATCCGGTCCGAACTCGTCACCCGCGTCGCGGAGCAGAACGCGCACCTCTACCCGTGGGAGGTCGAGATGGTGGTCGACGCCATCCTCGGCCGCATCGCCGAGGCCCTGGCGGAGGGCGACCGGGTCGAGCTGCGCGACTTCGGCACGTTCGAGGTTCGGCGGCACGGAGCCCGGTCCGGCTGCAACCCGAAGACAGGAGAGAAGGTCACCGTCGCGGCCAAAGCGCTGCCCCACTTCAAGGCGGGCAAGGCGCTGCGGACGAGGCTCAACGCCGAGGCTCCCGACCCGGAGCGCGAGGCGGTGCGGCGGCTGCCGGCATCTTAGCCACATCCAATCTGGACACCACCGGCACCGTGCCGCTACCGCACCAGCCGCACTGCCGGTTCCAGCACGTAGGGCGAGCCCGGCAGGTGCGTGCTGTCGCCGTCCCGGCGCACGCTGATCGCGTAGGCCCGACGCACGTTCAGCACGCCCGCCGGCAAGTCGAGGGCGAAGCCGCACCACCCGTCGCCTTTGCCTTCAATCGCCACGTCCTCGCGGAATTGGTCCGCCCGGATCCGCCCGACCACCCGCCGTTCGATCGACACCACGAGCCACACCCGTTCGTCCGGCGCATCCCGATCCCAGGCCCAGCCCGCGATCCGGCGATGCGTCAGCGTCCCAACGTGCCCGAGCAGCGGCACTGGCCGCTCACGCCGCGAGCAAGGGCGTCCAGGCGCCGGCCGCGTCCACGGCCATCGCGCAGACCCGCAGGCCGTCGGCCGAGCGGCGCAGCTCGACGGTGTGCGGCATGCCGGGGGCCAGCGGCTCGTCGAGGTCGAAGTCGAAGCCGTGGCAGCCATCGCCCACGCCCGCTGCCGCGATGTCGGCGCGGTATTCCTCGGCCATCGCCATGCCGACCACCACATCGTCCACGGCCACGTCGAGGCAGACCCGCCCGTTCGGGTGGGCGAGGTCCTGGACCCAGCCGACGAGGCGCCGCCCGTCGCACCGATCGAACCACGCGCGCACAGAGCCATAGCGCACCGGCTCGACCGACAGGCCAGCGCGGGCGATCAGGCGGCTGCGCAACGCGGCTAGCTCAGGGCCATGCTCGACCCGCTCAGCGTAGGGTACGGGCGTCGCAGCCGTGTCGAGACGGTGGGTGCCCTCGAAGCCCGCGCGCACGCCTGAGGCAGCCAGGAAGCTCTCCGCCGGCGTGTTCTCGGCCAGCAGTAGGTCGTGGCTGTCGAGTTCGACGTGCCAGTAGGTGATGTCGGCCACCGCCTCGCCGCGGGTGATCGAGCTGCCGTTGACGAGGTGCCCGGCGGCCACCAGCAGGCCGTCGAGCCACAGGCAGTGGTCGGGCGAGACCAGCAGGTCGCGAGCGGGGATGCCATCGCTGAGCGCACCGGCGCGGATGCGCACAGGGCGATCGTGCTTGGGCGCGGTCAGGCCGGGGTACGAGCGCGAGCCTATCCAGCGGATGGGGCGGGGCCGGCCCGAGGCGGTGACGGCGAAGTCGCCCACGCGCAGGCGCTCGACGGGCGTGTCTTGGATCGTCCGCCCACGCAGGACGCGGATGCGAGTGCCGGTGACGTAGCAGGGGGCAGCGGGGGCGAAGCGTACAGTGACGCTGCCGTTGCCCCGGCTAACGTTGGCTCCGGCCATCGTCTCGGCGAAGTTCTGGACGCCCGTATTCGAGATGTAGGAGGTGCCGCCGCCGCCACCGCCGCCGGAGCCAGTGCCGCCAGTGCCGCCAGTGTAGCCGCCGCCGCCGCCGCCGCCGCCGAAGCCACCACCTCCACCACCATAGCCTCCACTACCAGAGAAGGGGCCGCCCCCCCCGCCCGCTGCTCCATTCGCCGCATCGGAACCACCACGCGCGGTACTACCAGCTGCGGTATTACCGTCTAAGCCATTGCTCTGAGCGCCAGCGCCGCCACCGCCACTGCCAAGGCCCACACCCCCGTTTCCGCCTGTGCCAGGACCGCTGGCTCCGATCGTCGCATTCGCACCTGCGCCGTTGGTACCACCACCGCCGCCGCCGCCCGCAATGAGTAGGGGCGTGATGTTGCCGTTGCCGTCCCTAGTGAAGATCTCGGAGAAGCCGCCGCCGCCGCCGCTGTTATTGATGCCGCCGCCGAAGTCGCCACCAGCACCGCCAACGATGACGTAAAGGGTCTGACCCGCAGTCAGGTTGAACGTACCGCCAATCTCGGCACCGCTGCCCCCCGTCCCACCTCGTCCTGTGCCACCGCCCGCGCCGAAGCCAGACAGATCGTATGTGCCTGTCGCCGGCACCGTGTAGGTAAACGAGCCAGTGGTGTTGAACGTGATCGGGTTCATGGTCCGCCCCGTGCCCGCTGCCCCCATCGCCCGCAGGCCGACGACTGGGTGCCCTGACGATTTGGTGGGACCGTCGCTTGGGCGTTGTGGCGAGTCGAGGGCCGGGCGGTTACCGATCGGTTAACGGGTGCTGTAGAGCGGTCCTGTACTGCTGTTTGTCCGCGGCTGTGCTGTTCGCGCGACAGGCTGCATGGCTGCGCTAGGCCTCAATGCAATCACGATGTACGATGCGTCCGATCGACCGGCGCGCTGGACCGATCTGAAGCTGTCAGGATCGCCCGCACCTGCGCGACGTGCCTCGGCACGGGGCAGCCCAGCAGCTTCTCGATGGCCTCGTGGGTGGCGAGCCAGCGCCGGGCGAGGATCAGGAAGGCGGGCCCGATGATGTCCCCGCCCTCGCGCTCGACGCGGCGGTGCAGGGCGGTGAGGCGCCGGTCGAACCAGCGCATGCGCGCCAGCAGGAACAGCAGGCGGGCGGTATCCGGCCAGGACAGGCGGCGCGCCGCCGCTGCCCGTGCCGCGGTTTCCGGGATCTCGGTCGGCATTAGAGCGCCACGAGGTAGAGCAGGAGCAGGCCGGCGGCCGTGATGAGGTTGCCCCGGCCGGCCTCGCGCGTGCCCTGGCCGAGACAGCCGCGGCGCAGGCGGCGGCCGCGGGCGATGTCGCGGGCGAGCGCTGGGAGGCCGGCCGCGAGGGCGGCGCGCATGGTCAAGCGGGTCTTCATGGGTTCTGTCTCTCGCTGGGGGATGTCACTGTGTGGGGCGTTGGCGCGGCGCGGCACCGCGCCCAGGTCAGGCTTCTCCCGCCACCAAGGCGAACAGCGCCACGGCCGCGGCCGAGACGACGTTGCCGTTGCCGCCCCAGGCAAGGGGCGCGGATGCTGGCGCCGGCGCGCTCCTGATCCTCGGCGCGGGGCTGCGGGACACCTCCGGCAGCACGATCTCGGGTGCTTCGGCCTCGCGGTCCTCGTCCCCGCCGCGCATCCACGTCACCTGCGAGCCGTGGGCGTTCTCCGGCGCCGCAAGGGACGGTTCTGCGTCGGCGTCCGGTTCGAGGTCGGCGTCGCCGTCCCAGTGATCCAGCACGGCGATGATGCTGTCCGCCGCGTCGAGGGTGTTCTGTAGGACTTCCTCCAGCCGAGCCCGGCGGTCGGCCGCCGACATGATCTCCGGGGCGACCGGCTCGACTGGCCGGGGGCGCGGGGTGAAGGTGAGGACGTTGGTCATCGTCACGCCTCCCCACCCTGGTCGGCCTGCCGGGCGTCGTCCTCGACCGTCATGGCGGAGGCGGCGACGAGGTAGCGAGCTGCGGCGACGCTCAGTAGCTTGCCCCAGCCCTCCAAGGTGTCCTGCGCGGCGTTGAGGGCCTTGAACATGATCTCGTCGGTGCCGTTGCCGCGCTCGGCCGCGCCGCGGATGAAGGCGACCAACTCGGGCTTCGTCATGCGCAGGGTCTTGTCGGCGATGCACAGGCCCATGCTGTGCGGCGCGAACCTGTCCGTCCATTCGGCCGGCGAGCCGACCGGGTCGTCGAAGGTGTAGGCCTCGAAGGCCAGCGGCGCCGCGTTCTCGACGGTGAGGGGTGCGTCTGCATCGACATCGAGGGCGTCCGCCAGCCCTAGGCAAGCGTTGATCAGCCCGACGAAGGCGTGACCCTCGGCGGTCGGCGTGACGACGTTCTGTCCGCCAGCGTCTTCGTTCAGATACCGATCCATGTGCCGCGCGAGGGCGAGCAGGCCCGCCACCGTCGTCGGCTGCGTGCTCTCGACAGCGTCCAGCGCCTCGGTAGCGCGATCATGCGCGGCCTCGAACCCTTCCTCATCCTCGCGATCATCGAGCCCGACACAGGCGGCACGAGCTGCGATGTGACGCTCGATCGTCGCGAAGATCGGGTCGGCGTCCTGCTCGCCGGCCGGCAGTGTCTCTGTCGCGGGGTCCGCCACAACGGCAGGCGCCTCATCCTGCGGGACCGACGCCCGGTCCGGCACGAGGATGCCGACGACGGTCCCGACGATCTTCTCGCGCAACAGGTCAGCGCTGTAGGGGCCGTCGCTGGCGTAGAGCATGGCGCCGGGTGGTCCGGCTACAATCCTCCGCTCCGCTGCTTCGCGACTGGGCGGGCGGTTGACCGGGTCGACGCACCACGAGTCGTCGCCGCTGTTTCCGAGCGGGCGCTGGTTGGTGAGCAGGACGGATCGGCTGCCGTTGTTCCACTGGAGCACGCACAGCGCCCCGTGGACCGGGTCGCGCCGCATGCCGTCGTAGACTACCGTCTCGCCGGGCCGCACCAGCGGGTAGGCGACAGCGTCCTCGACGCGATGCGTGCCCATACCCTCGGGGCACGTCCGCATCACGGGCAGCCTCGGCGGCGCGGGCCGGAAGCCACGCATGGCCGCGTCTGGCGTGTAGATCCCAGTGACGCGGTGGATCTTCTCGACGCTGTCGGCCCGGAGGAAGCCGACGCGGCCCGTCTCCGGTAGCGCCACCTCGATCAACACCTCGACATCCGAACCCGGCGCGGAGGGCGTAGCGTGCTCCGGGTCGAAGTTGTGAGTGAGGTCGAAAACCCTCGGCCCCTGCCCTCTGAGGTACACCACGGCGAGGCCGGCGCCGGCCGGCGTCACCGGCTCGACGATCACGCTGGCGCCGCGGGCCGCATGTGAACCCAGACTGTCGTCTGCGACGCCCAACGCGTAGGTTTCGGGGTGAGTGTCGCGCGGGGCGGGCACGCGGCCGGGAGGCGTCGGGCGCTCGACCGGCTCGACGAGCGTCTTAGAGGCAGGAGCAGGCTCCTCGGCCACGGGACGGCTGAAGCGGCCGGCGGCATCGCGCAGGCGGGCGGCGCGCTCGCGCTGGGTGGCCAGGGTATCGGCCGGCTGCTCGGCCTGCGGGCGGGTGTTGCTGCGCTTCGTCATGACGGCCCCTCCCCTCAGGCGATCGGCAGGAAGCCGTAGGCGGCGACGCCTCCGGCGATGATGAGGACGGCGGTCAGCAACTCGCCCGCGAGGTCGACGAAGCGCGGAGCGCGGACGTGGGCGGTGTCGGGGCGGATCGGCTGAACCGCCTCCCACGGCTCGATCTCGCCGGGCAGGCGCTCGTCGTGAAGCGCGGCCACGGTGTCCCGACGCTGGAGATCGACGGCCAGGACCGGGCGGACCGCGAGCGGCGGGGTCAGGCGGCCCTGCGGCGCGGCACGGTGCAGCGGCACGGGGGGCAGGTTCGTTCCGAGAAACAGGGTCAGATCGGCGGCGCGGGCCTCGGCGATGCCGTAGGCGGGCTGGTGGCCGGCCTTGAACGCGGCCTCCTCGCGGAGCCACCAGCGGAAGTGCTCCAGTAGCGCGAGGGCGCCGAACCGGGTGGTGCAGGCGGTGATGACGATCGCCTCGGACGCGGCGTCGTACTCGTCGTTGGCTTCGATGCTGGGGCGGCCCTCGGGGGCGACCTGATAGGCATCGTAGGCGGCGCGGTGGCGGGTGATCGCGGCGTGGATCGGGTCGGCCGCGGGCAGGGTGAAGGCGTGCGTCATCGTTCGGGCTCCAGTGAGGGCTCGGGGCGGTGGTCTCGGGGGTGAAGGGGGGCCGGCCGGGCTGCCCCGGCGCGGGGTCAGGTCAGTGCGCGGTGCGGGCGCGGGAGGCCTTGGCGGCGGCCCAGGCAGCGCGGAGGGCGAGTGACATCGCGACGGCCCAGGTCGAGCCGTAGGTGCGCTGATGGGTCTTCGCGGCGAACACGGCCGCCGCCATGATCGCGGCGCGATCGTACTGCCCAGCCACGACGAGCGGGCGGGTCCGGGCGCGGAAGGCGATCGACGCCTGCGCGCCGAGGGCGCCGGCCGGGCGGCGCTTGCGGTCGTCCTTGAGATCGCGGAGGGCGGAGGACCAGGAAATGGAGCGCTGAGCGGGCATCCGTGCTGCTCGTCATATCAATTCGTTGAAAATCAGATTGTAGATATGATCGTCGCCTGTCAACGCCTATGGGTGCTCATTGACGAAAAAATATGATCCGCTAAGCTATGGGCATGCTCACCCCTGCTCTGTCTCGCGCGGCGCGCGCCCTCTTGGACTGGTCGCAAGAGCAGTTGGCGGAGGCATCGCACCTCGGCCTATCGACGATCCGGGATTTCGAGAGAGGGCGTCGCGTCCCCAGCCACAACAACCTTGCCGGCATCGAGCGGGCATTGCGCGACGCGGGGATAGACTTCACCCCAGAGAACGGCGGCGGGGCCGGCGTCCGGTTCCGGGAGCGGCGGGGGTGAGCGAGCCGTCGCCGGCCTTTATGCTCGACACCAACGTGTTCTCGCGGGTGGTCGATGGCGTGATCCCGGTTCCGGCGGCAGCCGGGCGGCGGCTCCTCGTGACAGGCGTTCAGGCGGACGAATGCCGGGCCACTCCCTGCCCTGCCCGCCGAGCGGAACTGCTACGGGCGATCGAGGAGCTCGCCCCTGAGCTCTGCCTTGCGTCGACCTTCTGCCTCGGTATCGAGGGCGCGGGCTTCGGTCAGGCCGAGTGGAACGACGGCAGCGGACGGTTCGACGCGATGCTCACTAGGCTCAAGGCGATCGACCGGAAGCCCCCGCGCCAGCACGTCAACCAGATCCGCGACATCGTCATCGCCGAGACCGCGCTCAAGCTTGGCGCCACGCTGGTGAGCGACGACGGCGCGCTGAGGCAGATCGTATTGGAGTTCGGCGGCACTGCCGATCCGTCATCTCATCTGACGTGATCACGGAGGGGCGGGTGGTGAGCAACGACATCGTCCCTAGCGACGCTCATGCTCCAATTGGTGCGAGCGCGCAGGTTCTCCAGAAAGTCGGCGTGCTCAGCGCGAAGGCGGCGCTGAGCGGCATCCCCTGGGCGGCGCTGGTCTTCGATCTCGGGCAGGCCGCCATCGACTTTGGGAACGCGCGGCTGATGGACCGGCTACTTAAGGGCCTCGGCGAGCGCATCGATCAGATGGAGTCCGACGCCCGCGAGCGGCTGAAGGCCGACGAGATCTACCAGCTCTCCGCCCAGGCGGCGATCCGGCGGATGCTGACTGAGACCAACCCGCGCATGGCCGACGCCTTGGCACGCGCCGTGGTGGAGCTCGGCAACGCGACGCTGCTGCCGACCGAGCGGATGGAGGTCGCCCGCGCGCTCGACATGCTTACCGAGCCGAGCATTCATCTGTTGCAGACCGTCTATCGGGCACAGAACGGGATGCTCACGCGACAGGAGCTCAATCTCGTTGAGGACGACGCCACCAAGCCGGAGCACTTCACGCTACTCGCCTACGCCTCCATGCCCGTGATCTCGTGGCTCGGTCCGATGAACGACTTGCAGCGAACCGGTCTCGTGGAGACCGTTATCGACAGCGTCTGGTGGAAGGAGGTTCACGACGCCATTCGGGCGGATATGGGCCACTCGGTGCCCCTGCCGCTGATCTACAAACTCGGTGAGCGCGTCGTCAGGATGTGCTTCGACGATCCCGCCGTCCCGGCGTTCGGCATGTTCGCGGCTTTGCCGGAAGCCGGGGAGGTCCCCGCGAGATGACTCCTGCCGTTTTCCTCGCCGATGTCGTTCACCCGAACATGGTGGCGACCTTCGACAAGGCCGACGATATGCGGGCGATCGTCAACGCGGTTCTCACACTCGATGCCCTGGTCGGGATGATCCACGCTCACGCGCGGATGGCTGGCCAGACGGAAATCGCCGCCTTCAAAGACGACGATGCCTACCGCGAGGCGCTGGCCGGGATCTCTCCCAGCTACCGCCTACTTCGGGATACCGCCGCCTCTCTGAAGCATGGTGAACTGACGCGGTCGAGGAAGGGGCTGGCACGGCTCCTACGGGAGCCAGAGGCGATCGAGGCCGAGGTCAACCAACTCGGCTTCTTCGAATGTGGAGACGAGATCGGCGGCGACGTGATCCTGATACGATACAATCATAATGGATCGCCAGGTCTCGTCCGCGCCGGTCGGGTCGTGACAGACACTTACCGCATGCTTAGGCGGATCGTGGATGGTGAGGCGGCCCGGACCGACGAGAATGACGGAGGCACCTTCGCCATCATGAAGGGTCCACCTTAGTTGTCCGCTGAGCACCTGCGCCGTCGTGGTTTGACTGTCGTCCCGCCTCGGGACCCGACCGCCGCCCTACCCCGGATCCTCCGCTAACCGCCCGCGTCCATCCTGCGCCTGGGCCACGTTGCGTATCGGCCCGGCGCTGGTGAGATCCGGGGTTCCCCCGCCCGTGAGCAGATCGGGCGGGGCCGAACCGCAGGACTCGAAAGCGAAGACATCCCCGCATCGTCGGGCTTCAGTGGCCGACCGCACGAGCGATCTTGCCCTCGACGGGCTGCACGAACTGCACATTCAAGCTCGCGCCGGCCCTGTGGCGGATCTCACACGTGACACGTCGCCTTTCGTCGTCGATCGTCATCACGAACCGTTCTGGGATCTGAGCGTGCCCGAGCACATGCAGCCGCGCGCCCCCGTCCGACAGGTCACGGACCGAACAAGCGACGCGCCCACCACCCGGCAGGTGGATCTCGGCAGGTAGCAGGACGCGAGTCCGCTTGTCGGTACGCCGCTCCTCCATCCCCACCGTCCAATCATCCAGGCTGGTGCTGATGCGCGACACACCGCTGGCCGCCTGCCGCATGCTGACCAGGATTTCCCCCGTCGCCCGCGCCTGCTCGTCGGTCGAGGCGCTCACCCCATCGACATGCCCACTGATCGCGCCAATCGCCGCGGTGATTGAGGCTAGGGTACCAGCCACCTCGTCCGACACGGTCTGCATGCCGACGATCTCACCGTTGATCCGCCCCGTAGCCGCAGCAGCCTGACCGGCCAGATCCTTCACCTCGGCCGCCACGACCGCGAAGCCGCGCCCGGCAGCCCCGGCCCGGGCCGCCTCAATAGTAGCATTCAGCGCCAGCAGGTTGATCTGCTGGGCGATCGACGAGATCGTCGCGACGACACCGCTCATCGCGCCCGCCGCGGCGCGCAATCGCTCGGTAGCGGCATCCGCCTCGCCGGCGCGTCCGTGGATCTCATCCACGCTAGCCTTGGACTCGGTCATGCTGCGCGAGATCTCCTGGGCCGCAGCATTCATGGTTTCCGCCGCGTCGGTGACCACTTGGACGCTGTCGAGCGTCCGCTCGGCTGCCGCCACCGCGACCGCGCGCGCCTCCATGTTCGCGGTGACATCGGTGGCGTACTTGACGATCTTGGTCAGCCGACCGCTGGGATCGAAGATTGGGTTGTAGCTCGCCTGGATCCATACCGAGCGGCCGTCCTTACCAAAGCGCTGAAACATGCCTGAAGCGAAATCGCCGCCGCGCAGACGGTCCCAGAAGGCCACGTACTCCGGCGTCCGCGCGTAGCCGGGCTCGACGAACATGGCGTGCGGCCGACCCCTCACCTCTTCAATCGTATAGCCGACCGCCTGTAGGAAGTTCGGGTTGGCGTCGAGGACCGTGCCATCGGGGGCAAACTCGATCACCGCCTGGGAGCGGTTGACGGCCGTCAACTGCCCGGCTGCGTCGGCGGTCTGTAGCTTTTGCGCGGTCACGTCGACTGCGAATTTCACCACCTTGACCACACGCCCGTCGGCGTCGGTGATCGGATTGTAGGTCGCCTGGATCCAGATCTCGCGCCCACCCTTCGCGAAGCGTCGGAACTCAGCCGACTGGTATTCTCCGCGGCCCAGCGCCGCCCAGAAGCTCTGGTAAGCCTCCCCGGCTTGCTCGGCCCTGTCGACGAACAGCCGGTGGTGCTGGCCCCTGATCTCGTCGAGGGTGTAACCGACCGCGGCGAGGAAGTTGGCGTTGGCGTCGAGGATCGTGCCGTCCGGGGCGAAGGCGATGACCGCCTGCGAGCGGTGAAGTGCCGCGATCTGGCCATCGAGGTCCAGGGCCTGGACGGTCTTCTCGGTGACGTCGGTGGCCAACTTGACGACCCGGGTCACCCGCCCGCCACGCCCGAGCACGGGATTGTAGGTCGCCTGGATCCACACCTCCCGGCCGTCCTTGGCCAAGCGCCGGAACGTGCGCGTCTGCCCCTCGCCGCGGCGCAAGGCGTCCCAGAACGCCCGATAGGCGGGGCCGTCGCGCTCATCCGCTCGGACGAACCGGCGATGGTGCTCGCCCTTCAGCTCGGCGAGCGTATAGCCCATCAGGTCGAGGAAGAGAGGGTTGGCGGTCAGCACCGTACCATCAGGGGTGAACTCGACCCGGGCCCGAGATCGGTCGATCGCCGTCATCAGCGCACGCAGGTCGGCATCAAAGAGTGGCATGAGGCGTCCATCACGATGCGTCGGCTAACATCGTCCGCTGCTGGTACGTGACTTTTGTTAATCAGTGGTCAATTGACGTTTCAGGTAACGTATACGTGTTGCTACGATGAAAATACGTCTTACGTCAGACTAGATCTTGAGTAGACGAGGACCGTGTCTACCGGGGGTTGTGGAACCGAACGTTCTCCCACCGCCTCATTCCGTGCGGTCAAACCGCTCTTCAGGTCGGCCGCAGGGGAACGGGCCGATCTGTGCGGACCCAGAAAGCTCCTTTTCTGACCTCGGATCGCCCAGTGCCGCTGTGCCGCGCGCCCGCGGTGCCTTGCCCCGGTCGCATCACTCTATGAGAGCCTGCCGCCTGCTGTCGTTGATCATGGATCAACCGCCAGCGCTTATCCTGACCCCGGGCCGTGTTGCGTACTTGGTCCCCGCCGCGAAAGCGGCATGTCCCCCGCCAGCCCGTGAGCAGATCGGTCGGGGCTGAACCGACCGCGAAAAATTATCGATTGCGGTCCAACGTGATCGGATCGATCACACCCCGACCGTCCCGCGTGCGCCGCTCGTCCGCTTCTCGTGCCATGCGGGCCCATTCAGCATCGAACCGATCGTAGAGCCGGGCCACGATGCCCAGCAGGAGATCGAGGACGACGCTGAACAGAGCTACCGATCCGATCACGGCGCGGGTGGCGATGTGCCCGACGCCCGACAAGAGACGGCCAAGCCAACGGAAGGGGTGCATGAGGTCCTGTTGGGATAGCGAATGCGGCGGGCGACCGCCCGGCCGATGACGCATCGGACTTCGTTCAGATCCCCGGACTCAGTGCGACTTATGGCGCAGCGCGAGGGTGCGTCAGGCCGCATGGCCCTGCGCCGCGGGCTGCCGTAGTCCGGCGCATGGCCGCCTGCTCCGCTCCGACCCTCCTCCCCAGCGCTGTCGATGTCTGGCGCCACGCGATCGAGGGCATCCCGGCCGACAAGCCGCCGTGCCGCTACCTGACGCCGGCCAAGTGGGCCGCCCTGCGTGAGGCAGCCATCGACTTCTGCGACCGATACGGCGCGGAGGCGCATCGGCTCGGATGGACGGCGTCACAGCTCTTCGGCGTTCACCCCCAGCACGGCACCCTGCGCGTCGATGGCTGCGGGGCGATGATGATCAACGGCCGGAAGGCGACCGGCGTGGACGCG
>NZ_JAUYZI010000085.1 GCF_030700245.1 Methylobacterium amylolyticum
CAGGGCGATTGCATATGGGTTGTTTGGGGTTCGATCTGGGCTGAAGGCGATGCGTTGACGCCTCCTGAGACGCAGGAGGCGATCGATGCTGGCCGTGCAAGGATTGTTCGCGGCGGTGCCGGACCCGCGGGCGGCCAACGCCCGCCATCGGCTCGACGAGGTTCTGCTGGTCGCCCTGGCCGCCACGCTGTGCGGCGCCCAGACCTGCGTCGACATCGCCACCTTCGCCCGGGCCAAGCTGCCGCTGCTGCGCCGCTTCGTCCGCCTCGCCCACGGCGCGCCCAGCCACGACACCTTCAGCCGCCTGTTCCAGGCGCTCGACCCGCTCGCCTTCGAGGCCGCGTTCCGCGCCTTCATGGCCGCCTTCGCCAAAGCCCTGGACCAAGCGGCGCAGGACCAAGCGGCGCAGGACGAGCCCGACGGCACCGGCCGCCCGCGCATCGTCGCCCTCGACGGCAAGTCCCTGCGCGGCGCCATCCAGAGCGCCGGGCGCTCGACCCCGCTGCACCTCGTCACCGCCTGGGCCGCCGAGCAGCGCCTCGTCCTGGCCCAGCGCCACGCCCGCAACCGCAGCGAGGTCACCGCCGCGCGCGAGGTCATCGCCCTGCTCGACCTGCGCGATGCCGTCGTCACGCCCGACGCCCTGCACGGCAACCGCGCCACGGCCGCCGCCATCCTGGAACGGGGCGGAGCCTACGCCCTGATCCTCAAGGGCAACCGCGGCCCGCTGCACGCGGCCGCCCAGGCGCTGCTGGGCGAGGCCGATGCCGAGACGGCCGTCCGCACCAGCCACACCGCCCACGGCCGCTACGAGGAGCGCCGCGCCTGGGTCCGGGCCGTGCCGGGCTGGGCCGAACGCTACGGCTTCGCCGGCCTGTGCGCCATCGCCCGGGTCGACGGCCTGCGCCGCAGCACGCACGTGGACGCCCCTGCCGAGGCCGAGCCGCCCCAGACCCGCTACGTCGCCCTCTCGCAGCGGCTCGACCCCGCCGAGGTCCTGCGCGTGGTGCGCGCCCACTGGTCGATCGAGAACCACCAGCACTGGCTGCTCGACGTCGCCTTCCGCGAGGACGCCATCCTCACCCGCAACGCCGTCACCGCCCAGAACCTCGCCCTGCTGCGCCGCCTCGCCCTCGGCCTGATCCGCCAGGACGCCACGAAGGGCTCCCTGCACACCAAACGACAGTTGGCCGGATGGAACGACGACTACCTCGCCGACCTCATCAGCCAAATGCGATAGCCCTGCCCGACGGCGCCGACCTGCCCTCCTTTAGCAAGCCTGCACCTGCTCCAGGCCGTGCGAGCCGAGCCCGGTTCAGCGCCTGCAGGATGGGACCGAGGCTGAACTGCCCTCCCCTTTTGCGCTCGACCAGCGCGCGAAGGTAGCCGCCCGGGCTTCTGATGTGATCGACCCGTTGCAGGATCGCTGCCACCGTTACAGCGGCCGCGTCCTCGCCCATCACGTCCCGCGCCTCACGCCAAGCGTCCGGGCTGATGCCGAGCGCTGACCGCGCCAAGTCGGCCGTGGCGGCGAGATCTCGCCAGGTACGGATTCCGTCCCGCGCGAACGCATTGATGTCCGGACACGCGTCGATCACGAAACCGAGCGGGTAGGTGTTGCGGGTCGTACACCGCTCCGCTTGCTCTCCCCTCCCCTCCCCTGGCGCTGGGGCTTCCTTCTTCGCCATCTCGGCGGCCTGTTCAGGATCAGGAGTATCGGGATTTGAACTCTGAATGTGCCGATCGGTCTGATCGGCATTGCCGTGCATTTCAGAGCTTTCTTGATGCGCGATCAGGAGGTTACTCATCTCGATAGCAAGGGCGGTGAGAGCCTCACCGGCGGCGTCCAAGTCGGGGCGAATCGGCTGCCGGGGCAGGGCACTAAGGATGGCCTTGTAGCGGGCTCGCAGGGACTCCGCAGCGCCCGGGCCCCCCTCTGCCTCCTCCAACGCCAGGATCAGCTTTGCGCAGTCTCTGCGCAGGATCGAGGTGCGCTCACGAGAGACACGCAGGGCCTGTGCCTCAGCACGTACCGCCTCGGCTAGGCAGGCGAGTTCGGCTGCTCGAGCAATCAGTGGGGAAAGATCGAAGCCGAACGCTTGCGCGACGACCCCGCCCTGGCTTCGGCGGACGTAGCGCTTCCCGTTCGGGCTATCCCGACGGATAATAAGGCCAGCTTCCGTCAACGCTGCAAGCGAGCGACGCAACGTCGCCTCGGCGATCCCGTGGGCCCTGAGCGTCAGGGCGGCATTGGACGGGAAGACGACGAGATCGGCCCCCTCCCCCACCGTCAGAACCGTTTCCGGGTGGAAGGTCAGCAGAGCATCGAGAACTGCGATCGCCCTATCGTTGAGGCCGAGGCGGGATCGGACAACCGCCACATCGCGGAAGACGGTCCACTTATGGACAGTGGTGTCCGCGGAACAGCCGTCAGCGATCGCCTGCGCTTGGATTTGCGCAGCCGTCAGCGTCCGGCGCCCGAAGGGCGTCGTGATATGATGCTTCATCCTCTGTGCCGAGCACGGGACAAAAATTGAGCGTCCGCCGAAACCGTCAGTTTGGCGCGAAAACGGCTTGAGATGTCCCGGGAGATGTGGTTCTCTACGTTTGCTTAGGACGAGAGAGGGTCTGCCGGGCTTCGGTTCGGTGGGCCCTTTCTTTTTGCCGTGTCCTCGTCTCCTTGTCTCGCGGGGTGAATCGGTCGGGTTAGGCCTTGGTCGCCCGATAGGCGGCAAGGATCTCGGGAATGCGTTCGGCGAGGTAGTCGCCGAAGCCGGGCTCGGCAGCCTCCTCGACTGTTACGCGGAGGCCGGTCGCGCTGCGCTCGACGCGCGCGTACTTCAGGCCCTTGGAGTCCTTTAGCGTCTCGCCCTTTGGCTTCTTCTTCGGCTTCGGCGCGACGGAGAGCGCGGCCAGCACCGCGGCGAATCGTTCGTCCGATGCCTTGCCGGACAAGTCCGGGGAGGCGAGGGCGGTGTCGATCTGCTCCGGTGATGCGGCCTGGATCCGATCGGCAAGCGTGAGCCACCGTGGACGGCCGATCTTCGGCGCCGGGCCGATCGCGGCCAGCACAGGTGCGGGGATCGCCTCCGCCACCGCGAAGTAATTTACGAGGTCAGGTCGATGAACGCCCATGGCCTTCAGGATCACATCACGGGCGACGCCCGCTTGCTCCATGTTCCGGGCGAAGTGCGCCCGCTCGATGTAGCTCAGATCCTCGCGGGCGAGGTTCTCGGAGCCCTGCGCGACGACGAGTTCGGCGTCGCTCAGGTCCCGCACCACCGCGCGGACGGGCTTGCCGATCTCGCGGGCCGCGCGCGTGCGGCGCCGGCCGTAGGCGATCTCGTACCGTCCTGACGCCGCTGGATGCTTGCGCACGAGGATCGGGGTGTGCTGACCCTCCTCTCGGATTTGCTCCACGAAGGCGGCGAAGGCCGTGTCAGTGGCGTCTGGCACCCGATCGGCGATGGCGGACGGGTCACAGAGGCTAGGATCGAGTTCGACCACGCCGCCGTCCGCCAGAGCTGGGGCCGCCTGCGCGAGCCAGAGCGAGGCCATGGAGCGCGCAGCCCCGGATCGCTTCTCCGGCGCTGGCGGGGGAGGGGCTGTAGCACCTGCTACAGGGGGCGAAGTCGTTGATTTCTCAGCATCCGCCGGGTGTGAGGCATCCGCTTGGATCGGCGAGCCCATGATTGCGGAGAGACGCTTCCTCTGGCTCATGCGCGGCCCCATGCCCGGCTGATTAGGGTCTCGATCTCGCCGTTCACCGCGTCGAGCGCATCGAGGGCGCGCCGGTAGGTCGAGCCAGTAACTTCGTCCCGCCGTAGCGGGGTTTCGTACACCGTCTGCCCGCGTAGGCCGGAGTTTGCCACCGCGGCCGAGTCGAGCATGGCTTTTGTCAGCACGCGCTCGCCAAACAGACCGCGCAGCATCGCGACTACCTCCGTCTGCGGGGTGTCGTTCGGCTCAAACCGCGTGACGAGGTAGCGGAACCAATCGTGGGCCGGTGCGCCGCCTTGGGCGCGGACCGGCTCCATCAGTTCATCCATCATCGTCAGGAACTGCCGCATGCTCGAGACGTCGAGCATCTGCGGATGAATGGTGATGAGGAGAGCTGTTGCGGCGGCAAGCGCCGAGATCGTGAGGTAGCCGAGCCGAGGGGGACAGTCGATCACCACAGCATCGTAGGCGTCGGCCACCTCGCTCAACGCCAGACCAATCCGGGCGAAGAAAGGCGGCTCGGTGTCGCTGGGCTGCCGCCGAGCCGAGTGCATCGGCGCCTCAAACTCGAACACCTCAAGCTCGAGGTCTGCCGGCACGAGATCCAGACCGGTGAAATAAGTCCGCCGGATCACCTCCTGCATGTCCCGCCGCTCGGCGCCATAGCGGATCGCGTCGTAGATAGTAGGGTAGGGGGCAGCTTCGTTCTCTGGGCGGACGCCTAGCAGCGTCGATAGGCTCGCCTGCGGGTCAAGATCAATCGCTAGGACCCGGTAGCCGCGGAGCACGAGGGACTGCGCGAGGTGGGCCGCTGTCGTGGTCTTGCCGGACCCGCCCTTGAAGTTCACGCAGGCGATGACTTGGAGGTGCTCGCCCGCGTCCGCGTTTCGGTGCGGCAGATAGCGGCGACCCACCCGATCAATCTCATGCAGGTGCGCGCGGAAGGCGTGGACGTCGGCGAGCGTGTAGAGGCGGCGCCCGCCAGACGCGACCTCAGGCTCGGAGGCTAACAGATCGGGCGAAAGCTGCCGGATCCGACTATCGGTCACTCCGAGAATGCGGGCGACCTCCCCCGAGGTGAAGCGGCGGAGCGTCTTCGTCTCAGAGGGCGAGAACACGACAGCCGCGATCTCGCGCAGTTTCCGCTCCAAGAGGCGCGCATCCTCTCCGGCGGTGGTATTCGGCGCGGGCGCGAGGGGCCCGAGAGGAACGTGCTGGTTCATGCTCCCGACTCGTTTGCGGTTTGGTGACGAATATCACCTTAGCACCGCAAGCGAGCATAGGGGACCGATTCGGTTTCGGGAGTCGAGTCCTTCGCAAGCCCGGCACAAGCTTGGGCGCCGATTCACTTGGGGAGGAACCTGTGAGCCTCATCGGCGTTCCAGGCACCTCTACGCCGCGTTCCGCCCGGTAGATCAGCGCGTCGGCAAAGCAGATCGGCCCACGCTCTAGCCCCGCGATCAACCCCGCGGATCGCAGGCGCGGAGAGTTAAATGTCGATAATGCCGCGAGTCCGAGCGCCTCAGTCGAGCTGGTCGAATCGTTGCCGCCGTCCAGGTCTCGGCAAGATGGTGGAGTATCGGCCCGGCGCCCGAGATGCGAGGCGCACAGAGCGCGACGAGGTCTGGCCCCGGCTCGGATAAGGCTGGGATTTGCGCCGGGCCCAGCGCTAGGAGCCCGTCGTCAATTGCGCAGAATAGGCTGCCGCACTGTACGAGCCAACCTGAACTCCGCAGGCGGGACTTGGAGGTCTGGAGGATTCTGCGCGTGCGCTTCAGCTCGACTGCGACCGGCCCCAGCGCTTCTGTCATGCCGAATACGTGGGAGGCGGCTAGCGCGGCGAATGGGCAACGCTCGCCACCGATGGCAGAGCAAGGGAGGGCGGCGGCGTTGGCTTCGGGTACGCACCCGACTGTACGCTATGGCGCTGGACGCGTCGGTCGTGCCGCAGCGCCGACTGTCGCGCACGATGCGGCTAGCGCAGAATGCCCACGAGCGACCGTTTTGACAGCGGCGGGGCACTCTGAGGGCCAAGTGACTGGCAGGCCTCGGTAAGCACCCGGCGACGTCTATCTGGGTCTCGGCTTGACCGGTCAGATCGGCGAGGCGGTAGCGCACTTCCGCGTGCCCTGCCCCCTGGCACTCACGTGCCGGTGCACCCCGCCTCCACGAGCGCGGCCGCGTCGGAACGGCGGACGGGGAGGGCGATTCCACTCGGCGCCGCTTGAGGCCCACTGGCGCCGGCCCGTCAGCGCCATGCAGCGCGGCGTGCGCCGACCGGATGGCCACGACATCGGCCCGACCCTCGTCTCGGCGCCGTCATGGTCCGAAGTCGCCGACGTGTCTCATGTCGTGATAGCGGCAAAGCGTGTGTGCTGCAGAATGTCCTCGTGCGGTGCCCAGACCCAACCCTCGCCGACCGCGATCCGTGACGGAGATGCCGGCACGCCCTTCGCTTGATCCAGGTTGGCAGCCCCCTTCATCCAGCGTTCTACAGTCTTCCGGTCCTGCCGGGCGGTAAGCCGGAGAGCAAGGAGAGTCGCAACTTGGGACAGTACGTTCTTATGAATCGCAGCCGGGTGCTGCTTGATTAACAGCGGTTGGACGCCGCGCACGTAGGCAAGCGATCAGAGTTCGTGGAAGCGCTCGGTCTCGGCCCGTCCGGTGCGCTGGCGAAGGCGGCTGGCACCTAGGAGTCGGCCGAGCCAGTCAAACCCGGGGGCCGCCTGCGAAAGGCGTCCGAGACGCAGGCCGCCTGGGCGAGGGGAGGGGGCCGGCCACGCGCGACCGGGCCAGCTCGGACGGGAGGCAGATGAGCGAGATTACGAGACAGACGCTGATCGGCTGGGCTTGAAGCCTAGCTGACCCTTCGCAAAGGCGATCTACGTCGCGAACACGATGGCCGCGGAAGGCGCGGCAGCCGACGACATCATCGCCGCGGTTCACCATCTCGTACCGATCGCGGTACTTATGTGGGAGAAGTCGTTACCTACGGGATCTTCTTGGATCCCGAGACGCAGTACAAGGTCGTAAATCAAGACGCCGTGCTTCGTCACAGAAACGATCTGTTGCGTCTGCCGACCATCCGGGCGGACACCGTGACGCCGGACGTCTACCTCTCTTGCTTAGCACCCGACGATGACGGTCGCACGCTGAACCCGCTCAACATGGAGGAGCCGTTTCTGATCGCCCAGCATTCGGACCGAGCTGAAACGCTCGGCTTCGCGCTGCACGGGATCGGGAGCAACCTCAATTGCCCCAGTGGCAGCCTGAAGCGAGTACGTGGAGGATGCCGAAGAGGATATGATAATCGTCCTTGCGCTCCGGCCCGGGCTGGTTCCTCGGCATGAACGATTCGATCACCGTCCACTGTTCGTCCGAGAGCTGAGACAAGTCTGCCACCGCCGCCTCCGTGATACTTACAGCGACCTCGCGTCGCAAAACCTGAGCCGCAGCAACATCTTGGTCCGGTTTCAACGTTAAAGTTCAACAGCGGCACTTGTGGGCTTACCAAGAGGGAAAAGGGGGAGGGCGCTCCGAAGCGCGCGGCTTGCCAGGACAGGAGTGTCAGGCTGCGCCGCTTTTTGCGCAGGACCGTGCGCGCCTCGCCGTCCTCTGGTAGAAGGTCAGGCGGCCCAACTTGCAAGATGCGATCGCACCACGCAAAGCGGCTTAGCCCGGATCAAGCGCAATCTGTTGAACGTGGTCTCGGCAGGACTGATACGGGGAGGGTGTCTGAACAGCAACCCTCGAACATCATCTTACTCTAACCAGAATCCTCACCGCGACACAACAAGTCACCACTCTGCTCGGGAAAAGGGTGTGTGCTGGTTCTTGTCGGTCAGATGAGACATTTCGATCCGGCGCCCACATCCGGCGTTCGCATAACATATCTTATGGAACCTGAGCCCTTGACAGTGCATGTCGAAGGCGCCTGTTAACCATACACTTCGTCACTTCACGAGGCAGGGGGGTCGACAGGAAATAGCTTTAGTCAGTGCATCCCAGGACTAATCCCGCTCCTCGACGTACTGGAACTCCATCCTGCTGACGTGTGCCTTGGCTTCTACGCATTGCGCCAGGAACTAGGCATGGTCGCCGGTCCCGTCCAGCTAAATTTGTCAACGTCACTCCCATAAAGCCCCGTGTGCCGGCGAGCGATGAGCATGACGAAGCTTGCCTGATCGAACGTCGAGCTTGGACGGCAATGCTCGGCGCGGCGCACCCACAGCCGGTTCGGGCGGCTGGCGTACAGGTGGTTGCCGTCCTCTGTGAACAGGAAGACGCCCCGCTCGGGGAGGCGCGTTCCCTTCCGGTAGGGAGAGCACGCCATCAACCGCTCGAACGCCGGGTGCAGGGCATCCATCGCGGCCTGCACGTTCGGATGCATCCCACCACACCCGGCGCTATTCCTCGACGCCCGCAGGATACTGGTAGGCCGGGTTCAGCCAGTTGGCGACGTCGAGGTCGGGCACGCCCTCGAACGCCCTGGTGGTGTCGGTGACGACGACGAGCCCGAGGCTGACGCACTGCGCGGCGATCAGGACATCGTTGGGGCCGATGCCCCTCCCCTCCCCTCCCCTTCGAGGTGCGCCCGGATCACGGCGTACCGCATGGCGGCGGGCAGATCGATCGGAAGCACCGGCAACGCCCCCAGTACCCGCGCGGCGGCCATCCGCAATTTATCGGAGCCCTTGCGCTCAACGCCGAACCGAATCTCGGCGGCGACGATGACGCTCGTACAGACACAGGTGTCACCGACACGACGTACCATGTCGAGGATGATACTCTGCTCGCCGTATTTGATGAGATCCGAGACGCTGTTGGTATCGAGCAGGTAGCGCGGGCTCATAGCTCGACGGGCTCTGCTGGAAGGTGCTCGATCGGATCCATCCAGTCCTCCGGCGCCAGGGGCTGCGCGCCCTTCAGCGCCGCCAGCAGGCGGCCATCGGGAAGTGGCTCGATCACGAGGCGGCCGTCGTCGAGCTTGCTGATCTTGACCCGCGTGCCCGGCAGTTCGAAATCCCGCGGGATGCGGACCGCCTGCATATGGTTGTTGGTGAACAACCTCGCCGTGCGCTCCATCATCGCCCCTCCCCTGGGATACACAACGACATATCCCAGAGGAGGGACAATGGCATGGTTTTCAGAGCCATCCCTTGCAAGGTGTGAAATCAGACCTGTACGGGCTGTTTGTAAGCCGGTTGGATTTGATACGACCGAACAAGGCGATGAGTTTCGCAGCCAATGCGTTCGCATTGCGAGGGCGGCACCACGTTTCGTGCGTGGGTCCGCGGGCGATGGCGAGGTCGATCCGGCTGCTGCGGATCTGGTAAGCGAGGCGGAACAGCGAGACCGAGAGCGGCTTCGGCCTCAGCACTTGAATCCTACGCAGCCGCTCTCCTGTCTTGCTCGACGAGCCTGAGCGGAGGTCGAGTCACGTCCGCTCGGCGTGCCGCCAGGGGCGAACGTGACGTATCGCGTATCCCCCCAGGGATGCACCGTATGGCCGCCCAGGAATGGAAGCCAGCCGGGCAGACCAAATCCGAGACTGGTCCACCCGTAGGTGATGCCGCCGGCCTTCTTCAAGAGCACCTTGCCGGCCTCTTTCAAAAACGCCCAACCCGCGTCGCCATCCGCAACATTGCATCCATCGAAGTACACGCGCGTCCAGGCCGGGAACATGACCTCACTCCCAGCCATGATGATCCCTATATTAACAGCTCCGACGCCTGTGTTGCCGAAAAATATTTTACCTGAATTCCCATGAGTTTGGATCAGCAATCGGTCGAAGGTGCTGTTGGCAGCAGCGAGCTGATTTAGGGTAATTACCCACCCCTGTGACGGCGGGGCTCAGGCGCCGACGGTTTTGAGGATGGTGGCGAAGGGGCTGCTGCCGGAGAGGCGCTGGGTGTCGACGACGGTGCGGATGTCGGCCTCGCCGGAGGCCGCCCACATGGCGCGGTAGCCGTTGGTCGTCTTCCGCTGGACGACGGCCGGACGCAGGAGCCGCTCGGAGCCGTTGTTTGTCGGCTCGACCGTGCCGGGATAGGCTAGGAAGACGAGGAGCTGATCGCGAGCCCGGCCGATCTTGGCCTGCAGATCGCGGGTGAGGTCGCAGCGGCTCGGCGTGGCGAGGATGGCGCCGAGCTGCCGATCCAGGCTCCGGCGCTTGGCCGCCAGCGTCGAGGCGGCCAGATCGGTGACGCGCTCGGCAAGGGCGAAGACGGATCGCAGCCAGAGCTGAAGACGCCAGGAGACGGGATCGTCGCTGACCTCGACGACGTAGGCGACGTCGCGGGCGAGATGGGCGAGGCAGGTCTGGTGCTCGGCCGCATGGCCCTGCTGGGCGGTGTAGCGGTCCGAGATCCAGACTGTCGGTCGGTGCCCGTCCATCATCGCCCGCACGACGATGGCGCCTCGCGTCGGGGAGGCCGTGTGCACGACCGCGTCGGCCGCGTGGAACACCCAGTGATAGGCGTTGCTGCCCTCGATCCGCACGCCGGTCTCATCCGAGGCGACGACGGTGGCCCGGCGCAGGGCCGACACGGCCGCCTCGCGACCAGGACGGAAGTAGCCCTGCGCGCGGCGAAGCAGGTTCATCAGCCCGCCCTGGCTGAGGGTGAGACCGAACAGGTCCGAGAGCGCCGCCTGCAGCCGCTCGTAGGACAGCGCCTGGAAGGTCTTGAGATACGTCGCCACCGCATGCAGCCGCGGTCCGAACGGCGTGCCCTGCGCCGCCTCCGGAACCGGCGCGACCACCCGAGCCCCGCAGGTCGGACAATGAACGGCAAGACGCCGATGTTGCGTCACCACGGGCGCCACGTCCGGCAGATCGATCCGCTCGGACACGCTGACGACCTCGGCAGGAAGATCCCCGTGCAGGGCGCCCCCGCAGCACGCGCACCGATCCGGACTATGCTCGACGACCGCATCGGGGGCTTCACTGATTACCCGGCTGTGGCCTTCATGCCCGAGCTTGGCCCCGCCCGGCTTGGCCTGATCACGCCGTTCCTTGCGGTCGGTCGCCGGCGGCTTCGAGGAGGTGCGCGAGGTCTTGTCCGGACGCTGCAGCCGCAGCACCAGCTCAATCAGCTCCTCGCGGCTCAGCCGCTCCAGATCGCTGCGACCCATCCCACGAAGGAATCAGCGAAATCCGTCCCGCGCAAGAGGCCAGGAGCGTTCGCCGATCATCGACCCCACCACCGTCGCTGCACCTGCAAACGCACCACGTGGGTAATTACGATTTAGGCGTTGTGTGAGATCGGCAATGTTCTCGACAGCCAGAGTAACGATGTCATCGTCCGGATCGAAGCGTCCATTTGCTTGCCGGCGATCAATTCCGTCACTCTTATCATAGATGTATAGTTTGCGCACGGCACGCCCTCCCGTGACCAAGTGCAATGTCCGCGTCGATAGAGAATCATGTCAGTATTCGATCTTATTGCGCCGTGGGACGACGTGCAATCGCGTTATCAATGCTGAAATGAAAATCTGCGTGTTGGCCAGGCGATCTCGGCTTGCGGTGAAGCGGAGTCGAAGAGGCTTTGCGACCAAAGCTCGACTCGCGCGTTGCCAGCATGGTCCGATTTTGCCGGAGCGCCCGATGCTCGCTCGATCCGCGTTGATTTTCATCATCCTCACGTCGAGCGCCCACGCCGCCGCCTTCGATGACCTGAAGGGCTATCTGGCGTCCTGCCTGCGGTTCGAGATGGACGGCGCCAATGCGCAGCGGGGGATGCCGCTCGCGTCCAAGGTCCGCTTCGCTCTCGACCGCTGCTCGGAGGAAGTCGCCCGACTCGAACGGGCGGATGGACGTCGCCTGCGCAGCGATGGCGGGATCAGCCCATCGACCAAGGCGGTGATTCAGGGCGTGCTGAGCCGCAGCGGCAGCGGCCTCGCCAACGTCCGGTACTGACAGACGGCCCCGCAAGGGCACCGCGGAAGCCTCCTATGCGATGCAGTCTTCTCCTCGATGCGGGGGTGGGAAAGCGGCTGCGTTGAGTCCGATCAGCCGATGCTGTCGAACCGACACACGATGCCAACGCCGATGCGACCGCCGTGCGGGAAACACGACTCGGGTCCGCCGTCGCGCGAGCCGTCGCCTGCTATCGACGAAGTCTCCAGGCTCTGATCAAGCGGCGCGGCACCGCCTCCAACCCAGTGCTGCGTCCGATCCGGCCGCGGCCGGACATTGTGGCAGATCAGCGGCGCACGGCTCCGACCAAGTTTCCGACACCGCCGAGAAAGCTTCCCATTTCGCCGAGCGACGGTCCGCTGCGCGGCTGCGGCTGCGGCTGGGGTGGAGGAGGCGGGGCCGCCTGCGCTCTGGCCTCCATCGGGGCAACGCGGGCTGGACGCGGCGCTGAAACGGTGCGAGCCTTCGGCTCAGGCGGGCGGGCCGCGGCGAGCTTCCGGTAGTCCCCCTCGCTCTGCTCCCAGAGGGCCACGCGCTGACCGCGGTTCAGGAAGCCCGACGCCGCAATCCCGCGGGTCTTCTGCCAGTTGCTCAGCGCCCTCCGGGTGCCCGGCCCGAATGTCCCGGAAGCCCCTCCCGGATCGAAGCCCAGGGCCTTCAAGCGCACTTGCGTCTCGATCCGCTCCGTCTGCGACAGCTTCAGATCGGCCTCCGCCGCGGGGGTTGCCGGCTCCTTCAGATCGGCGTCGGCCGCCCGTGACGTCGACCCACCGGCGCGAGCCAGCCGATTGCGAGCGATCTGCGCGAAGTAGCCGGTCGGGTGCGCGTCGAGATACGCCCGATAATCCTCGGGCTGCCCGGAGCGCTCAGCCGCTTCCCAGAGCTTCATCTCCAGCACTTGCGGGTTCTGCGCGGCGATCGGGGTTGCGGCCGGCAGGGGCGCGGTCGGATCGGCGGTGGCAACCCGCGTCGGCGCAACGACGGGATTGAGGTAGAACTCGCCAATGATCGAGGTGTTGACCCACGGACGCTGCTTTTCGTTGGTTGCCCGCCATACGTCCTCGCGCACGCGATCCATGACCGCGCTGATTGAGATGCCGGGCGTCTCGATATGCTTCAGAAGAGCGGCTGTGAACGGGCTGTTCTGACCAGATGCACCGTCGAGCGCGGTACGGCCGGGATCGGTGGCGAAGGCGATCATCGTGCCCGCCGCGGAATTCGTAGCGATCTCCGCCAGTCCGGTGCCGACGCTCGCTGATCGGGTCCGAATCGTTCGCGCCAACTCCTTGGCGAACGGATTGTCCCGGCAGGCATCGAGGATGACGACGTTCACCCGATCCTCGCGCTGCATCTGCCGCATCACAAGGTTGATGTTCATGGTGCGGAAATCGAGATCGGCCTCGCTGCGCAGAACAGCGTCGGTGGGGAGAAGGTAATTCTCTCCTGCCACCGACACGCCGTGCCCCGCGTAGTAGACGAGAGCGACCTTCGCGCCGTCGAGCTTCGCCGCGTAATCGCCGATCAAGGCCCGCATGGCGTCGAGGCGCAGGTCGTACCCCTCCACCACTTCGAAACCGATCCGCTTCAGGGACGCGGCCACAGCCTTGGAATCCGGCAGCGGGTTATCGAGAGTCGGCACGGTTTGATACGCAGCGTTGCCGATCACCAGAGCGACGCGGCGCTCGGGCGCGGCCTCCGTCTCAAGGGTCGACAACAGCCCGACGAAGGTCATCAGAACGAGCCGCAGGGCGCCTCCCCCTATGCCGAACGCCTTGATCAGAGCCCGCATCCCCGCCTCCTTCGATAAACGATCGAATCGATATCGCCCATTCACACGAATCCGCCTCCCTATCTTCCGCGGATCCAGCCGAATGCTCAATCGATCGCGCGCCCCCAATCTGAATCGGCGCAAAAATTCAGGACGATTGTGGCAGGAAGGCAATCGTCGGCGACAGGCGAGGATTGAAATTTCCGCAGGCGCACTGAAAAAGCGATCCGGCCAGGAAATGGTTACATCAATGGTGGCGCCAAATAGTTCAGTCGATGAAAGACCAAGATAATATACCAGAAAGCCTCCTTGCGGCCACACGAAGTCAACGTACCGATAACCGGACACTTAGTCGCCAGCTCATCCCGTAATCTGAGCGGGGGGCGGCTTGCGAGACATCCGTTCCCCGTACATCGAGCCGCGCCAGGCCGGCGAGCGGAGCCAGCATACCGGGTTCCGTCGCGACCACAGTGAGGATCACCTTTGCTTGGCTGGCGTACCGGCCCGCCTGCCCGCGTCACCGGCAAACTTGGAAGCGGATACGCCCCGAACTGCGTCCAGCACATCTAGCGGCGGTCGCTTACTTGTTGAGATCGGTGCGGCTCAGCCCATAGCACTGCATCTTCTCGTTCAGGGTCCGACGGGGGAGGTCGAGCCAGCGCATGGCCCCGACGATGTCACCCTAAGCCTCTTGCAGAACTTGGCGGATCGGGTCGCGCTCGAAGGCGTCGCCCCGTGCCGACAGGGATTGCGGTTCGCCCAATGCCGGCTCCCACTGCCATCAAGCTGGGCGAGGCCGTAGGCGTAGCGTATCCATCCGGTGAAGGACGCGGGAGCTACGGTTTCGGCGGGAGCAGATCACTTTCCGCCGTATGGGCGGCGATCCGCTCTTTCAGTTCGTCGATCCCATCGTTGGTAAACGCTGGGTACGCCTCGTCGCCGGAGCCGTGGACCCAGATCAGGCCGTCCTCGGGTTCCATGTCGACGATGATGTCGAACAGGGCGTCTTCATCCTGTCCGAGGTCGGCGGCGACCCTGGCCAGCGTGAACACGGTGCTCACCTTATTGCGCTGCATCGGCTCCCTTCCGTCGCGGCCCGATCGTCTCGTCAGGGTCGAGGGTGGCTGGCGAGAATGCTCAGGCAGCCTCGGCAAGCGGAGCGGTCGCTGACCGCCAATGCCACGGCAGAAGTTCGTGCAGTCGAGGGGCGGGGTAATCGGCGATACGGGTGAGAACGTCGGCGAGCCAAGCCTGCGGATCGATCGCGTTGAGCTTGGCCGTCACGATCAGCGTCGCCATCGCCGCCGCCCGCTCGGCGCCTCGCTCCGAACCGGCAAACAACCACGCCTTCCGTCCGAGGGCAAAACCCCTCAGCGCGCGCTCGGCGGCGTTGTTGGTCAGGCAGATCCGCCCGTCGTCGAGGAAGCGGGTGAAGGCCGGCCAGCGCCGCAGCAGGTAGTCGATCGGCTCGGCGACAGTGGAGGAGCGCGATAGCCGGGAGCGGTGGTCGCGCAACCACGCCTCGAACTCGGCCACGAGCGGCGCGCTCTCGGAACGGCGCACGCGCAGGCGCTCGCCGGCCGGGCGACCGTTGATCCCGCGCTCGATCGCGAACAACACGTCGATGCGCCGCACCGCCTCCAGCGCGATCGGCGAGATCACCGTCGCCGTCCTGCCCCGCCGCGCGTTCGCCG
>NZ_JAUYZI010000086.1 GCF_030700245.1 Methylobacterium amylolyticum
GACCATGATGCGTCTAGAGGGCAGTGCAACCGACGCAAACAACTTCTGGGCCGACGCTTTAGATGACAACGGCGAGCGGGTGATCGCGGCCCGCATCAGCCTGTCCGTCACCCGGCTGTAGAACCTCAGGGCCGGTCAAACCGGCGCATCGACCGGGCGTCGCACCGCTCCGGTGCGGTAGTCATAGTAACACACGTTAGGGTGGAACAACCGCCACCACCACACGGTTTACTTTCCAATAACGACGAGCGCCCAGAAAAAAGGCCACTCCCGAAGGAGCGGCCCGAAGTCTAGGGAGGAAACGCCCAGTGAAGGGCTGCACCGCAGCGACGCCATCGCCGCGCTGCACCATAGGAACGTGAGCGATCGGATCTGGTTCCGGCCTCGGGTGGTGATAGGTCAGGCCCCTGCACCAGGTGAGACGGGTGTGACTTAGCCTCCGCCCGGTCCGGGTGGGGGTTTTTGTGGGTTGGATAGAATTGCGTTGCCAGGATTTGCGGATGACGTAATCGCAGCCGCAAGCGCAATCAGTGGAGCCCGGTGCAAGGCAACGCGTCGAAGCGCTGACTGCTTGAGCCCTACGAGCGCGACTAACGATGGCGGCGAATGGCAGCGCTGATTAACTTGTTTGCGAGAGGGTGCGCTTCACCATCCTTCAGACAAGAAACTCGCTGATGCTAAGCCAAGATTGGTCTAAGGTATCACCACATCAGCTTGGGCGGATGGCTGAGTACGTCGCTCGCATTGAGTTCGCCAAGCAGGGCTACTCGATCTTCATACCTGAGATTGATGATCGCGGCGTTGATATGCTCGTCTACCGCGAGGACGTTGGATATAAGAGCATTCAAGTCAAATCAATTCGGGGCTACCAATACGTCTTTATGAGGAAGAAGTACTTCACACCACGGGCGGATCTCGGGCTTTGCCTGATCGTGTTTCTACCAAGTAAATTTGAGATATACGACATACCCTCAACACGCTGGCTGTCGCCATGTGGTGTCTTCTGTGACCGAAATTATGAGGGTGGCAAGAGCGCACCGGAGTACGGCGTCAACGTCTCGCGGAAAAACCTTGAGACGTTGAGCGCTTTTCGCCTCATCAGCTCACCGATATCGCCCAGCGTGCCTGTCGCAGCATCAGTGGCAGAGGGCTAGGCAGACCCGCACTCCGGGAGGGTGTCGGGGATAGCAAGCCGGCCGTGGCGATACATTGCCCGCGCGACCTCGACAGAGCCCTCAGCCGTGTCGCAGGGCGGCGAGAGGACGATCAGCAGTCCGTCCACCTCCCGGTGTACGTGGGCGGTGAAGAAGCCGCCGGCCTCCCTGCGGACGTTGATGCTCACGGCGAGCGCCTTGGCGCCTCGGATCGGCTGCACGTTCATGGTGGTCCCCTTGATGGTGGCTATCAAGGGGTATTCGCTAGCGCGCTAGCGGCGCTAGCTCTCTTTCTTGGTTGAAAGCTAGGCTGTTTGCGCGCGCGGATGGCCGGGGGTGGTGGGCGCCCCTGGCGTACCGGAAGCGCAAGAATTTGACCGCGGGCGGCGCCTACACGGCTTCGTCGAGAGCAAGAGCGAGTTCGGCGCGGCGCTTGGCCAGGGCTTCCTCCCCCATGTCGAGGAACACGTCCAGGGGGCCGCCGTTCGCCCCGGTGATCTCGGTCGACTTCAGTTGGGGCAGAAGGAACCGGGCCGCGGCGGCGGCGGCCTGCATCCGCAGGTCGAGCGGCACCGCCGGGTCGCGCTGGCGGCCCTTGCTGTCGACGTAAGGCTTGATGCCTAGTTCCTCGGTTCGGCCGCCCGCGAAGTACAAGAGCACCACAAACGGGTCGATGCCGAGTTCATCGGCCTTGGCCTGCGCCGCCTTGGTCGCGCGGTTCGGGGTGCCGGGCTTGCGGCCGGCAGCGGCGGGCCGGGGGACCCCAGATGTGAAGGTCATACTATGCTCCCTCGCTGTTACTTTAACACAGCCGGAAGCATATCTTGTCGATGTGTGGTGGGCTGCCGCAAACACTTGTATGCTAGCCGATAAGATCAACCATGTCCCAGGAAACGTTCCGGGCAATTCCGGGGACGTTCCGGGATAAGGGTCCGACTAAGCTTCTGATACGACACGCCGTTCCGGGCATTCCGGGATTTCCGGGAGAGAGGAGTTAGAAAGTGGGGCTTCGCGCCCCTGCCGCGCTCCGCAAAGGTTTCTCCGGTAGTCTGCCCTCCGACAGTTCGAAGGGCGAAAATCCCGGAATGCCCGGAATACCGTGATCCTTCAGCAACTTACGCCCGGAACTCCCCCCCGGATTACCCGGATTGCCCGGAATGTCGTGGCGTTGCAGCAGCTTACGACAGATCTGGAGAACGCCCGCCCGCCTTCTCCCCCCGGAACCACCCCCGGATTTGCCGCGGCATACCCCGGCACGCTACCGTTGCCGTTGACGCATCAGCTTCGGCTGTGCGTCATGCCGTGTCGGCTGTCGGCTCGCGTCCGTGAGTCCCAGCCGGTGACAGTGAGGTGGCCTAGAAACACGAAACCCGCCACGAGGGCGGGTCACATGCCGGCCGAGGCCGGGGAAATCAGTGTCTGAGCAACTCTGATCCTCCCCCAAATCGACGCCCGTGACAAGAGGGAAACGCCCGTTTTCCTCAACGGCGGAGCTTTGCCCGCGTGCGTCCGCGCCTCTGCGGCTGGTCTCGCGACCAGGGGTGCGGAGCTATGTTCGCAGATGAGATCCGGCGCGCCGTCGAGGCTGCGCCGCGCGTGAAGCTGCCCGCCGTGGCAGCGATGCTGTGGCGCGCCTTCGGGGCGGGTCAGGTGACGGAGGCCGAGGCCGAGACGCTGTCCGAGCTGATCGAGGCGCGGAAGATCCCCCCGGCCACGCCCGCGGCGCCGAGAAGGGCCGTAGGCTCGCGCCCGCGTACGGACGCCAGTCTAGAGCGGCGACGGCGCTGGGCGGCCTCAGGACGGCTCCCGCCGCAGCTCGCGGCCCGCTTCACGCTGGCCGAGCAGGCGGTGCTGGCCGTTGTGGCCTCAGAGGTGATGAAGCACGGGCGCTGCACCCTCGCCCACGGGCACCTCGCGGCGCTGGCCGGGGTGTCGGACAGCACCGTTAAGCGGGCGCTCCGGGCGGCGAGGGTGGCTGGCCTGCTCAACGTCGAGGTGCGGCGCGTCTCGGCCTTCCGCAACGACACCAACGTGGTGACGATCGCCGCGCCTGAGTGGACGAGCTGGCTGCGCCTCGCCCCGCGGGGGGTGGGGGTCGGACAGGACCTGGCACGAGTACCTATCAGTTCTAGACTGGCAATTTCGGGGAGAACGGCACCCTCGCAAGGGCTGCCGAGAGGGGGGAGAATCGGGGAAAGTCAGCGACATCTCCGAATCTGACGGTCTCAACGGATCCTGCCATGCAACTCTATCTTGTGAAGATGACCCATCCGAGAACTGTTGAGTCGTTCTATAAGATCGGAGTATCGCAAGACGCATCAAATAGATTCAAGTTCGGTAAAGTCCATGTTCTCGATAGCGACCTGTCATTAGAAGATAAAGTTGAACGATTACATAGGAGAGAAATATATATATCAGACCACCCTTACAATGTAGATGATGTGAAAGTTGTGGATTTCAAATATGAAGGAGAAGCTAGATTGGCAGAAAGAGACATTCTTCAAACGCTAAAAAGATTGCAATATTGGCCAAATGAGAAATTCTCTGGTCAATCAGAATGTTTTATGGCTGGGGATGAATATATATATAAGATAATTCACGAGCTAGAGAAATGGATGAAATTTCTCGCAGCAAAGGCTGCCGCAGAAGAACCAAGTGAGTTAAAATATCAATTGGCTCTTTCGAGAGTTAACGCTGATCTCGCAACCAAGCCCGACGATCCGATCGAATTACATCTAAAAGTGATTGGTTTGTTGCGTGAGTTATCTCCAAGTACGCAAAATGATGAAGAATGACGGGTCAATGGATCCGCATGTGTGAAATTAAGAATCATAGTTGACAACTAAATTGATACGAGCAATCTCGATCTGCTGCTGCGACATACGCGGCACCAAACAGGCGGCGCCCCAGAGCGGGGCGACCGCCTTTTCTTTTGGCCCAAGCCCGGGAGGCAAAGTCTTGATGGCAAACGATTTTGTGCGGTCGCCCCGTAGACGGTTTGTGCAACCACAGGTAACTTAATTTCCGCTATATAAACCTCAGATGGAGAACGCAGTGAATGCACCCACACCATTCAGGCGTACTGGTCCACCCGTCATGGAAGGCATGCTGGTTTGCGGGATCACCCTCGACTGGATTGCCTCTCAGGTCGGCGTCAGCAACGTAACGGCGGGGCGTTGGTACCGCGGCGAGCGTGGAATGTCGGCTGGTCAGGCCCTCTTCCTCACAAGCCTACTCGCCACGATGATCGAGGCCGGAGGCGAGGGCTTGGACAGCGGCGAGCTGTCGGAGCGCGATCGGCAAGCCTTGCGGATCAAACTCGACACAGCCCGCGCTTGGTACAGCCTCCAGGCCCTCGCGAACGAGGAACTGCCGGACGGGTGTGAGCACGAAGCTCTCGCAATCCGTGATGCGCGGCTCACTGCGCTACGCCGGCAGATCGCGCCCGAGGTCGGTGCCCCGCCCCGGCGGAACGCCGAGTTCAATCCCCGGAAACATGAAGCCCGACCCACTGCCGGCAAGCAATCGGGGTCGGGCTCCATCCGTAGAAACACCCCTACAAGAGGAGCATCCGGTGAATAGCGTAAGAAAGTTACGGTCGCCCGGCAACCCCTTCGACCCTGCCAACTACGGCATTTCCCTTGATCACGTCCGAGCGGTTCAAAGCGCCGTCGCCCGTGATGATCGCACTCTTTCCCGCACCCGGTCTGCTCCGGCGTTCGATCGGGTGTGCGACCGGCTGGTTCGGCTGGCGGCCGTGCGTGATGCGGTGTTCGACGCCGCCTCCCCACACTTCAACCCCGCCTGCCACGACATCACGCTTGATCACGCCCGCGCGGTCGCCGCGGCGATGGCCGAGGAGGCGGAGACGGTCCGCACCGGCCTGCAGCAGGGCCGCATCCGGCCGGTGGAGACGTTCGAGCTGCTGGTCGAGGTGCACGACTTCGTCTGCTCAATGATCGAGAACGCCATGGAGGGGTGCCCATGAGCGCCCTCCCGGCACCCGCGCCGTCGCTGGCGCAGCTCCTTCTAGATCGGTTCGGCGGTCGGCGCTCCGTCTACGCCAAGCGCAAGTTCCTGACGGCCGATGACCGATGGGGCTACGTCCCGGCACGCCGCAAGTCTGGCGACAGCAAAACCGACATCCCGCTGACGCTCGATGTTGTAGAGCGGCACCTTGCCAACAAGGCCGAGACGGACGCGATCGGCGTCTACCTCGTACCGGAGGGCGAGCACCGCGTGACGTTCGCGGTCCTCGACATAGACAACCACGGAGGCGCCCTCCCGTGGCTAGAGGTGGCCGAGAAGGTCCGACCCATCGTGACGGCTCTGAACCGCCTTGGGCAGGTCCTCGCGGTCCGATCCGGAGGCGGTTCCGGCATACACCTCGTGTTGTTCTTCGCGCAGCCGGAGGAAGCCGCCAAGGTCCGATCGTTCCTGCACTTCGTCTTGGGTAGCTGTGGGCTCAAAGACGGCCCCAGCGGTATCGGGACCGGGGCAGTGGAGGTGTTCCCGCGACAGGACAACGTGAAGGCCGGTGACTACGGCAACCTGATCGGCCTGCCGTTTGCTCGCAAGAGCGTCCCCCTGGACGACGATCTTCAACCGCTCTCGGTTGACGCGGCCCTGGATCGGCTCGCGATCATACCGGACTTCGAACTGCCAGAGACGCGCGGGGAGGGGCGTCGGCGGTCGGCTGCATCCGACGATGCTGGGGACGAGGAAAGCCCGCCAGCGGGCAACGTCGTGGATTTCGCGGCGGCCAAGCGCAGCCGCCTCGATCCCGCCGCCGAGAACGGGGTGGGGGAAGGTGGGCGGGATGAGACCTGCTGGAAGCTGGCGTCGAAGTGGTGCGGCGAAGGCATCCCCATCGAGGAGGCCGAGATCAAGATGGACGTGTTCTGCGACGGCTGCACGCCGCCGTATGAGCGTGCAGAGGGCCGAAAGAAGCTTCACCGCGCCTATGAGAAATACGAGCTAGGCGACAGCAAACGGGCACGTGAGGCCGCGGCTGTCGAAGAGATGAACAAGAAGTTCGCTCTTGTTCTTCAGGGCGGTAGCTCTCTTATTCTACGTGACCGACCGGGATCCGTTCCCGACTTCATCAAGCTCGGCGCCTTCAAAGATTACCACGCCAACGCTTTCGTCGGTAAGCGCAACAAGGCTCAGCTCTGGATGAGCCACCCGGACCGCCGCACGTACGAAGATGTAGCGTTTTCCCCCGGCCGGGACACGCCCGGGACGTACAACCTATGGCGCGGCTTCGTGTTCGAGCCGTCAGAGAGCGGGACCTGCAACCTCTTCCTTGAGCATCTGCGGGAGAACGTCGCCCAAGGCGATCCCGAACTGTTCCGGTGGGTGGAAGCATGGTTGGCGCAGATCATTCAGCGACCTGCCGTGAAGCTCGGAACATCTCTGGTCCTGCGCGGCGCGCAGGGAACCGGGAAAACCAAAGTCGGTGAGGTGATAGGTAAGCTACTCGGGCCCCACTACGTGCTCGCCGACGACTCACGCCTTGTCGTCGGGCAGTTCAACGCTCACCTCGCGCGGGCGATCCTACTTCACGCTGATGAAGCGTTTTTCGCAGGTGATCGCAGCTCTGTTGGAAAGCTGCGATCTCTCATAACTAGCTCAAAAACGACATTGGAAAAGAAGAATGTCGATCCGGTTGAGGTCGCGAATTACATGCGATTGCTCGTTACCAGCGATAAGGGTTGGGTCGTGCCAGCGGCGCTGGAGGAACGCCGCTTCGCCGTGCTCGACATGAGCGAGCGTCACCGTCAGGACACCGCCTACTTCAAAGCATTAGACGCAGAGCTAGAGGCCGGCGGCTACGGCGCGTTGATGAAGCACTTTTTGTCCGTGGACATCGACGCGGTCGACCTTCGCACGATACCCAAGACCAAGGCACTTGAGGACCAAAAGATTCACTCGATGGAACCCGTGCCACTGTTTTGGTTCACTCGCCTATTCAACGGGGAGATCAAGACCGATGATAGTGACTGGTCGATCGTGATTGCGAAGAGCGAGTTGTATCAGCAGTACTTGATAGAATGCCGAGATACAAACGAGCGATATCGCATGAACTCGGCTCAGTTCGGGCGGGAGCTACGTAAGATCTGCCCAGACATCAAAGACACGAAGACTTGGCTTAAGTTCAAGCTACCTGACGGAGCAGAGGACGAAAAGCAGGTCCACGCCTACGGGCTGCCGAACCTTGCGAAATGCCGTGCCGCCTTCGATGCTGCAACAGGCTGTAGGACGGATTGGCCTGAGATTGACGAGGGTTCGTTCTAAGGCCCGTAGGCGGCTGTCAGCGTTCCGGCGGTGTCGAGTGCCCGATTGACCTGCGCGGCCGTCCACGGGCCACCTCGTGGAGCAGGGATGCCCTCCCCGGTCAGGGTGCGGGCCATCCCGCGCAGGCTCTCTCCCTGGAGGGCCATCGCGTTGAGCCGGGGACTCAGGGCAAAAGCGCGATCGACGACCTTGCCCTGGCGCGCGCACAGACCGGCGGCATGGCCCTGCTGCGCGACGGCCGGGAGGTTACCGCGGTCGCCTCCGAGCCGCACGCCGCGGGTCTTCGCGGCGGCCAGCGCGGTCTTGGTGCGCGTCGAGATCATCGCGGCCTCGTGCTCGGCTACGTCACGAATTTACCGACCGTCATTGCCGTCTCGTTTTCCGCTACCTCGGATGCGGAAACGGTATGGTCCGATTTTGCCGACCACTAGTCCCAATCGGACGTTGCTGAGTCTAAAAAATCCTGGTACGTGTCCAAAATGGACGTTGCGACGTCGAGCGCGGACAGGTGCGAAGATGCTCAAGTACGCCTTTTGGAACAACAAGGGTGGCACCGGGAAGACCAGCTTGGCCTTTCAGGCCATCTGCCGATACGCCGAGCTCAACCCGGAGAAGCGCGTTCTGGTCATCGACGCCTGCCCTCAGGCCAACGTGTCGGAACTTCTGCTCGGCGGTCTCACCAACAACGGTGGGTCGAAGCTTTTGCAGGAGCAGGGCCACGTTCCTCGTCGTAGTCTCGGCGGGTATTTTCAAATCCGCTTGCCATCGCCGTTCAACATCCCGGTCTTCGACGCACACGATTACATCATGTCGCCGCGGACACAGAACCACCTAATCCCAGCAAACGTCTCGCTCGTATGCGGCGATCCACTCCTCGAGCTTCAGTCAAACGCCATCAACACGCTTTCGAACACGCAAATTCCTGGCACCGACACGTGGATTGCGGTGGTGGATTGGATTACGGACTTCCTCGCGCAGCTCGAAGACGATTTCGACACACTGTTCATCGACTGCAATCCAAGTTTCTCGTTGTACACTCAGATCGCGCTCTCATCGGCTGATCGATTAGTCATCCCGGTGATGGCAGATGATTCCTCACGGCGCGCTGTCCAGAACGCGCTTTCCCTTGTTTACGGGCTGAGTCTGCCGTCCCCGATCTACACGACGTATGCTTTTAACACGAAGCTGATCAATGCCGGGCGCCCGCTGCCCCGCGTCCACGTGATCGCCAAGAACCGGATCACACAGTACATGGGTCCGGCATCGGCCTACGCCGCGGTTCTCGCTGCGATTGAGGCAGACATCAGTCGCCTGCTTGTGAGCCACCCGCAGTACTTCACGTTCTCGGTGGTCGAGGACGGAACGGTGGACATCCGCGATTTCCAGACCACCGGCGTGGTCGCGTTCGCGCGTGGGCTGCCGTTCGAGCGGCTCACATCTGGCAAGCAGACGATCGGCGGCCACCGGGTCGCCGTGAAGGAGGAGTACCGGCAGAACGCGATCAAGTCGGTGAACGCGCTCGTTGCTAAGCTCTGAGACCGCTGCGTCGTTGTGCAGTGCAACTCAACGCAACGACCGTCAGAGGATTTGGCTGCCGTTCAGATTTGTGGCTGCAATGTGGCGAAGCCGAACCGTTGGAGACCCCTCCTCGGTAAGCGGAGAACGTCGATGACCTACCACTACGCGTGCACCTAGCGGTGCACAGAGCGCCTGCCGGTTGAGAAGCCGGCAGGCGCTCCCCATCGACGCTCGCAGGAGCTGCCCCATGACTACAACACCAACGCCCCGCCCGCGGTCTTCGGGCGGCACCCGCACGCCTCGCGCGCAGCCTCCGGGTAATGCCGATATGCCCCACCCGCAGCCCTTGGAGGGCGACCGCACGCCCCGGCGGGGGTCCCGTGGCTTCATGGCCGGGGCGATCGCTACCTTCATTCTGATGGCGAACGGCATCGGGGCTCTGGGGTACTGGGCCTACACGTACTGGCCGCCTTCGTGGACTGAAGCCGCGAAGGACAAGATTGGGCACATTCCGACGTCCGCGCAGGCGGCTGTCGGGCAGAAGGAAACCGCTCAACCGAAGGGCGAACTGGATAACAAGACCTTGTACGCGCACCTCTTCTACAAGGAGTCTGGGAGGGTTCAGACCTTCAAGGTGCTCTTCCATGACCAGGGCCGTTACTACACGGCTGATATCATCGACATGACACCGAACAATCAGGTCAAGGGGACGGCTTTCATGCAGGGTGAGGGTCTGGTCATCAACTACGCCTCGCTACCAGCGAACCGTCCGGGGTATGGTTCCTTCGTTCTGCAGCGTAGGCTGACTAGTTCTAATGACGACCCAATCGTCTTCTCTGGAGCTGCCTTGATCCACGATTGCGGCTGCTCGGACAACTCGATCCGCTTCAACGGTCCTATCTGGAATGTTCCTGTTGTTCTGACAAGTCAGAACCAGCCGACCATTCACGAGAAGGAGATTGGCTTGCGGAAGGACACTGGTCGCGCGGTCGGGATCATGCCGGCCGAGTTGTCCGACACTGTGAAGCAGTAGGCGGCTCAGGTTGCGCTGCGGGGGGAGAAGGCGCCCTCGGTACGTCGCAGCACTGCCTGGACCTGCGTGGCCTGCCACCGACCGCCCCGGGCTGTCTTCACGCCGCGGGCGTTGAGGGCGGCAGCGATCCCGCGCAGGCTTCGCACGCCGCTGGTCTGTACCTCGCGGACGATCGGCGCCACGTTGGCGGCGAACCGGGAGGCTTCCTCCGCGCCACGAGCTGCGCCCCTAAGGCCGGCTTCCGCGAGGTTGGTCGGGTTGCCGAGGCGCGCGCCCTGCGCTTTGCGGATCGCGAGCGCTGCGCGGGTGCGGTCCGAAATCATGCGCCGCTCCTTCTCAGCCAGCGCGGCGTAGATGTGGAGCATGAAGGGATCGACGTCCAAGCCAAGCTCGGCGACCCGGAACAGGACGTTCTGGGCCATTAGGCCCGCAATGAAGGCGACGTCGCGGCTGAGGCGATCGAGCTTGGCGACCAGTACCGCACACCGGAAGCGGCGGCCGGCGGCGAGCGCCGCGGCGAGCTGCGGGCGGCGATCGAGCGCGTCGCTGCCCTTGCCGGTTTCCACCTCCACGAAGCTTTCCGTGATCGTGAAACCGTTGGCCGCGGCGAAGGCTTCGCACCGTTCGCGCTGCGCCTCCAGGCCGAGGCCAGAGCGCCCCTGCCGGTGGGTCGAAACGCGGTAGTAGGCGACGATCGCGGGCATGGCGTCGAAACTCCAAACGTCGGTTAGGAGTTTTAAAGCTCGCTAGCATAGCCGTCTAGCTGGTTCGCTAGGGTGCTAGCGCGCTAGCTCACTTCCGTGCTGGCTTCGGACGCGCTCCGGCTGCCGCGATCTGCGGGAGGCCGTACTGCTGGAACACGAGGTTGACCCCCTCGACCATAAGGGCGTGCACCGTGGTCTCACGGTCGGCCGCGAGTTTCTTCAGCTCCTTGGCCGCCGCCTTCGTCAGGTGCACCGTTGTGCCCCTCCCGGCCTCAGGGACGGCGGTTGCCGGCTGGCGCGCCGCCAGGGCTTCCTCAACCGGGTGGACGGGTTTCGGAGCCGCCTTCGCGTCCAAGTCGCGCAACGCATCCGGGAGAGGATCGTCAGGCGGCTCTTGGATCGCTGTGCGAGCGCGGGGCATCTTACTCACGATCAAGCTCCTCTTGGAGGAAAGCCCACAGGTCGCGCAGCTCGGCCGCGGCCTTCCCCCCGGGATCGAACTCGGTCACGGCATGACCGCTGTTCAGAGAGTGCTGCAGGACGGCCCGTTGGGTGAGGGCGACAGGGGCGATCGGCAGCTTGAAGACGGCCAGCGCCTCACGCGCCTCGCGGACAACGCTCATCTCGCCCTCCGGCCGAGGTGCCGGGGTGAGGGTCAGGACGAACACGGCGCGCCGGCCGGTCGCCGCGACAAGCTTCACGGTTTGTCCGACTGCGTTGAGGTCGAAGAAGCCCGTGCGGGTCGGGATCACCACCAAGTCGGATAAGCGCACGACCTCCGCCAACCCGCCGTCCGCCTTACCCGCGGTATCCACGATGACGCGCTTGGCACCGGCCGAGCGAACCTTGTCGAGGATCTCGCCCAGCTTCTCTACAGGCTGGTAGGTGACAACGGGGCGCTCCGCCTCGCGCATCCGTTTCCACCCGTACGCGCTGCGCTGAGGGTCGGTGTCGATCAGGACGGCATCGGCGAGCACTGCCAGATGCACGGCGAGGGTCGTCTTGCCCACGCCCCCCTTCTGCGAGAGGACACCCAACGTCTTCATAGCAAACAAGCTCGCTAGCGCGATGGCCACGCTAGCATGAGCATACCTGCAACGAGATGCGCAAGCTAGGAAGCTAGCGTTGCTCCGGGTGCGCTCTTGCGTGGGCGGCCGTTTCGGATGCTGTCTGGAACCGGATAACGGGGTCCCTCCCGGAACGCCGCTGCATCGAAGGTTGGCGCCAGCGTGATGCGAAGCCGATCCGCCACGGTCTTCGCGTCAGCGGGGTCACGGGTGCGCAGGTGGACCTCTGCGCCGGCCGGGGGCTTGTTCGAGATGAGGATGTCCTTAAGGGCGCCCGCGTGCGTGCGGGTCACGTAGACGGCCAGCGGGGCGATCATAGCGCCGGCCTCGGCCGGGGGAGCGTCGGCAGCGGCACGCGCTCGCCCGTCAACGGGTTCAGGATAAACGCCACGGGAGCACTCCGGGGAGCATCAAGGATCGAGGGAAGGCGGGCCGGGGGAGATGCACCCCGGCCCGCCCCCGCCGTCCCGCAGCTCGACCACCACAGCGAGCGCGGAACGGTGCCGGCCCGAGCGACGATCGGGCCGGCGGCTCAAGCCGGCAGGAGGAAGACTGCCGGCCGGAGAGGGATCAGGCTTTGGGCCCGGTCTTGAGCAGCGCGAACGCCTCGGGGTTCACGACGTCGCCGCCGACGCGCTTGCGGGCGATGAACTTGACGAAGGGGTCCGCGGTGAAGGGGTCGCGCCGGATCGTCATGCCGATCCGATCCACGATGGTGTAGGCCTCGTGCCAGTCGCCGAAGGCGATGGAGAGACTGCCGGCCGCCATCTGCGGCATGTCTTCGGCGTCGCGGACAGAGTAGCCGAGCAGCGTGCCCGGCTGGCCGTCCTTGATGCCAGGCTGCCATAGATAGTTGCCCCTGTCGTCTTTCATGAGCCGAACAAGAAGCTGGGTGGAACGCGGCATCAGCCAAGACGCATTCTGCCGGTAGGCGGCCTTGAGGCTGTAGATCATCTCCATGAGGGCGTCGGCCGTGCCCGAGCCGTCCGGGAAGCCATCGGCCTTCCCCGACATGATACGCTGAACAGCGCCGCCCTCAGGGCTCGCGGCATAGGTGAGGAAGCCGACCGGCTGCCCGCGCCCGGTGCCGAGCACGAAGGCACGACCCTCCGTCCGGGCGAACTTGTTGGCGAGCTTCTTGGTCAGCCAGGAGTCAACGTCTACAGCGCTGTCTTCAAGCATCCGCTCCGTCGCCTGCGGGATGGCGGACAGCTCATGTACAACGATCTTCTTCTTGCCGAGCTGAGGGGTGTTCGTCTGCCGCCGGGGAGAGGTCTCATCGACCCACTGTGCTTCGGCCTCGTCAGCATCAACCGGGAAGTCGATTTCCGACGACGAGGCGGTCTGCACGTTGGCGACCTGCCGGATGGGCGATACCTCAAAGACCTTCTCGATCACGCGGGTGGAGAGCTGCGAGGGCACCAGATAGCCGCCGTCCGGATCGAAGCCGGAGGACAGCGCCTTCTGCTGCATAGCCTTCAGATTGCCGGTCTCGCCGGTGCGAACGAAGTTCTGGAAGGCGCTCTTGTACTCGCGTTCCTCGGAGGTCTCGGCCTTGAACTCGACGGACCCGCCGCCACGCTTGAAGGCAGTCTCGATCGCATCCATGCGGTTATGCAGCTCCGACTTGAGGCCGATGACGTCCTTCAGTTCCTCGGGCAAGCTTTCAATGCGCTTGTTCACCTTGTCGGTCTGCTCACCGATGCGCTTAACTTCGCGGGTAACAACTTCGACGACTTCGTTTGGAGTGTAGGACACAACGGACCCCTGGGAACGAAATGGCTGGTGGTCGCCCCCTCGTTGCCACCTGCGTCACGCAGGCCCGCGCTGTTGGATGGCTGTCGCGGAGACCTAATCAACGTCGCGCTGGCACGGTCTCTGCGGGTACACAAACCATACTATCAAGCTAGCACGCTAGCGAGTGTACGTTGGTAGCAAATACTTGTAGGCTGGTGCATCTTCCTGCCTGCCGTGAGCCAGCGCTGGGGCTAGCGGAACCGTCCCAATCGATTTACGTTACAGTCATCGGACGTAGACCGGAACGTAAGAGGAGCGAGTGGGATGGCTGAGGGGCGCTTCGTCTCCTACCTGCGGGTCTCCACCCGGAAGCAGGGCGCCTCGGGCCTCGGGCTCGACGCCCAGCGCAAGGCAGTGGCCGACTACCTGAACGGCGGCCGGTGGCAGCTCCTGGCGGAGGTGGTCGAGGTCGAGAGCGGCAAGCGATCGGACCGGCCGAAGCTGGCCGAGGCCCTGCGCCTGTGCCGGCTCCACGGGGCCACGCTGGTGGTCGCCAAGCTCGATCGTCTCGCCCGCGACGCGCACTTCCTCCTGGGCCTGTCCAAGGCCGGCGTCGAGTTCGTGGCCTGCGACATGCCCAGCGCGAACCGCATGACGGTGGGCATCATGGCCGTGGTCGCGGAGGAGGAAGCGCGGATGATCTCGGCCCGCACCAAGGCGGCGCTGGCTGCGGCGAAGGCCCGGGGCGTCAAGCTCGGGGGCAACCGCGGTGCCGTCCTCTCCGCCGAGGCGCGGGGCATGGGGACCGCGGCGCGGGTGGCGAAGGCCCAGGACCGGGCCGCCGACCTGTTGCCGGTCATCGCCGAGGTCCGAGCGGCCGGCGCGACCACGCTCCAGGCGGTCGCCAACGCGCTCAACGACCGCGGCATCCCGACGGCGCGTGGCGGTCGGTGGAGCCCGGTGCAGGTGCAGCGGGTCGAGGCGCGGACCGCCTGAGCCCACCGACATGGATACACCTTGGGCCGTCAACGCCAGCAGTTTCATTTATGGTCGGCGCAGCTCGCCGTTTCGTCTACAACTGCACGATCGCTGGCCACTGACCTGGGCGCCGGCGCCTGAGAGCGCGTGTGCTCCCGCCCCGAAGTGGAGCGCACATGCCACGCTATCGCATCAGTACATTCAACGGATCCGAAGTCATATATGGTGGCGGGATCGATCTACCTGATTTGGAAGCAGTGGAAAATCTACTCCGACTGACACTCACGACCATGATGCGTCTAGAGGGCAGTGCAACCGACGCAAACAACTTCTGGGCCGACGCTTTAGATGACAACGGCGAGCGGGTGATCGCGGCCCGCATCAGCCTGTCCGTCACCCGGCTGTAGAACCTC
>NZ_JAUYZI010000087.1 GCF_030700245.1 Methylobacterium amylolyticum
TCTGCGGCGTCTGCCGGAGAGCGAGCTCCAGGCGGTGGCGGACGCGGTGCGCGCCGAGATGATCGACGCGGTCTCGATCACCGGCGGCCATCTCGGCTCGGGGCTCGGCGTGGTCGAGCTGACGGTGGCGCTGCACCACGTGTTCGACACCCCCGACGACCGGATCGTCTGGGACGTCGGCCACCAGTGCTACCCCCACAAGATCCTCACCGGACGCCGCGACCGCATCCGCACGCTCCGCCAGGGCGGCGGCCTGTCCGGCTTCACCAAGCGCTCCGAGAGCGTCTACGACCCGTTCGGCGCCGCACACTCCTCCACCTCCATCTCCGCCGCGCTGGGCATGGCGGTGGGCCGCGACCTCGACGCCGCCGCCGCCAGGCAGAACGGCCTGCCGGCGCGCAAGCGCCGCAACAGCATCGCGGTGATCGGCGACGGCTCGATGTCGGCGGGCATGGCCTACGAGGCCATGAACAACGCCGGCGCCCTGCACTCGCGCCTGATCGTCATCCTCAACGACAACGACATGTCGATTGCCCCCCCTGTGGGCGCCATGTCGGCCTACCTCGCCCGGCTCGCCTCCGGCGACACCTACCGGAGCTTGCGCGAGACCGCCAAGCAGCTCGGCAAGCTGCTGCCGCGGGCGCTCTACCAGCGCGCGGCCGCCGCCGAGGAGTACGCCCGCTCGCTGGTGGTGGGCGGGGGCACGATGTTCGAGGAGATGGGCTTCCACTACGTCGGCCCCGTCGACGGGCACAACCTCGACCACCTGCTGCCGGTGCTCAAGAACGTGCGCGACACCGAGCAGGGCCCGATCCTGCTGCACGTGGTCACCCGCAAGGGCAAGGGCTACGCCCCCGCGGAAGCCTCGGCCGACCGCTACCACGGGGTGGTGAAGTTCGACGTGGTCTCAGGCGTGCAGGCCAAGGCCAAGCCGAACGCGCCGGCCTACACCCGGGTGTTCGGCGAGAGCCTGATCAAGGCCGCGGACGCCGACGAGAAGGTGGTGGCGATCACCGCGGCGATGCCCGGGGGCACCGGCATCGACCTGTTCGGCAAGGCGCACCCGGACAGGACCTTCGATGTGGGCATCGCCGAGCAGCACGCGGTGACGTTCGCGGGGGGGCTCGCGACCGAGGGGTACAAGCCGTTCGTGGCGATCTACTCGACGTTCCTGCAGCGGGCCTACGACCAGGTCGTGCACGACGTGGCGTTGCAGAACTTAGCTGTACGGTTCTGCCTGGACCGGGCGGGACTGGTGGGCGCGGACGGGGCGACGCACGCGGGCGCGTTCGACCTGGCCTACCTGTGCTGCCTGCCGAACATGACGGTGATGGCGGCCGCCGACGAGGCCGAGCTGGTGCACATGGTGGCGACCCAGCACGCGCACGACGCGGGCCCGAGCGCGCTGCGCTACCCGCGCGGCGAGGGGGTGGGGGTCGAGCTTCCGGAGCGGGGCGAGGTTCTGCCGATCGGCAAGGGGCGGATCGTGCGCGCGGACGCGAACCCGCGGGTGGCGCTGCTGTCGCTCGGCACGCGGCTGGCGGAGGCGCTGAAGGCGGCCGACAGCCTGGCGGAGCGGGGCGTGCCGGTGACGGTGGCGGACGCGCGGTTCGCCAAGCCCCTGGACGAGGCGCTGATCCTGGATCTGGCGGGGCGCCACGAGGTGCTGATCACGGTGGAGGAGGGCTCGCGGGGCGGGTTCGGGGCGCAGGTTCTGCACCTCCTGGCCGAGCGGGGCGCGCTGGACGCGGGGCGTGTGCGGGTGCGGACGCTGACGCTGCCGGACCTGTACCAGGACCAGGACAGCCCGGAGAAGATGTACGCCCAGGCCGGCCTCGACGCCGCCAGCATCGAGAAGGCCGTCGCCGACGCCCTGCCGGTCGCCAAGGCGGAGACGGAGGAGCCGCGCGGCGACAACGTGGTGAGCGTGCGCCGCCGCCCGCGCTGAGGGGCCTCCGAGACCGCTCACGTCATCGCGGGGTGCAGGTGACGCGACCCAGGGCAGCGCGCGTTCTCCGGAGGTGGCGCTGCCCTGGGCTGCTTCGCTCCGCTCGCAGAGACGGCGGTCGGCTCTCGTGGAGAGATTTGTTTGCCGGTTAATTAAGCGGGCGGAAGCGCTGTTCCGCCCCGGCGCCCTCACCCCAGCGCCTCCTCCACGGCCTTCCCGCAGGCCTCCGTGTCGGCGTTGCCGCCGAGGTCGCGGGTGCGCAGCGTCCGCTCGGCCAGCACCCGCTCGATGCCCGTCACGATCTCGGCCGCGGCGTCGCGCTCGCCCAGATGCTCCAGCATCATCGCCCCCGACCAGATCTGGCCGATCGGGTTGGCGATGCCCTGCCCGGCGATGTCGGGGGCCGAGCCGTGGACCGGCTCGAACACCGAGGGGTGGTCGCGCTCCGGGTTGATGTTGCCCGACGGCGCGATGCCGATCGTGCCGGTGCAGGCGGGGCCGAGGTCGGAGAGGATGTCGCCGAACAGGTTCGAGGCCACCACCACGTCGAACCGGTCCGGGTTGAGCACGAAGTGCGCGGTCAGGATGTCGATGTGGTACTGGTCCCACTTGACGTCCGGGTAGCCCGCCGCCACCGCCTTCACCCGCTCGTCCCAGTACGGCATCGTGATCGAGATGCCGTTCGACTTGGTGGCCGAGGTCAGGTGCTTCCTCGGCCGCGACTGCGCGAGCTCGAAGGCGAACTTCAGGATCCGGTCGACGCCGTGGCGCGTCATGATCGTCTCCTGGATCGCGAACTCGCGCGGCGTGCCGGCGAACATCCGGCCGCCCGCGTTCGAGTACTCGCCCTCCGTGTTCTCGCGGACCACCCAGAAGTCGATGTCGCCGGGCTTGCGGTCGGCCAGCGGGCACTTCACGCCGGGCATCAGCCGCACCGGGCGCAGATTGGCGTACTGATCGAACTCGCGCCGGAACAGGATCAGCGAGCCCCACAGCGAGACGTGGTCGGGCACCCGCTCCGGCATGCCGACCGCGCCGAAGAAGATCGCGTCGTGGCCCTCGATCCGCGCCTTCCAGTCCTCCGGCATCATCCGGCCGTGGCGCTCGTAATAGTCGCAGGAGGCGAAGTCGAACCAGTCGAGCCGGAGGTCGAAGCCGTGGCGCTTGGCGGCCTTCTCCAGCACGCGCACGCCCTCCGGCACCACCTCCTTGCCGATCCCGTCGCCCGGGATCACCGCGATGCGGTAGCTGCGCTCTGAACCGGACATCGGATCCTCCTGCCTGTCTCCGGCGGCAAGGTGCAGCGCGGGCGGGCGGGGTCAATGCGCCGGGGTGACGATCCGCCCATGCCGCCGCCCATGCCGCCGCCCGCGCCGCCGTCCTCAGGCGCCCTCCCCGGCCACCGCCCGGCGCTGCCGGTCGAGTTCCTCACTGTAGCGCTTCAGGGTGTGGCTCTCGGTGAGCAGCCCGAGCACCGCGCGCTCCCCGTCGAGGACGGCGAGCGCCTCGCTCTCGGTGCGGTCGAAGGCGGCGACCGCGTCCTTGGCGTTCATCTCGGGCGTCAGGAACGCGTCCGGCAGCCGGGCGAGGTCGGCCAGCGTCGGGGGCGCCCCGTCCTCCCCGGTCTCGCGGGCGGCGGCGTGCGCCTCGGGCACGTGGACGATGCCGGCGTAGCGCCCCGCCCCGTCCACCGCGATCACCCGGGAGGGCGAGCCGAGCGGGTTGGCGCGCAGGAAGGTGGCGAGCGGCGTGTCGACGGGAACGGGGCGCACGTCCCGGCGCATCATCCGCCCGACGGTCAGGCTGCGGATCCAGCCGACGTCGTGCGGGCTGCGGATGCTCTCGCCGCGCAGGTGGAAGCGCCACGTGGCGAAGGAGTAGCCGAAGGTCTTGCGCACCGTGAGCGACGAGGCGATCACCGCGGCGAGCACGAGGCCGGCGATCGGCAGGCTGCCGGTGACCTCCAGCGCCAGGAAGGTCATGGTGAGCGGGCCGCCGATGACCGCGACCGCGAGCGCGCTCATGCCGATCACCGCGTAGGCGAGCGGCGTCAGCCCGAAGCCGGCGAGCGCGGGCACCACCTCCGGGGCGACGGCGGCGAAGAACTTGCCGGCCAGCGCCCCGAGGAACAGCGAGGCGAAGAACAGGCCGCCGCGGAACCCCGAGCCGATCGAGATCGCCGAGGCGAGCGCCTTGGCCGCGAACAGGCCGGCGAGCGCGAGCGCGGTGTGGCCCTGCGCGGCGTCGGCGAAGTGCATGTGCAGCGCCCCGTGCCCGCCCGACAGCGCCTGCGGCGTGCCGGCGAGCGCCAGCGCCCCGACGCAGAGACCGCCGAAGGCCGGCGCCGCCGCACGCGGGATCCCCGAGGCCTGCACCACGCTCTCGACCAGGGTGACGCCGCGCATGATCAGCACGCCGAGGCCGGCGCAGAGCAGGCCCAGCGCGAGGCTCGGCAGGACCTCCAGGGAGGTGACGTGCGAGCCGGTGACCGCCGCCACGTTCTCGAAGGCGACGAGCGGCTGCGTGTGCATCAGCGACCCCGCGACGAAGCTGCCGCACAGGGCGGCGACCACCACCGGCGTCAGGGTGGCGATCGCGTAGGTGCCGATGATGAGTTCGAACGCGTAGAACGCGCCGGTGAGCGGCGCTCCGAACGCCGCGGCGATGGCCGCGGACGCGCCGCAGCCGACCAGGGTGCGCAGGTCGCCCCGGCGCAGCTCGAACGCGATCCCGAGCCGCGAGGCGACGCCCGAGCAGAGCTGGGTGTAGCCCGCCTCCAGCCCGACCGAGGCGCCGCCCCCGTTCGAGACGATGTTCTGGAGGGCGAGGTAGAGGCTGTCGCGCAGGGACATCCGGCCGCCGTGCAGGGCGTTGGCCTCGATCGGGTCGATCGCCGGGCGCTTGCGCGGGCCGCGGACGTAGTGCGCGGCGACGATCAGGAGCCCGAGCAGCGCGCCGCCGAGGCACGGCCCGATCAGCAGGAGCACCGGCGGGACCGCGTCCGCGGCGCTGAGCCGGGTGCCCGGGGGCAACTGATAGAGGAGTTCGCGCAACCCTTGCGTCAGCCACGTCATCCCCGAGACCGCCGCCCCGGAGACGCAGCCGACCGCGGCGGCCAGCAGCACGAGGCCGCCCTCGCTGCGGCGCACGAAGGCCCGCAGCCGGCCCGGCGCCTGCACGAGCCGCGCGCCGGTCCAGCGCCGGCCGGTCCGGGCGGCCGGCGCCGCCGTCCGGGCCGCCGATGGCTGTCGCGCGCTCACGCCCGTTCTTACGCAGCCCCCGCGGGGCGCGTCCACGCCGGGCGGCGATTTGGCCGACATTCGCCCCGAACCATCGCCTTGAAATGCGCGCCGGCCCGCGATACACCCCCGCCAGTGCCGCCGTAGCTCAGTTGGTTAGAGCACCAGATTGTGGATCTGGGGGTCCCCCGTTCGAGCCGGGGCGGTGGTACCATCTGTTTCGCCTGATGGGGTCGAGGGGTTGGCGGAGCGCCGGCCCCTTTTGCGTTTCGGGCTTTTGCGTCCCGGGTTCGTCGTCCCGGTTCCCCCGTCCGTCCCGGGGCGCTAAGACCGGTCCCGACCGCGGGGCCGCCCCGCGGGTGTGACCGGGACACGAGCGATGAGTATCCCCGCGCGGCGCGTCCGCACCCTGTTCGACGAGGCGGCCATCGCCCGGCGCAACGCCGAGATGGCGGAGGAGATCCGCGCGGCCGAGCCCGAGAACCTGCTGGTCGTGGCGGTGCTCAAGGGCAGCTTCATGTTCGCGGCCGACCTGCTGCGGGCGCTGCACCGGGTCGGCCTCGCGCCGCAGGTGGAGTTCGTGCACCTGTCGAGCTACCGCACCGCCACCGTCTCCAGCGGCCAGGTCGAGATCTTGCGCGACGTCCAAAGCGAGGTGCGCGGCCGCGACGTGCTGCTCGTGGACGACATCCTGGAATCGGGCCGCACCGTCGTCTTCGCCAAGGACCTGCTGATGGCCCGCGGCGCCAAGCGGGTGCTGACCGCGGTGCTCCTGGAGAAGCCGGGCAAGCGCGCCGTGACCATCGACGCGGACTTCGTCGGCTTCACCTGCCCCGACGTGTTCGTGGTCGGTTACGGCATGGACGCGGCCCACGCCTACCGGCAACTGCCCTTCGTCGGCGTGGTCGATTACGGCAGCCCCGACCCCGACCTGTTCGGCGGTGCGTGACCGGAAATCCCCAGGCGTCGCCGCATTGCAAAATAGGCGGCGGTGACGGGATCGATTTCATCGCCCGGCTCTTGACACGGCGATCGTTCCGTCCGCGTGCTCGGACCGGACGGACAGTCGCTCACACGAGACCGGACGAACACGGCACCTATGGCGCGCATCCTGCTGGTGGATGACGAGGAGACGGTCCGCGGCTTCCTCAAGCGCGGGCTGGAGATCGACGGTCACGCCGTCGTCACCGCGACCGACGGCAGCGACGGGCTCGACCGGCTCAACGAGGCCGGCGGCGGGTTCGACCTGATGCTCACCGACATCCGCATGCCGCTCATGGACGGCATCGCCCTGGCGCTCGCGGCCAAGCGCGACTTTCCCGATCTCACCATCCTGCTGATGACCGGCTTCGCCGATCAGCGGGAGCGGGCCCGCGGCCTGGACGCCATCGTCACGGACGTGCTGACCAAGCCGTTCTCCCTCGCCGACCTGCGCGATACGGTCAAACGGGCGCTCGCCGCCTGAGGCCGGGTCCGCGCGGGTCTCCCGCGGCGGAGCGCTCAGTCCGGGATGGCACAGGCGATCGACAGGCACAGGGCGGCCACCGCCGTCAGCGCGACTGCGGCCTGCCGCAGCGCGTGGCGGAGCCGCGTCCGGCCGGAATCCCGCGGCCGTCCGAGATGCAGCTCGTCGTCGAAGCCCCGGACGAACGCCTCGAAGGTCGGGACGGCCCGAACCGCGAGCCACAGCCACGCGCCGAGCGCCGCGAAACCCAGGACGCCGCCGCCGTAGGTGAATGCATCGTCCAACATGGCGTTGCCCTGACAGCGAACGCCCCCTGGCCTGCAACTTAAAATACTCTCTCCGGTCCAGGCAAGACGTGTCGCCCGCGCGGCGCCCGGCCCGCGGCGTTTCACCGGCGCCGTTGCGCGGACATCACAGATGAGGCGCGGTTCGAGCGTCGTCGGTCATAGATTTTTAACAACGCACCTTAGGTGGGACTTCACGCGCGCCTGAGACACATCGTCGAACCCTCCGGATGAGAGCCGTCGACGACCATGGCCGCCACCTACCGCCGCGACAGGGATGACGACGCCGACGAGGCGTGGGAGGACGACCGGTACGCCCGCGAGCGCCCGCGCAAGGGCCTGTTCCGGCGGATCTACGGGCTGCTGAAGTTCGCCCTGTTCGTCACGCCGCTGGCGCTCTTCCTCTACGGCAGCTTCGCCGATTGCCGGGCGCGGCCCGCCTTCACCGGCTGGCTCGACGTGATCGGGGCCGGCGCGTGCGCCCGCAACGAGATCGTCGGCAACGCCTCCTCGATGCAGGACAACTTCGCGATCCTGCGGCGCCTCGTGAACTGACGCTCCTCGACCGGAAGCTTCTTTGCCTCTCCCCTTCCCGACCGCCGGACGAACGCCCATGCCCACGCAGACCGCCGCCCCGCTGCCCGCCCGCGACGCCGCCGATGCGGACGAAGAGGCACGGTTCCGCGCGCGGATGGCACGGGTCGGCAGCGCCCCCGACCGTCGTCCCGCGCAGCGCCGGCGCTCGGCCCGGAGGGCGCCCGGGGAAGGCGGCCTGCGCCTCGGCTGGAAGAGCTGGCTCGCGATCGACTGCGCGGTCGTGCTGCTCGTGGTCGCCGGCGTCGTCGCGTGGCCGCCGGTCCAGTCCTGCCGCGAGCAGCAGCACACGACCGGCTTCTACGCCGGCGACTCGGTGGGCAAGTGCATCCGCCGCGGCGTCGGCGCGCGGATCGCCCAGGCGGACCAGCGCATCAAGATGCTGATCCGCGGCTCGGGCCACTGACGGCTGCGCCGGAGCCCCGCGCGGCGATCCCGGACGGGCTCGCCGCGCGGGGCATCATACTGTTTCCGGGTGAACCGTTCGGTGATCCGGGCCCACGCCGTCATCGCGAGCCGTAGGCGAAGCGACCCAGGGCAGCGCGCGGTTTGAGACAGTGGCGCTGCTGGATTGCTTCGCTCCGCTCGCAAAGACGGAGAGCGTCGATCCCGAACCCTCCAGCCGGAAGCCGTATCACAGGGTGCGCATCACATGTTGGGGTAGTTCGGACCGCCCGGGCCCTCCGGGGGCACCCAGTCGATGTTCTGGTTGGGGTCCTTGATATCGCACGTCTTGCAGTGGACGCAGTTCTGCGCGTTGATCTGGTAGCGCACCCCGTCCGAGGCGGACGCGTCCTCCACCCACTCGTAGACGCCCGCCGGGCAGTAGCGCGCGCTCGGCCCGCCGAACACGTCGTGCTCGGAGCGCTTCTGCAACTCCAGATCGCGCACCTGGAGGTGGGCCGGCTGGTCCTCCTCGTGGTTGGTGTTCGACAGGTAGACCGAGGACAGCCGGTCGAAGGTCAGCTTGCCATCGGGCTTCGGGTAGACGATCGGCGTCACCTCCGAGAGCGGCTTCAGGCAGGCGTGGTCCGGCTTGCCGTGCGCGAGCGTGCCGAACGGCGAGGCGCCGAGCAGGGTCGTCGCCCACATGTCGATCCCGCCGAGGCCGACCCCCACCAGGGTGCCGTACTTCGACCAGAGCGGCTTGACGTTGCGCACCGCCTTGAGGTCCTGCCCGATCGGGCTGTCGCGCCAGCCGGCCTCGTAGGCGGCGAGCTCGTCCCCGGCCCGGCCGGCGCTCAGCGCGTCGCTGATCGCGTCCGCCGCCTGGATGCCGGACAGGATCGCGTTGTGCGAGCCCTTGATGCGCGGCACGTTCACGAAGCCCGCGGAATCGCCCACGAGGCAGCCGCCGGGGAAGACGAGCTTGGGCACCGATTGCCAGCCGCCCTCCATGATCGCCCGCGCCCCGTAGCCGATGCGCTTGGCGCCCTCGAACGTGTCGCGGATCAGCGGGTGGGTCTTGAAGCGCTGGAACTCCTCGAACGGCGACAGGGTCGGGTTCTCGTAGTTCAGGTGCGTGACGAAGCCGACCGAGAGGAGGTTGTCGTCGAAGTGGTAGAGCCACGAGCCGCCGCCGGCCTTGTTCGGCAGCGGCCAGCCCATCGTGTGGCGCACGAGCCCCGGCTCGAACCTGTCGGGGGCGAGCTGCCACAGCTCCTTCACGCCGATCCCGTACTTGAAGTGGTCGCTGTCCCGGTTGAGCGCGAAGCGCTGGATCAGCCTCTTGGTGAGGTTGCCCCGCGCCCCCTCGCCGAACACCGTGTACTTGGCGCGCAGCTCCATGCCGCGGGTGTAGTCGTCCCGCTGCGCGCCGGACTTGGCGATCCCGAGGTCGCCGGTGGCGATGCCGACGACCGCGCCGGCCTCGTCGAACAGCACCTCCGCGGCGGGGAAGCCCGGGTAGATCTCGACGCCCAGCGCCTCGGCCTGGGCGCCGAGATACTTGGCGACGTTCGACAGCGAGCCGACGAAATTGCCGTGGTTGGACATCAGCTTGGGGAAGAACACGTTCGGCAGGGTCACGCCGCTGTTCTTGGTGAGCATCATGAACTCGTCGCGGGCGACCGCGGTCTTGAGCGGCCGCTCGGGGTCCTGGCGCCAGTCGGGCAGCAGGGCGTCGAGGCCGGTCGGATCGACCACGGCGCCCGACAGGATGTGGGCGCCGACCTCCGAGCCCTTCTCGACCACGACGACGGAGATGTCCCCGCCGGCTTCCGCCGCGCGCTGCTTGAGCCGGATCGCGGTCGCGAGCCCGGCCGGCCCCGCGCCGACGACGACCACGTCGAAATCCATGCTCTCGCGTTCGGGCAGCGCCATCCTCGCCTCTCCTGGTCTTCGTCGTTGTGCCGGTGGGCCCGCCGGCCCGCGTTGCGTCGTCTCAAGCGATTCCAGACTGGAAAGGCAACCCGAAACGCGGCTGCATCGGCTAAAGATGCGCATCCGCCGCGGGGACGTGCCCGGATGCCGTGGGCGGAGGCGCCGGCCCGCGCCACCCCGCCGCACAAGCCCTTGCCGGCCTTGCGCGTTTTCGACGTTGTCCACAGGTCGTCCCGACCCCACATGTGACGCGATGCCCGATCCCGCCGACGCGCAGGCCGACCTGATCGCCTATCTCGACTTCCACGTGGAGGCCGGGGCCGATGCCGTGCTCGACGAGCACCCGCACGACCGTTTCGACGAGCCCGACGCCCCGTCCCCCGCAATGCGCCCCGCGCCCGCACGCCGGGCTCCCGCGGCGCAGGCCGCGAACCCGTCCCCCCGGCCCGCCGGCCTCGTGCCGCCGCCGGGCGCGGCCCCGCAATCCTCCACCTTCGGCCGCGCCGCGAGCGCCCAGCCGGACGCCGCGGCGAGCGACGCCCGGGCGCTCGCCAAGGAGGCGAAGACCCTCGACGCGCTTCAGGCCCTGCTCGCCGGCTTCGACGCCTGCCCCCTGCGCTTCACCGCCAAGAACCTCGTGTTCGGCGACGGCAATCCGCAGGCGCGGGTGATGTTCCTGGGCGAGGCGCCCGGTGCCGACGAGGATCGGATCGGCAAGCCGTTCATGGGCCGCTCCGGCCAGCTCCTCGACAAGATGATGGCCGCGATCGGCCTCGACCGGACCAGCGCCTATATCGGCAACATCGTGCCGTGGCGGCCGCCGGGGAACCGCAACCCGACGCCGCAGGAGGTGGCGGTGTGCCGGCCGTTCGTGGAGCGGCAGATCGAGCTGGTCGATCCCGACCTGATCGTCTGCCTCGGCGCGCCCGCCACTCAGACCTTGACCGGCACCAAGGACGGCATCCTCAAGACCCGCGGCCGCTTCTTCCCCTACAGGCTCGGCAAGCGCGAGGTGCAGCTCCTCGCCACCCTGCACCCCGCCTTCCTGCTGCGCCAGCCGGTGCAGAAGCGGCTGGCGTGGCGGGATTTCCGGGCGCTGCGGGCGGCGCTCGCCGCCAAGGCCTGACGGCACAGCTTGACGGATCTTCCGGAACCGGGCTTCCGCTCGCGTCATTAGAGCCCTGCCGGAGGCGGGCGCGGCACGGATGGCGGAACATGCGCTGGGAAGATCTACGCAGCTCCAGCAACGTCGAGGACCGGCGCGGCGAAGGCGGTGGGGGCGGCGGCATCGGCTTCCCCGGGGGCGGGGCCGGCGGCCTCGGCATCGGCACCATCGTGGTGCTGCTGATCATCAGCTACTTCACCGGCATCAACCCGGCGATCCTGATCGGCGGCGCCGAGCGGATGGGCGGCGGCAACAGCCGCCAGGAGCAGGCCGACCCGCAGACGCAGGCCAAGCGCCGCCAGGCGCCGACCGACCAGTCCGGCCAGTTTGCGTCGAAGATCCTCGGCAACACCGAGGACGTGTGGAGTCAGATCCTGCCGCAGCAGACCGGCAAGCAGTACACGCCGACGACCCTGGTGCTCTACACCGGCGGCACCCGCTCCGGCTGCGGCTCGGCCCAGGCGGCGATGGGGCCGTTCTACTGCCCGCTCGACAAGAAGGTCTATCTCGACACGAACTTCTTCAAGGAGATGGCGCAGAAGTTCGGCGTGAAGGGCGATTTCGCCTACGCCTACGTCATCGCCCACGAGGTCGGCCACCACGTGCAGGACGTGCTCGGCATCCTGCCGAAGGTGCAGGCCCGCCAGCAGCGCGCCTCCAGCAAGGCGGAGGCGAACGCCCTCTCCGTGCGCGTCGAGCTGATGGCCGACTGCCTCGCCGGCGTCTGGGCCAAGAACTCCAACGACAAGTACGCCGAACTCGAACAGGGCGACGTCGAGGAGGCCCTGAACGCCGCCGCCCAGATCGGCGACGACGCCCTCCAGAAGCGCTCCCAGGGCTACGCCGTGCCGGATTCCTTCACCCACGGCAGCTCGGCCCAGCGCCAGCGCTGGTTCATGGCCGGCTACAAGAGCGGCCAGACCAAGGCCTGCGACACGTTCCGGTCCGCCAACAACTGAGGACGCGCTCGGCTAAACCGCTCGGTCGTCCGGCCCGCGCCGTCATCGCGAGCCGCAGGCGAAGCGATCTACCGTGTCTCGGGTCAAGCGGGTTTGAAGGGCTTTCCGGCTCGGATCATCGCGTTGAGGACGGTGACGAGCTTCCGCAGGACGGCGATGAGGGCGAGCTTGTGGGGTTTGCCGTCGGCGCGCAGGCGGTCGTAGACGGCCGTGAAGGTGGGGTTGTGGCGGCTTGCGGTCAGCGCTGCCATGAACAGCACGTCGCGCAGGGGCTTGCGGCCGCCGGCGATGGCGGCGGCGCGCAGGGCCGAGCCGCTGTGGCGGGTGATGGGGGCGACGCCCACGAGGGCGGCGACGGTGCGGCGGTTGAGGGTGCCGATCTCGGGCAGCCAGGCGAGGACGGCCTGACAGGCGCGCGGGCCGACGCCCTTGCACGAGCGCAGCAGGGCGGCCTTGCGGGCGAGGTCGGCGTCGGCGGCGATGGCGGCGTCGAGGGCTTGGGTCATCGCGGCGATCTGCGCCTCGATCACGGCGAGGCAGGCCGCGATCGAGGCGCGCACGGCCGGGCTCTCGGCGCGCTCGGCCCGGCAGCGCTCGGCGTGGCGCTGGTCCTTGAGCTGGGTGAGGCGGGCCATCAGCTCGGCCAGGGCGCGCTGGGCCGGGCTGGGCGGGGGCACGGCGGCCTCGTCTGCGGTGAAGGCGGCCAGCCCCGCCAGGACGGCGGCGTCGATCCGGTCGGTCTTGGCCAGCCGGCCCGTGGCGCGGGCGAACGCGCGGGCGCGGTTGGGGTGGAGGCGGCGGATCGGCAGACCGAGGCTCTGGGCGGCGGCCAGCAGCGGGCGCTCGTAGCCGCCGGTGGGCTCGTAGGCGAGGGCGGCGCAGGCGGCGGGCGCCCAGGGGCCGGCGAACGCCGCCGCCAGGGCCTCGGGGGTGTTGGCGGTGCGCAGGCTGCGGCCGGTGGTGTCGGCGAGATCGACCCAGGCCTTGGACACGTCGGCGCCGACGAAGCGGGCCGCAGGCGAGGGAGCGGGGGACGGAGCAGGCGGCGTGGGGAAGGGCGTGGGGAAGGGCGTGGCGGGGGACGTTCCGGCGCGGGACGTTGCGCTGGGCTGGACGGAGGCTACCATGGCGAGACCTTTCGCGAGAGAGGCGAGGTCCTCTGGCACCGGATCGTAGGCTCGGGCTGCTCCCGCTCTACCGTTCGTGCTCAAGACCGCGGAGGGACGGCCGGCGGATCCAGATTGCTTGCGACCTCGCGGTCCACCCAGGAGCGATCTCGCCGGCCGCCCTCCATCATCGGTCCGACCGGTCAACCGGCAAACCGATGGAGATGACGTACGACCCAGGGC
>NZ_JAUYZI010000088.1 GCF_030700245.1 Methylobacterium amylolyticum
CCCCTGCCTCCATGCCCGCACCCGAGCCGTCCCGCACCGGACGCGCCGCCCGGGGCGGCGACGACCGAAGTCGCCGACGCGGGCACCGCCCCGCCACCCGAACCCACCGGTCGGTCACCGGGGGGCTCCCTGGGCGGGGCGAAGTCCGAAAAGACCCCGCCCCGCCGGGCAGCGGATGGCCCATCAGAACCACGCTTCAGGACAAAAGTCAATGTTTTTGTTTTTTTTCTTGAAAATTGGCGAGGCGATTGGCTGCGGCCTATGCCGCTCGATCAGCATCGGGCGGGAACGCGCTGCCGCAATTTAGCAGGCCCCTTTCGGCCGTGGGCAGGTGGTGCAGGCGCTCCTCGACACGATGACGGGTCCGATGGCGCAGGCCCATCATGGAAAACGCTCAAGGTTGCTTTGTTCTCTAAATGTTCTAAATGAGTGAGGCCGCTTTCATCCTGAGGTGGCGCACCGATCCGCTGCGCTGTTTGTGCATCATCCGGACACAAAGGCACGGTCGTATCGACGACACACCCCTGACCAAAGCCCAAGGCGTTGACGGAGGTAAATTTCTGCTTCCCCTTGCAACCTAAGCGAGAAGAGGAAGCGGCAAGTGCCTTTAGACATGATCGTTAGGAGTATGCGACTGCGTATGCCGTGGCGCGTGGGCCAAAAGATTCTTGAGTCTAAAGAAGTACCGCGTGGCAAGGGCTGGGTAGAAACCCAACTAAAATTGACGGACTTTGAGCCCGGAGAAGAAAAAGAGACCGAACTAGCTGAGGCAGTCAAGCAACATTTAATGTGCGGAGAGAAACTAACACGGTTCTATCGTCTTGCCCGCAGGGATATTGACCGCTTGCAGAATGATTTTGTGCAGACCGAAGTACCGCCCTCAGAGCTGAAGGATGTTTTTCCAATGGTTCTAGAGGATGAAGATCTCGCGGAGATAGGGTCTGATCCCACAGTGGTTCAAAACATCCAATTTGACGACGGCCTTGCTGTGTTTTTTGGTTCAGTTCGAGTTGTCACTACTCGCGAGCCATTAGAGATCGACCAGATGCCCGAAGACGCGGCGAGCGCATTGGAAGGATGGGATGAGCTGATTGGCGTTCGGCATCGCAGGCTGCACTCAATCGATGTCCTTTGGCTGCCTAATGACGATGATTTTGTCGAAGTTCGCGCCGATTACCCAATAGGTATTAGTCGGAACGTTGGAGAAGAAGTCCATCGGCGAGTGCGTAATAAGATTGCAGAATTAGTTGGCTATGATGTTTTGCAGACTCCGGTCAATTTGTTTCCGCTGATAGATGGCATATATCGTCAGCGAGACGGAAAAGTCGTTGAGTTATCGTTTGGAACGACAACTGCTTCGCTAAAAAATGAGAAAATGAGAAGGAAGAGATTGTGTCTGCGGGACGAAGCTTATCATCGTGGGGGATCGGCTGCCCTTGAACTTCCTATCCAACCCTTCAACTTGAGCGTCGTTTGGCAACGGCGACTTGGGCCAAACCGATTTTCGCTACCTGAATTAAGCTTACGCAGCACCTCATACGAGAGCGGCAGCGCCAATCCACAACTCTTCGACGCAGTCATCTCGAAATGCATGGGACATTCCGATTATGATTACGTCCGGGGTAGAATATTGAGTTACTTGTGATGCATCGCAAAGTTTCGAACCAATGAACCGATGAGCGTTGAGGGCATCCGCGCTGATTTAGAAAAGCGCTGGTCAGACCAGCGCGCGGGTAAATTGTGTCAAATTATCATTGATTACATGGTTAAAAAGCCGGTGGATCAGTTGCAATTTATGACATACGGAACTTTCGCCGAGATTCTAGGAAAAAGCTCGATCGATGATGAGACGGTTTTGGCAATCACAATACTAACAAACTCAAATATATCTGCTCTTGATGCTTGTGCTATGTTCGTTGACGAGAATGATGTTGAACATGAAATTGATCCCAGCGAACTATATGAAGCACTTTCAACTGGAAAATTAGTTCACCCAGAAACCGGCAACCCTGTGGAGGACTTTGCGTCAAAGATCATACCTTTCTACGTGCCGTCTGATCGGTTCATGTCCAACTTAAGATGAGCGATCGGGACCAATATACACTTAGAGAAATTGAACTGTCGTTCAGTAAGAACGACGCAATGCGTATAGCATTCGCAAACCAGTGGGCTAAAACACATGCCGATAGATTAAAGCAAGTTGAGCGTGCAATCGATTTGATAATTAGTGAGTATCAGAAGACACGACAGCACAGGCATATGCGCAATGAAGACGGTCTAACCATCGATTTTATACTTAGCTTACGACTCATGGGCTTTGAGGCAAGTCACGATAAAGATATTGGCGGCCATTGTGATATAGCAATTGAGAACGCAGATAACTTTTTGTGGCTCGGCGAAGCGAAAATTGCGACGGGGTATGACTGGCTACTGCAAGGTTTTAATCAATTAGTTACGCGCTATTCTCCGGGCACCCCTGGACAGGATACGGGGGGAATGCTCATCTATTGCAAGCAACAGAACGTTAGGCTTGTAATGGAGCGATGGGAGGCTTGCTTAAGAAGTAGTTTCGCGAACATAGATCTTCGTCGATGTTCAGCAAATCCATTGATTATACTGACTGAGCATGAGCATCCCGTATCAGGGCTTCCTTATAAGGTGCGGCATACGCCCATGGCGCTGTTTTTCGATCCTCAGGATAAATAACCTGCGGCTGCCAGTACCCCTCCCGCTGCCGCGACACGGGATGCGCGAGCGCAGCGGCGGTCGCCCTGAGGTACTGGACGCCGTTGCTGATGCGGTGGTGATCCTCGCGCCAAGCCAACTCGCCAGTCAGGCGGCGAGATAGAAGCCGCTGATGTGGTGGTGGATGCCAATCTCGGCGCTACGTAACCTTCCGAAGAACGCCTCAGCTTGGTTGGTGCAAGCCTTGCCGTCGCTGTAGCTCTCGGAATGGTTGATCCGGGCCCGCGCCGTCATCGCGAGCGCAGCGACGCGACCCAGGGCAGCGCGCGGTCTCGGGCGTCGGCGCCGCTGGATGGCTTCGCTCCGCTCGCCATGACGGGGCGAGGCGAGCCCGAACCATCGCACCGGACGTTCGGACACGCCGACCGGACGGGACGCCCCTCCCCCGATAGCGAAAAGAAAACTACTCCGCCGCCTGGGCCAGATACCGCCCGGGATCGTAGTTCAGGATCGGCCCGAGCCAGCGCTCGACGTCGCGCACGTCCATCCCCTTGCGGGCGGCGTAGTCCTCGACCTGATCGCGCTCCACCTTGGCGACGCCGAAATAGTGCGCCTCCGGGTGGGCGAGGTAGAGGCCGGAGACGGAGGAGCCCGGCCACATCGCGTAGGATTCGGTGAGGCTGACGCCGATCCGGCGCTCGGCCTTCAGGAGGTCGAACAGGGTGGTCTTCTCGGTGTGGTCGGGCTGGGCCGGGTAGCCGGGGGCCGGGCGGATGCCGGGATAGGGCTCGCCGACCAGCTCCTCGGGCGAGAAAGTCTCGTCGGCGGCGTAGCCCCAGTGCTCGCGGCGCACCCGCTCGTGCATCCGCTCGGCGAAGGCCTCGGCGATGCGGTCGGCCAGCGCCTTCACCAGGATCGCCCGGTAATCGTCGTTGGCGCGCTCGAACTTCTCCGCGATCCGCACCTCCTCCAGGCCGGCGGTGACGACGAAGGCGCCGACGTAGTCGGCGATCCCCGTCTCGGCGGGGGCGACGAAGTCCGACAGGCAGAGGTTCGGGCGGCCGTCGCGCTTGGAGAGCTGCTGGCGCAGGCCGTGGAAGGTCGCGAGTTTTTCGGAACGGCTCTCGCCGGTCCAGAGCACGATGTCGTCGCCGACGCTGTTGGCCGGCCAGAAGCCGATCACCGCCTTCGGGTTGAACCAGCGCTCCGCCACGATCTGCTTCAGCATATCTTGCGCGTCCTCGAACAGGGCGCGGGCGGCGGGGCCCTGCTCGGGGTCGTCGAGGAGCGCGGGGTAGCGGCCCTTGAACTCGTAGGTCTGGAAGAACGGCGTCCAGTCGATGTAGGGCACGAGGTCGGCGACCGCGTAGGAGCCGAACACCCGCGCGTCGGTGAAGCTCGGCTTCTTCGGCGCGTAGGCCGACCAGTCGGCCTTGAAGGCGTTGGCCCGGGCCTTTCCGATCGGCAGCCGCTGCTTGTCGGCCTCGGAGCGGGCATGCGCCTGGGCGACCTTGGCGTACTCGGCCTGGACGCCCGCGATGGTGCTCTCGCGCGTGTCCTGCGACAGCAGGCTCGACACCACGCCGACCGCGCGGCTGGCATCGGTGACGTAGACCGTCTGGCCCTTCTTGTAGGCCGGGTGGATCTTCACCGCCGTGTGGACCCGGCTGGTGGTGGCGCCGCCGATCAGCAGCGGCACGGAGAAGCCCTCGCGCTCCATCTCGCCGGCGACGTGCACCATCTCGTCGAGGGACGGGGTGATCAGGCCGGACAGGCCGACGATGTCGACGTTCTCGCGCTTGGCGGTCTCCAGGATTTTTTGGGCCGGCACCATCACGCCGAGGTCGATGATCTCGTAGTTGTTGCAGGCCAAGACGACGCCGACGATGTTCTTGCCGATGTCGTGCACGTCGCCCTTGACGGTCGCCATCAGCACCTTGCCGGCCGCGGCGCGCTTCTGGCCGCCCTTCTCGGCCTCCATGAACGGCTCCAGATAGGCCACCGCCTGCTTCATCACCCGGGCGGACTTGACCACCTGCGGCAGGAACATCTTTCCGGAGCCGAACAGGTCGCCGACCACGTTCATGCCGGCCATCAGCGGGCCCTCGATGACGTGCAGCGGCCGCTCGGCGCCCTGGCGCGCCTCCTCGGTGTCGGCGACGATGTACTCGGTGATGCCGTTGACCAGCGCGTGCTCGATGCGCTTCGCCACCGGCCCCTCGCGCCACGTCAGGTCGGCGGTCCGGGCCTTGTCGCTGCCGCCCTCCTTGAAGCGGGCGGCGGCCTCCAGCAGGCGCTCGGTGGAATCGGCGCGGCGGTTGAGGACCACGTCCTCGCACAGGTCGCGCAACTCCGAAGGGATCTCGTCGTAGACGGCGAGCTGGCCGGCGTTGACGATGCCCATGTCCATCCCGGCCTGGATGCAGTGGTACAGGAACACCGCGTGCATCGCCTCGCGCACCGGCTCGTTGCCGCGGAAGGCGAAGGACAGGTTGGAGACGCCGCCGGAGATGTGGGCGTGGGGCAGGTTGTGTCGGATCTGGCGCGTCGCCTCGATGAACGCGACGCCGTAGCCGTCGTGCTCCTCGATGCCGGTGGCGACCGCGAAGATATTCGGGTCGAAGATGATGTCTTCCGGCGGGAAGCCGACCTCTTCGGTGAGGATCCTGTAGGCGCGGGTGCAGATCTCGACCTTGCGTTCCAGGGTGTCGGCTTGCCCCTGCTCGTCGAAGGCCATCACCACCACGGCGGCGCCGTAGGAGCGGCAGACGCGGGCGTCGTGGATGAACTTCTCCTCGCCCTCCTTCATCGAGATCGAGTTGACGATCGCCTTGCCCTGGAGGCACTTCAGCCCGGCCTCGATCACCTCGAACTTCGACGAATCGACCATCACCGGCACGCGGGCGATGTCCGGCTCGGCGGCGACGAGGTTGAGGAACTCGACCATGGCCTTCTGCGAATCGAGCAGGCCCTCGTCCATGTTCACGTCGATCACCTGGGCGCCCGCGGCGACCTGATCGCGGGCGACATCGAGGGCGGCGGCGTAGTCGCCGTTGGTGATCAGCTTGCGGAACTTGGCCGAGCCGGTGACGTTCGTGCGCTCGCCGACGTTCACGAACGGGATTTCTTTGGTCAGCACGAAGGGTTCGAGGCCCGACAGCCGCATCAGGCGCGGCACCTCGGGGATCTGCCGCGGCGCCTTGCCGGCGACCGCCCCCGCGATGGCGCGGATGTGGTCCGGCGTGGTGCCGCAGCAGCCGCCGACCATGTTGACGATCCCGCCTTCCGCGAACTCGCCGACGAGGGCCGCCATCGCCTCCGGGCTCTCGTCGTAGAGGCCGAACTCGTTGGGCAGGCCGGCATTCGGGTAGGCACAGACCAGGGTGTCGCAGAGGCGGGACAACTCGGCGATGTGGCCGCGCATCTCGCGGGCGCCGAGCGCGCAGTTGAGGCCGAAGGTCAGCGGGTCGGAATGGCGCAGCGCGTTCCAGAACGCGGCCGGGGTCTGGCCCGACAGGGTGCGGCCGGACAGGTCGGTGATCGTGCCGGAGATCTGGATGGGGAGCCGGATGCCGGTCTCGTCGAACACCTGCCACGCGGCGGCCACCGCGGCCTTGGCGTTGAGGGTGTCGAAGATCGTCTCGATCAGGATCAGCTCGGCACCGCCCGCGATCAGGCCGCGCACCTGCTCGACGTAGGCGGTCTTCACCTGATCGAACATGACGGCGCGGTAGCCGGGGTTGTTCACGTCCGGCGAGATGGAGAGCGTGCGGTTGGTCGGGCCGATCGCCCCGGCCACGAACCGGCGGCGGCCGTCCTGCTGCTCGGCAAGTTTCGCGGCCTCGCGGGCGAGCCGCGCGCCTTCCGCGTTCAGCTCGTGGACGATCGCCTCCATGCCGTAATCGGCCTGGGCGATGGTGGTGCCGGAGAAGGTGTTGGTCTCGCAGACGTCGGCGCCGGCGAGGAAATAATCCAGGTGGATCTGACGGATCGCGTCGGGCTGCGTCAGGATCAGCAGGTCGTTGTTGCCCTTCTGGTCGTGGGCGTGGTCCTGGAACCGCGGGCCACGAAAATCCGCCTCGGTCAGCCCGAGCCGCTGGATCACCGTGCCCATCGCCCCGTCGAGCACGAGGATCTTCTCCGACGCGCGCTGGCGGAGCGCCGCCGCGATCTCGGTGCCGTCGACGGGGGGGAAATCGGTCATCGTGTCTCTCGCTGTCGGTCCCCGCGCGGCGGCGCCACGCCGCATCGGTGTCGTCCAGATCGTCGGTCCCGGTTCCGCGCTCACCCGTCCTCGCGAGCCGGAGGCGAAGCGATCCAGAGCGCGACGGCGTCCGGCGTCGCGCTGCCCTGGGTCGCTTCGCTATCGCTCGCGATGACGGGGCGGATCAAGCAGCCTCCTCAGGCCGCCGTCCTCAGGCCGTCTTGATCACGCCGCTGTCATCACGCCGCCTTGGCCGCCGCCAGCTTCGGCGCCTGCGCGCGCAGGCCCAAGAGGTGGCAGATCGCGTAGACGAGGTCGGAGCGGTTCATCGAGTAGAAGTGGAAGTCGTTGACGCCCTCGTCCACGAGGTCGAGCACCTGCTCGGCGGCCACCGCGGCGGCGACCAGCCGGCGGGTCTCCACGTCGTCCTCGAGCCCCTCGAACCGGGCGGCGAGCCAGTAGGGCACCGAGGCGCCGGTGCGGCGGGCGAAGTTCGCCGCCTGCTTGAAGTTCTGCACCGGCAGGATGCCGGGGATGATCGGGATGGTGATGCCCGCCGCCCGCACCTTGTCGAGGTAGCGCAGGTACACCTCGTTGTCGAAGAAGAACTGGGTGATCGCTTGGTCGGCGCCCGCGTCGACCTTGGCCTTCAGCGCGTCGATGTCGGCGTCCAGGCTCGCCGCCTCCGGGTGCTTCTCCGGGTAGGCCGAGACCGAGACCTTGAAGTCGCCGACGCGCTTGATGCCGGCCACGAGGTCGGCGGTCTGGGCGTAGCCGCCCTCGTGCGGCCGGTAGGCGTGGCCGACGCCCTCGGCCGGGTCGCCGCGCAGGGCCACGATGTGGCGCACGCCCGCGTCCCAGTAGGACTGCACCACCGCGTCGATCTCGTCGCGGGTCGCGCCGACGCAGGTGAGGTGGGCGGCGGGCTTCAGGGTGGTCTCGCGCACCATCCGCGCCACGGTGTTGTGGGTGCGCTCGCGGGTGGAGCCGCCCGCCCCGTAGGTCACCGAGACGAATTTCGGCTGGAGCGGCGCCAGCCGCTCGATCGAGCCCCACAGCACCCGCTCCATCTCGTCGGATTTGGGCGGGAAGAACTCGATCGAGACCCGGATCGGGTGGTAGCCGTCGCGGCTGGCGCGTTGGGAGGAAAGGCGCATCGTGTAAAAATCCTCGTCCTCAAGTTCCGATGGTTCGGACGGTTTCGGTTCGGTGTGACGGGGGAGCGGTCAGGCGACCGCCAGCTCGGCCTCGGCGGGTCGGAGGGCCGCGGCGTCCCGGGCGAGCCACAGGGTGACGGTGAGCTGGTCGGCCGCGGCAGGCTCTTCCGCGGACGGCGCGAGGTCGCGGGTGGTCACGTCGGGCAAGCCCGCCTCGGTGAGCCAGCCCGCCACCTGCTCGGCGGAGAAGCCGAGGCGGCGGTGGGCCTGGGTGCGCAGGAATTCGAGCGCGTGGGGTGCGAAGTCGACCACCAGCAGCCGCCCGCCCGGCGCCACGAGGCGCGCGGCGGCCTTGAGGGCGCGGGCCGGGTCGTCGAGGTAGTGCAGCACCTGGTGCACGATCACGAGGTCGAAGCCGCCGCGGGCGAAAGGGGGCGCGTGGATGTCGCCCTGGCGCAGCTCGACCCGGGCGAGCCCCCGCCGCTCCAGGTTGGCCCGGGCGACCGAGAGCATGGCGTGGCTCGAATCGAGCCCGGTGGCCCGGGCGGCGCGCGGCGCCAGCAGCCCCAGCATCCGGCCGGTGCCGGTGCCGAGGTCGAGCAGGCTGCCGAGCGGCCGGTCGCCCAGCGCGTCGAGCACCGCCGCCTCGACGATCGCCTCGGGCACGTGCAGGGAGCGCAGCTCGTCCCATTTGGGCGCGAGCCGCGCGAAGAAGGTCTGCGCGGCCTCCGCCCGCTGCACCCGCACCGCGTCGAGCCGCGCCCGGTCCTCGGAGAGCGGCGGCGCCCCCCGGTCGAGCCCGGCCACCAGCGGGTCGGCGAGCCGGGCGCGCGCCTCCGCCAGCCGGAAGAACGCCCAGGCGCCCTCGCGATGGCGCTCGACGAGGCCGGCCTCGACCAGCAACTTCAGGTGGCGCGAGATGCGCGGCTGCGACTGGCCGAGGATGTCGGTGAGGTCGGAGACCGACAGCTCGCCCTCGGCGAGCAGCGCCAGGATGCGCAGGCGCGTCTCCTCGGCGGCGGCGCGCAGCACGGCCAGCGCCTCCGGGAAGGGGATCGATTCGCCCTGCGCTCTGTCGCGATCGAGAGACATAAAGATATGTTTATGTGCGTTCCGCGGGGGACGCAAGCGAAATCGGCGCGCCGGCGTTTGGGCGCGGTGTGGCGGTTTCCGGCCGTGGCCCCGTCCGGACCCGCAACGGCCGCCCGTGTCGATCGACCGGACGCAAGGCGCCATCCGCCCTCGCGCGACGCCGGGCACGTACCGCCGAGTTCCGCTACCCACCCTCAGTAGCCCTAAACACGGCCAAGCTGAGCGGATGCGATCCCGCCCCGCCCGGAGGCGGGGCGGCGATGGCCAAGATCAGTCCCGGCGGCGGCCGGTGGAGCGGGTCCAGATCAGGGCGTGAGTCTTGCCGTCCTCCTCGCCGTAGAGGGCGGCGTAGAGCGGCGCCGGCAGACTCGGGTCGTCGAGCTTGATCGAGATGCAGTCCTGTTCCTCCTGCGACCGCTTGGCCCAGCCCGCCCCGATCTCGGCCTTGCCCAGGTAGATGCGGTGGGTCGGCGCGGTCTCGCCGCTGCGCTCCCTCGCCCCCACGATCGCGACCTTCTTGGCCTGGATCGTCAGGGTGGTGATCGCGCCGGTGAAGCCGGTCTGGGTCTGGGTGAAGGTGCCGATGGTCGCCATGGTGTCTCTCCTCGTCCGGTTGCTCTCGACCGCGCCCCTGCGGCCTCGATGGCGGTCGGCGAGCCGGAGGCTGCCCGGCGCCGCACCCGCGCAGCGGGCCGAAGCGGAGCGGAGGACGGCAGGGGAACGGGTTTCTTGTCCCGCGAGGAGACGCCTCCAGGCGGCAGGGAAGAAACCCGGGGCCCGCGGTTGCGGTGGTCCCGGGCGACCCGGATAGAACCGTCCATCCACGAGGCCCTGGGTGGCGGCCCGGCACCGGCTGGCGAGAGCAACCCTGACCGGCTCGGATGGCCTCTCCCTCAGGCTGATGGCTTCGTGACTGCTCCCCCAGAGCCCGGCTCGACGGCGCAACCGGGCGGGAGCCGCGCCCGCCGGGCCAGGCCCCTGCCGCCTGCCGCGCCTGCGCCGAGGAGGGCCGGTGTGCCGGTCGCTCGCCGTGTGGGACGACTCCGCTCGAGCATCCATGACGACGATGGCGCCGGTTCCTGCGGACACCGGCCGGTCTCCCCGGCGGGGCAGGGAACCCCGACGATCGCGTGCTCCGGCACCGCTGCCCGCTACGTCCGCTCGCGGCCGAGATGCCGCTCGTTTCCGGTGCCGCGGCCGTTCGCGACGGCTTGTTCCGCGCGCATGGTCGAAGTCTACGCCGCGGAAATGTCGGTCAGGGCGAAGTCGTTTCCCTTGAACAGCAGCGGCATCCGGTAGCTCCGGGCACAGGCGTAGGCGAAGCAATCGCCGAAATTCAGCCCGGCCGGGTGGCGGCCCTTGCCGAGGCGATCGAACGCCTCGATCGCGCCGTCGGCCGCCTTGGGCGACACGGCGACCACCTGGATCGTGGCGAGCGCGAGGTAGTCCCGCACCGCCTGCTGCGCCTCGGGGAGCGGGAGGTCGAGGATGCGGGCGAGCGCGATCGTGGTCTCCCAGACCGCGAGCGGCGAGGTCAGGCGCTGGCGGGCCTGCTGGAGGCGCGCGACGAGGGCCGGAGCGTCGGGCTCGCCGGCGAGGATCGCGGTCAGCGCGGAGGCATCGACGAACATCACGGATCTCCGTACACTCCGTCGCGGAACGCCTTGTCGACGGGCTGGGGGTTGGGTCCGGCGCGCTCACGCAAGCCCCGCGCGAAAGCGACCGACTGGGCGACGAGGTCGAGCCGGCCCTTCTCGCGTTCGATCTCGCCGCGCAAGGCGAGGCGCACCGCCTCGGTCTTGGTGGTGCGCATGAGGGACGCCAACTCCTGGGCGAGGGCGTCGACCTGCGGGTCTTTGACGAAGAGCGCCATGGCTATCCCAATCGGATAGTGAGGATATCCACGCAGGATATCCGATGCGGGACGCTGGGCAAGCCCGTGCGGCTCGGTGGTGAGAGGGGGAGGCCTCGCCCTGCCCAGGGCGAGGGTTCAGCCCTCGTGGGGGTCGAACTCGGTGACGACGCCGGCGGGATCGCCCTCGTACTCGTCCGGGGTGACGACGGCGTAGCCGGCCTCGGAGTGGAACACGGTGACCGGGACCATCAGGGTCTGCGCGAGGCTGTGGGCGTAGCGGTGCGCGAGGCCGAGTTCGGTCGCCATCGGGGTCTTGCTCCTGACGGAGCGGGGCGATCCCCGCTCGACAGCGCCCCAGGAGGCCGGGAGCGGCCGCGATCACCGCGGGAGGCGAAGCCGGGAGCGGCCGCCCGCTTGCGGAGCGGACCCCTTGCGGGTTGATCGTGGAAGGCCCGCGACGGCCTATCGGGGTTGCTGCGAGAGAGCGGGGTCGTCCACCGCCGGCCGGGCGTGCCATCGTCAGGATATCGATATCATAGCGAAATGCGGTCACAGGGTTCGATCGATCCGGCCCTGGGCGGCGGTGAAGAGCGGGCGGATCGCGGCCCGGATCTGGTTCATGAACCCGGGCCCGAACGAGCCGCGCGCCGTCTGGTTCGGGTCGAGGTGGAAGGATCGCTCGGCGACGTCGTAGTTGTATTCGCTGACCGTGATCCAGCCGCGTTTCAACGTCGACAGGCCGGCGCGTCGCAGCTCGAGCAACGGGATCTCGAGGGCGGCCTGCCTCTCGCCCGGCGGGGTTCCGGAGATGGCCAGCAGGACGAGGTGGGTCAGCCCTTGAGCCTGATCCGGGATGGTGACGGCCAAGCAAGTCGGACGGTCCTTGGGCGCGTTGAACCGGCCCTCCGCGCGCTGCCACCGCCACAGGTAGGGGTAGGTGATGACCGAGCCCGACGGGAAGGGGTTCGCCATCCTAGTCGCCCCCGTGCTCCGCCGACTGGCGGTCGAGCTCGGCCAGGATGAGATGAGCCAGCTCCGGCGGCGTCTCCCCCGCGGCCAAGGCCCGGCGCGGGTCGGCCTGCTCGGTAAGCTGCCGGTAGGTGTCGGCCGAGAGCACGACCAGCGACGGCCGGCCGTGCTTGGTCAGGGTCAGTGGCGCCAGGCGCGCCTCGTCGTGGTAGCGGCCGAAGTGACGGAGGAACTCGGCGGTGGTGACGGATTTGTCCGGCATCCTGCACTCCTTTGGGTTATACAGATTATACAGATAACATGTCCGGACGCTATCTCGCCGGGCGGGCAAGGCCTCCACAGGTCGGGATCGTCCTGGAGGAAACGGGCGGGGATCTCCTCACATCCCTGCCAGGCGACGCGACCGTTCCGCCAGATCGTGATGTAGCCACGGCCCTGCGGCATCGGTGGCGGAAGGGCGGCCTCGTAGTTGCGGCAGCCGAACTCGCCCACCGTGGCCGAGAACGCCGGGACCCGGCTGTTGCCGATCAGGACGCGGTCGCAGGCGCCGGTCGGCCGCCGGACCCGGCGCCGCCGACAGGCCGAGGCGGAAGGCCTCGTAGGCCTGCCGCTCGCCCTCGGACGGCACCTTCCAGTGCCGGCAGTGCTTGCACTGGGCGGGACGCGTGTCGGCCGGCTCCTCGATCGCCGGTCCGCCGTTGTGCCCGAGGCGCCCGGTCACGGCCGGCCCCCGCACGAGCCGTCGGCCGCCAGCCAGGCCCGCAGGTCCTGGCGCATCCGGCCGACCGGCCCGTTGACGACGCTGACGCGGGCGTCGCGCCGCACGCAGCCCATCTCGACGAAGCCGCGCACGAGGGCGTGCATCACCGCGACGTAGA
>NZ_JAUYZI010000089.1 GCF_030700245.1 Methylobacterium amylolyticum
CAGGGCGATTGCATATGGGTTGTTTGGGGTTCGATCTGGGCTGAAGGCGATGCGTTGACGCCTCCTGAGACGCAGGAGGCGATCGATGCTGGCCGTGCAAGGATTGTTCGCGGCGGTGCCGGACCCGCGGGCGGCCAACGCCCGCCATCGGCTCGACGAGGTTCTGCTGGTCGCCCTGGCCGCCACGCTGTGCGGCGCCCAGACCTGCGTCGACATCGCCACCTTCGCCCGGGCCAAGCTGCCGCTGCTGCGCCGCTTCGTCCGCCTCGCCCACGGCGCGCCCAGCCACGACACCTTCAGCCGCCTGTTCCAGGCGCTCGACCCGCTCGCCTTCGAGGCCGCGTTCCGCGCCTTCATGGCCGCCTTCGCCAAAGCCCTGGACCAAGCGGCGCAGGACCAAGCGGCGCAGGACGAGCCCGACGGCACCGGCCGCCCGCGCATCGTCGCCCTCGACGGCAAGTCCCTGCGCGGCGCCATCCAGAGCGCCGGGCGCTCGACCCCGCTGCACCTCGTCACCGCCTGGGCCGCCGAGCAGCGCCTCGTCCTGGCCCAGCGCCACGCCCGCAACCGCAGCGAGGTCACCGCCGCGCGCGAGGTCATCGCCCTGCTCGACCTGCGCGATGCCGTCGTCACGCCCGACGCCCTGCACGGCAACCGCGCCACGGCCGCCGCCATCCTGGAACGGGGCGGAGCCTACGCCCTGATCCTCAAGGGCAACCGCGGCCCGCTGCACGCGGCCGCCCAGGCGCTGCTGGGCGAGGCCGATGCCGAGACGGCCGTCCGCACCAGCCACACCGCCCACGGCCGCTACGAGGAGCGCCGCGCCTGGGTCCGGGCCGTGCCGGGCTGGGCCGAACGCTACGGCTTCGCCGGCCTGTGCGCCATCGCCCGGGTCGACGGCCTGCGCCGCAGCACGCACGTGGACGCCCCTGCCGAGGCCGAGCCGCCCCAGACCCGCTACGTCGCCCTCTCGCAGCGGCTCGACCCCGCCGAGGTCCTGCGCGTGGTGCGCGCCCACTGGTCGATCGAGAACCACCAGCACTGGCTGCTCGACGTCGCCTTCCGCGAGGACGCCATCCTCACCCGCAACGCCGTCACCGCCCAGAACCTCGCCCTGCTGCGCCGCCTCGCCCTCGGCCTGATCCGCCAGGACGCCACGAAGGGCTCCCTGCACACCAAACGACAGTTGGCCGGATGGAACGACGACTACCTCGCCGACCTCATCAGCCAAATGCGATAGCCCTGCCCTTGTGGGGAGGGGAATGCCCCGCTCAATGCCCGCCGAGATAGGCCGCGCGCACCGCCGGGTCGCTCTTCAACTGCGCGGCCGGGCCCTGGAACCGGATGCGGCCGTTCTCCAGCACGTAGGCGTGGTCGGCCACGCCCAGAGCCGCCATGGCGAACTGCTCGACGAGCAGCATCGTCACCCGCTCCTCCTTGAGCTGGCGGATGATCCGGAATACCTCCTCGACGAGCTTGGGGGCGAGCCCCATCGACGGCTCGTCGAGCAGCAGGATGTCCGGCCGCAGCATCAGCGCCCGGCCCATCGCCAGCATCTGCTGCTCGCCCCCCGAGAGGGTGCCGGCGAGCTGGTTGCGCCGCTCCCTGAGCCGCGGGAACAGGGTGAAGGCGCGCTCCCGGTCGGCGGCGACGTCGCCCTTGGGCCGGGCACCGGTGAGACGCGGGAAGGCGCCGAGCGTCAGGTTGTCCTCGACGCTCAGCGTCGGGAAGACGCGGCGTCCCTCCGGCGAGTGCGCCAGCCCCTCGCGGGCCACCGCGTGGCTGTCGAGCCCGGCGATGTCGCGCCCGTTGAGGCGGATCGTGCCGCCGCGGGGGCGGATCATCCCCGACAGCGCCCGCATGGTCGTGGTCTTGCCGGCGCCGTTCGAGCCGATCAGCGTGACCACCTGCCCCTTCGGCACCGAGAAGGAGAGGCCGTGCAGGACCTCGACCTGCCCGTAGCCCGCGTGCAGATCCTGGACCTCAAGCATGGGCCGGCTCCTCAACGTCTCCCGGCGCGCCGAGATAGGCCTCGATCACCTTCGGATCCTGCTGCACCTCGCGGGCGCCGCCCTCGGCGATCTTGTGGCCGAAGTCGAGGACGCTGACGCGGTCGCACAGGCCCATGACCACGTCCATGTGGTGCTCGATCAGGATCACCGTGATCCCGGCGTCGCGGATCTTGCGGATGATCGCGATCAGCTCGGCGATGTCCGGGGCGGTGAGCCCCGCCGCCGGCTCGTCGAGGAGCAGGAGAACGGGGTCGAGCGCCAGGGCCCGGCCGATCTCGAGGAGGCGCTGCTTGCCGTAGGGGAGGTTGCGCGCCTCCTCCTGCGCCAGGGCGCCGAGCCCGACGAAGTCGAGGATCGCCATGGCGCGGGCGCGCGCGGCTCGCTCCTCCCGCCGCCGCCGGGGCGTGCCGAGGATCGCGTCGAAGATCGTGCCCCGGAAGGTGTGGTGGAGGCCGACCAGCACGTTCTCCAGCGCGGTCATCTCGCGGAAGAGCTGCACGTTCTGGAAGGTGCGCGCCACGCCGGCCAGCGCGATCTCGGAGGGCGTGCGCCCGTCGATCCGCCGTCCGCCGCCGACCGCCAGCGTGACCGAGCCGGCGGTGGGTTTGTAGATGCCGGTGAGCACGTTCATCATCGTGCTCTTGCCCGAGCCGTTCGGGCCGATGAGCCCGTGGATCGTGCCCGGCTTCACGCTGAGATCGACGCCGGCCAGCGCCTTCAGACCGCCGAACTGCATCAGCGCCTGATCGACCTTCAGGAGCGCGCCCGCGCCCGCGTCGCCGCGCTGGGCGATCAGCGCCGCGCCCTCGGCCGAGAGGTCGCGCCCCTCCGCCGTGTGGGCCGGCCGCAGCGCCGGAATGGTCTGGCGCAGCCAGCCGACGATGCCGTCCGGCAGGTAGTAGACCACGAACAGGATCAGCAGGCCGAACACGGTGAGGCGGTAGTCGGTCACCGACTCGAGCATCAGCGCCGCCGGGAACGACAGGATGCACAGCACCACCGGCACGATCAGGGCGCCCCGGTTCTCCCGCTTGCGCAGGAACGCCGTCACGCCGACGGCGATCGCGGCCACGGCGATGACGCCGGCCATGATCCGCACGAGCTGGATGTCGGCGAGGATGTTGGGCATCAGCACGATGATCGCCGCGCCGATCAGCGGGCCGGCCCGGGACTTGCGCCCGCCCATGGTCACCGCGAGCAGGAACAGCACCGTCAGCTCGAACCCGTAGGAGTTCGGCGCGACGTAGCGCTCCGACCACGCGAACAGGGCGCCGGCGAGCCCGGCGAGCGCGGCCGAGACCACGAAGGCGTAGACCTTGTAGCGGTAGACCGAGACGCCCATGCAGTCGCAGGCGATCGGCGAGTCGCGCAGGGCCTCGAAGGCGCGCCCGAACGGCGAGCGCACCACCCGGTTGACGACCAGGATCGTAGCCATCAGCGCGATGCAGACGAGGTAGTAGAACTCCAGCTTGCGCCCGGCCGCGCCCCAGGGGGCCTGCATGCCGATCAAGGAGAAGTCGAGCACCCGGGCCGGGGGCAGGGTGATGCCGAGCGGGCCGTTGGTGAGCGGGGTCAGCTCGTTGATGAAGATCTGGATGATGGTGCCGAAGGCCAGCGTCACCATCGCGAGGTAGGGTCCGGTCACCCGCAGCGCCGGCACCGCCAGCAGCACGCCGAAGGCGGCGGTGAGCCCGATGCCGGCCAGGAGGCCGAGCCAGATGCCGATCTTGAAGTGCAGGAACAGGCCCGCCGCCGCGTAGGCGCCGATGCCGAACAGGCCGGCATGGCCGAGCGACACCTGGCCGGTGTAGCCGACCACGATGTCGAGCCCGAGGATCAGGATCGCGTAGATGGCGATCACGACGACGAGGTGGATGTAGTAGGTGCTCGTCACCACCAGCGGGAAGGCGGCGAGGAAGGCGGCGAGCAGCAGGGCGCCGAGGAGGCCGAGGCCGCGGCCCGACCGGGCGGGCGCGTCCGGCAGGGCGGCCGGCGCGAGGGCGGAGTGCGCCATGGCGGTCAGACCTTCTTGATGACGGCCTTGCCGAACAGGCCGACCGGGCGGATCGAGAGCACGACGAGGAGGAGGATCAGGCCCGGCACGTCCTTGTAGCCGGTCGAGATGTAGAAGCCGGTGAGCGTCTCGGCGATGCCGAGGATCAGGCCGCCGACGATGACGCCCAGGCCGGATTCGAGGCCGCCGATGATCGCCACCGCGAAGGCCTTGAGCGCCAGCACCGCGCCCATCGTGGCGCCGGTCAGCGTCACCGGGGCGACGAGCACGCCCGCGAAGGCCGCGGTCATCGCGCTGATCGAGTAGGACAGGGTGATGACGCGCTTGGTGTCGATGCCCATCAGGCCGGCGGCGTCGATGTCGTTGGAGGTGGCGACCACCGCCTTCCCCCAGATCGACTTGCGGTTGAAGATCTCGACGCAGGCCATCATCAGCAGGGCGCCGGCGACGATCAGGATCTCCATCGGCAGCACGCGGATGCCGGCGATCTCGATCGCGGTCTCGGGGAGCGGCGAGGGGAACTTCAGGTCGTCGCGGCCCCAGACGTTCTCGGCGACGTTCTTGAAGATGATGCCCAGCGCGATGGTGGCCATGATCCACCCGTACTCGGACTTGATCTTGATCGCCGGGCGCACCGCCAGCCGCTCGACGACGGCGCCGAGCGCGAGGCCGAACACGAGGACGAGGGGGATCATCAGCCAGTAGCCGGTGAACGGCACCAGGGTGAGGCCGAACAGGGCGCCGAGCGCCAGCGCCTCGCCCTGGCCGAAGTTCAGGGTCTTCGACGTGGCGAAGGTGAGCTGATAGCCGAAGGCGATCGCGGCGTAGATCATGCCGACGGCGACGCCGGACGCCACGAGTTGCAGGAAGATGGTCATCGGGAGGCCGTCTCAGGAACGGGCGAGGCCGCGGGCGACGCGGCCGACGGGCGGAGGCGTGCCCCGGGCCGAGCCCGGGGCACCGATCCGGAAAGGATCAGTTGGAGGACTTTTCCTTGGTGCGGACGACGCCGGCGTTCTTGGCGTCCTCCGGCTTGGCGTAGACGATCTTGCCGTCCTGGACCTTGCCGAACACGACCATGTTGCGGGAGATCGCGTTGTGGTCCTTGGCCGAGAACGGGGTCTCGTAGGTGGTGACCACGCCCTCGACCTTCTCCTTGAGGTTCTCCAGGGCCGCGCGGACCTTCGGCCCATCGGTGGTGCCGGCCTGCTTGATCGCCGCGGCAATCAGGTAGACCGAATCGTAGCCCTGCGCGCCGGCCACCGGGGTCGGGATCTTCGTCACGCCGTAGGTCTTGTAGTAGCTCTCCAGGAACGCCTTGCGCTTGGGCAGGGTCTGATCCTCGATGAAGGTCTGGGGCATGATCACGCCGTTGCCGTTGGTGCCGGCGATGTCGATGAAGCTCTGCATCGAAGCGGGCCACGAGGTGATCATCGGCACCTTCCAGCCGAGCTTGGCCATGCCGTTGGCGATCTGGGCGAGTTCCGGCCCGATCCCGTAGGCGAGGATCACGTCGGCCCCGGCCTGCTGCGCCTTCAGCAACTGGGCCGTCATGTCGACGTCCTTGATGTTGAACTTCTCGACCGCCACCGGCTTGACCGACTTGGCGGCGAGGTACTTCTCGATGTCCTCGCGGCCGAGCTGGCCGTAATTCGTCGAGTCGGCCAGCACCGCGATCTTCTTGTGGCCCTGGGCGAGCGCCTCGTCGACCATCATGCCGGCCTGGAGCACGTCGTAGGCCGAGTTCCGGAAGACGTAGTTGGAGTCGTAGTCCGGCTCCTTGAACTGGTTGGTGATGACCGTGCCGGTGGCGACGTTGTTGAACACCGGGATCTCGGCTTCCTGGTAGAAGCGCTGGGCGGCGAGCGCCACGCCGGTGTTGATGAAGCCGACGGTGGCGACGACCTTCTCCTTGTTGATCAGCTCCTGGGCGACCTGGGCGCCGACCTCGTTCTTGGCCTCGTCGTCGCGCTCGACGAGCTGGATCTGGCGGCCGAGCACGCCGCCGGCCTTGTTGATCTCGGCGGCGGCGAGCTTGGCGCCGTCGCGCATCGACACGCCCATCGAGGAGGAGCCGCCGGTGTAGGGGCCGGTGAGGCCGATCTTGATCGGATCGGCAGCCTGGGCGGGCGTCAGGCCGAGGGCCGTGGCGCAGAGCAGCGCGCCCACGAAGGCGCGTTTCGTGACCGTCATCGTTTCCTCTCCCATGCCGGGCCCGCGCGCGGCGCGGCCGGCGACCCGATCGTTCAGGCTCTGATGCTCGTGGTCCGCGCGCGGCGCCCTCGAACGCCGGACCGGGACGGCTTCGGCGGAGGGTAGGCGTGCGTGCCGCGGGGCGCCCTTCGCCGTGGCGCTCCGGTTGCGGTCGTTCCGTTCTGAGAGGAAGGTTTCGGGGCCGTCAAGGTCTTTCGCGCAAAGTTCCCCCGGCGCCGTCACGCCCTGTGGATGCCGGGACGCCCTGCGCAGTATTTCGCCGGCGCCGCCCCGGTTTTGCGGCAGGCGCCGCGGACTAAAGGCTGAGGCTGCGCGTGCGCTCCGCGCGGGCGGCGCGAGGTCTTCGGCGGTCCGGCCCGGGATCCGGCGCGCGGCCGGGGGACGCGGCTAAGGGACGCGACCGGGGCGGGCTCTGGCAAAGAGGGCATGGCTGCGAAGCGGGCATGAAATAAGGGCACCCGCGGGTGCCCTCGGCCGTCTCGGCGCGCTGCCGGAGCCGCCTACGCCATCCCCAGCGCCTGGAGGTACAATTCCAGGATCGCCTCCTGCTCCTGCCGCTCGGAATGGTCCTGCTTGCGGATCGAGATGATCTTGCGCACCGCCTTGGCGTCGAAGCCCCGGCCCTTCAGCTCGGCGAACACCTCCTTGATGTCGCCCATGATCCCGGCCTTCTCCTCCTCCAGGCGCTCGATCCGCTCGATGAACTGCTTGAGCTCGTCGGCGGCGACGCCCTCGGCGGAGGAGACATCGCCCTGCTTGGGCATGGAATGCGCGTTCATGCGGCTCTCCGTTCGCGGCGCATGCCGCCGCCCACGCAGGCTTGGTTAAGCGCGCAAGCTTACCGGTTCCTTAGCCGCCCCGATCCGCGCCCGCCTCAATGTCCCTCGGGCCGCGCGCCGAAGGCCGCCCGCTGCTCCGGGCTCGCCTCGGTCTGGTGCTGCGCCTTCCACGCCGCGTAGGGCATGCCGTAGACCGCCTCGCGGCTCGCATCCTTGGTCATCGGCACCCCCTGCGCGTCGGCGGCGTCCTTCAGCCAGTTCGACAGGCAGTTGCGGCAGAAGCCCGCCAGATTCATCAGGTCGATGTTCTGCACGTCGGTGCGCCCGCGCAGGTGGGCGACGAGGCGGCGGTACACCGCGGCCTCCAGCTCGGTCTGCGTCGCGCGGTCGATCTCGCTCATCGTCTCGTCTCTCGTTCCGGGGGCCTTGCGGAGGAGGTCGGGGTGCGGGGCCCGCGGATCAAGCCGCGATCAGCGGGCGCAGCACCCGGGCGAAGCGCTCGGCCCACGCCACCTGGCCGGCGTCGGCCGCGATCAGGTCCTGGCGGATCTCGACGAGCGCGTTCGGCAGGCCCCGGGCGGTGGCGTGGCGGTCGATCGTGTCGCCGGGCAGGCCGCCGCCGTAGGGCTCGTTGTCGCCGACATCGAGCCCGGCCGGGTCGGCGGCGAGCGCGGCAATCAGCGGCCGGCTCAGCCGCTCGTCGCGGTCGTAGAGGATCCCGACCTGCCAGGGCCGGGGCACGCCCCGCCAGTACGGGGTGAAGCTGTGGATCGTGACGATCGCCGGCGGCCGGCCCGCCGCCTCGGCCGCGGCCACCGCCGCGTCGATCGCCGCGTCGAACGGCGCGTAGAACCGGGCGATCCGCGCCGCCTTGCCGGCCGCGTCGATCCGGGCGTTGCCCGGCACCACCGCCCCGTCGGAGAGGCGCATCACCAGGGTCGGGTCGGCCCGGCCGCGGTTCGGGTCGATGATCAGCCGCGAGAAGTTCGTGAGGATCGCGGGCGCCCCGAGGAGCCGCGCGAGGCGCCGGGTGACCCCCGCCGCGCCGATGTCGTAGGCGATGTGCCGGGCGAACTCGGAGGCCGCCACGCCGAGCTCGATGTCCGGCGGCACGAAGTTCGAGGCGTGGTCGCAGGCCAGGACGAGGCCGCAGGCCGGGTCGCCGGGGACGATCTCGCACGGGTGGGGGGACACGGGGCGCGCTTCGTCCGGACGGGTCACGGCGGGGTCGGGTCTCCGGCTTGCGGGCCGTCGGCGCGAAGGCGCTTGCCGCGCCGGGCCGGCTCGGGCACAGCACCTATCAAGGATCGTGCGCCCACGGCAAGGAACGGACCCGCCGCCCCGGGGAGGGGCGGGGGCGCACAAGAAAGTGGCCCGAACCACCCGAGGCCCCAGGGAGCCCGCCGCCGTCATGCCCGAGACCGCCCCCGAACACAGCACTGCGGCGACGGCCGAGCCCGCCGTCCTGGAGCAGCGCGCGCTCCTCGACCGGGCGCTGACCGCCGGCATCCGCGCCGCGCACCCGGACCTGTGCCTGCCCGCCCACCTGCCGAGCCCGTCCCCGGGCCGGCTGATCATCCTGGCCGCCGGCAAGGCCGCGGGCAGCATGAGCGCGGTGGCGAGCCGGTTCTACCGGGAGCAGCACGGGCTCGGCGACGACCGGATCGTCGGGCTGGCGGTGGCGCGCCACGGCTACGGGCAGGAGGCGCCGGGCATCCGCATGGTCGAGGCCGGCCACCCGGTCCCCGACGAGGCCGGCATCCGCGCCACCGAGGAGGCGCTGCGGCTCGCGACCTCGGCCGGTCCCGACGACGAGGTGCTGGTGCTGCTCTCAGGCGGCGGCTCGGCCAACTGGATCGCCCCGGCCGGCGACCTGACCCTCACCGAGAAGCAGGCGATCACCCGGGCGATGCTGCGCTCGGGCGCGCCGATCGGCGAGATCAACACCGTGCGCAAGCACATCTCGCGGATCAAGGGCGGGCGCCTCGCGCTCGCCGCCCGCAACGCCCGCCGGATCCTGACGCTGGCCGTCTCCGACGTGCCCTTCGACGATCCCGCGGTGATCGCCTCGGGCCCGACGGTGCCCGACCCCTCGACGCTGGCCGAAGCCCGCGCGATCTGCGAGCGCCGCGGCATCCCGCTGCCCGAGGCGGCCGTGCGCCTCCTCGCCGACCCGCACAACGAGAGCCCGAAGCCCGGGGACCCCGCCTTCGCCCGGGCCGAGTACCGGATCGTCGCCAAGCCGCAGGACGCCCTCGACGCCGCCGCCGCGGTCGCCCGGGAGGCCGGCTACGAGCCGGTGATGCTCGGCTCCGACCTCGAAGGCGAGGCCCGCGAGGTCGCCGCCGAGCACGCGGTGCAGGCCAAGCGCTACCGGGATTACGGGCGGCGGGTCGCGCTGATCTCTGGGGGCGAGCTCACCGTCACCATCCGCGGCGAGGGCCATGGCGGACCGAACCAGGAATACGCGCTGGCGCTCGCCATCGCGCTCGACGGCACGCCCGGCATCTCCGGCATCAGCGCCGACACCGACGGCACCGACGGCGGCCGCGGGCTCGCCACCGACCCGGCCGGCGGCCTCGTCGACCCGACGACGCTGGCCCGCGCCCGGGCCCGCGGCCTCGATCCGGCCGCGATGCTCGACCAGAACGACTCCACCGCCTTCTTCGAGGCCCTGGGCGACCTCGTGAACCCCGGCCCCACCCGCACCAATGTCAACGACTGCCGCATCATCCTCGTCGGCTGATTTTTCGGACTTGGCGTCGCGTCTCGTGCGGACCGCCGCGGGGCATGGCCGAGTGCTCTCCGGCCTCGCGCTTGCCGGCCTCGCGCTGCTCTGGGCAGCGCCGGCGAAGGCCGACCTGCGCCTGTGCAACCAGACCGCCAGCAAGGTCGGGATCTCGCTGGGCTACCGCGACCCGCAAGGGTGGGTCACGGAGGGCTGGTGGGACCTCAACCCGAAGGCCTGCGAGACCCTGCTGCGCGGGGCGCTCGCGGCGCGGTTCTACTACGTCTTCGCGGTCGACTACACGCGCGGCGGGGAGTGGAGCGGGCGCTCGCTGATGTGCACCCGGGACGCCGAGTTCACGATCCGCGGCATCGAGGACTGCCTCGCCCGCGGCTACGACCGCAACGGCTTCTTCGAGGTCGATACCGGCGAGCAGAAGAGCTGGACGATCCAGCTCACCGACCCGAACCGGCCGGAGGCGGCCGGGGGCCCTTGAGGCGGCCCGCGCCGGCCGCCCGGAACGGCTACACGGGCTGGCTCTCGCCGCGCGTCGGGCAGGCGTCGAACACCGCCTTCGCCGCGAACAGGCCATTCAGCGCCGCCGGAAAGCCCGCGTAGACGGCCATCTGCATGATGACCTCGGTGATCTCCGCCCGGGACAGGCCGACGTTCAGGCCGGCTTGGACGTGGATCTTCAACTGAGGCGCAGCATTGCCCATGGCGGTGAGCGCCGCGATCGTGGCGATCTCCCGCGCCCGGAGATCGAGGCCCGGGCGCGCGTAGATGTCGCCGAACGGGAACTCGATCAGGTAGGTCGCGAAATCGGGAGCGATGTCCGCGAGCGCGGCCACGACGGCCTCCCCGGCATGGCCGTCGATCTCAGCGAGCGCGCGTCGCCCGCGTTCCAGCCGGCTTTCGCCGGAATTCCGGGAACACACCGTCATGATCCTGAATCCTCTTCTCGGCGTCGGCGTAGCCGGCGATCTTCGCGTCGAGGACGAGGAGGCAGTCTCGAAGGTCGGCCGCATGACGGCGAACGGACTCACGGTGGCGCACCAGCAGGTCCCGGCGCTCCGCTTCCGTCTCGACGCCGCGTTCCCGCAAGGCTGCGTAGCGCAGCATGTCCCGAATCGGCATCCCGGTCGCCTTCAGGCGGCCGAGGAACTGGATCCAGGCGAGGATCGATGCGTCGTAGTCACGGTGGCGCGACGAGTCCCGGTCGGCATAGGGCAGCAGCCCGATCCGCTCGTAATAGCGGATGGTGTGGGCGGTGAGACCCGAACGCCGTGCCAGCTCCCCGATCCTCATGAACCCCTGCTCTCGACTCGACGCATCCGAGGCTGGGGCTTCGAGTGCGCTCGAAGTCAAGGCGCATAGGCGGACCTGGAGAGCCCGCTGCGCGAACCGACCGGTTCACGCCCGGCCGATCATCTCGCGGATGCGCAGGCCGAGCGTCTCCACGGCGAACGGCTTGGTCAGCACCGCCATGCCCGGCTCCAACTGCCCGTCCCGCACCGCCGCGGTGTCGGCGTATCCGGTGATGAACAGGACCTTGAGGGCGGGGCGGCGGGCGCGGCCGGCATCGGCCATCTGCCGGCCGTTCATGCCCCCGGGCAGGCCGACATCGGTCACCAAGAGGTCGACCCGCACGTCCGAGTGCAGCACCCGCAACCCCGCCGCGCTGTCGCCCGCCTCGATCGCCGTGTAGCCCAGATCCTCCAGAACCTCGGTCACCAGCATCCGCACCGTCGGCTCGTCGTCCACCACCAGGACCGTCTCCCCCCGCTCGGCGCGCGGCGCCGCCCCCGGGCCGGCCACGGCGGCCGCCGCCTCCGCCGGGCCGTCGTGGCGCGGCAGGTACAGGCACACCCGCGTCCCCCGCCCGGGCGTCGAGGCGATCCGCACCTGCCCGCCCGACTGCCGGGCGAAGCCGTAGATCATCGACAGGCCCAGCCCCGTGCCCTGGCCGGTCGGCTTGGTGGTGAAGAACGGGTCGAAGGCGCGCGCCACCACCTCCGGGCTCATCCCCGTGCCGGTGTCGGCCACGCACAGCGACAGGTACGCCCCCGGCGGGATCGCGTCGCCGGCCGGGACGTCCCCGGCGCGGGCGGCGGCTTCGTCGAGGCGGCGGTTGGCGGTGACGATGGTGATGCGGCCGCCCTCGGGCATGGCGTCGCGGGCGTTGAGGCAGAGGTTGAGCAGCGCGTTCTCGAGCTGGTGCGGGTCGACCAGCGCCGGCCACAGGTCGGGGTCGGGATCGGTCTCGATGCGCACGGCCGGGCCGACGGTGCGGCGGATCAGCTCCTCCATGCCGGCGACCAGGCGGTTGACGTCGGTGGCGCGGGGGTCGAGCGTCTGGCGGCGGGAGAAGGCGAGCAGGCGGTGGGTGAGGGCGGCGGCGCGCTGGGCGGCGCCTTGCGCGGCGGCCATGTAGCGGTCGACGTCCTTGAGCCGGCCCTGGCCGATGCGGGTCTGCATCAGCTCCAGCGAGCCGGTGATGCCCGC
>NZ_JAUYZI010000009.1 GCF_030700245.1 Methylobacterium amylolyticum
CCCGCGCCGTCATCGCGAGCCGCAGGCGAAGCGATCTACCGTGTCTCGGGTCAAGCGGGTTTGAAGGGCTTTCCGGCTCGGATCATCGCGTTGAGGACGGTGACGAGCTTCCGCAGGACGGCGATGAGGGCGAGCTTGTGGGGTTTGCCGTCGGCGCGCAGGCGGTCGTAGACGGCCGTGAAGGTGGGGTTGTGGCGGCTTGCGGTCAGCGCTGCCATGAACAGCACGTCGCGCAGGGGCTTGCGGCCGCCGGCGATGGCGGCGGCGCGCAGGGCCGAGCCGCTGTGGCGGGTGATGGGGGCGACGCCCACGAGGGCGGCGACGGTGCGGCGGTTGAGGGTGCCGATCTCGGGCAGCCAGGCGAGGACGGCCTGACAGGCGCGCGGGCCGACGCCCTTGCACGAGCGCAGCAGGGCGGCCTTGCGGGCGAGGTCGGCGTCGGCGGCGATGGCGGCGTCGAGGGCTTGGGTCATCGCGGCGATCTGCGCCTCGATCACGGCGAGGCAGGCCGCGATCGAGGCGCGCACGGCCGGGCTCTCGGCGCGCTCGGCCCGGCAGCGCTCGGCGTGGCGCTGGTCCTTGAGCTGGGTGAGGCGGGCCATCAGCTCGGCCAGGGCGCGCTGGGCCGGGCTGGGCGGGGGCACGGCGGCCTCGTCTGCGGTGAAGGCGGCCAGCCCCGCCAGGACGGCGGCGTCGATCCGGTCGGTCTTGGCCAGCCGGCCCGTGGCGCGGGCGAACGCGCGGGCGCGGTTGGGGTGGAGGCGGCGGATCGGCAGACCGAGGCTCTGGGCGGCGGCCAGCAGCGGGCGCTCGTAGCCGCCGGTGGGCTCGTAGGCGAGGGCGGCGCAGGCGGCGGGCGCCCAGGGGCCGGCGAACGCCGCCGCCAGGGCCTCGGGGGTGTTGGCGGTGCGCAGGCTGCGGCCGGTGGTGTCGGCGAGATCGACCCAGGCCTTGGACACGTCGGCGCCGACGAAGCGGGCCGCAGGCGAGGGAGCGGGGGACGGAGCAGGCGGCGTGGGGAAGGGCGTGGGGAAGGGCGTGGCGGGGGACGTTCCGGCGCGGGACGTTGCGCTGGGCTGGACGGAGGCTACCATGGCGAGACCTTTCGCGAGAGAGGCGAGGTCCTCTGGCACCGGATCGTAGGCTCGGGCTGCTCCCGCTCTACCGTTCGTGCTCAAGACCGCGGAGGGACGGCCGGCGGATCCAGATTGCTTGCGACCTCGCGGTCCACCCAGGAGCGATCTCGCCGGCCGCCCTCCATCATCGGTCCGACCGGTCAACCGGCAAACCGATGGAGATGACGTACGACCCAGGGCTGCGCGCGTTCTCCGGACGTTGGCGCCGCTGGATTGCTTCGCTGCGCTCGCAAAGACGGCGTGGTGACGACGAGCGCTCCGATCGGAAACCGGATCGGGCATCGTGGGGCGATCGCCGAGCCCGCTCGGGCCGGTGCGGCGACCTCCGTGCCAACACGACGGCCCGCGCTGGACGACCTCTCAACCCCTCCGCCCGAGCCGCTTGGCGTTCGCCTGCACCTTGCGCCGGTAGTGGCGGATCACCCTCCCGTTCGAGGCGCCGGAGGCGACCATCAGCGCCGCCTCGCCGGCCGCCATGACCTTCTCGGTGACCATGCGCTGCGCTTCGAGCTGCGCCGCGGGACCGCCCATCGCCAGCATCGCCATGCGCTGCGCGATGACGCCCTGCGCCTCGAACCCGAGCATGGCCATGTCCAGGCCCGCTTTCCACCACCCGAACAGCATCGTCGCCCCCGTCATCGCCTCGGGCAACCGCCGAGCCGGACGTTGGGTCCCGGGCAGGGATGCTGAGGCCGGGAGACCCGGACATGCGTGCGATGCGGGGGCATGGCTTTGCGCAGGCACGGTCCGTGCCGTAAGCGCGGGCGGGACATCCCGTTGAGCCCGCGCGACGCATGATACGCCTGGACAGACTCGTCAAACAGAACGGGCGGCAGCTCGTCTTCATCGAGGCCTCCGCCGCCCTCCAGCGCGGGGAGAAAGTCGGGCTGGTGGGCCCGAACGGCGCCGGCAAGACCACCCTGTTCCGGATGCTGACCGGCGAGGAGCAGCCCGACGAGGGGCAGGTGGTGGCCGAGCGCGGCATCACGATCGGCTATTTCAGCCAGGATGTCGGCGAGATGGCCGGCCGCAGCGTCGTGGCCGAGGTGATGGACGGCGCCGGCCCCGTGAGCGCGGTCGCGGCGGAACTGGCCGAGCTCGGCGCGGCGATGGCCGATCCCGACCGGGCCGACGAGATGGACGCGCTGATCGAGCGCTACGGCGAGGTCCAGGCCCGGTTCGAGGAACTCGACGGCTACGCCCTGGAGGGCCGCGCCCGCGAGACGCTGGCGGGGCTCTCCTTCAGCCAGGAGACCATGGACGGCGATGTCGGCGCCCTGTCCGGGGGCTGGAAGATGCGCGTGGCGCTCGCCCGCATCCTGCTGATGCGCCCGGACGTGATGCTGCTCGACGAGCCGAGCAACCACCTCGACATCGAGAGCCTGATCTGGCTCGAGGATTTCCTGAAGGGCTACGACGGCGCCCTCTTGATGACCTCGCACGACCGCGAGTTCATGAACCGGGTGGTCGGCAAGATCATCGAGATCGACGGCGGCGCGCTCACGACCTACTCGGGCGACTACGCCTTCTACGAGGGCCAGCGGGCGCTCGCCGAGGCGCAGCGCCAGGCGCAGTTCGAGCGCCAGCAGGCGATGCTCGCCAAGGAGATCGCCTTCATCGAGCGCTTCAAGGCCCGGGCGAGCCACGCCGCGCAGGTGCAGAGCCGGGTGAAGAAGCTCGACAAGATCGAGCGGATCGAGCCGCCCCGGCGCCGCCAGACGGTCGCCTTCGAGTTCCAGCCGCCGCCGCGCTCGGGCGACGACGTGGCGATGCTGAAGGGCGTGAACAAGCGCTACGGCGGGCGGGTGATCTACGAGGGGCTCGACTTCTCCGTGCGCCGCCGGGAGCGCTGGTGCGTGATGGGCATCAACGGTGCCGGCAAGTCGACGCTCCTGAAGCTCGTGACCGGCACCATGACGCCGGATTCCGGCACGGTGACGGTGGGCGGCAGCGTCAAGCTCGGCTACTTCGCCCAGCACGCCATGGACCTGCTCGACGGCGAGCGCACCGTGTTCCAGTCGCTCGAAGACGCCTTCCCGCAGGCGGGCCAGGGCTCGCTGCGCACGCTCGCCGGCTGCTTCGGCTTCTCGGGCGACGACGTCGAGAAGCGCTGCCGGGTGCTCTCTGGCGGCGAGAAGGCGCGGCTGGTGATGGCGCGCATGCTCTACGACCCGCCGAACTTCCTCGTGCTCGACGAGCCGACCAACCACCTCGACATGGACACCAAGGCGATGCTGGTCGCCGCGCTCGCCGAGTTCGAGGGCACGATGCTGTTCGTGAGCCACGACCGCCATTTCCTGGCCGCGCTCTCGAACCGCGTGCTCGAACTGACCCCCGACGGCGCCCACCAGTACGGCGGCGGCTACACCGAGTACGTCGCCCGCACCGGCCGGGAGGCGCCGGGCCTGCGGAGCTGAGCGGGATCCGATGCCGCACGTCCTCACCCCCGGGATCGCCGACCGTTTCGCGGCGATCACCCTCGGCCACGTCACCCGGGAATACCCGTACAAGACCGGGCTCGTGCTCGCCGGGCCTGAGGACGCGCGCGTGCCGTCCGCGCTGCACCCGATCTTCCACGGCAGCTTCGACTGGCATTCCTGCGTCCACGGCTACTGGCTGCTCGCCAACCTGCTCGGGCGCTTTCCGGACGGTCCCCACGCGGGGGCGACCCGCGCCCTGTTCGACCGGCAGCTCGTGCCGGACAAGGTCGCGGGCGAGTGCGCGACCTTCCGGGCGCCGGCCGCCCGCGGCTTCGAGCGGCCCTACGGCTGGGCGTGGCTGCTGAAGCTCGCCGACGCCCTGGCGCGCCTGCCGGAACCGCGCTGGGCCGGGGCCCTGGCGCCGCTCGCCGACCTGATCGCCGACCGGTTCCGCGCGTTTCTGCCGCTGGCGGCCTACCCGGTCCGGGTCGGGACCCACTTCAACACCGCCTTCGCCCTGAATCTGGCGGCCGATTACGCGGAGGGCCGGGCGGATGCGGGCCTGTCGGCGCTGCTGCAGGACACCGCGCTGTCCTGGTACGGCGGCGACCGCGACTGCCCCGCCTGGGGCGAGCCCGGCGGCGACGATTTCCTGTCCTCCGCGCTGATCGAGGCCGCGTGCATGCGGCGCCTGCTGCCGCCGGAGGACTTCGCGCCCTGGTTCGACCACTTCCTGCCGGATCTCGCGGCGGGCCGGCCGGCCACCCTGTTCGCGCCGGCGCGGGTGACCGATCGCAGCGACGGCAAGATCGCCCATCTCGACGGGTTGAACCTCAGCCGGGCGTGGTGCTTCCGGTCGCTCGCCGAGGCCGTGCCGCCGAACGACCCGCGCGCCGCCGCCATGCGCGCGGCGGCCGAGGCGCATCTCGCCGTCAGCCTCCCGCACCTGTTTGCCGACTACATGGGCGAGCACTGGCTCGCCAGCTTCGCGCTTCTGGCGCTGGAGGCCTGAGGGTCCGTTCGGGACGACGCGCGCAGCCCAGGATCGCGTCGCGGCCGTTCGCGATGGCGGGCGCGGGCTCGATGCGGTGTCCCCGCGCCGTGGAATGTGGCTGGTCTCGGTTCGACGGACACGTCGTGGCCGGACGAGAAGGGCCGCGACCCGCTCAGGAGGCGGGTGCGGCCCTCGGTCCGTGTCGTCGAATCGCGCGGGCGGGGAAGCCCGTCCGTTGCCGGCTCAGTAAGGCTGGCCGTAATAGGGCCGCAGGCGCAGGCGCGGCTGGGCGGCCGGGGGTGCGGCGTAGGCGGCCGCGGCCTCCGGATCGTAGGTTCGGAGGTAGGGGTCGAGGGCGGGGTCGCGGTAATTGCCGTTGTTGACCCCCGCCGAGCGGTCGTTGCCGTTCAGCGCGGCGTAGGGCGAGAGCCCGCTGCCGCTGTTGCCGCCGGCCCCGCCACCGAAGGCCAGGGCCGCGCCCGAGAGGCCGACGAGCATCGCCGCCGCCAGGGGAAGCCGTGCAGTCCGGATCGTCATGGTCGCCTCTCAGGTCGCTTCTGGTGTCTAACGCAGTCCATCGTCATCGAACGGCCTGTCGATCGAACGGCCAAGCGTGGCCGTAAGTTCCGTGGCCGGCAAGGTCTTGCGGGCGCCGAGCCCCGTCACAGCCGGCGGATCCCCGTGACCGGGCCGTAGCTGGTCGCGAGGATCCGCGCCGCCGCCTCGGCCAGCGGCTCCACCGCGACGCTCATGTGGTGGCCGTTGGCGTGGATGAGGCGTGCGGCATCGAGCATCATCCCGACATGGCCCTTCCAGAACACGAAGTCGCCGCGTTGCAGGCCGTCGCTTTGCAGAGCGTCGTGGACCGGCGGCAGGGGCCGGCCCAGCGCCCGCTCCTGCATGTCCGCGTCGCGCGGGCAGGGCAGGCCGGCGGCGTCGAGGCAGAGCTGCACCAGCCCCGAGCAGTCGAGGCCGAGGGTGGTGCGGCCGCCCCACAGGTAGGGCGTGCCGACCATGCGCTCGGCGGTGCCGGCGTAGTCCGGCGCGGCCTCTCCGACCGGGACACAGTGGCGGGCGAACACGTAGCCGCCCGGCGTCTCCAGGTACGCCCCCGCCGCGCCGGTCACGACGAGGCGCGCGCCGAGGCTCAGATGCGCGCAGGGCGGGCGCTTCAGGTCGGGGGCCGGGTAGAGGAAGGTGCGCAGGGCCGCGACGCGGTGCGTCGGCTCGGGGCCGGCCGGCCCGAGGCTGTCGGCGGGCAGGTAGCCGACGTAGCCGTCGCGCGCGAGCTGCACGAGGACGTGGTCGCCGACCGCGTCGTAGGCGGTCACGGCGTCGCCGAGCAGCGCCTCCGTGTCGGTTCCGGACTCCGGCGACGGCGCGCGGCGCAGCGGGGCCGAGGGCACGACCACCCGGGCCGGCTCGCCCGCGACGTAGCGCTCGGCGGCGACCACGCCGCGCAGCGCGACGTCGGCGGCGTGGGGCCGGGCGGGGGTCAGGCGCGGGTCGAGGGTCTGCGTCATCGGCGGCCTTGAGGGAGGTGCGATCCTGGCGCCGGGACGTCAACCGACCGCTTCCGCAGGACCGCCAGCGCTCTGCGGCAAGACGACGCAGGACGCTCGGATCGCGGGGCGATGCGGGGTGCTGAAGCGGGACCGCGCGCCGGGCTCCATCCTTCTGATGCCGGCCTTCAAATGCAGGTGAACGTCACGGGAAACGGGGGCGGTCAGTCTGTCCGCCACGCAGCCCTGACGCCCGACTCAGGATTTTGATGCACTGCACAACACCGCAGATCCAGGCTATGATGCGCCCCATGAAGACCGCGAGTCGCCCCGTGAAGAAGTCGCCGAAGAGCTTCGCCGACCTGCCCCCGATCCGGGTGCGGCGTGAGCCCCCGACCGTCAACGAGGCGGTCGCCGCCGCGCAGGATCTGTCCGACGACGTCGAGCAGCAGGTCGAGATCGCCGCCGGGCTGATCGGCCTGCCCTCGGACGAGGTGCGCCCGCACGTGCTGGCGGCCAAGCGCCTCAAGCCGGAGCGCGCGCCGGAGCGGATCCTGACCCAGGCGAGCCCGAGCCGGGCGCCGCGTACCGTGGTCGTGGAGCGCCGCACGCGCCCGACCGTGGTGGTCGAGCGGCGCATCCGCCCCCTCGACCCGCGCCGCTGACTTTCTTCGCGGTTTCGGGCCCGCCCGGCCGCTGCCGGGCGGGTTTCTCGTGTCACCACGCCAGCGTGTCGCCTCGGTAATCGAGGTACTGGACACCCGGCCGGCCGAGCTGCGCCGCGATCACGTCGGCGAGGCCGGCGACGCTGGTCTCCACGTCGATGTCGGCCTCCGCGCCGCCCATCTCGGTGCGGACCCAGCCCGGATGCAGGATCAGCACGGACGGGCTCTCCGCCCGGTGGCGGACCGCGAAGCTGCGGGCGAGGGTGTTCAGCGCCGCCTTGCTCGCCCGGTAGGTCTCCCAGCCGCCCGTCTCGTTGAGCGCGACGCTGCCGAGGATCGAACTCATCACCGCGAGGCTGCCGCCGGGCGCGAGCCGGTCGCGGAAGGCTTCCAGGAAGCGGATCGGGCTCACCGCGTTGGTGAGGTAGACCTGGGCCGCGACCTCCCGCGACACCGCGTGCACCGGGTCGTGCGCCTGCGTCGCGACACCCGCCACCACGAAGATCAGGTCGTAGCGCTCAGGTCCGAGGCGGTCGTGCAGGGACGCCACGCCCGCGTCATCGTCGATGTCGGCGGTCTCGACCCGCAGGGCCGCGGAATTCAGGGCGGCGAGGCCCTGTGAAGGCCGGCGCTCGGTCGCGGTGACCTGCCAGCCGCGCGCCAGGAAGGTCTCGACGAGGCCGAGGCCGAGGCCGCGCGAGGCGCCGACGATCAGGGCGCGCTTTTGGGAATCGTTCGCCATGGTGCTCTCCGGGAGGCCGGGTTCAAGGTCCGGTCCTCCGGGGCGATGATCTCGGCCCGGCCGCCGCTCCGGGCCAGTCCGCCGCCGGCGGAGGCGTGCGCTGCCGCACGAACGGCGGTCGGGTGTCCCGCGCGGCGAGCGGGTGTGGACGAAACTTGTCACACCCACACGGCCAAGTCCGAAAAAATCAATCGGTGGTCTGGATGGACCAGGTGGCGTGGCGGATGCCCGGGGCACGGGCGAGGTCGGCGGTGACGGCGTCGAGTTCGGCGGCCTCGACGGCGCTGGCGGTGAGGGTGGCGATGACCTCGACCGCCTCCTCGCCGCGCTCCTCCACCTCGATGGCGCCGACGGGATAGTTCGCCGCCTCCAGCCGCTCGACGAGGAGGTCCTGGGCCGGGCCGGCGGCGCCGGGGGCGGTGGTGACCTGCACCTCGTAGGTCGCCTCGGTCTCGGATTCGCGGATCGGCAGGCGGTCGATCAGCTTCACGAGCGGGCGCAGGGCGGTGTTGCAGGCGAGCACCGTGACCGCCACGAATACCGCCTCCAGCGGCAGGTCGGCCCCCGCGAAGGCGCCGACCGCGGCCGAGCACCAGAGGGTGGCGGCCGTGTTGAGGCCGCGGACGTTCATGCCCTCCTTCATGATCACGCCGGCGCCGAGGAAGCCGATGCCGGAGATCACGTAGGCGACGGTGCGGGTGCCCCCCTCCGGCCCGGTGAGGCGCATGCCGAGATCGACGAAGGCCGAGGCGCCCACCGCCACCAGCACGGCGGTGCGCAGGCCGGCGGTGCGCTGCCGGTACTGCCGCTCGACCCCGATCAGGGTGCCGAGGCCGAAGGCGACGGCGAGGCCGAGGGCGGACCGGGCGGGTTCGGGGAGGCTGGCGAGCAGATCCATGGTGGCAGCGCTCTAGGATCGGCCGTGTGACGGGACCGTGACGCCGTGTGCCGGGGAGATGGGCCAAGGTAGGATTGACGGCCGCCCCGGCCAGCGGGCACACCGGCGCCCCTGAGGATCCCTTAAGAAAACGGGACCCGGGCCGAGGAGACGCGTCGGATGCAGAACGGGATTCCCGCCCCAGGAGCCGTCCCGGCATGAGCGATGCCGTCCCGGCCGAGCGCCCGCCGGAAGCCGCCGCCCTGCACGGCCGGGTCCTGGCGCTGCGCGACGGGCTGGAGCGGGGCCTGATCGGCGCCTCCGGCCTCGTCGAGCGGCTGCTGATCGGCCTCCTCACCGGCGGCCACCTGCTGATCGAGGGCGCGCCGGGGCTCGCCAAGACCCGGGCGGTCAAGCGCCTCGCCGACGGGCTCGACGGCTCCTTCGCCCGCATCCAGTGCACGCCGGACCTGATGCCGGCCGACCTCACCGGCACCACCGTGTGGCGCCAGGACAGCGGCACGTTCGAGTTCCTGCAAGGCCCCCTGTTCCACGCCCTCGTCCTCGTCGACGAGGTGAACCGCGCGCCGCCGAAGGTGCAGTCGGCCCTGCTGGAATCGATGGCCGAGGGGCAGGTGACGGTCTCGGGGGTCACGCACCGGCTGTCCGACCCGTTCATGGTGGTGGCCACCCAGAACCCGATCGAGCACGCGGGCACCTTCCCGCTGCCGGAGGCGCAGCTCGACCGCTTCCTGCTGCACGTCGTGGTCGACATGCCCGACGAGGGCACCGAGCGGGCGATCCTCGACCTCGTCGAGGGCGAGCTGACCCACCACGCCGAGCCGATGCCGACCCGGCTGACGCTCGCCGAGGTTCGCGCGGCCCGGGAGGCGGCGCTCGCGACCTACGTGTCGCCCGCTTTGAAGGACTACCTCGTGCGGCTGGTGGCGGCGACCCGCACGGACGCGGCGGCGCCGGACCTGCGCGCCCAGATCGAGCACCCGGCCTCGCCGCGCGGCACGCTGGCGCTGATGATGGCCGGCAAGGCGCGGGCGTGGCTGCACGGCCGCGACCACGTGACCCCCGAGGACGTCACGGCTCTCGCCCGCGACGCCCTCTCGCACCGCATCGGCCTGACGTGGCGCGCGGCCGCCGAGGGCCGGACCGCCCGCTTGCTGATCGACGAGCTGGTGCGACGGGTGCGGGCGCTGTGAGGACGGGCGCCGCCCCGGCCTCCAGTCCCGATGCCGGCATCCACCTCTCCGGCGAGGCGCTGATGGGCCTGCGCCATCTCGCGCGCCGCGGCGGGATGCCCGCGACCCGGACGCTGGCCGGCCTGCCCGGCGGGATCGTCACCCGGCGGCGCGGGCGCGGCTCCGAGCCGGAGGACGTGCGGCCCTGGACCGAGGGCGACGACCGCCGCCACATCGACCGCAACGCCACCGCCCGCACCGGCCAGTTGCACGTGCGCACCCACCACGACGAGCGTGACCGCGCGGTGGTGCTGCTCGCCGATTTCCGCCCGGCCATGCTGTTCGGCACCCGCCGGGCGCTGCGCTCGGTGGCGGCGGCCGAGGCGCTGGCGCTGCTCGGCTGGCGGATCGCCGCGGATGGCGGCCGCATCGGCCTCGCGGTCGCGGGCGTCGGCGAGCCGACGGTCCTGCGGCCGTCGGGCGGCGAGCGGGCGATGACCGCCGTCACCGGCGCCCTGGCCGCCGCCCACGCCCGCGCCCTGGAGAGTGCCGAGGCGGCCGACCCGCCGCTGGAGCCGGTGCTCGCCGCCGCCGCGAGCCTGCTGCCGTCGGGCGGCCACCTCGTGATCGCCAGCGCGCTGGACACGCCCGGCCCGGGCTTCGACGGGTTGCTGACGCTGGTGGCGGAGCGCGTCTCGGTCCGGCTGATCCTGGTGAGCGACGCGTTCGAGCGCGTGCGCCGTCCGGGCTTCTTCCCCTACGCGCTGGCGAACGGGCGCCGCGGCGTCCTGCGCGCCGACGGGGCGGGCGGGGCGAGCGCCGACGCGCGGCTGGCCGACTACGCCCGCCGCGGCATCGGCGGCCTGCGCCTCGACGTGGAGGCCGGGCCCGAGGCCTACGCGCCGCTGATGGAGCGGCTCGATGCGGTGCTGTAATTCTTTCGAGACATCCGCGCCCCTCCCTCCCCCCTCTGCGGGGGAGGGTACCCTGCGCAGCAGGGGAGGAGAGGGGAGCGCCGTCTACGGAAGACGCGCGACGGGTGCCGCCTCCCGCATCGTCGCGCTGCCCCTCTCCCGACCCCCGCTCACGCGAGAGGCGCCCATCGGGCCACCCTCCCCCGCAGAGGGGGGAGGGATGGGCGCGGACGCCGGGCGCCGTACCTGCGCGCTCGTGTACGCCCCATGACCCCCGCCGACGCCCCCCTGACCCTCGACGCCCTGCGCGGACTGCACCTGCCGGGCGGGGCCGCGGGCGCCGTGCAGGGCGAGATTCTCGCCGCCGCCGCGCTGGGCTTCCTGGCCGCGCTGCTCGTCGGCGCACTGCGGGTCCTCCGGGTCCGGGCGCGGGCCACGGTGCGGCGGGCGGCGCTGGCGGAGCTGGCGGGCAGCCGCGGGCTCGATCCGGACGCGCGCCTCGTCGCCCAGGCCCGGCTCCTGCGGCGGCTCGTGCGGACCGTATCGGGCGACGCCGACGCCGCGGTGCAGGGCGGCGACTGGGCGAGGCGGCTCGATGCCCTGTTCCGCACCGACTTCTTCACCGCCGGCGCCGGCCGGGTGCTCGCGGACGGCCTGTACCGGCGGCAGACGCCCGACCTCGATCGCCTCGACGCCGAGCTCGGCCGGCTGATCGGGCGGCTGCGGGCATGAGCGCGCTCCTGCCCGCGTGGCTCGGCGCCCTCGCCACCTTCGATCTCGCGGCGCCCTGGGCGCTGCTCGCCCTGCCGCTGCCCTGGCTCGCGGCGCGGCTGCTGCCGCCGGAGCGCGCGGGCGGCGGCGCGTTGCGCGTGCCCGGAACCCTGGCCGCGGAAGCCGGGCAGGGGGTCGACATCGCGGCCCGCGGCCGGCGCCGGGCCGCGGTCACCTGGACCCTGTGGGTTGCGCTGGTCGCCGCCCTGGCCGGGCCGCGGATCGTGCTGCCGGCCAAAGCTTTGCCGGCGTCCGGGCGCGAGATCGTGGTGGCGATGGATCTGTCGGGCTCGATGGAGCGGCGCGATTTCGCCCTGGACGGCGAGACGGTGAGCCGGCTCAACGCCGTCAAGCGGGTGGGCGCCGACTTCATCCGCAGACGGGCCGGGGACCGGATCGGCCTCGTGATCTTCGCCGACCAGGCCTACGTCGCCGCCGGGCTGACCTTCGACGCCGCCTCCGTCGCCCGCGCCCTGGAGGAGGCGACGATCGGCATCACCGGGCGCTCGACCGGCATCGGCGACGGGCTGGGCCTCGCCCTGCGCCGCCTCGACCCCCGGGAGCCGGCCGGACCGGGCGGCCCGCCGGCCGCGGCCAAGGCGGTGGTCCTGCTCTCCGACGGCGTCAACAACGCCGGGCAGACCGCGCCGCGGGACGTGGCCGACCTCGCCAAGACCCTTGGGATCAAGGTCTACACCATCGCGCTGGGCCCCCGCGACCTCGCCGACGCGAACGGCGAGCAGGACGTGGTCGACAGCGAGACCCTGCGGACGATGGCCGAGGTGAGCGGCGGCCGGGCCTTCCGGGTACGCACCACCGACGACCTCGTCCGCGTGACCGACGCCATCGACGCCCTGGAGGGCGGCCGGGCGACGGCGCCGCCGGTGCCCCTGCGCCGCGACCTCTGGCCCTGGCCCGCCGCGCTGGCGCTGCTCTGCGCCGCCGGGCTGCTGGCGACCCGGGGGCGCGCGTGATCGACGCGCTGGCCCTGCTGCGCCCCTGGTGGCTCGCCGCCCTGCCCGTGGTGGCGGTGCTCGCCGTCGTCGCGGTCCGCCGCGCCGCGCCGCTCGGCGACTGGGGCCGCGCCGTCGATCCGGCGCTGATGACCCATCTCGCCCGCTCCGGCGCGGTGCTCGGCGGCCGCAGGCGGGCGAGCCTCGCGGCCGCGCTCGCCGCCGGGCTGATCGCCCTGGCGCTCACCGGTCCGGCCGTGGAGCGCCGGGACGCGGCGACCTTCCGCAACCTCGACGAGACCGTCATCGTCCTCGACCTGTCCCGCTCCGTCGCCGAGGGCGGCAATCTCGGCGCCGTGCGGCAGGCCGCGGCCGCCGTCGCCGAGGCCGCCGGCACCCGGGCGGTGGCCTTGGTCGTCTACGCGGGCGACGCCTACCTCGCCGTCTCGCCCACCACCGACCGCGACAGCCTCGGCACCACCCTGTTCGCCCTCGACGCCGACACCGTGCCCGACCGCGGCAGCCACCCGGAGCGCGGCCTTGCGCTCGCCCGCCGCACCCTCGCCGAGGCCGACGTGGTCGCCGCCGACGTGGTGCTGATCAGCGACGGCGACGGGATCGGCGACGCGGCGGCCCGGGAGGCCCGGGCCCTGCGCGACCGCGGCTGGCGCCTCCAGACCCTGTTCGTGCCGGCGGGTCAGACCGTGCCCCCGGGCGCGCCGAGGCCCGACGCCCTCGCCCTCGCCCGGCTCGCGGCGGCGGGCGGCGGGGTCGCGGCCGACGTGACCGCCCCGGCCCCGGTGCTCGACGCGGTGGCCGAGCCCACCGCCCGCCACCTCGCCGCGGGCGGCTACGGCGTGTTCGCCTACGCCGATCTCGGGCGCTGGCTGCTGCTGCTCGCCGCCCTGCCGGCCCTGCTTCTGTTCCGCCGGAGCGCGTGACATGCTGCGCGCGAGAAGGGAGCGCCCGATATGACGGCCGGCCTCGCCCCCCCGCCCCGCGCCGCCCTGTCCCCGGGCTGGGGGCGCCGCGCCCGGATCGCCGGGCTCGGTCTCGCCGGCCTCGGCCTGCTCGGCGGCCTCGCCCTGTCGGAGCCGCGCACCGGCCTCGGCCGCGTGCTGATGGGCCTCGGCCTGCCGGGACTGGCCGCCGACGTGATCGCCGACCCGGCCTGGCGCGGCCCCGCCCTGTACGAGGCCGGGCGCTACGGCGAGGCGGTCGCGATCTTCCGGGCCGGCGGGCGGCGGGCGAGCTACAATCTCGGCAACGCCCTGGCGCGCTCCGGCGACCTCCCGGGGGCGGTCGAGGCCTACGACGAGGCCCTGCGCTACAACCCCCGCGACGCGGACGCCCAGGCCAACCGCGCCCTCGTCGCCCGCCTGCTCGCCGAGGCGATCGACCGCGGCCCCGGCGGCGGGATCGCCAACGGCACCGCCCAGTACGGCGCCCGCTACAACAAGACCGCCAACCAGGACCAGAACAACGACATCAACGCCTCCTCCAGCGGCGAGGGGCTGGCCGGCAACCGCGAGGCGGACAGCAGCGCCTCCCTGCCGGGCAACAGCGCGGTGGCCCGCCGCGGCCGCTCGGAGCAATCCGCCCTCGATCCGGGGGTGGGCCGCGCCCGCGGCTCGGCCGGCGACGCGGGCGGCCGCGGGCGCAGCGGGGTCGGCGCGGCGATGGTCGCCGAGTCGCCCGAGCGCGAGGCCCGCCGGGTGACGAAGAGCTTTGAGGCCCACGAGATCCGCCCCGACCGCCTGTGGCTCCAGACCCTGCCGGACGACCCCGGCCGCTACCTGAAGCTCCGCCTCAAGGCCGAGCAGGCCCGCCGCGTCGAGGCCGGCACCGCCATGCCCGCCGGGAGCAACCCGTGGTGATTGTTTTGGGACTTGGCGGAGAGGTTTCGAGCCCTCCCCCCTCTGCGGGGGAGGGTGGCCCCTGCGTGAGCAGGGGTCGGGAGAGGGGAACCCGGTTTCAGGCAAAGGCGCTGCGCGGGTGCGGGGCCCCTCGTCCGGCACCGTCGCTCCCCTCTCCCGACCCGCTTCGCGGGCCACCCTCCCCCGCAGAGGGAGGAGGGAGACCGCGCGCCTGCACCACCCGACGGGCGAATTCTTGCGTCCGCAGAGGGGGCAGCGACGTCGCGCTGGTCCTCGCCCTCCTGCTCGCCCTCCTCCTCGCCCCTCTGCCCGCCCGCGCCGAGATCGAGCCCGGCGACCTCACCCTCACGGTGACGCCGGAGCTGAACGGGGGCGCCGTGCCCTACCCGCGCGAGATGGTGCTGCTGCGCATCCACGGGGTCTACAAGCAGCCGATCATGCTGGAGGAGGTGATCCAGCCGACGCTCGCCAACTTCACCTGGACGCAGCTCGGCCGCGACCACTGGAGCCGCACCAAGCTGCCCGACGGCCAGAGCGCGCTGGCCTTCGACCGGACGGTGGCCGTCTTCCCCCACCACGCGGGCGACTTCACCATCGAGCCGTTCACGCACAAGCTCACCGTCAACGACGCGGGCGCCCGCCGGGTCGTCGAGGTGCGCTCGAACCCGATCCCGTTCCCGGTCGCGGCGTGGACCGCGCCGACCGGCGGGCCGGACGCCAAGGAGCCGTGGTGGCTCCCCGCCCGCGACGTGACGATCTCCGACACGTGGAGCCAGGACCCGGAGACGGTGAAGCTCGGCGAGACCGTGCGCCGGACCGTGACCCTGGAGGCGCAGGGCATGGTCGCCGAGGGGCTGCCGCCGCGGCCGGTGATGCGCACCCGCGGCATCCTCACCTTCGCCGGACCGGTCGCCCGCGAGACCCTGATCACCCCGTCGGGCCCCGTGGCCCGGGCGACCTACGTCTGGGACGTGAAGCCCGGCGTGCCGGAGGTGATCCCGCTCGACGCGATCACGATCCCCTGGTTCGACACGGGGACGCGGACGATGCGCGAGGCCGAGATCCCGGCCCGGCAGATCGGCGGCGGCCTGCCCGACCGGGAGACGGACCTCGCGCCCCCGGTCCGGGGCGGGCCGCTCGCCGCCGCCGCCGCGGCACTCGCCGCCTTCGGCCTCGGGCTGGCGCTCCTGGGCTTCGGCGCGGCGCGGGGCCGTCGGCGCCTCGCCGCCCCCGCGCGGCGGGCGCTGCACCGGGCCGCGCGGACGGGCGATCCGGTCCGGTTCCGGGCGGCCGTGGACGCGGCGCTGCGGGCGGCACCGGATCTCGCCGGGCTCTGGCGGGCCCGGCCCGAGACCGCCGCCCGGCTCGCCGCCCTGGATCGGGCCGTCTACGGAGGCGGGGACGCACCGGTGCCGGACCTCCCCGCCCTGGCGCGGGACCTGTCGCGCGGCGTGCGCGGGCCGGCGCCCGTCGCTGCGGGACGATTGCGGCCCCTCGACGGTCCCGCCTGATCCGGGAGCGGCTGCCCATTTTCCAGGCATGTAAGAAAATCGTGCAATAGCTCAAGTCCTGAGCAAGCATCAATGTTTTGCACCATCTTGCGGCATCTGTTTTCGGTCCGTAGATCTTGTTCGTCCGGGTGAGCGATCCCGCAGACCAAGGTTTCAGGAGGAACGAGGGATGGCGCGCAGCAACGAGGTCAAGGACCGTTTCCGGGAGCGGCTCGCGGCCGCGGACGCCCGCAGCAACGGCTTCCGCCAGAAGCTCCTCGAGGACGGCACCCGCGCGCTCCGCCCGGTGATCGAGGTCCTGACCCTGATGGCCGAGGTGCTCAACGAGGAGGACAACGTCCACGGCAGCATCCACGGCATCGAGCCCCAGATCGACCAGGACAACTTCATCGTCCTCTGCGCCAAGATGCGCGGGAACGAGACCGAGCAGAAGATCAAGATCAAGTACGGCCCCGAACTCGGCGGCAGCAACACCATCTCGGTCTCCGGCCTGAACCAGCGCTACAACGAGCAGCTGGTGCCGGGGGCGGGCTCCGTGGCGCATATCGGCCGGGTGATCGGCAGCGACATCCACCTGGACGAGAACCGGGGCGCGGAGCTCGCCGAGGTGGTGCGGGACGTGGTCGAGGATTTCTACGCCGCCCAGATCGAGCAGCGCAGCCACTTCGCAGCCGCGGCCTGACCGGCGATCCCGGACGGGAGACGGCACCGTCTCCCGCCCCCACGGTTGGTCCTCCCGGAACCGTCCCCGATCCCCGGATCGCGGGCGGTTTCTTCCTGTCCGGAGCGATCAGGGCTGCTCGGCGTCGAGGAGCGCCCGGTAGCGCGCCGCGGAGGCCCGAACGACGGCGTCGGCGCCCTCGCGGATGTGCAGGCCGAAGGCGCCGTAGATCCGCGCGAACCGCAGGCCGTCGAGCCGCGCCGCGATCCGCGCGACGCTGGCCCCCGAGAGCGGCAGCGCGTTGGGGTAGCTCCACTGGAACGACACGCTCTTCCGGTCGGCCCCCACCTGCAGGGTGTCGCCGACCATCAGCGCGCCCGCCCCCGCAGCGCCGGCCGCCCAGTGCAGCACCGTGCTGCCGGGGAAGTGGCCGCCGAGCCGGTGCAGCATCAGGCCCGGCCCGAGGGGCCGCACGTCCTCCTCCCAGAACGCCAGCCGGTCGTCCGGCCGCATCACCCAGGCCCGGTCGCGGGCGTGCAGGTAGACCGGGGCGTCGAGGGCGGCCGCCCAGTCCTGCATCGTCGTGTAGTAGTGCGGGTGCGAGATCGCGATACCGGTGATGCCGCCGAGCGCCTCGACGAGGGCGCGGGTGGCCGCGTCGCACAGGGCCACGCAGTCCCAGAGCAGGTTGCCCGTCGGCGTCCGGATCAGGAAGGCGCGCTGCCCGATGCCGAAGGCGGGCTGGGTCTGGATCTCGAACAGGTCCGGCTCGCGCTGCCGCCACGCGTTGGTGTGGCCGAGCGCCAGCGCCGCGGGCGTCGTCCAGCGCTGGCGCTCCACCGGCACGTACTGGCGCTCGTCCGCGCAGATCGGGCAGCGCCCGGGGGGCTCCGCCGCCTCCGGGTAGCTCGTCCCGCAGGCGGTGCACAGGAAGGTCGGCACGGGGATGCTCCGGCTCGGTGGGTCCCGGATCAACGCGCGAGCGTCGCCGAACGCGCCGCGACCGGCTTCCCCTCGCCCGCCCCATGCTCTAAGGCCGGCCGCGATGGGGATGGAGCTCCCCGACAACCGCCCGCGTCCCGCGGGCTGATGGCTCCTACCGCACGGGCGCGCTCCGCCCGCGGTAGGGCCGTGCGCCCGAGCCGCGCGGGGCCGCCCGACCCGAAGGAGAGGACGGGCAGGCATGTTCAACACCCTCATCGTGATCCTCGGCGCCGGGCTGGGCGGCGGGGTCCGGCACGGCATCAACGTCGCGGTCGCCCGCGCCCTGCCGGGGCTCGGCTTCCCGCTGGCGACGCTGCTCATCAACGTGCTCGGCTCGTTCCTGATGGGCGTGCTCGCCGAGGGCTTCGCGCTGCGCGGGGCGGCCGGCCACCCGGCGCGGCTGTTCCTCACCACCGGGATGCTCGGCGGCTTCACCACCTTCTCGACCTTCTCGCTCGACGCGATCAGCCTCTACCAGCGCGGTGAGACCGGCGCGGCGGCGGCCTACGTGCTCGCCTCGGTGATCGCGGGCCTCGCCGGGCTGGTGGCCGGCCTCGTGCTGACCCGGGCGGTGCTCGGGGGGCCTTGAGCCTCATGAAATGGGGTTCCCAAAGGGCTGCGCCCTTTGGTGGGTCATCAGGACAAAGTCCTGATATTGCAGGGTTCCACCCTGCACCCGCGAAAGGGTGCGCCCTTTCGAAACCTTGATCTCCCGCGCCCAGCCTCACACCGCGATGAACTTCATCCGGTGGTCGCGGTGCAGGTCGAGGATTGCCGCCGCGGTCTCCTCGATGGAGCGGCGGGTCACGTCGATCGTCGGCCAGCGGTTGCGGACGAACAGCCGGCGCGAGGCGGTGATCTCGTCGGCCACCGCCGAGCGGTCGACGTAGAGCGAGGATTCGTCGGCGTTGAGGCTGGAGAGCCGGTTCTGGCGGATCTGGACGATGCGCTCCGGCGACGCGAACAGGCCGACGACCAGGGGCTTCTTCGCCGCCTCGATCGCCGGCGGCAGCGGCACGCCCGGCACCAGCGGCAGGTTGGTGGTCTTGAGGCCGCGGTTGGCGAGGTAGATCGAGGTCGGCGTCTTCGAGGTGCGGCTGACGCCCAAGAGGATCACGTCGGCCTCCTCCAGGTCGTCCGGCAGGTTGCCGTCGTCGTGGGCGAGCGTGAAGTTCATTGCGTCGATGCGCTTGAAGTACTCGGCGTTCAGCATGTGCTGGGCGCCGGGCCGGGCCGCCTTCTGCGCGCCGAGGTAGGATTGCAGCAGGTCGTGGACCGGTTGCAGCACCGACAGGCACGGCGAGCCGCTCTCGCGCGCCGCCGCCTCCAGGGTCTGGCCGAGGTCGCCGCCGACGAGCGTGTAGAGCACGAGGCCCGGCGCCGCCCGGATCTCCGAGATCACCCGGTCGAGCTGCGCCGCCGAGCGCACCAGCGGGTAGACGTGCTCGATCGCCGAGATGCCCTCGTACTGCGCCGCCGCCGCGCGGCCGACGTTGATCAGCGTCTCGCCGGTGGAGTCGGAGACGAGGTGGAGGTGGAAGTAGCTGCGGCCCATACCCGTCGCCCGCTCGGTCGCCGTCCGGAAAGCGCTCCGCGCCGGACCGGCGGCCGCCGCGACGCCACATGCTCTCGGTCATCCACCGGCGACCGCCGGGGCGTGGACAGGTGTGGATAGGTCGCTCCGTTCGGCCGGTCCAGCGGGGCGGGTGCGCGAACCATCGACTCCGCCTTACACAGGCGGACGATCGGGACACGCGGAATCGGCGCCGTGGGAGAATCCGGGACGTCGCGGGGCCCGCGGGGGCCGGGGGCAGGCGCAAGACACTGAGCCTGCGACCGCTTCCCGAAGAATGGCGGGAATCCTTTAAAGCTCCGTTAACGGCGCGGTGGCGGGGACGGGCTGTGGACACGGTTGCGCTCCCGCCGTTCAGCCCCCAAGAGAAAAAAGAGAGTCTAGATTCTCTCTTCTCTTTGAGAGGGCCCGTGTGGGGATCGTCGCGCCCCGTCCGGACAGGCCAGGGGCGACAGGGGTCGAGCGAGCAGGCATGGCGACCGGACCGGACAGGAAGCTGCTGCGCGCGCTCTCCGGGGAGGCACTGTCGCCGCCCCCGGCCTGGGTCATGCGGCAGGCGGGACGCTACCTGCCGGAGTACCGGGCGACGCGGGCGGAGGCCGGCTCGTTCCTCGACCTCTGCTACAGCCCGGATTTCGCGGTCGAGGTGACCCTCCAGCCGATCCGCCGCTTCGGCTTCGACGGGGCGATCCTGTTCTCCGACATCCTCGTGGTGCCGCACGCGCTCGGCCAGGACGTGCGCTTCGTGGAAGGCGAGGGGCCCCGCCTCGACGCGCTGACCGGGCGCGCGGCCTTCGACCGGCTGCGGGAGGCCGGCGACCCGGCGATCTTCACCCATCTCGCCCCCGTGTTCGAGACGGTCGGGCGGCTGCGCGCCGAGCTGCCGCCCGAGACCACCCTGCTCGGGTTCTGCGGCGCGCCCTGGACGGTGGCGAGCTACATGATCGGCGGCCGGGGCACGCCCGACCTCGCCCCGGCCCGGGCGCTCGCCGAAGCCGACACGGCGCTGGTCGACGCGCTGATCGACCGCCTCGTGACGGTGCAGACCGAGTACCTCGTGCGCCAGTTCGAGGCCGGGGCCGACGCGGTGCAGATCTTCGAGTCCCACGCCGGGGTGCTGCCGGCCGCGCGTCCCCCCACGGCCGGGACCGTGGAGCCGGTCGGCGACGTGGCCGAGAGCGCCCTCCCGGGAGGATCCGAGGATGCCCTGACCCGCTGGTCCCTGAAGCCGATCGCCCGGATGGTCGCCGGGGTCCGCGCCCGGGTGCCGGGGGCGAAGATCATCGTGTTCGCCCGGGGCTCGGGGCTCGACGGCCATGCCCGGGTGATCCCCGAGACCGGCGCCGACGCGGTCGGCGTCGACTGGGCGGTGGACCTGAAGGCCCTGCGCGCCCGCCTGCCGGCCAGAACCGTCACCCAGGGCAACCTGCACCCGGAGACGCTGATCGCCGGCGGGGACGCGCTGGACGCGGCCGTCGACGCCGTGCGCGCGGCGACTGCCGGCCTGCCGCACGTGTTCAACCTCGGCCACGGCATCACCCCGCAGACGCCGGTCGCCCATGTCGAGCGCATGCTGGCGCGGCTGCGGGGCTGAGAGCGTGCTCTACGACTGGCTCAAGGCGGGGCACATCGTCAGCCTGATCGCCTGGATGGCGGGAATGCTCTACCTGCCCCGGCTGTTCGTCTACCACGCGAGCCTGCCGCCGGGCTCGGAGGCGCAGTCGGCGACCTTCAAGGTCATGGAGCGGCGCCTGCTCAAGGCGATCATGACGCCCGCGATGATCGCGACCTGGGCGTTCGGGCTGGCGCTCGCGGGGATGAGCGGCTTCTACGCGAGCCCCTGGCTCCAGGTGAAGTTCGCGCTGGTGCTGGTGCTGTCGGGCATCCACGGCTGGCTCGCCCGCATGGTCAAGGACTTCGCCGCCGACCGGAACACCCGCGGCCACCGCTTCTACCGGGTGATCAACGAGGTGCCGACGCTGCTGATGATCGTCATCGTGATCCTCGCCACGGTGAAGCCGGGGTTCTGATCTTTTGGGACCTGCCTCGGAGCAATCCTGAAGTCCGCGCGCTCCCTCCCCCCTGTGCGGGGGAGGGTGGCCCGCGAAGCGGGTCGGGAGAGGGGAGCGACGGTGCCGAAGAAGGCGTTCGGCATGAGCTACGGAGACCTTGCCTGAAGCCGGGCTCCCCTCTCCCGACCCCCGCTCACGCGGGGGCCACCCTCCCCCGCACAGGGGGGAGGGAGACGCGGCGCGTGTGGAAGCTGCCGGTTTCGCCGGCTACGGCCGCAGGGTTCCGCGGAGCCCGCCGCCGTTAACCGTACCGCCGCGCCCGCGGAGCCACCCGTCGCCACCGCCCGTTGTCCCGCATGCCCAAGACGATCCCCACCGTGGCGCTCCCCGCCGCCCTCGCCCTCCTGGCCCTGACGGGGACTGCCCGCGCCGCGAGCTTCCCCTGCGACCGGGCCGAGGCGCCCGACGAGCGGGCGATCTGCGCCAACCTGTCCCTCAACGACCGGGACGTGGAGATGGCGACCCGCTACGAGATCCTGAAGGCCGTGCTGCCGATGGGCGGCCGCGCCAAGTTGCAGGACGACCAGGAGGCGTGGCTGACCGAGCGCCGCGCCTGCGGGGCAGACGTCGCCTGCCTGAAGAGCGCCTACGACGCGCGGCTGACGGTGCTGCGCGGCGTGCTCTCCGAGTTCGCCAAGCAGGGGCCGTAGTCGCCCGCGCCGTCACCGCCGCAACAGACAATCGCGAGCCCGAGGCGAGGCGGCGCAGCCAGTGCGCGTTCCCCGAAGGTGGCGCGGCCCCCGGTCGCTTCGCTCCCCGGGGACGGACGAGGACGACCACGGCCCCTTCGACCAGCTCCGGTACGGGCGCCGGGATCCCTACTGCGTCGGCTTGGCGGGGGCGGCCGCGCTGCGCACGCGCCGCAGCGTCCACTCGCCCCCCGACGGCTTGCAGCCGGTGCCGCGCACGAACCGGCTGCGGCCGGGCGCGACCACCGAGGCGAGGAAGTTGCGGCAGATCAGGTCGTCGGCGACGTAAGGAAGCCCCGTCGGGTTGACCGAGCCGTACAGGCCGGTCTCCGGGTTGTCCCACTTCACCGGGCGGCCGTTGCCCTGGGGATCGAGGGCGACGGACAGGGCCGCCTTGGCGCGCCGCCAATCCTCCTCCGCGAGGTCGTCGCCGAAGCTCGCCGGGCGCCGGGCGATGCTGCCGGTGACCGCCGGCTCCTCGGCCGCGGCGACGGGCTTCGGCTGTGCCCGGAACACCAGCAGCGGGCCGCTGCATCCGCACAGGCCGCCGCCCAGGGCGAGCAGCACGGGGATCCCCAGCTTGAGGCGGACGTCTTTACAGGCGCGCCAACGCATTACACCTGACTCACACGGGTTTCCCGTTCGAGGACCCGCGCCGCTGCCCCCTCAGGCCCCGGTCGCGACAGGCCAGGAGTTTTCGCGTGGACCAGTTAAGGAACGATGATCCGATTGCGCACGAGGCGACGGACTTCACCCGCGCGGAGGATCCGTTCGCGCTGTTCGCCGCCTGGATGACGGAGGCGGAGGCGTCCGAGCCGAACGACCCGAATGCCATGGCGCTGGCCACCGCCGACGCCGACGGGCTGCCGGACGTGCGGGTGGTGCTGCTCAAGGGCTTCGACGCGCGCGGCTTCGTGTTCTACACCAACGTCGAGTCGACCAAGGGCGCGGAGCTGGCGCAGAACCCGCAGGCGGCGCTGGTGCTGCACTGGAAGAGCCTCGGCCGGCAGGTGCGCGCCCGCGGCTCCGTCGCGCGCGTCTCGGCGGCGGAGGCCGACGCCTACTTCGCCAGCCGCCACCGCAACAGCCGGATCGGCGCCATCGCCAGCCGCCAGTCGCGCCCGCTCGCCGACCGCGCCACGCTGATCGCGGAGGTCGAGGCGCTGACCGCGCGCTACGGCGACGGCCCGGTGCCGCGGCCGGAGAACTGGACGGGCTTCCGGATCGCGCCGGTCACCCTGGAATTCTGGCAGAACGGTGCGTTCCGCCTGCACGACCGCGTCCGGTTCACGCGCGACGGCGACCGCTGGAGCCGCGCGCGGCTCTACCCCTGATATGAGAGAAGCCCCGGCGGGGCCGGGGCTTCTCGATGGTGTTGCCGGGGTGGAGAGGCTCAGGCCTCCTCGCCCTCGTCCTTCTTCTCGTCCTCGGCGGCCTCGCTCTCGGCCTCGGCCTTCTCCTCGGCGGCCTCGGCGGACTGCGCCTCGGCGATCGCGGCCTCCTCGGCCTCGACCTCGGCGCCGAGCACCGTCGGCGGCACGATGTTGGCCACCGGATCGGTCGGCTCGCCGGTGTGGGTGCCGGCCGGGATGGTGATGTCGGAGACGTGGATCACGTCGCCGATCTGGCGGCCGGTGAGGTCGACCTCGATCGCGTCCGGGATCTGGTCCGGGGCGACGTCGAGGGTGAGGGTGTGCGCGACGATGTTGAGGGTGCCGCCGAGCTTCTTGATGCCCGGGGCCGCGTCCTCGTTCAGGAAGTGCACCGGCACCTCGACGGTGACCGTCTGGCCGGAGACGACGCGGAGGAAGTCAACGTGCAGCGGCACGCCGGTGACCGGGTCGAGCTGGAAGTCGCGCGGGATCGCGCGCACGGTCTTGCCGCCGGCCTTGATCTCGAACAGCGTCGTCTTGAAGCCGCCCGCGTAGATCAGGGTGCGGGTGCGGATGAGGTCGACGGCGATGGCCTGCGGCGGCTGGCCGCCTCCGTACACGACGGCGGGAACCTGGCCCTGGCGACGAACGGCCCGGGCGGCCCCCTTGCCGACCCGGTCGCGTGCCACGGCCTCAAGCGTCTTCACTGCGCTCATGGCGTGATCCTTCGATGGCTGGAGCCGGAAAACGAAAAAGCCGCCCGAAGCGGACGGCCCGACCGTTCCCAGCGCGCCCCTGCCTCCAAGGGTGTCTCGGGGGCGCGGGCTGCGGATACACAGTTCGACGCAGGAAAGCAATTTCCCCTCCGTCGCATGGATCGAAGCCCATTTGCACCGGTTCGCCGGATGATGGATGAACGCTGGAGCGGCCGTGTCAAATTTGGCGCGCTTCCCCTGGTTGATATTGTTGGTATGATGCTACCCCAGCGATCAGTGAGGAATAACTAGGAATTATTCGCTTGAAGGTTCGTTTCGAACTCTTGGATTTAGATTCCCTCGTCGCGAAAGGAGGCGATTTCGAGCGCGCATTGACGTGCTATGTGCGATCAACCGCCGCATCTGAGCGAACAGACACGCGCGAGATAGCTTATTGGCGGGAAATCCCGGTTGCTGACAGAGAGGGTATTAGATATTTTGCTTTTAAGATAAATGGAGATATAGTTGGTTATGCTCAATATAGATATGTATTGTCTTCAAAGATAGCCATACTTGATTATTTATGTATTGATCCTCAGCAAGAAAGCAACGCGGCTTACTTTTCCTTCATAGAGTTGTTTTGCAACATAATCGAGGTCTCTCATGTTGTATCGTATATTACGACAGAGATAAATTTTAATATTGACAGTGAAACTAAAGATGAAGCAAATAGATACTGGCTGAGGGTTTTGGAACTTTCGGGCTTTAAAGTTGCGCAAACAAAATACTTGCTTCCGTCCCTATCCATAGAAGCACCCTTGGAAAATCGGCTGGGCGTTCTCATGATACGCTCGAACGAGAAAAGTCCACAAATGTCAAATCAAACCTATATTAATATTGTTCATAGCATGTATTTTTGTCATTATATTCCATGGTACAAGCCATTCAAGAAGGACTTAAGCGCATATCAGTCCGTCTTAAAGAAGGAGTTAGATCGAGTTTCCTCATCTGTCAAAAAATCAAACTTTGTGAAATTAAATGGATCTCTCAAGCATTCCGGTCTTGTAGCAACGGAACAAATCGAGCCATCACTCACTGGGAAGGCTATATATGCTCTGGTTCTATTTGGATTGTTTTTCATACTGATTGTTTCTGCTAGCATTGCAATACTATCTGTTTACTTTGGACTTGGATCATATGCATCCATATTGATATTTCTCGTGTCTCTTATTATATTTGCTGGATTAATCACATTATTTATGCCTAGCCGGGCAGAGACATTGAAGAGTCTCACGAGACCGATTTGGAAGTTGTTCTCCGGGCTATGATGAAGACGTTTGATGATCTATTTCTGAGAACTGGTATATTGCAAAATATTTGATCAATACCACAGGAAATAGATGTGGCAACATTGCTCTCCGTCAAGCGCCAAATCAGCGATGAAAGTGTATGTATGTTGATGACATCGACTATATCAAAACCAGCAGCGTTCAAAAGTGCTTTCACATGATTCAATGAAAATACCCAGATTGTTTCATCAAGGTCGTTGAAGTCAGTCAGAAATAAATAGGAAGATTTTCCATATATTTCGGTTCCATAATGCTCATAAGCGGCCGACTGCTCAAAATCGAATAAAAAATATCCTTTTTCTTCTATGACTCGAGAAACTTCAATAAACAATTCGGTCGGCGCACAGTAGTTTAAGACGGAACCAATTGCAATTATAGATCGAAATGATCTACTACTAAAGGGCATACGGTGCCCGTCCCCGCATACGGCATGTTGATCACGTGGCAGGGACTTCTCGGCTACGTCAAGATACACCATATCCAAATTTGAAATATTGTAGTTCTCGCTCGCGCTTCCTAAATTTAATATACGTCCACCGCATAGCAGTTCTTCTCTTGCTTTCAGAATCCGCCTGTAGTTTTTGTGTAAGTGGAAATGCCAATAATCAGCAGCATTCCAAATTTGCAGTTTATGGTTGTACTTGTTTCTGACCTCTCTGAGGGGAATTCTCTCAAACATAATTCCTAGTTATTGTTGCGAGCGAAAATCCAACCTAATTGTTGAAGTGATTGTGTAATCGCTCAAAAACGCTCGCAGTCTGAATTGCTCCTCGCAGCGCCCGGTCACTCACATGCGTGTAAAGCTGAGTTGTGGAAATACTGCGGTGACCTAGCAAGCGCTGCACGAATCGGATGTCGACACCAGCTTCGAGAAGTTCCGTCGCTGCCGTGTGACGCAGCATGTGAGGCGTTACTGGGCGCGAAAGACCAGCCGAGCGTGCCAAACGTTTGATCCGCAATCGGATGCCGGCTGAACTCACAGGACGATTGAAAGGGTCTCGAAGCAGGCGCACGCTACCGCCATTGCCGTCGACGTGATGGATCCGAACATAGTCGCGTACGAGGCTCGCCACCTTTTCGTCCGGCACGAAAACTTGCCGTTGGCGATCACCTTTGCCGACGATGCGGATGCTACCGCTTTCGAGATCGATATCGGAGACGCGAATAGCTGCTAATTCGCTCACGCGAACACCAGTGGCGAACAAGAGGGTGGTGGCGAGGCGCGTCAGTGGCGGAGCGGCCTCGGCAGCGCGCGCCAGGGTGGCCATCTCGCCAGTCGCAAGACAGCGCGGCAGCCGGTCTGGCACCCGGACACGAATCTCTACCATGGCGAAGGGATTGACCCCGATCACCCGACGACGGACGAGCCAGCCGAACATTGAGCGCGCGCAAGCGAGGCGCCGCTTGACCGTGGCAGGGGCGAGCTTGCGCGCTGTCGACAGGTGCGCGGCATAAGCAACCAGCCGGGTGCCCGTTACGTCCGCGACCGCGACCGATCCGAGATTCCCGACCAGCTCGGCGATGTCTTGTCTGTACGCAGTTAAGGTGTTGGGCGAGAGATGTCGTTCGACCCGACAATGCTCCAGGAAACTTGCACCTGCCTCGTCTAGAATCATGACCCGCACCCCGCTCCGCGATGGAAGGGGCGGACCTAGCCGCGAGGTGATGGTAAACGGTTTAAGGTCGAGCTGCCGGCCAAATCGGGCTGGCAGAGGATCCGCGGGCGTCGCCGACGTGAAGAACCCGAAGACCATCTTCGTGCTGACCGGGGCGGGCGTCTCGGCCGAGAGCGGGCTCGGCACGTTTCGCGACCGCGGCGGCCTGTGGGCGCGGTTCGACCCGATGAAGCTCGCCACGCCCGAGGCCTACGCGGCCGACCCCGACACGGTGCTCGACTTCTACAACCATCGCCGCCGGGGCGTGGTGGCGGCCGTCCCCAACGCCGCGCACGCGGCGCTGGCCCGGGCGGAGACGCGCCTGGCCGAGCGGGGCGGGCGCCTGTTCCTGTGCACGCAGAACGTCGACGACCTGCACGAGCGGGCGGGTGCGCGGGCGGTGACCCACATGCACGGCGAGCTGCTCAAGGCCCGCTGCACCGCCTGCGAGGCGGTCACGCCCTGGCACGGCGACCTGACCCGGGCCGACGCCTGCCCGGCCTGCGGGGCGGCGGGACGGATGCGCCCGGACGTGGTCTGGTTCGGCGAGATGCCCAAGCACCTCGACGCGATCGAGCGGGCGCTGACGGCGGCCGACCTGTTCGTGGCGGTCGGCACCTCGGGGGCGGTCTACCCGGCGGCGGGCTACGTCCGCCTCGCGAAAGCGCGCGGCATCCCGACCTGCGAGGTCAACCTGGAGCCCTCCGACAACGCGGACGCCTTCGACACGGCGGAGTACGGACCGGCCAGCGTGGCGCTGCCGGCCTACCTCGCCAGGCTCGGCCTGTAGGGCGGCGCTCCGCGCAACGACTTGCAGAACATAGGTTAATCCGGAACGGCCTTTCCGGCCGGTGATCGCTTAACCATGCGAATCACATCCGCGCGATCTGTCAAGAACTGGCGGGAGCGTTGCAGGCGGGCTACAACGGTCAAGCTTGGACCGAGGCGTCGCGGTCCGGTCCGGGCATTCGTTGAAGCCACAAGGGGAAGCGAAGACCCATGCAGAACTTCACCGTATCGGACCGCGAGCGCGACACCGTCCTGGCGGCGCTGCGCTACTACCAGTTCTACCGGATGCAGGGGCATCCGTTCGACCCGCGCCAGGACCACCTGATCGACAGCATCGCCGGCCGGACCGGCGACGCGCTCGATCTCACCGAGGTGGACGATCTCTGCGCCGGCCTCAACGGCAACCCGCACGCGCTGGCCGCCTGCGCCTGAGCGCCTCCATCCGCACGGGCGGGACGTCCGGAACCGGCACGGTCGCTTTCCCGTGTCCCGCCGCCGATTGCGGACCCGGCGGACGAGCAACGACAGAAAAGGGCCCCCGCCGGGGCTAGAAGCTCAGCCTTTCGAGCGATCGTCGAGGCCGGCACGATCGTGCGGATCGCACAGCCCGATCCGCCGGTCCGCGGGCGACGGTCGTCAGGGCGCCGCCTTGAGATGCCCCTCGGCCCGCGTCACGGCCGCCTCGCAGGCCGCGGCGTCGCCCTTCCCGTCGGCGGTGCGCGCCTCGTTCAGGGCGACGCGAGCCTGCTGCGCGGCGTCCGCACCCTTGCCGGCCTCCGCCGAGGCCGCAGCCGGAGCCTGGGGCGCCTCGCCGGCCCGCTGTCCCTCCGTGCCGGTGACGCCCTCGCCCTCGCGCTTGGCCGCCACCCCCTTGCCGCCGGTCGAGGCCGAGATCGCCTCCCGCGACTGCGCGTCGACGCGTTTGTCCAGCGCGCCGAATTTTTCCGAACACGGCGAGGCGAGGGCGGGGGTGGCCGCCAGCAGGGTGGCGAGGCAGGCGAGACGCATCACTCTCTCGATCCTTATGTTCTGGACAGCCCGCGGGCCGCGGAAACCTCTCCCCGCGGCCCGCAAACGTTTCGGCGCGCCGCCCGGTTCAGGCGCTGAGCTGATCGCGGATCGGCAGTTGCCGCACCCGCCGGCCGGTGGCGGCGAACACCGCGTTGGCGATCGCCGGGGCCACCGGCGGCACGCCCGGCTCGCCGACGCCGCCCAGGGGCCCGTCGTAGGCGCCGGTGGGCACGAGGTGGACGCGCACGATCTTCGGGGCCGCGTCGATCCGGATGATCTCGTAGCCGTCGAAGTTGTTCTGCTGCGCCCGGCCCCCCTTGAAGGTGATCTCGGAGGTGAGGGCGAGCCCCATCCCCATCACCACGGCGCCCTCCATCTGCGAGCGGATGCGCTCCGGGTTCACCTGCGGCCCGCAATCGACGGCGATGTCGATGGCCTGGACCTTCACCTGCCCCTTGTCGTCGACCTCCACCTCGGCCGCGACCGCCGTGTAGGTGACGAAGCTGTAGTGGCCGGCGACGCCGAGGCCCCGGCCCTTCGGCAGTTGACGTCCCCAGCCGGCGCCCTTGGCCGCCGTCTCGATCACCCCGCGCAGGCGCCCGGTGTCGATCGGATAGCGCTTCGGGTCCTCGCCGTAGTTCCACACGTCGCCGATCTCGGCCGGGTCGATCTTGCGGTCGGGCCCGATCAGGGCGAGCAGGTATTCCTTCGGGTCGCGGCCCGCCGCGTGGGCGAGTTCGGCCACGAAGGACTGGATCGCGAAGGCGTGCGGGATGTTCGAGACCGAGCGGAACCAGCCGATGCGCACGTGGGCCGCGGCCTCCGGGTTCTCCATCCGGACGTTCGGCAGGGCGAAGGGCGTGTTGACCAGCCCCATGCCGAGCTCGAACGGCAGCTCGTGCTTCGGGTCGGGCGCGAAGATCGAGCCGATCGTCGGCGCCGCCGAGCGGTGCAGCCACGCCACCGGCATCCCCCTGTCGTCGAGCCCGGCCTCCAGGTGCTCCACCGAGATCGTGTGGAAGTAGCCGTTGTGGATGTCGTCCTCGCGCGTCCAGGTGAGCTTCACCGGCGCGCCGCCCACCGCCCTGGAGCACAAAGCCGCCTCGACCACGTAGTCGGGCTTCGACTTGCGGCCGAAGCCGCCGCCCAGGAGCGTCACGTTCACCCGCACCTTGTCGGCGGGGAGATTGAGCGCCTTCATCAGCCGGTCGTTGGCGGCCTGCGGCCCCTGCGTCGAGGCCCAGACCTCGCAGGCGCCGTCCTTCACCCGGGCGATGGCCGCCGGGGGCTCCATCGGCGCCTGGACGAGGTGGGGCACGAAGTACTCGGCCGTGACCTTGGTCTTGGCCTTGGCCATCGCGCCGTCCACGTCGCCCTGGGCGCGCACCACCTTGCCGGGCTTGCGCGCGGCGGCCTCCAGCTCCTTGCGGAACGCGTCGGTGTCGTATCCGGCGTTCGGGCCGTCGTCCCAGGTGATCTTCAGGGCGTCGCGGGCCTTCAGCGCCGCCCAGGTGTTCTTCGCGACCACCGCGACGCCGCCGAGCGGCATGAACTCGGACGGGATCGCGCCGCCGTCGATCTTGAAGATCTTCACGACGCCCGCGACCGTCTTCGCTTGCGAATCGTCGTAGGCCTTGACCGTGCCGCCGTAGACCGGCGGGCGGGCGACCACCGCGCACAGCATCCCGTCGAGCTTGGTGTCGGCCCCGTAGACCGCCCGGCCGGTGGTGATGTCGCGGTTGTCGATCAGCCCGATCTTGCCGGTGCCGATGTACCGGAAGTTTTTCGGGTCTTTCAGCGTAACATCGGTCGGGACAGGCAGCTCCGCCGCCGCGGCCGCCACGTCGCCGTAGCCGAGCCGGCGCCCGGACTTGGCGTGCGTGAGCGTGTGGTTCTCGGCCGTGACCTCGGAGGCCGGCACGCCCCACTGCTTGGCGGCCGCCTGCACCAGCATCTGGCGCGCCGCCGCGCCGGCGTGGCGGAAGTGCTGGAAGAAGTGCCGGAGCGAGCGCGAGCCGTCGGTGTCCTGGTTGCCGAAGCGGGTCTCGTCGCCCCAGGCCTGGGCGATCTTCACCCGCGGCCAGTCGGCCTCCAGCTCGTCGGCGACCGTGAGCGCCACCGAGGTGCGCACGCCCTGGCCCATCTCCGAGCGGTGGTTGGTCACCGTCACGGTCCCGTCGGGCGCGATGGCGATGAAGATCCTCGGGTCGTCGCGCCAGCCGTGCGGCATGCCGTCGGCGCCGAACTTGTGGGCCTTCTGCTCCGCGGTCTGGGTCTCGTCCGCCCGGGCGGGGCCGCGCAGGGACAGGGCCAGCACCAGGGCGCCGGCGCCGCCGAGCAGGCCGCGGCGGCTGACGTTGTCGAGCCGCGCCGGGGCGGTAGGCTCGGTGGCGGCCAGCTCGGCCATCCGCTTCGCCGAAGTCTTGGCTTCCTGGATCACAGGCGCTCTCCCTTGCTGGCGGGGGTCTGGCCGGCGGCCTGGTGGATCGCGGCGCGGATGCGCGGGTAGGTGCCGCAGCGGCAGATGTTGCCGCTCATCGTGTCGTCGATGTCCTGGTCGGTGGGCTTGGGCGTGTCCTTCAGGAGGGCGGCGGCCTGCATGATCTGGCCGCACTGGCAGTAGCCGCACTGCGCCACGTTCAGGTCGCGCCACGCTGCCTGGACCGGATGGTTGCCGTCCGGCGACAGGCCCTCGATGGTCACCACCTCCTGGCCCTCGGCGGCCGAGACCGGGGTGATGCAGGCGCGCGCCGCCGCGCCGCCGAGGTGGATCGTGCAGGCCCCGCACAGGGACACGCCGCAGCCGAACTTGGTGCCGGTGAGGCCCAATTCGTCGCGCAGGTACCACAGCAGCGGCATGTCGGGGTCGCCGTCGAAGCTGCGCGCAGCCCCGTTCACGGTCAGCTTGATCATCGGGTCATCCTCTCGTCGCCGCGCGCGGCGCGGCTCGCTCGGGATGGCGGCGCAGGGCGGCCGTCCCGGCACGCGACGGCCCCCCGGCCGCCGGCTTTAGAATTCGTTTAAGGCGCGGGTTGCACACCGGCAACGGCGCAAGCCGTCACGTGTATCCCGGCCGCCCGCGTCCGTGCGCTGGCGCACACCGCGGATGCCGCGCCGGGGCCCCGGGTCCGGAGGCCGCGACGACCCTCATCCGCCCGGTTCACGCGGGTGCGCGCGACGTTCCCCGGCGGTGAACCGCGTCGGAGCGGTCACGCGTGCGCGCAAGCACAGCTTTGGGATCGCGGGCGGAGGAGAGTGATCCGGCGCCGGGGCACACCGCCCGGACGAGAGTCGCACCGAAAGCCCGCCGTCATGAAGCTCCTCCCCGTCATCGCGGCGCTCGCGCTCACCGCCGTCCCGGCCCGCGCCGACGTCACCGCCGCGCAGCGCGCCGCCTGCACCGGGGACGTGTGGCGCCTCTGCACGTCCGAGATCCCGAACGTCGAGGGCATCAAGGCCTGCCTGCGCCGGGAGAAGCCCCGCCTCAGCGCAGGCTGCCGGACCGTGATGGAGAGCGCCGACCGGGGCGTGCAGACCGTCTCGGCCAGGACCGGCGCGGTGGCGCGGAATTGATCGGTTCTCCTCATGATCTCTGATCGAAGGGAGGACTTTTAACCCATTCAAGACTGCGGTACATACGTGGTCCATGGATGTGCTGCGTCACAATCCAATCGGTTCGGGATGTCGCGGATGAGCACAGTCAGCCTCACCGACGCGAAGGCCAACCTCAATGCCCTGATCGATCGCGTCGCCGGCGGCGATACCGTCACGATCACCCGCCGTGGCCTCCCTGTGGCCCGGTTGATGCCAATCCCGAATCCGCCCCGCAGACCCGTTGATCTCGATGCCCTGCAGGCGCTGACGGCCGGAATGCCCGATCCGGGTGACGGAGCCGCGGCTTTCGTCCGCACCATGCGCGACGGCGACCGCTACTGAATGCCTTATCTCGACACCTCGGTCTTGGTCGCGGCCCTGACGGCCGAGGTCGAGACGGCGCGCGTGCAGTCCTGGCTCGCGCGACAAGAGGTCGGCACGCTCGTCATCAGCGCGTGGGTCGCTACGGAGTTTTCGGCGGCTTTGTCGATCAAAGCCCGCATGGGTCATCTCGGAACCGGTCATCGCACGGCGGCGCTCGCCGCATTCTCGCGGCTCTCTGCCGAGTCGTTCGTGCTACTTCCCGTTCCGGAAAGCGCGTTCCGAGAAGCCTCGCAGTTCGCGGACCGGTCGGAACTCGGCCTGCGCGCTGGCGACGCCTTGCACCTCGCGATCCTTGCCGAGGCGGGACTCGCACTCGCGACCCTCGACCGAAAGCTCGCTCAGACGGGTGCAGCCCTCGGCATACCGATAGCGCACCTCTGACCGGGCCCCCGCCTCAGACCGTCACCTGGGTCCCCACCTCCACCACGCGTCCCGTGGGAATCTGGAAGAAGTCGGTGGCGTCGTTCGCGTTCTTGGCGAGCGTGATGAAGATGCGGTCCTGCCAGAGCGGCATGCCGGAATGCGCCGCCGGGCGGATCGAGCGGCGCGACAGGAAGAACGAGGTGGCCATGATGTCGAACTTGAAGCCCTGACGGCGCAGCAGGGTCAGGGTCTTGGGGATGTTGGGCGTCTCCATGTAGCCGAACTTCATCACCACCTTGAAGAAGTGCGGCCCGACCGGGTCGATCCGGACCTTGTCGGCCAGGTTCGAGCGCGGGGTGTCGACGGTCTCGACGGTGAGCACGACGTTCTTCTCGTGCAGTACCTTGTTGTGCTTGAGGTTGTGCAGCAGCGCGGCCGGGGCGATCTCGGGGTCGCTCGTCAGGAACACGGCGGTGCCGCGCACGTGGTGGGGCGGGCTCTTCTCCAGCATCGCCACCAGCTCGGCGAGCGGCACGTCGGTCTTGCGGGTCTTGTTGAACAGGATCGTGACGCCCCGCGTCCAGGTCCACATCAGCACGATCAGGCCGCCGGCCAGCAGCAGCGGCACGTAGCCCCCCTCCACCACCTTGATCAGGTTGGAGAGCAGGAACAGGAACTCGATGACGATGAACGGCAGCATCATCGCCGCCGCCGCCACCGGCGACCAGCCCCACAGCCGCCACAGCACGAGGAAGGTCAGCGAGGCGGTGAGCAGCATCGTGCCGGTGACCGCGATGCCGTAGGCCGAGGCCAGCGACGAGGAGGTCTTGAACAGCAGCGCCAGCAGCACGACGCCGACCATCAGCAGGGTGTTGATCTGCGGCAGGTAGATCTGGCCGGCATGCGATTCGGAGGTGTGGCGGATCTCCAGCCGCGGCAGCAGGCCGAGCTGGATCGCCTGCCGCGACAGGGAGAACGCACCGGTGATCACCGCCTGGCTCGCCACCACCGTGGCGATCGTGGCGAGCACCACCATCGGCAGCAACCCCCAGGCCGGCACGAGCTGGAAGAACGGATCGGAGGTGTCGGGCTTCTCCAGCACCAGGGCCGCCTGGCCGAGATAGTTCAGGGCCAGCGCCGGGAAGACGAGGCACACCCACGCCACCTGGATCGGCCGGCGCCCGAAATGGCCGAGGTCGGCGAACAGCGCCTCGGCGCCGGTCACCGCCAGGAACACCGCGCCGAGGGCGATCAGCGCCCCCGAGCCGTGGCCGACGAGATAGTGGACCGCGTGCCACGGGTTGACCGCCCGGAACACCTCCGGGTGCAGGACGATGTGCGGCAGCGCCGCCAGCGCCATCGCCAGGAACCAGACGATCGTGACCGGCCCGAAGAACGCGGCCACCTTCCCCGTCCCGCGGTTCTGCACCAGGAACAGGGCGACGATGATGCCGATGGTGATCGGCAGCACGTATTCCTCGAAGGCGGGGGTGACGAGCTTCAGGCCCTCCACCGCCGAGAGCACCGAGATCGCCGGGGTGATCACCGCGTCGCCGTAGAACAGCGAGGCGCCGAGCAGGCCGAGCAGGAACACGATGCGCGAGCCGCCCATCGCCTTGCGGGCCAGCGCCATCAGCGAGAGGATGCCGCCCTCGCCGTTGTTGTCCATGCGCAGCAGGATCGTGACGTACTTGATCGTGACGATCAGGAACAGCGCCCACAGGATCAGCGAGACGGTGCCGATCACCTCCTCGGCGAGCAGGATCCCGTCGGTCCGGGCCGGGACCAGGGCCTCGCGGAACGCGTAGAGCGGGCTGGTGCCGATGTCGCCGTAGACGACGCCGACCGAGCCGACGAGCAGCGTCCAGAAGCCGGCATGGCCGGCTTGCGTCTGCGCCTTCTCCGGCGCGTCGAGGGCGCCGGCCGGGGCGGCCCCGCCCTCGCCGGTGGCGGGCGCGGCGGCGGGCTGGGCGGAGGCGCCCGGATTCGCGGTCTGGCTCATGCGGGATGTCGGAGACTCGGGCGCGGCCGGCGCGACGCGTGAGGGCTCGTGGGGCCGCGCCGCCGCGGGGTGTCCGCCAGCCGCTCGCGGCATCGTGCGGCCTTGCTATCACGGCCCCGGGCGGCCGGAAACCGTGTGCGGGTGCGAAGGTGGGGCGGCGGTCCGCATGAAAACGCGGCCGCGTCGGGTGGACGGGCCGCGCTCGCGAAGGGCGGGGGAGACCTCGCAGGCCAAGCCGTCACTCCGCCGCGGTGCGGGTCCCGCCCTGGCCGAAGCGGCGCTCGATGTAGTCGACCACGATCGCCTCGAAATCCTTGGCGAGGCTCGCGCCGCGCAGCGTCATCGCCTTCTTGCCGTCGATGAACACCGGGGCGGAGGGCGCCTCGCCGGTGCCGGGCAGCGAGATGCCGATGTCGGCGTGCTTCGACTCGCCCGGGCCGTTGACGATGCAGCCCATCACCGCGACGTTCAGGCCCTCGACCCCCGGATAGGTCTTCTTCCACTCCGGCATCGAGGTGGTGATCCAGTTCTGAATGTCGCGGGCGAGTTCCTGGAAGGTGGTCGAGGTGGTGCGGCCGCAGCCGGGGCAGGCGGCCACCAGCGGCACGAAGGTGCGGAAGCCCATGGTCTGCAGCAGTTCCTGCGCGACCTTCACCTCCACGGTCCGGTCGCCGCCGGGCTCGGGGGTGAGCGAGTAGCGGATCGTGTCGCCGATGCCCTCTTGCAGCAGCACGCCGATGGCCGCCGAGGCCGCGACGATGCCCTTCGAGCCCATGCCCGCCTCGGTCAGCCCGAGATGGATGGCGTAGTCGCCGCGGCGCGCGACCTCGCGGTAGACGGCGATCAGGTCCTGCACCGCCGAGACCTTGGCCGAGAGGATGATCCGGTCCTTCGGCAGGCCGAGTTCCTCGGCGCGCCGCGCCGAGCCGAGCGCCGAGCGGACCATCGCCTCGCGCATGACCGCGCGGGCGTCGATCGGCTTCGGGGAGCGGGCGTTCTCGTCCATCAGGTGGGTCAGCAGCTCGCCGTCGAGCGAGCCCCAGTTCGCGCCGATCCGCACGGTCTTCCCGTGCCGGATCGCCTGCTCGATGATGGTCGAGAACTGGGTGTCCTTCTTCTCCTTGAAGCCGACGTTGCCGGGGTTGATCCGGTACTTGGCCAGCGCCTCGGCGCAGGCCGGGTGGTCGGACAGGAGCTTGTGGCCGATGTAGTGGAAGTCGCCGATCAGCGGCACGTGCACGCCGATCCGGTCGAGGCGCTCGCGGATCTTCGGCACGGCGGCGGCGGCCTCGTCGCGGTCGACGGTGATGCGCACCAGCTCCGAGCCGGCCCGGGCGAGCTGGGCGACCTGCGCCACCGTGCCGTCGATGTCGGCCGTGTCGGTGTTGGTCATCGACTGGACGACAATCGGCGCCCCGCCACCGACGGTCACCGCGCCCTCGCCCGCGCCGATGGTGACGCCCACCGTGCGGTGGCGCGGGGCCGGTCCGGCGATCTCCGGGCCGGTGCTGGCCAGCGGGTTCGCGGTCTCGGGGCGGAGGGCTTCCATGGCTTCCATCGTGGACCTTCGTACGGTGGACCTGCGTGCGGACGCCGGGGCGTCGGTGCGGCCCGGTTCGAACGAGCCCGCCACGCGGCGCGAACGCGTGGGTGCAGAGCGTTAGCTGCGGTCGACGCGGCGCGGCGTCAAGCCGACCGGGCGCATGCCGGCTCCCACCGCCTCATGTCGCAGAAGTGTGGCGATGTCGAGGTTGAACACTGTTCGCGGGGGCGGGTTTGCCCGCCGCTGTTGCGCGATTGCGGCGAAACGGACCGCGGAACCTTCGGCCAAGGACCTTCGGGGAGACCGGCGACGCGCGGCCGGCGCGCATGCCCCGGTTGCATGCTGCGCTGCACAATAGCGGTGGTTGATGCTGCGTTGCAGCAACCCATCTCTCCGGGTTCGACGACGCAGGAGGTCGACATGCCGACGCAGTCCGGCGGCCCCGAGCCGCACAACCCGGCGACCGCGATTCCGGAGGGCGATCGGGCCGCGCCCGCCGCCGCGGCCCCCGGCCACGTCCTGGCCGGTCCCCGGGCCGAGAAGCCCGTCGCCCTGGCGCTCCAGGGCGGGGGTGCCCACGGCGCCTTCACCTGGGGCGTGCTCGACGCGCTGATCGAGGACGGGCGCCTCGCCTTCGAGGCGGTGACCGGGGCGAGCGCGGGGGCGATGAACGCCGTCGTGCTGGTCGACGGCTGGCTGGAGGGCGGCCCGGACGGGGCCCGCGCCGGGCTGGAGCGGTTCTGGCGCGAGGTCAGCCTCGACGGCGATCTCGGGCCGGCGCAGCGCAGCGTCGTCAGCGGCGTGCTCGGCCTGTTCAAGGGCAACCCGGTGGCCGAGTTCTGGGGCAAGGCGCTCCAGCCCAGCCCCTACGTGTCGAACCCGCTCAACATCAACCCGCTGCGCAAGGCGCTGGACCGGCAGGTCGATTTCGAGCGGCTGCGCGCGGCCGACACCGCCGGCCTGTTCGTCTCGGCGACCAACGTCTGGACCGGCAAGCTCGCGGTGTTCGAGCGCGAGCGCCTCACCGCCGACCACCTGATGGCCTCGGCCTGCCTGCCGACCGTGTTCCAGGCGGTGGAGATCGACGGCGTGCCCTACTGGGACGGCGGCTATCTCGGCAACCCGCCGCTCTATCCCCTGCACCGGGCGGCGCGGACCCGGGATATCCTGCTCGTGCAGATCAACCCCGTGGAGCGCCGCGAGACCCCCCGCACCGAGGCCGAGATCCGCGACCGGCTCAACGAGATCACCTTCAACGCCAACCTGATGCGCGAATTGCGGGCGATCGACTTCGTCGACGGGCTGATCGAGGAGGGCACGCTCGGCCGCGGCGATTACCGGCGGGTGCTCGTCCACCGCATCGACGGAACCGACGCGCTGGAGGATTCCAACGCCGCCTCGAAGCTCGACGCCCGCTGGGCGGGGCTCCAGCGCCTGCGCGACCGGGGCCGCGCCGCCGCGCAGGACTGGCTCGCGCGCCACTTCGCGCAGGTCGGCCGGCAGAGCACGATCGACCTCCGGCAGGCCTACCAGTAGGCCCCGGTAAGCCCGGGAACCGGATCGGACCGGCGGCTGGACGGCCGCCGCGTCCGGGTGCCTCATGCAACCGAAGGTACAATTTTCGATCTACTACGGGAAATACAACTACAACTGGACGTGGCGTGATGGATTAACGGCCACTTAAGCGTCCGCACGTATCGGCTCCACAGTGCAGCGAGGCGTTGCATTTCTCGCCTGCTCGGCGCGAACGCCAAGGAGAGCTTCATGTTGACCCGGATGGCCGACCTCAAGATCGGCGTGAAGATCGGTCTGGTCACGGCCGGCATGGTCGCCGTCACCCTCGGCGTCTCCGCGGTGTCCCTGCGCAGCAACGACACGATCGAGCGGACGAATACCTGGACCGACCACACGTACCAGGTCCTCAATCAGGTGACCCGGATGACCGGCGCGATGGTCGACCGGGAGACCGGCCTGCGCGGCTACCTCATCTCGGCCGACCCCGCCTTCCTCGAGCCCGAGCGCCGCGGCCGCGAGGCGTTCGCGACGGCTTGGGCGGAGGCCAAGCGCCTCACGGCGGACAATCCCGTCCAGCAGGCGCGCCTCGCCGAACTCCAGACCCTGGCCAAGCGGTGGAGCGACACGGTGGCGGACCGCGAGATCGCCCTGATGGGCGATCCGATGACCCAGGCCGAGGCCCGCCGCGTCGAGAGCTCGGGCGCCGGCAAGGCCGCGATGGACGGGCTGCGCGCCAAGGCCGCCGAGATCGCGGACGCGGAGAGCGCCCTGCTGAAGGAGCGGTCCGCCGCCTCGGCGGACGCCATCGCCGCCTCGCGGCTGGCCAACTGGGCGAGCCTCGGGCTGATGCTGGTCATCGCGCTGGCGGGCCTCGTGCTCCTCCATCTCGGGATCAGCCGGCCGATCCGCCGCATGACCGACGCGATGGGCCGGATCGCCGGATCCGACCTCGACGTCGCCGTGCCCGGCGTGGGCCGCCGGGACGAGATCGGCGCCATGGCCGACGCGGTGCAGATCTTCCGCGACAACCTCGCCCGGACGAAGGGGCTGGAGGAGGAGGCGGCGCTGGCGCGGGCCGGCATGGAGGCGCAGCGCCGGGCCGCCATGCGCGAGCTCGCCGACGGCTTCGAGCGGGCGGTCGGCGGCATCGTGCGCTCGGTCTCCGCCTCATCGACCGAGCTGCGGGCGACCGCGGAGGCGATGAGCGCGGCGGCCACCGAGACGGCCAGCCAGTCCACCACCGTCGCCGCCGCCGCGACGCAGGCCGGCACCAACGTGGCGACCGTCGCCGCCGCGGCGGAGGAACTCGGATCGAGCGTCACGGAGATCGGGCGGCAGGTGCAGTCCTCGGCGAGCCTCGCCCAGTCGGCGGTCGCCGATGCCGGGCGGTCGGCCGAGATCGTCGGGACCCTGCGGCAGGGGGCGGCCCGGATCGGCGACATCGTCGGCCTGATCTCCGGCATCGCCGCGCAGACCAACCTGCTCGCGCTCAACGCCACCATCGAGGCGGCCCGCGCCGGCGCGGCGGGCCGGGGCTTCGCGGTGGTCGCCGCCGAGGTGAAGGAACTCGCCGCCCAGACGAGCCGGGCCACCGACGAGATCGGGCGCCAGATCGGCGGGATCCAGTCCGCGACGGGGGATGCGGCGGGCGCGATCGACGCCATCGTCGGCCGGATCGACGAGATGAGCGCGCTGGCCACCGCCATCGCCGCCGCGGTCGAGGAGCAGGGGGCGGCCACGCAGGAGATCGTGCGCAACGTCACGCAGGCCTCGACCGGGACCGGGGAGGTCGCCGCCAACATCGCCGGGGTTGCCGAGGCGGCCGACAGCGCGGGCGCCGCCGCCGCCCAGGTGCTGGGCTCGGCCTCCGAACTCTCGGTCCAGGCCGAGCATCTCGACGCCGAGGTCCGGAGCTTCCTCGACACCGTCCGCGCGGCCTGATCCGGACCCCGATCCCTGTCGGCGGTCGCAGGCAGGGATTAAATGCGGGCGGCGCGACGTTCACCCCATTATGCTCGACAAGCACAAGCGCCCGGACATCGTCGAACTGCTGGGGCCGCTGCGCCGCTACGCCCGCTCGCTCACCCGCGACGCGCTGCGCGCCGACGACCTCGTGCATGATACCCTGGTGCGGGCGCTGGAATCGCAGGGTTCCCTGCGCCCGAACACCAACCTGCGCACCTGGATGATGACGGTGCTGCACAACGCCTTCATCGACGAGCAGCGCCGCCGCCAGGTGGAGGCCCGCCACGCCGACGCCCTGGTGCAGATGAGCGACGACCGGGCGCCTCCCGCGCAGGAGGGGCAGGTCCGCCTCGCCCAGATCCGCGAGGCCTTCCTGACCCTGCCGGAGGAGCAGCGCGCCGCGCTCCACCTCGTGACGCTGGAGGGCATGGCCTACGCCGACGCCGCCGCGGTGCTCGGCATCCCGATCGGCACGCTGATGTCCCGCCTCGGCCGGGGCCGGGCGGCGCTCCGGGCGTTCGAGGAGGGGGGGCGCTCGGCCCGGGCGGCGGACCCGGATCCTCCCCCGGCCCGGGCCCGGCCGGCCCTGCGGCTCGTCTCCGCGGATCCCCCGGCCGACCCTCCGGATGAGGCGTCCCCGCGCCGCGCCGCCGGGGGCGCGTGAGGCGCAAAGCCCCCGCATGCACGATCGGCCGGCTCGCGGGACCATCCGCGGGCGCCGGAACCGAGGACTTCACCGATGATCGATCCGATCACTGACAGCGATCTCATCGCCTTCGTCGACGGGCAGCTCGACCCCATGCGCCGGCTCGACGTCGAGGCCCATCTCGCCGCCCATCCCGAGTCCGCGGCCCGGGTGATGGCCGACCTGCACGACCGCGACGCCCTGCGCGCCTGCTTCGCGCAGGTCCCCGGGCCGGGGCCCGAGCGCAACCGCGCCCTGGCGCGCCGGCTCGACCGCTCGTTCCGCTGGCGCCGGGTCGCCTCCCGCCTGAAGCGCGCCGCCGCCATCGCCGTGCTGGTCGGCGCGGGCTGGCTCGCCCACGACGAGATCGGCCGGTTCGGCGTGCCCGACACCCTGGCCGCCGCCGCCGACCCGGCCCTGATCGAGGATGCCCGCCAGGCCCGCGCCGCGGCCAAGCTGCGCATGACGCTCGCCGCGAGCGGCGAGACCGCGCCCTACGACCGGGCCCGCATCCGGGCCGCGACCGGCATCGTCCTCCCGCCGCTGCCCGAGGGCTGGCAGGTGCGCGACCTGCAGATCTTCCCGTCCCGCCACGGCCCCGGCATCGAGATCGCCTTCGAGTCCGGCGATCTCGGCGAGACCTCCCTGTTCGCCACCCGCAACGGCCGCAGCGGCCCGGCGGCGATGACCGACTCGGTCGACGGCGCCGTCCTGTCCTGGACCGCGGGCGACACCGCCTACGCCCTGAGCGGGTCCCGGGACGACGCCGCGCTGACCCGGGCGGCCAACCTCCTCGGCGCCGGCCCGACCACCCCGCGCTGAGCCGGGCCCGCCCGGAGGCCGCCGCCTCTCGACTTTCCGTCGCGCCCGGTGCCAAACATCACCGATGCAGGGCGAGGCAACCGGAGCGGAGGACCACGGGCTCGCGGCCCTGTTCGAGGCCGCGCGCGATGTCCGGTCGCGCGCGCACGCGCCGTACTCGCGCTTCCCCGTCGGCGCCGCCCTGCGCGACGAGGCCGGCCGCATCCATGCCGGCTGCAACGTCGAGAACGCGGCCTACCCGGTGGGCACCTGCGCCGAGGCGGGGGCGGTCGCCGCGATGGTCGCCGCGGGCGGCCGGCGCATCGCCGCGATCCTGGTCTGCGCCGCGGGAGCCGGCCCGGTCACCCCGTGCGGCGCCTGCCGCCAGCGCATCCGCGAGTTCGCCGCCCCCGACACCCCGGTCCACGCGGCGGGCCCGGAGGGCGTGATCCGGAGCTTCACGCTGGAGGCGCTGCTGCCCGCCTCCTTCGGGCCGGAGACGCTCGATGTCTGAGGCCGAAGCGGTCACTACCCTGCGGGCGGCGGGTTTTTCCGGGCCCTACGCCTGCGCGATCGTCACCGGCACCGGTCTCGGGACGGTCGCGGCCAGCCTCGATGACGCGCAAGCCCTGGACTACGAAAGAATCCCGGGCTTTCCGGGGGCGGGGGTCAGCGGGCATCGCGGCCGGCTGCACCGGGGGCGGATCGCCGGCCGGCCGGTGCTGGTGTTCGAGGGGCGGGCGCACGCCTACGAGCGCGGCGACGCCGGCGCGATGCGGGTGCCGCTCGCATGCGCGCGGGCGCTCGGGGCCCGGCGCCTGCTGCTGACCAACGCCTCCGGCTCCCTGTGCCCGGAGGTCGGGCCCGGCCGCCTCGCGGTGCTGGCCGACCACATCAACCTCTCGGGGCTCAACCCGCTGATCGGCGAGGCCAGCGACGCGCGCTTCGTGCCGATGACCGGGGCCTACGATCCGGGGCTGCGCGCGGGCCTGCGGGCGGCCGCCTCGGCCTGCGGCCTGGATCTGCCGGACGCCGTCTACGCGTGGTTCTCCGGCCCGAGCTTCGAGACGCCGGCCGAGGTGCGGATGGCCGGGATCCTCGGCGCCGACCTCGTCGGCATGTCGACGGTGCCCGAGGTGATCCTCGCGCGTTTCCTCGGCCTGCCGGTGGCGGCGGTCTCGGCGGTGACGAACCTCGCGGCGGGCATCGCGGGCGGGGCGCCGCACCACGCCGAGACGAAAGCGGTGGCCGCCCGCGCGGCGGGCGACCTCGCCCGCCTGATCGCGGCCTTCGTCGCGGGCCTGCCGCCGGAGGAGGGAGACGCATGACCGAGTTCGACCCGCGCGCGGTCGCCGCCCGCGCCCTGCCGCTCCTCGACCTCACCGACCTCGGCGACGCCTGCACCGAGGCGAAGGCCGCCGCCCTGTGCCGGGACGCGCGGCTCGGCGGCGTGGCGGCCGTCTGCGTCTGGCCGCGCTTCGTCGACCAGTGCGCGCGGGCGCTGCGGGGCGTCGGCATCCCGGTGGCGACGGTGATCAACTTCCCCGCCGGCGGCACCGATTCCGCCGCGGCCGCCGACGACGCGGCGGAAGCCTGCCGCGACGGGGCGCACGAGATCGACCTCGTCCTGCCCTACCGCGCATTCCTGGCCGGCGACGCGGGGACCGCCCGCGACGTGGTCGAGGCGACCCGCGACGCCTGCCCGGACGCGGTGCTGAAGGTCATCCTGGAGACGGGCGAGCTGCGCGCGCCCGAAACGATCCGGGCGGCGAGCCGCCTCGCCCTCGAAGCCGGCGCCGACTTCCTGAAGACCTCGACCGGCAAGAGCCCGGTCTCGGCGACCCCGGAGGCGGCCGAAGCGATGCTCGCCGAGATCCGCGCCAGCGGCCGGCCCGCCGGGCTGAAGGTCTCCGGCGGCCTGCGCACAGTGGCGGATGCCGCCCTCTACCTCGCCCTCGCCGACCGCATCATGGGCCCGGGCTGGGCATCCCAAAAAACCTTCCGGCTCGGGGCGAGCAGCCTGTTCGGCGCCCTGATGGCGGCGCGGGATTCGTGAGCGTGCGGCTGCCGCAGGAGATCATCCGCGCCAAGCGCGACGGCCACACCCTCGACGAGGCGGCGATCACCGCCTTCGTCCAGGGCCTGACCGACGGCACGGTCACCGAGGGGCAGGCGGCGGCCTTCGCCATGGCGGTGTTCTTCCGCGGCCTCACGCTGCCCGAGCGGGTGGCGCTGACCCGGGCCAAGACCCGCTCCGGCACCGTGCTGCGCTGGGACCTGCCCGGCCCGGTCCTCGACAAGCACTCCACCGGCGGCGTCGGCGACGCGGTGAGCTTGGCCCTCGCGCCGATGGTGGCGGCCTGCGGCGGCTACGTGCCGATGATCTCCGGCCGCGGGCTCGGCCACACCGGCGGCACCCTCGACAAGCTCGCGAGCATCCCCGGCTACGACGTCGCCCCCGATCCCGCGACCTTCCAGCGGATCGTGCGGGATGTGGGCTGCGCGATCATCGGCCAAACCGAGCAGATCGCGCCCGCCGACCGGCGCCTCTACGCCGTGCGCGACGTGACCGGGACGGTGGAATCCCTCGACCTGATCACCGCCTCGATCCTGTCGAAGAAGCTCGCGGCCGGGCTCGACGGGCTGGTGATGGACGTGAAGCTGGGCTCGGGCGCGTTCATGGTGGATCCGAGCGGCGCGCGAGCGCTCGCCGAAAGCATCGTCACCGTGGCCGAGGGCGCCGGCCTCTCCACCGCCGCGCTGATCACCGACATGGACGCGCCGCTCGCCTCCAGCGCCGGCAACGCCCTGGAGGTCGCCTACGCGGTCGACTACCTCACCGGCGCGCGCCGCGAGCCGCGCTTCCACGCCGTCACGCTCGAACTCGGGGCGCTGATGCTGCGCGTCGGCGGCCTCGCCGCGACCCCGGCCGAGGCGGTGGCGGCGCTGGAGGCGAGCCTCGCCTCGGGCCGGGCCGCCGAGATGTTCTCGCGCATGGTCGCGGCGCTGGGCGGTCCCGCCGACCTCGTCGAGAAGCCGGCAAAGCACTTGCCGGTGGCGCCGGTCCGCCGAGAGGTGCGGCGCGAGGGTTCGATCGCGGCCGTGGACGCGCGGGCGGTCGGCCTCGCGGTGATCGGGCTCGGCGGCGGCCGCACCCGGCCGCAGGACGGCATCGATCCCCGGGTCGGCTTCACCGATCTCGCGCGGCCCGGGGAGGCGTCCGGCGACCGCCTCGGGACCGTGCACGCGGCGGACGAGGCGTCCGCCGACCGGGCCGAGGCGGCGCTGCGTGCGGCCTACCGGGCGGGCGAGGCGCCCCCCGGCGGGCCGGCGATCGTCGAGCGGATCGGGGCCGGCTGAGATCCGGGCCCCGGCCGTCCTACCAGTGATGATGGCGGCGGTGGCCCCAGTGGCCGCGATGGTGGTGATGGTGCCCCCAGCGCGGGCCGTGATGGTGGCCCCAGTGCCGCCGGTGGCCCCAGCCGTGGTGATGGTGGTGGTGATGGCGGCGCCAGCCACCGTGGTGGCCGTAGCCGTAACCGTACTGCACGGCGACGACGCCGTCGCGGCCGTCGCCGAGGCCGGCGTCGCGCGCGAGCGGGGCGGCCATCGCCGGGGCGGCCAGCAGGCCGAGCGCCGCGGCGACGGCGAGGAGGCGGGTGCGGGCGGAGGTCGAGACCATCGAGGATCCTTCCTGTCTGCTGCCGGATGCGGGACCGCGCCCGGGCATGGGACAGGTGTGGCGCACCGCGGATGACGCGGACGTGATCCGGGTCTTCAGACCGAGTTCAGGGAGGCGGGCGGTCAGGGCCGGCGGTAGACCCACACCCGGGCCGGGGGCAGGTTCAGCCACACCCGGTTCGAGCGGTCGGCGGTGTAGCTGCCGGCCTCGCAGCGGGCCGGGATCGGCGGCACCACCGCGTAGGTGAACTGCACGAACGGCGCGCCCGGCTGCATCAGGTCGTGGGCGGCGTTCAGCAGGTCGAGGCGCTGCTCCAGGGGCTTGGTGAACAGCGGCAGGCTGGAGATCGTCGCGGCGGCGGGCTCGGCCAGCGCGGATTCGAGGGTCGCGCGGATGTCGTAGGCGTCGCCGCGGATCACGGTGACGCCGGGGAAGCGGTGCCGCAGCAGCCGGCAGAAATCGGGGTTGAACTCGACGAGCAGCAGGCGCTCGGGCGCCACGCCGCGCCGGATCAGCGCCTCGGTCACCGGGCCGGTGCCGGGACCGAGCTCGACCACTGGACCCGTGCGGGACGGATCGACGTAGGCGGCCATGGTGCGAGCGAGCATCTTGCCCGACGGCGTCACCGCCCCGGTGACCAGCGGCCGCTCCAGCCAGGAGCGCAGGAACCGCGCCTCGTCCTCCAGCGAGTCGCGCCGCGGCCCCGACACCTGGGCCCTCGCGCCGGGAATCTTCGCACTGGTGCGGCGGAGCGGCGGCAAGTCCTGATTCCCTGATGCCGGGTGGGAGGAAGAGAGGCTGACGACGGAGCGCTCTTACAGTCAAGCTCGTCCGGCGCCTAGGTACGCGCGCCGGAGGTACGCACACCCTGGGTCCGCGCGCCATAGGGACGCGCATCATCCTGGCCGGATGCATAACCGGCCTGCCACGGTTTGGATCCGGCCCGCCGCGCCGCGTCCGGCCGGCGGGAGCGGACCGTCACGCCCGAGCGGCGCCGAAGAAGTCGCGGACCTTCGAGAAGAAGCCCTCCGACTCCGGGTGGTTCTCCGGCGAGGCCGACTGATCGAACTCCTGGAGCAGCTCGCGCTGGCGCTTGGTCAGGTTCTGCGGCGTCTCGACGAACACCTGGATGTAGAGGTCGCCGACATCGCGCGCGCGCAGCACCGGCATGCCCTTGCCCTTGATGCGGAACTGCTTGGCGGTCTGGGTGCCGGCGGGGATGCGCACCTGCGTCTGCGAGCCGTCGATCACCGGCACGGTGATCTCCCCCGACAGGGCGGCGGTGACCATCGAGATCGGCACCCGGCAGAACAGGTCGGCGCCGTCGCGCTGGAAGAACTCGTGCTGCTTGATCGACAGGAACACGTAGAGGTCGCCGGGCCCGCCGCCGCGCAGCCCGCTCTCGCCCTCGCCCGCGAGCCGGATGCGCAGGCCGTCGTCGACGCCCGCCGGCACGTTGATCGACAGGGTGCGCTCGCGGTTGACCCGGCCCGCGCCCTGGCAGGACGGGCAGGGGTCGTCGACCACCTCGCCGCGGCCGTGGCAGTTCGGGCAGGTGCGCTCGATGGCGAAGAACCCCTGCGCGGCCCGCACCCGGCCGTAGCCGGCGCAGGTCTGGCAGGTGCGCGGCTTCGAGCCGGGCTTGGCGCCGGAGCCCGAGCAGGCCTCGCAGGTCACCGAGGTCGGGATCTTGATGGTCTCGGCCTTGCCGGTGAAGGCCTCCTCCAGGGTTATCTCGAGGTTGTAGCGCAGGTCCGCGCCGCGCTCCCGCCCGGGCGCCCCGCCGCGGCCGCGGCCGCCGCCGGCGGCGCCGCCCCGGCCGTCGCCGAAGAAGTTGTCGAAGATGTCGGACATGAAGTCGCCGAACTCGTTGCCGAATCCGGGGCCCCCGCCCGCGCCCTGACTGAAGGCGGCGTGGCCGAAGCGGTCGTAGGCGGCGCGCTTCTGCCCGTCCGAGAGGCACTGATAGGCCTCGTTGATCTCCTTGAACTTGATCTCGGCTTCCTTGTCGCCGGGATTGCGATCGGGATGATAGCTCATCGCGAGCTTGCGGAAGGCGACCTTCATCTCCCCGTCGCTGGCGGTCTTGGCGACCCCCAGAACCTCGTAATAGTCCCGCTTCGACATCCCGCCCTCAGGTGCCCGTCCGCATCCGCTCGGAGAATCGCGCCGTCTCTACCACGGAACCGCCGGTCCGCGACCGTGCGGCCGGGCCGGGACGGCGCTCCGTCGGGCCGCGCGAACAAGGACGGGGCCGGATCGCTCCGGCCCCGCGCGTCGGTCGAGGAAGCGCCTCAGGCGCGCTTCTTCTGGTCCTTGTCGTCGACCTCCTGGAAGTCGGCGTCGATGACGTCGTCCTTCTTGGCCTCGCCCTGGCCGGCCGCCGCGGCGTCCGGGCCCGCCGCCTGGCTCGCGGCGTACATCGCCTCGCCGAGCTTCATCGAGGCCTGCATCAGGTCCGTGGTGCGGGCCTTGATGGTCTCGACGTCCTCGCCCTCCAGCGCGGTCTTGAGCGCGGTGATCGCGGTCTCGATCCCGTCCTTGTCGGCCTGGGAGACCTTGTCGCCGTACTCCTTCACCGACTTCTCGGTGGAGTGGACGAGGCTCTCGCCCTGGTTCTTCACCTCGACGAGTTCGCGGCGCTTCTTGTCGGCCTCGGCGTTGGCCTCGGCGTCCTTCACCATCCGCTCGATGTCGGCGTCCGAGAGGCCGCCCGACGCCTGGATGCGGATCTGGTGCTCCTTGTTGGTCGCCTTGTCCTTGGCCGTGACGTTCACGATGCCGTTGGCGTCGATGTCGAAGGTCACCTCGATCTGCGGCATGCCGCGGGGCGCCGGCGGGATGCCGACGAGGTCGAACTGGCCGAGCAGCTTGTTGTCGGCCGCCATCTCGCGCTCGCCCTGGAAGACCCGGATCGTCACCGCGTTCTGGTTGTCTTCAGCCGTGGAGAAGGTCTGGGACTTCTTGGTCGGGATCGTGGTGTTGCGGTCGATGAGCCGGGTGAACACGCCGCCCAGCGTCTCGATGCCGAGCGACAGCGGGGTCACGTCGAGCAGCAGCACGTCCTTGACGTCGCCCTGGAGCACGCCCGCCTGCACCGCGGCGCCGATCGCCACGACCTCGTCCGGGTTGACGCCCTTGTGGGGCTCCTTCCCGAAGAACGACTTCACCACCTCCTGGATCTTCGGCATGCGGATCATGCCGCCGACGAGCACCACCTCGTCGATCTCGGCCGGCGACACGCCGGCGTCCTTGAGCGCCTTGCGGCACGGCTCGATCGTGCGCTGCACGAGGTCGTCCACGAGGCTCTCGAACTTGGCCCGGCTGAGCTTGAGCGCGAGGTGCTTCGGGCCGGTGTTGTCGGCGGTGATGTAGGGCAGGTTGATCTCGGTCTGCGTGGCGGACGACAGCTCGATCTTGGCCTTCTCGGCCGCCTCCTTGAGGCGCTGGAGGGCGAGCTTGTCCTTCGTCAGGTCGATGCCCTGCTCCTTCTTGAACTCGGCCGTCAGGTACTCGACGATCCGGTTGTCGAAGTCCTCGCCGCCGAGGAAGGTGTCGCCGTTCGTGGACTTCACCTCGAACACGCCGTCGCCGATCTCGAGGATCGACACGTCGAAGGTGCCGCCGCCGAGGTCGTAGACCGCGATGGTGCCGGCCTTCTTCTTGTCGAGGCCGTAGGCCAGCGCCGCCGCGGTCGGCTCGTTGATGATGCGCAGCACTTCGAGGCCGGCGATCTTGCCGGCGTCCTTCGTCGCCTGCCGCTGGGCGTCGTTGAAGTAGGCCGGCACCGTGATGACCGCCTGCGTGACCGGCTGGCCCAGGTGCGACTCGGCCGTCTCCTTCATCTTCTGCAGGGTGAAGGCGGAGATCTGCGAGGGCGAGTACTTCTTGCTGTCGGCCTCGACCCAGGCGTCGCCGTTGTCGCCGCGGACGATCTTGTAGGGGACGAGGCCCATGTCCTTCTTGGTCATGGGATCGTCGAAGGTGCGCCCGATCAGGCGCTTGATGGCGAAGAACGTGCGGTCGGGGTTGGTGACCGCCTGGCGCTTGGCCGGCTGGCCGACGAGGCGCTCGCCGTCGTCGGTGAAGGCGACGATCGACGGGGTCGTGCGCGCGCCTTCCGAATTCTCGATGACCTTGGGTTGCGTGCCTTCCATGACGGCCACGCAGGAATTGGTGGTGCCCAGGTCGATGCCGATGACTTTACCCATGGTGGGATCCCTTTTCTGTCGCGTTCAAGCAGACCGCCGAGCCCCGAAGCAGCTCGGCCCATGGCGTGTGAGAACTGGTGGGTGGAAGCTGTGGTGGCTGATGTGAGTATGGGACCCGGGCCGGATCAAGGGCCGCGAACGGCTGAAATCCAGCGCATAATCCCGCGTCGAGAGCGATATAAGAAGCTCGGCACGGGCTCGCAAGGCGAGGGCCGAACGCGCGGCCGCCGATCCCAGCCTCGCGCTATCCCCTTGCGCGGCGGGAAAAATCGAGCGCCGCCGGGCCGGATTTCGCGAGCCGGCGATGGATTTTGTTGCTCCGCTGCCACGTCCGCGCCATCGAAGCCGTGTTAACCCTCCGGACAGGGCTTCGCCCGGCCCCGCTTCTCCGCTCCTGTCAGGGCCCTCGTCCGAGCCGCCTTTCCGAGTCCCCTTCCAAGTCCCCTTCCAAGTCCTCTTGCCCGAGCCCCCTGCCGAGCCCGATGTGCCCGACCCGCAGACTCCCGCTCCACGTCCTGGCGGCCGGCCTCGCGCTCGCGGCGCCGCTCGCGGCACCCTTCGCCGCGGCTCCGGCGCAGGCCCAGAACTTCTTCGAGCGCCTGTTCGGCATCAAGCCCGAGCGGCCTCCGGTCCCCCCGCGCGGGGTGCCGGAGGGCGCCCCCGCCGCACCGGCGGCCCCGGCCGAGCCCGGCACCGCCGCCCCCGAGGCGCCGCGGGCCCCGCCCGCGCCCCGGGGGCCGGTGGTGCTCAAGGCGCCGGCCGAGGAGAGCGTGCTCGGCCAGGATCTCCAGCTCAACGGGCTGGCCGGCACGCTGAAGCTGGAGCGCAGCGGCGGCGCCGTGACCGCGCGGGTGAAGCTGCCGGGCACCAAGATCTCGCAGCCGACCGAGTCCTGCACGGTGCCGCTCGCCGGGGGCAACCCGATCCCCCTGACCGCGGAGGGCAAGCCCGAGGGCGTGCCCCGCTACGAGGCGGCCGCCGCCGAGTGCCCGCTGCGCTTCGACCTGACCGAGGGCGCGGTGCTGGTCTCGACCCTCGGCTCCGGCCCGGTCTGCACCTTCTCCGCGGCCGACTGCGCCACCACCCCGGCGGGCATGTGGGGCCCGGCCGCCGCCACCCTGATCCCGCGGGCGGGGGAGTTCGACGCGGCGCGCGGCGTCGCCGACAAGGCGGTGCGCGACAATTACAAGGTGATGACCCAGCGCGCCCGCCGCGAGGACATGCGCCCGATCGTGACCGAGCAGGCGGCCTTCTCCGCGGACCGGGAGCAGCTCTGCCGCACCTACGCCCGCGAGGGCGCGCACGGCTTCTGCCACCTGCGCGTCACCGAGAACCGGTCGCTGTCGCTCGCCACGCGGCTCGGCGCCAACACCGCCGCGCCGACCGCGGCGGCCGCCCCGCGCAAGCCCCGGCCGAAGCCCGCGGTGGAGGGCATGAACCCCGACGCCGCGGGCGGCGGGCCGGCGGCCGAGTAGCGGCGGCGGCTTAGAGTGCTCTCCGTCGAGGTGGACACCGGCTCGGCGCGAGAGAGCGCGTCAAAACAAGGGCTTAGAGCCGTGCACGATTGCAACGCGATCGGGAACGGCTCTAGCGGCGGCCGGGGCGCTACGGAGGCGCGGGGCGCGCGTCAGGCCCGCCCGGCCGTCATCGACAGCATGGCCGGGTCGATGCCGTTGCCGCGCAGCGCCCGCTCGTACTTGGCGTCGAGGTCGGGGTTGAAGATCAGCTCCGGGTCGGCCGGGCAGTTGAGCCAGCCGTTGGCCATGATCTCGCTCTCGAGTTGCCCCGCCTGCCAGCCGGCGTAGCCGAGCGCCAGCACCGCGCTCGCCGGCCCCTCGCCGGAGGCGATGGCCCGCAGGATCTCGACGGTCGCCGTGAGGCAGATGCCGTCGTCGATGATCAGCGTCGATTGCTGGATGTGGAAGTCGTCGGTGTGCAGCACGAAGCCGCGCCGGCCCTCCACCGGCCCGCCCATCAGCACCGGCATGTGCCCGACCCGCTCGCGCAGGCGGATCGCGTCGGCCTCCGGCGCCACGTCGAGCTGGACCAGCAGGTCCGGCATGCTGATGTCGGCCGCCGCCTTGTTGACGATGATGCCCATCGCCCCGTCCGCGGAATGGGCGCAGATGTAGATCACCGAGCGGGCGAAGCGCTCGTCGGCCATCCCCGGCATCGCCACGAGGAACTGGCCGTCGAGGAAGTTCGAGCCGGAGAGCGCGGTCTGCTGCGGCGACGGGGGGATCGGCATGCGCCCATGCTAGCCCGCCCCCACCCGTTGTCCAGCGGGCAAACGGGACGCGGCCCGGGTTCCGGCGGATCGGCCGCGGGACAACCCGCGATCCTCGACAGGCCCGATCCGCCACGCTAGGTCAGGCCCGCATTCTCCCGCGCGGCCCGGCCGCGCGCCAGCCCGAGGACCCGCGATGATCCAGGTCGGCGACCACCTGCCCCAGGCGACCTTCCGCGTGATCGGCCCCGACGGCCCGATGGCCCGCACCACCGACGACGTGTTCAAGGGCCGGCGCGTGGTCCTCGTCGGCGTGCCCGGCGCCTTCACCCCGAGCTGCCACCGCAACCACCTGCCGGGCTTCGTGGAGAAGCGCGGCGAGATCCAGGCGCGCGGGATCGACGCCGTCGCGGTGACGAGCGTCAACGACGTGTTCGTGCTCGACGCGTGGTCGAAGGCCAGTGGCGCCGAGGGGATCGAGTTCCTGGCCGACGGCAACGCCGACTTCGCCCGCGCGGTCGGCCTCGACATGGACGGCACCGGCTTCGGCCTCGGCACCCGCTCGAAGCGCTACTCCATGCTCGTCGAGGACGGCGTGGTGCGCCTCCTCAACGTCGAGGAGACCCCCTCGAAGGCCGAGGCCTCGGGAGCCGAGGCGCTGCTGAAGGTGCTGTGAGGCGGTTCGAGCGCGATCACGGCTCGTAGCCCCCGCGACCTCCGCGCGCTCGTGCGGAGCGCGCCGCAGGATTGCGGCGGCGGCGACCGCGCACCAGAATGGGGTCATGACCGTCGACTTCTCGTACCAACTGCGGACGGACGAGCCGGGGGCGTTGCTCCGCGACCTCGACGACGTGGTGCTCCTCGCGCCCGTCGTCACGGATGACGGCGACACGATGCCGGCCGGCACGGAGGGCACGATCGTCGGCGTGTGGAACGGCGGCGACGCCTTCTGCATCGAGTTCGCTGTACCGGAAGGGGCGCTCGCCGTCGTTCGTCCCGCCGATCTGAGGCGTATCGGCCGGCACGCTCCGTGACGCGTGACCATCCCGGCGTTCTCGGGCTGCGCATCCGGCGCGAGAAGGTGGTCGACTATCTTCTCGATCCGACGCATCCCAGGGGCGGGTCGAAAGCCGCCTTCCTGATGCGGTTCGGCTTCGCGGCGTCGCAGCCGGAACGCCTGGCGGACGCACTGAGCCGGCATTTCGCGGAAGCCCCGCACACGCGCACGACGATCGACGCGGTCGGCGCCACGCGGATCATCTGCGAAGGGCCGTTGCACGGTCTCGACGGCCGCGCGCCGACGATCCGATCCGTGTGGCTGATCGAGCCGGATCGGTACGCGCGCCTGCTCACGATCGTCCCGAGACCGCGCGGGGTCGGCCGGACCTGAGCGTCCATCGCGTTTAGCGTCCATCGCGTTTCAAGGGCGTCGGTGGTGCGGGCTCCTGGCCGGGCCGCGCCGCGCCGGACCCGGCGCGACCTCGCCCGTGGCCCGATCGCCCGGAGCGTCCGTGTCGTCCAGATCATCCAAGTCGTCGTGGTGCAGGAGCAGCACGTCGGTCGCCGCGGCGAGGCGGCGGGCGGCCGGGGTGAAGCCGGCATTGGTCACCACCGCCGCCCGGTCGCCCGCCCAGAAGTGCAGGGCGGCGGCGGCCTCCTGAACCGCGGCGTTGCCCACGGGCTTGCCCAGCCGCTTGCACTGCACGACGAGGCGGAACCGGGCGCGGGTCGCGACGAGGTCGGCGCCCTGGTCGCCGCTCGGCGGCGTCCGGTGGACCTGCCAGCCCGCCCGCTCCAGGCGCCCGGCGCAGTAGCGCTCGTAGTCCAGGCCGTCCTCGGGCGCCTCGTCCTCCTCCGGGCGCGCGACCGCGGCGGCCTCCGCCTCGACGATCTCCAGCATGCGCCCCCGCGCCGAGGCGGCGAGGTCGGCGAACCGGGCCCCGAGCCGCGGCACCACGGTGCGGTCGAGGAAGTACGCCCGCTCGCGCAGCCAGCCGTCCTCGATGGCGTTGCCGTAGGCGTCGTGGAAGCGCTCCTGCCGCCGCCGCAGCGCCAGCGTCCCGGCATGCGCCCGGGCGATCCGGCGGACCCGCGCCCGGAAGCGGCGCGGCCGGTCGAGGTGGCGGGCGAGCACCAGCACGAGCGCCAGCCCGGTGGCGGCGAAGGCCGGCGGCCCGTACCAGAGCGAGAGGGCGCTGCCCGCGGCCGCCGTCCAGAACAGGCGGGCGACGGGGCTCGGCGGGAGCGGGGCGTCCTCGGGCGGCGTCGCGCGGAGCGGGGCGCTTCGCGGCATCGGGCTCGGCATCGGGCGTCTCGGGACGGGCGGATCCGCCCTACGTCGCAGGGCGCCCTTGCCCGAGCCTGAATCCCGGCGGGAAAGCTGTGGACCGGACGATCGGACGGGCCGCGCGCACCGGAGCGCAGCCGCGATCCGCTCCGGCCCGGATCGCTCTACTCCGCCGCCTTCCGGCGCTGCTGGCCGAGCCCCATGGTCTTGGCGAGGGTGGAGCGGGCGGCGGCGTAGTTCGGCGCCACCATCGGGTAGTCGTGCCCCAGCCCCCACTTCTCGCGGTACGCCTCCGGCGTCAGGCCGTAGCGGGTGCGCAGGTGGCGCTTCAGCGACTTGAACGTCTTGCCGTCCTCCAGGCACACGAGGAAGTCGGGCTGGATCGAGCGCCGGATCGGCACGGCGGGGCGCAGCGCCGCCTCCGGCTCGGCCCGCGGCGCCGACAGCCCCTGAAGCGTCGCGTGCACGGCTTCGAGCAGCGCCGGCAGCTCGGGGACGGGCACGCGGTTGTTGCTCACGAACGCCGCCACGATGTCGACGGTCATCGCGAGCGGGTCGATGTCCGGCCCGGTCACCATCTCCGCGTCCGTCTGCGCGTCCATCGCCCCGATATCCTCCTGAAGGCAGCCGCGACCGCTCGACGTCCGCGATGCGTGGAACGCCCGATGAAGCGGCCGATGAAACGGCCGATGCGTGGCTGTTGAGACGACGCTCCTATGGCTTTCTCAGTTGCAGGGCAAGATGCAAACGGACTGTCCTGTGTTGATGCGCGCGATCGATTGACAAATCCGGCACACTGCCCGGATCCGGACCCTCAATATACTCCAGCCCTGTACGCGGCCGGTCCGCGGCCGGGGCGCAGGAACGGCGCCCGGCCTGGGGCGTTGCGCGCAGGAACCGCCTCGGGGCCGGCACGCGCCGTGCTTCCGGTGCGTCGCGCGGAGGGACCGGCACATGCGGGCGGACGGCATCGACGCCCCGGCTCTGGCCGGATGAGGCGTGCGGGCGCCCCGGCGGGGCGGGCGTGAGCACCTACCGGTTCGACAGGCTGCTCGCGCCCCGGGCGATCGCCCTGGTCGGGGCCGGCGCGGAGGCGGGCTCCCTCGGGCGCAGCGTGCTGGACAACCTGCGGCGGGCGGGCTTCCCCGGCCCGATCCTGCCGGTCCATCCCGACCTCGACCGGGTCGACGGGCTGCCCTGCGTCCCGCGCCTCGCCGACCTGTCCACGACCCCCGACCTCGTCGTCGTCGCCGTGCCCCCGGCCGCGGTGCCGGAGGCCGTCGATCACGCCGGGGCGCGCGGTGCGGCCGCCGCCGTGATCCTCACCGCGCGGCTCGGGCGCGAGCCCGAGGATCCGGGGCCCCGTGCCCGCGCCATCGCCCGCGGCCACTCCCTGCGCCTGCTCGGGCCGGACAGCGCCGGGCTCACGGTGCCGGGGGCCCGGCTCGACGCCAGCCTGTTCGCCCACGCGCCGGGGGCGGGCGACATCGCCCTGATCTCGCAATCCGGGACCGTCTGCGCCGCGATCGTCGAGTGGGCGGCCCGCCACGGGGTCGGGTTCTCGGCGGTCATGGCGATCGGCGGCGCCCTCGACATCGACGTGGCCGACTGCCTCGACCACTTCGCCGGCTGCGTCCGCACCCGCGCGATCCTGCTCTGCCTCGACCGGGTGGAGGACGCCCGCCGCTTCATGTCGGCCGCCCGCGCGAGCGCCCGCGCCAAGCCGGTGGTGGTGCTGCGGGCGGGCCGCCACCTGCCCGACACGCGCAGCGCGGTGACGCATACCGGCGCCCTGGCCCGGCCCGACGCGGTCTACGCCGCAGCCTTCCGCCGGGCGGGGCTGCTCGCGGTCCAGGATCTCGACGAGATGTTCGCCGCCGTCGCGACCCTCGGGCGCCAGCGCCCCTTCCCCGGCGGCCGCCTCGCGATCCTCACCAACGGCCGCGGCATCGGCCTGCTCGCCGCCGACCGCCTCGCCGACCGCGCCGGCACCCTGGCCGATCTCCCGGCGGACGCGGGGCGCCCGGCCGGCAACCCGGTGGATCTCGGCATCGACGCGGGCGGCGCCGATTTCGCCGCCGCGCTGGCGCCGCTGCTCGCCGACCGGGCGAGCGACGCGGTGCTGGCGGTCCACGTCCCCACCGCCCGCTCGCAGGCGGGGGCGGTGGCCGCGGCGGTCGCCGACACGGTGCGCGGGGCGCGGACCGGCACGCGGAAGAAGCCGGTCTTCGCGGTCTCGCTCGGCGAGGACGAGGCGGCGCAGGCGGCCTTCGCGGCGGCCGGCATCCCGCACTTCGCCACCGATTCCGAGGCGATCGAGGGCTTCCTCCACCTCGTGCGCTACCGCGAGGCGCAGGACGACCTGATGCGCACGCCCGACTCGCTGCCGCGGGACTTCTCCTCCGACACGGCCCGGGCGCGCCAGATCATCGCCGCCGCCCTGCGGCAGGGCGCGGCGTGGCTCGATCCGATCGCCGTGAACGGCCTGCTCGAAGCCTACGCCGTCCCGACCGTGCCGCTCGCGCTGGCCCCCGACATCGATGCCGCCGCCGCCGCGGCGTGGCCGATCATCGCCCGCGGCGAGGCGGTGGCGCTCAAGGTCGTCTCGCCGGACATCGTCCACAAGTCGGATATCGGCGGCGTCCATCTCGACCTGACCAGCGAGGCCGCCGTCTGCGAGGCGGCCCGGGACATCCTGGCCCGGGCCCGGCGCGAGCGGCCGGACGCGCGGGTGACCGGCTTCGCGGTGCAGCCGATGGTGCGGCGGGGGCGCCGCCGCGAGCTGATCGCCGGGCTCGCCGAGGACGCGGTGTTCGGGCCCGTGGTGGTGTTCGGCCGCGGCGGCGTCGCGGTCGAGGTGATCGACGACCGGGCGCTCGGCCTGCCGCCCCTCGACCTGACGCTCGCCCGCGACCTCATCGCCCGCACCCGGGTCTCCCGGCGGCTCGCCGCCTACCGGGACGTGCCGGCGGCCGACCTCGGCGCGGTCGCCCTGACGCTGGTGAAGCTCGCCCAGCTCGCCGCCGACCTGCCCCAGGTGCGCGAGCTCGACATCAACCCCTTGCTCGCCGACGAGACCGGCGTCCTCGCCCTCGACGCCCGGGTGCGGATCGGCCGCCCGGAGCCCGGCCGCTACGCGCATCACGGCCGCCGCGGGCGCGGCCATCCGGGCTTCGCCATCCGGCCCTACCCGGCGGAGTGGGTGCGGCTCCTCAACGTCAAGGACCGCACCGTGCGGGTGCGCCCGGTGCGCCCGGAGGACGAGGGGCTGTTCCTCGCCTTCTTCGAGGGACTCGATCCCGAGGACGTCCGCATGCGCTTCTTCGGGCCGGTGCGGGCCTTCAGCCACGCCTTCCTCGCCCGGCTGACCCAGCTCGACTACGCCCGCGCCATCGCCTTCGTCGCCGTCGAGGTCGGCGCCGACGGGGCGGAGCGGATGCTCGGCGCGGTCCGGCTGCACGCCGACGCCAACCGCGACAGCGGCGAGTACGCGATCGGCGTCGGGCGCGACGCCCGGGGCACCGGCCTCGCCTACGCGCTGATGCGCCTGATGATCGACTGGGCGCGCTTCGAGGGCATCGGCCGCGTCGAGGGCAGCGTGCTCGCCGAGAATCGCCCGATGCTCGCCGTCTGCCGCCGCCTCGGCTTCGCGCAGAGCCGCGATCCCGATGATCCGGGGCTGGTGATGGTGCGGCTCGACCTCGCGGCGGGGTGATGCCGTTCTCCGGCTGAAATCGCTCGGTCGCCCCCCGCCCGCGCCGTCATCGCGAGCCGCAGGCGAAGCGACCCAGGGCTGCGCGCGACTTCAAACCGTGGCGCTGCTAGATTGCTTCGCTGCGCTCGCAAAGACGAGCGGAGACGACCGCGGCCCCTCGACCGAAACAGCGTGACGTGCACGGTCGACGCCGCGCTCAAGTCCACGAAAAAGCCCCGCATCCGGGGATGCGGGGCTGTTCGGATCGTCGATCCGGACGTGGGATTTAGTGGCCGCCCTCGGAGGCGTTGCGGGTCGCCTCGTAGAGGAACCACGTGCGCTCCTCGGACTGGTCGATCCACTCCTCGAGCAGCGAGGTGGTGGAGACGTCGTTGGCCTCGTCAGTGATGCCGTGCAGCTCGCGCATGTTGGCGGTGAGCGCCTTGTTGTCGTCCCGCAGCTCCTTGAGCATGTCGAGCGGGCTCACGTACTCGGCGTCGTTGTCCGGCACGCGGGTCAGCGCATGGGCCTGGCCCAGCGAGCGCAGCACGGTGCCGCCGATCTTGCGGGCGCGCTCGCCGACCGCGTCGATGATCGCGAAGATCTGCTGCGACTGCTCGTCCATCAGCAGGTGGTAATCGCGAAAATTCGGGCCGCTGACGTGCCAGTGGAAGTTCTTGGTCTTGATGTAGAGCGCGAACAGGTCGGACAGCAGGACGGTCAGGCCCTCGGCGATCTTCTTGGTATCGTTCGGGTCGAGGTCGGTCGGGGTGTTGAGCCGGTCGCTCTCGATGCGGCTGATCGGCTTGGCCTTGGCCATGGGGTATCTCCGGTTCCTTGGCTGTGGGTGTCGCAGCAGCGTGCCGCTTCCCGGGCGGGGAAGGGCCGGCCGCGTTCACACCGGCAATGACCGGTCCCCTCGAATGTTCCGCCTCCTTTCGCCGTGCATGGCAGGGTTGGGATCAGCGCGCAGGTTGGAGCGATTCCAGAGTGCGGCGCGGCGCCGCGGCAGGCTCGGCGGCCTTCTTGGCGGCGGCCTTCGGACCGGTCGCGCCGGTCACCGGCGGGTCGGCCGGCCGGGCGGCGGCGGCGGCCGGAGCCGGGGCGGTGGTCGCGGGGGCGGGGCTGTCGAGCCCGTAGATGTCGTCGCGGAAATGCGCCCGCCCGTCCGGGCCGCCATAGCCCGTCAGGTAGACGAATCTGACGGGGACCGGCTTCGCCAGCTTGATGTCGCGGCGCTCGCCGTCGGCGATGCCGGTCTCGACCTCCATCGGCCCCCAGGCCGAGCCCGGACCGTTCGGCCCCTCGACCCCCTGGAGGAGCCAGCCGACGAACTCCTTCACCTGCCCGACGCGGACGCAGCCGTGGCTGTGGAAGCGGACGCTGCGCGCGAACAGCGACTTGGCCGGCGTGTCGTGCATGTACACCGCGTAGCGGTTCGGCATATCGATCCGCACCTGGCCGAGCGAGTTGTCGAGGCCGGAATCCTGGCGCAGCGTGTAGTTCACCGCCTTCTCGGTCGCCCAGTCCACCTTGGTCGGGTCGACCTCGATCCCGCCGGGGCCGAGGATGCGGATGCGGTTCTTGGCCAAGTAGCCCGGGTTCTTGCGCATCTGCGGGATGATCTCGTTCTTCACCACCGAGACCGGCACCGTCCAGGTCGGGTTGAAGTTGATGTCGGTGATCCGGGTCTCGATCGCCGGCGTCGCCTTGTCGGGCGAACCCACCACCGCGACGTAGCGGCGGACGACCTGGCCGCCCTCCACCGCCTCGACGGTGGCCGAGGGGATGTTCACGGTCACGTAGCGCTCGCCGAACGGGAACTTCGAGCCCATCAGCCGCGCGGCGGAGGCGGCGAGCTGGCGCTGGCGCGTCTCGGCCGGAACGTTGAGCGCGTTGAGCGTCAGCCGGCCCAGAATGCCGCTGTCGGGCAGGCCGTGGCGGGCCTGGAACGCGGCGATCGCGGCCACAAGCGGCGGGTCGAGCCGGTCGCTCGGGGCCGCGTTGGCGGGCAGGTCGCCGACGAGGGTCAGGTGGTGGCGCAGGGCGGGGATCGCCGGGCTGCGCTCGCCGGGCTTGAGGCTCGCGAGCGCGTCCGGGGTCCGCTCCCAGCCGCCGGCCTCGGCGAAGGCCGCGTAGCGCTCGGCCGCCGCCAGCGTGTCGAGGAAGGTGCGGGGGGTGAGCGTCGGGAGCGGGTCGGCGGAGACCTTGGCGTAGACGAGCGGCGCCGGCTCCCGCTTCTTCGGGGGCGTGTCCGCGGGCTTGACGGACGGCGCGGCCGCCTCGGCCGCGGGCGGCGTCGCCGGCTGCGGGACGGGGGCCGCGGGCGTGGCGGGCGCCGCTGCGGCGGCGGGGACGGGCCCCGCCGCGGGAGCGGCCTGTTGCGTCGGCGCGGGGGCGCCCTGGGCGAGGGCCCCGCCGAGGCCCGCGAGCAGGGCGGGCAGGCAGAGGCCCGCGCGGAGGCGGGCGCGGGGGCGGGGCGGGACGGGGTGGGGCGGGACCATGACGCGACTCTCCCGACGGCGCCCACCGGCGCGATCGGCGGCGATCATGGGTCGGGATGGTTACCGTTTTCCTCCGCCGCCGATTCACCATGGCGCGGGTCCGGGCGCCCGCCGCCCCCGCGCCCGTGTAGTAGTGAGAAGGCTCGCCGGATCTGCCCACCATGACGCCGCCCGCCGCGACAATGCCGCCCGCCCCGGAGCCCGCGCCGGCCGGCTACCCGCGCGCGATGCCCTACCTGCCCCAGCTCGACGGGGTGCGGGCGCTGGCGGTGCTCATCGTGTTCGCCGCCCATTGCGGCTACAGCCACGTGGTGCCGGGCGGCTTCGGCGTCACGGTGTTCTTCTTCCTCAGCGGCTACCTGATCACCACGCTGCTGCGGATCGAGCGCGCGGCCGCGGGCACCGTCTCGCTGCGGGCCTTCTACATCCGCCGCGCCTTGCGCATCCTGCCGCCGCTCTACCTGACGCTCGCGATCGTGGGCGCGCTCTACGCCGCCGGGCTGCTCGACTGGATGCCGGTCGAGCCGGCGGCGGTGCTGGGGCAGGTGACCTTCCTGACGAACTACCCCGGCCTGTTCGGCACCGAGGCGGTGCTGCCGGTGCCCCTCTGGAGCCTCGCCATCGAGGAGCACTTCTACCTCGTCTTCCCCGTCGTCTTCGCCCTGTGGCTCGGCCGCGCGCGCCCGCGCCGGGCGGCGCTCGCCTGCCTCGCCGTCTGCGTGCTCGTCCTGGGCATCCGCGGCCTCAACGTCTGGCGGCTTGCCGACTACAGCCTGAACTACTCGTGGACCCACACCCGCATCGACGCGATCCTGTTCGGCTGCTGCCTCGGCCTGTGGAACAACCCCGTGATCCCCGCCGACCGGGCGTGGCGGCCGCGGGCGTGGCACGTCGGCTTGAGCCTCGCGGTGATCCTCGGCACGCTGGCCGTGCGCGATCCCGCCTTCCGCGAGAGCCTGCGCTACACGCTCCAGAGCGCCGCCCTGTTCGTGCCCTTCGCCTACCTGCTGCACGGGGCGGGGCCGGTCGTGCGGCTGCTCGCGAGCCGGCCGCTGCGCCAACTCGGGCTGTGGTCCTACAGCTTCTACCTCGCGCACGCGGCGGCGGTCGCGCTGGTGCTGCACGTCGCCCCCGGCCTGTCCCGCCCCGCGCTGATGCTCGCCGCGTTCCTGCCCACGCTGGCGTGGTGCTGGGCGATGTCCGCCCTCGTCGAGCGCCCCTGCGCGCGCCTGCGCCGCCGCCTGCTCGCCGACCGCCCGCCCGAGCCGGCGCTCGGCGAGGCGGCCCGGATCACGCCCGCCTGAGCTTGTCCCGCGCGGCCGCGTGGTCGGGGGCCTCGCGGAAGGCGCGCTGCATCGCGTGCCACACGGGCTTGCGCTGGAAGCGCGCGTCGAGCGGCAGGGCCCGCTGCGGCAGGCCGTCCGGCCGCTTGCGGAAGGGATGGTCGTTCAGCCACGTGTCGGGGTCGTAGATGTCCCAGCTCACGATATCGAGGGTCGCGGGCTCGGCCAGCACCACGTCGAGGTAGCGCCGGGCGAAGTCGGCCACCATCCGGTCGCGGGTCGGCACGTCCGAGGGGAAGGCGCGGTCGTCGATGTCGAACTCGGTGATCTCGATGCCGAGCCCCATCGCCCCGATCTCGGCGAGGAAGCGCCGGAGCTGGCCCTGGTCGATCGGCACCGTGCTCGTGAGGTGCGATTGCAGGCCGAAGCGCTTGATCGGCACGCCGCGGGCGCGCATCGCCGAAAGCCGCCGCAGCACCTTGGTCCGCTTGGCCTCCATCCAGGGGGCGCCCTGCTCGACCGCGTCCTCGTTCCACGTGCCGGCCGCCGCCGGGTCGGTCTCGCGCAGGATCCGGAAGGCGAGGTCGACGTAGCCGGGCCCGATCGCCGCGAGCCAGGGCGAGTCGCGCAGGCCGCCGCCGCGGTCGGGATCGCTCTCGTTGCCGAAGATCTCGTTGACCACGTCCCAGGCGACGATCTGCCCGCGGTAGTGCCCGGCCACCGTCTCGATCCAGCGCCGCATGAAGTCCTCGGCCTGGACGGCGTTGGCGCGGGCGAGCAGCGGTCCGACCCAGGGCGGCAGCGCCGCGTGCCAGACCAGGGTGTGGCCGCGCATGCGCTGGCCGTTGGCGCGGGCGAAGCGCAGGATCGCGTCGCCGCGGGCGAAGTCGGTGCGTCCGGGGGCGGGCAGCACCTCCTCCATCTTCATCTCGGTGCCGCAGACGAGGAGCCCGCATTCCCGCGCCACCGCCTGCCGGTAGGGAGGGGACGTGTCGAAGCGGTGGAACGGCACCTCGCAGCCGTAGAGCAGGCCCTTGGCCGCCGCCGCCGCCTGGAGGCTGTCCGCGGACCACGACGGCCGGCCGAGCGGCCCGAACCCCGCGGCGGGGGCGGCCCCGGCGCTGGGTGCGGCGGACGCGGGACGGGCGAGGCCGCAGGCGGCCCCGGCCAGCACGGCGCGGCGGCTCAATCCAGGCATGTCCGTCCCCGATCCCCCATCCCGATCCTCCATCCCGATCCTCCGTGCGGCCGATTACAGCACACGCAGCCGGCCCCGGGCGATCCGCGCCGGATGCGGGCCGGGGCTTGTCCCCACGGCGTCGCCTTCGGCCCGGCGCGCCCCATGTTGCGGGGCCGTCCGCCAGCCAGGAACCCGCCGATGAGCCAGCACCCCGCGATCAGCCCCGGCCGCAGCGCGGTGGTGACCGGCGCCGCGAGCGGCATCGGGCTCGCCGCCGCCAAGGCGTTCGCGTCCGCCGGCATGAACGTCTGGCTCGCCGACCTGCCGGGCGAGCGCCTGGAGGCGGCCCGCGCCGCGGTGGCCGCCCTCGCCGCCGTCGAGGTGCGCGCCGTGCCGACCGACGTCTCGGACCGTGCCGCGATGGAGGCGCTCGCCGCCGCCAGCGCCAAGGCCGGGCCGCCGGCCGTGGTGATGCTCAACGCCGGGATCGAGGCCGGCGGCACGCTGTTCTCCGAGGCGGAGGTCTGGGAGCGGATCCTGGGGGTGAACCTCTGGGGCGTGGTCAACGGCATCCACGCCTTCGCGCCCGGCATGATCGCGGGGGGCAAGCCCGGGGCGGTGGTCGTCACCGGCTCGAAGCAGGGCATCACCACGCCGCCGGGCAACACGCCCTACAACGTGTCGAAGGCGGGGGTGAAGGCGGTCACCGAGGCGCTCGCCCACGACCTGCGCGGTCGCGAGAGCTGCCGGGTCAGCGCCCACCTGCTGATCCCCGGCTTCGTCTATACCGGCCTGACGAAGGCCCGCGGCGTCGCGGAGAAGCCTGCCGGCGCCTGGACGCCGGAGGAGACGGTCGCCTTCCTGCTGGAGCGGCTGGCCCTGGGCGACTTCTACATCCTCTGCCCGGACGGCGAGACCACCCGCGCGCAGGACGCCAAGCGGATCGCCTGGGCGGCGGGCGACCTCGTCGAGAACCGCCCGGCCCTGTCGCGCTGGCACCCGGATTTTGCCGAGGCGTTCAAGCGGCACATGGAGGGATAAGCCTCTGGAAGGGTGAGCCTCTGGAGGGGTGATACGGCTTCCGGCCGAAGGGTTCGGGATCGACGCTCTCCGTCCTTGCGAGCGGAGCGAAGCAATCCAGCAGCGCGACGTTCTGAGACCGCGCGGTGCCCTGGGTCGCTTCGCCTGGGGCTCGCGATGACGGCGCAGGCCAGGATCACCGAACGGTTCACCCGGAAACGCCATGGGCCTCCGGCGCCGTCGAGACCCGTCGGCGCTCTCGTGCTCCCCGGTCGGATTCAATCTCCGGTCGGCTGGACATCGCTCCCGACGGGGCCGCATCCTCGATCCGCTCCGGCGCGCGGCACTCGTCCGGGCGATGATCCGGGGAGGCACGCCTGGCCCGCCGCGAACGCCCCCGCCCCGCGCCGCGGCACGCCATCTTCGGTCCCCGGCCACGAGCCCGGAGGCGGCGTTCCTCCGCTTCGGCAACGCCTTCCATTGGGAAGCAGAGATCGGCCCCCTCATGGGCGCGGATCACGGCTCGGACAGGGCCTTCCTCGCGGCCGTGCTCGCGCGGATGACGCGGGCGGAGCACCGCCTCGTGGCCGCGTTCATCACCGACCTGACGGGCGGCGGCTACACCTTCGCCGAGGCGCGGGCGCTCTGGACGCGGACGTGGATCGCCGGCGCCGCGTCCGACTGGACCGATCCGGCCGCCTTCCTCCGCTTCCTGCTGACCGTGCGCGACACGATCGATCCGCACGCGTGGCCCGCTACCGCGCCGCGGTTCCGCCCCGGACCTGCGGAGAAAGCGCGGCGGCGCTAGCGCATCGTCCCGGATATCGGATCCGGGACGATGCGCTAGCCCTTTGATTGGCATCATCTTTTCCGAAAGCCGGTGACCGCCTTTCGGGACGATGCTCTAGGATAGGTCTCGCACGGCGCGGGTTCTGCACCAGTATAAGCCCGGCGGCGCGGCGGACCGGCTCGATCGGAAGCCCGGGCCGCCGTCCGCGTCCGCACGACACCGGAGAGCCGCCCTTGGCCACGATGATCATCCCCGTCGCCTCCTTCGACTTCGTCGTGTTCGGCGCCACCGGCGACCTGACCGCGCGCAAGCTCCTGCCGGCGCTGTACTACCGCTACCGGGACGGCCAGATCCCCCAGTCCAGCCGGATCATCGGCGCCTCGCGCTCGAACCTGACGGCCGAGGCGTTCCGGGACCACGCCCGCGACGCGCTCAAGCGCTTCGTGACCGCCGCCGACCTGCCGGAGGAGACGCTCCAGAGCTTCCTCGACCACGTCGACTACGTCGCCGTCGACGGGACCGGCGACGAGGGCTGGCCGGCGCTGAAGGCCAAGCTCGACGAGCGCCCGGACCAAGTGCGGCCCTACTACCTCGCCACCTCGCCCGACCTCTACGGCGCGATCTGCCGGAACCTCGCCGCCCACGGGCTGATCGGCGAGAAGTCCCGGGTCGTGCTGGAAAAGCCGATCGGCAAGAACCTGAAATCGGCCCAGGCCATCAACGACGCGGTCGGCGAGGTCTTCCCCGAGTCGCAGATCTTCCGCATCGACCACTATCTCGGCAAGGAGACGGTCCAGAACCTGCTCTCCCTGCGCTTCGCCAACACGATCTTCGAGCGGCTGTGGACCTCGGACGTGATCGACCACGTCCAGATCACCGTGGGCGAGACGGTGGGGGTCGAGGGGCGGGCGGGCTACTACGACACGTCGGGCGCCCTGCGCGACATGCTCCAGAACCACATCCTGCAGCTCCTCTGCCTCACGGCGATGGAGAGCCCGCTCAACCTCGACGCCAACGCGGTGCGCGACGAGAAGCTGAAGGTGCTGCGCGCCCTCAAGCCGATCACCCCCGCCGACGTCCACGCGGTGACCGTGCGCGGCCAGTACGCGCCCGGCGCCGTCGACGGAAAGCCGGTGGACGGCTACCTCTCGGAACTCGGCCACGACAGCCGCACCGAGACCTTCGTGGCGATGAAGGTGGAGGTGCAGTCCTGGCGCTGGGCCGGCGTGCCGTTCTACCTGCGCACGGGCAAGCGCCTGCCCCAGAAGCTCTCCGAGATCGTGGTGCAGTTCCGCGCCGCACCGTTCTCGATCTTCCCGGCGGAGGCGTTCGGGCGCGAGCCGAACCGCCTCGTCATCCGCCTCCAGCCGCAGGAGGGGATGAAGCTCGAAGTGATGACCAAGGACCCCGGCCCCGGCGGCCTGCGCCTGCGCCCGACCGCCCTCGACATCTCCTTCGAAGAGACGTTCAAGCAGCGCTACCCCGACGCCTACGAGCGCCTGCTGATGGACGTGGTGCGCGGCAACGCCACCCTGTTCATGCGCCGCGACGAGGTGGAGGCGGCCTGGGCCTGGGCCGACGGCGTGCTCCAGGCCTGGGCCGAGCGCGCCGAGCCGCCGCGCCCCTACCCGGCCGGGAGCTGGGGGCCGACCGCGGCCATCGCGCTGATCGAGCGCGACGGGCGGACGTGGCATGAGGAGCTGCGGTAGGATCTCCGGGGGGCTCGCGTCGCCGCCGGACTTCCGTCCGACGCGACGGGCCGCATCCGACCTGCTCGTGGACGCGCCGTCCTGACACCCGGGGTGATGAGCCGGCGATCCCGAGGGAGGGGTCAGGCCGCCGCCCTGATCGTGAAGTCGACATGGACCGCATCGTAGGGGAACACGATCCGCTCGTCGTCGGTGCGATCGAGGATGCCGGCGCTCAGCAGGGCGTGAATGTCGCTGTGGGTGTTCTTCACGTCCCGATCCAGCAGCCGGGCGACCGCCCGCAGCGACATGGGCGCTCGGCCGGCCATAGCCCGGATCAGCGCCCACCGGCCCGGCGTCAGCACGGTCCACAGACGCTCCACGGTGGGGAACGAGATGAATTCGCCCTGCGCCTCGCCGCGGAAGGCCGCCAGAGCCCTGGCGGAGGTCTCCTCCGTCGAGGCGATGCCGATGGTCACGGTCCGCATGGTCGCCTCCAGGGTTCGACGTCGGCCCAGAAGTCGGCCAGCAGGGTCTCAGGATCGGTGAAGGCGTAGGGGCGTTCCTGCCCGCCGACGTGCCTGTGGTCGCCCTTGCCGGCCTCGTTGTCGTAGCGAAGCACGCACACGCCATCGACGACCAGGGCGAGGCGATACTTGAAGCCGTGCGCGCTTCCGCGAACCGGGACCGGCACGGTCCAGACCACCAGTTCGGCGAAGGCGTGATCGGCAGCGATCTCGACCCTCTCCTTGAACAGCAGCCCGGCCTTCATGTTGGTCATGATGCCAACAGTCGAGGCCGTTGGCAAAGGCACTCGTCGAACCGCTGACCCGTCTCCCGTTACGGCCAAGCTGCCCTGATCCGGCCAAGCCCGTCCGCGACGATGCGGGCCGCCGCCGACGCCTCCGTCAGAGGGGCGCGGCCGGCCGTGTCAGGGAGAGGGCCATGCACGACATCGACACCGCGGAGCGCCGCACCGCCGAGCACCGATTGGCGCGCTCCGTCGCCGCGACCTTGCGGATCATCGACGCCGCCCAGGTCGAGCGGCAGGCGCCGCCGGTCCGGGCCGCGCGCGAGCGGCTGGGGGCGGTCTACGGCGCCACCCGGCTCGCCCGGGCGCGGGAGCGCGCGCGGCGCACGGCCTGAGCGGGCTACACCGCCGCGTCCCAGGTCTCGCTGACCGGCTTGCCGCCGCGCACGAGGCGCGCGCGCAGGATCACGTCGCCCGCCGGCATCGGCTGCGGCGGGCGCCACTCGACGCAGATCCGCCAGCCGCCGATCTGCGGCACGCGCTCCAGGATCGGCTCGACCATCTGGCCGGCGCTGGCCGAGACCTCGGCGGCGAGCGCCGGATCCTCGGCCTTCGGCAGGTCCGGCCCGACGAAGTCGATGCAGTACAGCCGCCGGCCCGGGATCGGCGGGTCGGCTGGTCGCGTCAGGTCCGGCGAGCCGACGCGGGTCGAGACCACCCGGGCGAGGCGGCCGGGCAGCTCGGGCACCGGCTCCGGCCCGACCGTGGTGAGCGTGTAGGCGGGGCGCAGCGGCGTCCCGGGCTGGGCCGCCGCGCGCGGCACGAAGGCGGCGACGATGTTGTCGACCCACTCCGCCCGCTGCGGGATCTCGTAGAGCTGCACCGCACCGTCGCCGAAGCCCGACTCGGGGGCGACCCACAGCCCCGGCCGCGCCTCCTGCCGGCCCAGCACGTCCAGATAGGCGGCAAAGTTCCGCTCCCGCTGGAGCAGGCCGAAGCCCTTGAGGGGAGCGGCCGCGAAGGCCGAGATCTGCGGCTGCGCCCGGCCGTTGACGAGGGGCCGCCACAGCCGGTCGCCCGGGGTCTCGACGACGAGACCGTCCGAATCGTGTACCTGCGGCCGCACGTCGTCGAAGGGCTGCGCCCCGCGGGCGCCGGGCCCGTTCTGCCCGAACAGGAACATGCTGGTGAGCGGCGCGAGCCCGAGCCGCGGCAGGGACTTGCGCGGGAACAGGGCGCTGGTGACGGCGATCCGCGAGGTCTCCCCGGGGGTGATCACGAACCGGAAGGCGCCCGACAGGCTCGGGCTGTCGAGGAGCGAGAGCACGGTGATGGCGCGCGCGTCGGGTTCCGGCTCGCACAGCCAGTGGGCGACGAAGTCCGGAAACTCCTCCCCCTCCGGCGCGCCGGTGCCGATCGCCGCACCCCGGGCGGAGAGGCCGTATTCCTGGTCGCGCCCGCGCAGGCGGAAGTACGAGGCGCCGAGGAAGACGGCGAACTCCTCGCGGAAATCCGGCCGGTCGGGGTGGAAGGCGTAGTGCAGGCGGAAGCCTGCGAAGCCGAGGGAGGCGGGGAAATCCTGGCCCGCGAGCTTCGGGCCGAGATCGAACAGCCGCGCGGCGTAGGGGATCGCCCGCGGCGGTCCCTGGAGCGGCTGGAGGTAGAGGTCCACCGCCTTGCGGTGCAGGAAGCCGCGGTGGAACATCTGCACCGAGAAGTGGCGCCCGAGCCGCGGGCTCTCCGGCTCGCGGAAGCGGATCTCCCGGTAGGCGTCGTAGTCGAGGGCGGCGAGCGGCGCGGGCAGATCGTCGCGGGGGGCCGCGTAGGGGGCGGCGCCGCGCTGCTCGGCGATCCCCGCGAGACGCTCGAAGGTCATCGGCCCGGCCGCCGTCCCGGCCACCGGAGCGGTAACGCCTTCCTGCGCCATCGTTCTGGCGGCATTCAGGTCCATCACGCTAGGAAGAAATCCACCGGCAGCGGCGGTCACGGCCGTCCGGAGCACGTGTCGACGGGAGGGGGCCTCCGGGTCCGGGGCTTGCGGCGGGCGTCCGGCCCGTCCCCGGTCGTCGCGCGCTTCGGCATCCTCGTCCATCCGCTGTCGGTCCTCCGTTGAGGCGGCCCGGTCCCACGCGGGCCCGGTCCAGAGTGCTAGGCCAAACCCCGATGCCGACCAAACCGTTGCCGCACGACGCCCAGGACATCGCCGCCCAGGACGCCGCCGCGCAGGCCCCGCGCGTCCCCGCCGCGCCCGGCGCCGAGATCTGGCATCGGGCGCGAGGGGCCCTGACCCGGCGGCGGCTGGCGCTCGCCCTGCCGACCCTCGCCACCGTCGCGGCGCTGGCGTGGCTCGCCGCCGAGGCCTACCCGGCGGGCGGCCCGCTCGCGGGGACGGTGCTGGCGCTGTTCTGCCTCGTGATGGGCTGGCAGGCGTTCGTGGCGTGGCAGTACGTCTACGGGCTCGCCGCCGCCTGCCTCGGCGCGCGGGCGAAGTCCGATCTGGAGCGCCGCTCCGAGGGGGCGGTCCCCGCCGCCGGCACCGGCCGCACCGCCGCGGTGGTGGCGATCCACGCGGAGGACGCCGTGGCGGTGTTCGCGCGGCTGCGGGTGATGGCCCGCTCGCTCGCCCGCACCGGCGCCCGCGACATCGACCTGTTCGTCTTGTCGGACACCCGCGACGGCGCGATCAGCGCGGTGGAGGAGCACGAGTTCGCGCGCATCCGCGCCTGGGCCGCGGCCGACCCCGACCTGCCGCGCATCCGCTACCGCCGCCGGGAGAAGAACGTCGGCCGCAAGGCCGGCAACATCGGCGAGTTCTGCGCCAGCTACGGGTCCGAGTACGAGTTCATGATCGTGCTCGACGCCGACAGCCTGATGACCGGTCCGGCGATGGTCCGCCTCGCACGGCTGATGGCCGAGAGCCCGCGCACCGGCCTGATCCAGACCGTCTCCTACGCCGCCGGCCGGGACACCCTGTTCGCCCGGATCCAGCAATTCGCCGTGCGCCTCTACGCGCCGCTGGCGCTCCGCTGCCTGGAGACGTGGCAGGGGCCGGAGGGCAGCTACTGGGGCCACAACGCCATCCTGCGGATCGCCGCCTTCGCCGACAACGCCGCCCTGCCGGTGCTGCCGGGCCGCGCGCCGCTCGGCGGCGAGATCCTGTGCCACGACATCGTCGAGGGCGCGCTGATGGTGCGGGCCGGCTGGGAGGTGCGCCTCCTGCCGGAGATGACCGGCACCTGGGAGGAGATGCCGACCAACCTCGTCGACCTGCTGGGCCGCGAGCGCCGCTGGTGCCAGGGCAACCTCCAGCACCTGAGGGTGCTGCCCTGGGCGGGCCTCACCGGCGCCAGCCGCTGGCACCTCGCGGTCGGCATCCTCGCCTACGGCATGCTGCCGCTCTGGATCGCCTTCCTCGGGCTCGGGGCGTGGCAGGCCGCCGGCACCGGCGACCTCGGGCTGCTGGCCTACGGGCTGACCGGGCAGGGCGCGGCCGCCCACGCGCTCGCCGCGCTCAGCGTCGCGGTGCTGGCCCTGCCGAAGTTCTTGAGCCTCACCCACGTGCTGGCCTCGGCGGAGCGCCGCGCCGCCTTCGGCGGGACCGGGCCGCTGCTCGCCAGCGCCGCCCTGGAGCAGGCCGTGTGGGTGTTCCTGTGGCCGGTGATGACCCTGTTCACCGCCGGTGCGGTGGTCTCGACCTTCCTCGGCCGGGTGGTGCGCTGGGAGACCCAGGCGCGCGACGACCGCCAGGTGTCGTGGGGCGAGGCGTTCCGCCTCCAGGCCGACGCGGTGGTGGTCGGCGCGCTGATGGGCCTCGGCCTCGCGATGGCCGGCGACCCCTGGCTCGCCCTGTGGCTGGCGCCGGTCGCCGCGGCGCTGCTGACCAGCCCCGCCCAGAGCGTGTGGACGAGCCGCTCGGACCTCGGCCGCGCCGCCACGGCCCGGCGCCTGTTCCTCACCGCCGACGACACGGCGCAGGCCCCGGAACTCGCCGAACTCGCCCAGATCCGCGGCGTGCCGGCGAGCCCCGCCCGCCCGGCCCCCCGCGAGGCCGAGCCCGCCGTCTGGCTCGCCGCCGCCGACGAGGCGTGAGGCGCCAATCCTCGGGCTCGACGCCCTCGGCATCGATGCGGAAGACGATGGAAGCCTGCCGCTGAGATCCGAGGGTGCGCAGGCCCGGGCGAAGATCGTCGCGCCGGGTTCCGCGCTCGGGAAACGCCCCCAGCCGCAGGCAGGCCCCTTCGAGGCGCGCAATATAGGCAGCGGCGCGGTCGTGACCGGACTGCCCGGCGATGTGGGCGTAGAGATCGAGCAGGTCCGCGAGCGTCGCCGGTCGGAAGCGGACCTTAACGGCCACGCCGGAGGGCTTCGACCTGCTCGGCGTGATGCGCGCGCACCTGTGCGAACGCCTCCTCCACCGGGATCGACGGTCTGGGATCGTCGAAGGCCGCGGTGATCGCACGCTTTAGGTGGTCACGGTGCGCGGCGAGGTCGGCGTCCCGGCCTTCCAACAGGCGCAAGCCCGCCTGCACGACCTCGCTGACCGTCCGAAACCGGCCCTGCGCGATCTGCTCCCGCACGAAGCCGTCGAGATGGGCATCGAGATCGACGTGGGGCATCGGCATCGTCTCCGTCAGCGAGGTCTAGACGGCGCGACGCGACCTGACAACGCACGGGCCGGATCGGCGCATCGGGCATCGCAGCGCGGACGACCTCTCTCGATACGGTCAAGCTGCCACAGTGTTGCCACGACGTCACGGCGCTGCCGGAACGGCCCGGCGGGCGGGTTTCAGGCTTGGCTTTGGGGCGCGAGCGTTTAGGCCTTGGTGAGGATCGGCACGCCATCGTGCCCGCCAGAGTCCCCCGCGTTCCCAACCCATCCGCGCCTGCCCTCGTGAGGCTTTGATGCGTCGTTTCCTCCCCGCCCTGATCGGGCTTTTCGGCGCGGCCGCCTGCACCGCGCCGGCCCTCGCCTACGAGATCGACCCGCTCACCCGCCAGCCCCTCGACAACGCCCTGACCGTGCGCGTGCGCCCGCAGGCGGTCGAGACCGTCGCGGTGCCCGTCGCCAACGCCGCCCTCAACACGGTCGACCCGCTCAACGACGCGGCCGTGCCGCAGATGTCGGCGATCCCGCGCGAGACCGTGGCCTATAACGGCCCCTACGGCCCCGGCACCATCGTGGTCTCCACCGCCGAGCGGCGCCTCTACTACGTGATGGGCGGCGGCCAGGCCCTGCGCTACGGCGTCGGCGTCGGGCGTCCCGGCTTCACCTGGGGCGGCGCGCAGACCATCACCATGAAGCGCGAGTGGCCGGACTGGCGTCCCCCGGCGACCATGCTGCGCCGCCGCCCCGACCTGCCGCGCTATATGAAGGGCGGCGTCGAGAACCCGCTCGGCGCCCGCGCCATGTATCTCGGCGGCACGATCTACCGCATCCACGGCTCGAACGAGCCGGAGACCATCGGCACCGCCGTGTCCTCGGGCTGCATCCGCATGACCAACGACGACGTGATGGACCTCTACACCCGCGCCAAGGTCGGCACGAAGGTCATCGTCCAGCGCTGATCCGTTTCGAGAGCGTTTCGGGGGAGGGCCGGCGGCGACGCCGGCCCTTTCGCGTTCAACCCGTCTCGGGCAGCGTCACCAGCGCGTCCGGCCGCTTCACCTCGATCTCGACGAAGGCGATCGGGTGGTCGGAGCCGTTCATCACGTCGTGGCGGATCCCGGCGGGACGGCTGTAGGCCTGCCCCGCCGCCAGCGCCGTGTCGGTCACGGCCTGCCCGTCGTGGACGCGCAGGATCCCGTCCACCAGCATCACCACGAAGTAGGGCCAGCCGTGCGCGTGCCAGCCGGTGGCGGCGCCGGGCGGGAAATCCCAGCGGGTGATGCGGACCGTCGCGTCGTCCTGCTGGACGGTCGCCACCGCGGGGATCGTGCAGGCGAAGGCCATCGCGCCAGCCCCGTCAGTGGCAGCCGCAGGAGCCCGAGCCGCCGCCGCCGCCCTTGGCGGGCGCCGCCGTGTCGCGGTCGAGGCCGCGCTCGGCGAGTTCCGTGAGGTAGGTCCGCCAGCGCGCGTCGTAGTCGCGCCCCAGCTCGTGCAGGTAGCCCCAGCCGAAGATGCCGGTGTCGTGCAGGTCGTCGAAGCCGAGCTTGACCGCGTAGTTGCCCACCGGCTCCACCGCCAGGATCTCGACGCGGCGCTTGCCGCCGAGCACCTTGCGCTCGGCCGGCGAGTGCCCCTGCACTTCGGCCGACGGGCTCGACACCCGCAGGTACTCGGCCGGCAGGGTGTAGCGCCCGCCGTCGTCGAAGGCGACGTTCAGGGCCCGCCGGTCGGCCGACAGGCGGATCTCGGTCGGCCATGGAGTCTCGGTCACGGTCACACTCCTCACGCATTCGCGCGCCGCGACCCCGGGCGCGCTTGCCCGCGGACGCGCCGGACATCATATCCGGGGTGATGCTCGATGACATCTCCCGTCCGCCGCAGAATCCGGCGCCGCAGGATGGCGCGCTCCGGCCATCCGAGGCCGGCGCGCCCGCGCCGCTGATCGACCCGTTCCAGCGGGCGATCACCTACCTGCGCATCTCGGTCACCGATCGCTGCGACCTGCGCTGCGCCTACTGCATGTCCGAGCACATGGAGTTCCTGCCCAAGCGCGACCTGCTCAGCCTGGAGGAACTGGACCGGCTCTGCGGCGTGTTCATCGCCCGCGGCGTGCGGAAGTTGCGGATCACCGGCGGCGAGCCGCTGGTGCGGCGCGACATCATGCACCTGTTCCGCCGCCTGTCGCGCCATCTCGATTCGGGGGCGCTGCGCGAGCTGACGCTCACCACCAACGGCACGCAGCTCGCCCGCTTCGCGCCGGAACTGGCCCGGCTGGGCGTGCGCCGGGTCAACGTTTCCCTCGACACCCTCGACCCGGACAAGTTCCGCGCCATCACCCGCCGCGGCGACCTCGCGGTGGTGCTCGGCGGGATCGAGGCGGCGCGGGCGGCCGGCATGCAGGTCAAGATCAACGCCGTGGCCCTGCGCGACCTCAACGCCGACGAGATCCCGGACATGATCGCCTGGGCCCACGGGCTCGGCATGGACATGACGTTGATCGAGGTGATGCCGCTCGGCGAGGTCGAGGCCGACCGCACCGACCAGTTCCTGCCGCTCTCGGTCGCCCGCCAGCGCCTGGAGAGCCGCTACACCCTGACGCCGCTGCCCGACCGCACCGGCGGCCCCGCCCGCTACGTCCGCGTCGAGGAGACCGGCGGCCGGCTCGGCTTCATCACGCCGCTGACCCACAATTTCTGCGAGAGCTGCAACCGGGTGCGCCTGACCTGCACCGGTCAGCTCTACATGTGCCTCGGCCAGGAGGATTCTTCGGATCTGCGCGCCGTGCTGCGCGCCAGCGAGGACGACACCGTGCTGGCCCGGGCGGTGGAGGAGGCGATCGCCCGCAAGCCGAAGGGCCACGACTTCGTCATCGCCCGCCGCCGCCCGGCGGCCGTGCCGCGGCACATGAGCGTGACGGGCGGTTAGCCGGCTCAAGGCCCGCACCCGACCGGGGCGTTCGGGCTCCGACACCCGCACCCTCATCGCGAGCCGGAGACGAAGCGACCCGGGGCGACGCGAGGCCCACAAGCGTGGCGCGGCTGGATTGCTTCGCTCCGCTCGCAATGACGGTAAGAAGCCGGGACAGGTTTTCGATCGAAGGGTCGGATCAGGCGTCCTCGTCCGCGTAGCGGGGTGCGGACCGTCCCCGCTGACCGCCGCGCCGCGGGGCGGTCGCGCCGATCCCGGCCACGAGGTCGGCGATGTGCCGCAGGCTCTCGACGCTCATCGCCTTGTCGCCCTCGCCGCGGCCGTCCGACCGACCGGTCTCGGAGCGACTCTGCGGCGTCAGCGCCTTGCCGAAGCCGAGCTTCTGCGCCTCCTTGAGCCGGGCCCCGGTCTGGGCGACGGGCCGGATCGCCCCGGAGAGGCCGATCTCCCCGAAAAAGACGGTCTCCGGCGGCAGCACCGCCCCCGACAGGGACGAGACCAGGGCGGCGGCCACCGCCAGGTCCGCCGCCGGCTCGGTGATGCGCAGGCCCCCGGCGACGTTGAGGTAGACGTCGTGGGCGCCGAGCCGGATGCCGCCGTGCGCCTCCAGCACGGCCAGCACCATGGACAGCCGGTTCGGGTCCCAGCCGACCACGGCGCGGCGGGGCATGCCCAGCGACGAGGGGGCGACCAGCGCCTGGATCTCGACGAGCAGCGGCCGCGTGCCCTCCATGCCCGCGAACACGGCCGTGCCCGCCGCCTGATGGTCGCGGCCGGCCAGGAACAGGGCGGAGGGGTTCGGCACCTCGCTGAGACCCGCGTCGGTCATCTCGAACACGCCGATCTCGTCGGTCGGGCCGAAGCGGTTCTTCACCGCCCGCAGGATGCGGAAATGGTGGCCCTGGTCGCCCTCGAAGGAGGCGACGGCATCGACCATGTGCTCGACGACCCGCGGTCCCGCGATCTGCCCGTCCTTGGTGACGTGGCCGACGAGGATCACCGCCGTGCCGGTGGTCTTGGCGAAGCGGATCAGGGCCTGGGCCGAGGAGCGCACCTGCGTGACCGTGCCCGGCGCCGATTCCACCGTCTCGGTCCACATGGTCTGGATCGAGTCGATGATCGCCAGCGCCGGCGGGCGGCCCTGGCTCAGCGTCTCGACGATGTCCTCGACGTTGGTCTCGGCGGCGAGCTGCACCGGGTGGCGGCTCAGCCCCAGGCGCTCGGCGCGCAGCCGCACCTGCCCCACCGCCTCCTCGCCGGAGATGTAGGCGACGCGCTCGCCCTGCGCCGCCATCGCGGCGGACGCCTGCATCAGCAGGGTCGACTTGCCGATGCCGGGATCGCCGCCGAGCAGGATCACCGAGCCGCGCACGAAGCCGCCGCCGGTCACCCGGTCCAGCTCGCCGATGCCCGAGGCGACCCGGGGCGCCTCCTTGGCCTCGCCGGTCAGCCCCTCCAGCGGGAAGACCCGGCCGCGGGCGCGCGAGGGCCGGGTGGCGGCCGGGCCGGACTGGCCGGGGGCGGCGGCCGCCTCCTCGACGATCGTGTTCCAGCCGTTGCACGCCTCGCAGCGCCCCCGCCAGCGGTTGTAGACCGCCCCGCAGGACTGGCAGACGAAGGTCTGATGGATCTTGGCCATGCGCTTCGGGATTCCGCCCGTCCAACGGCGCCTCCCACCCGCGCCCTCGTCCTGAGGTGCTGCGAAGCAGCCTCGAAGGAGGGCTCCAGGAATCGCGCGACCGCTGGAGGTCTCCTTCGAGGCCCGCTCGCGCGGGCACCTCAGGATGAGGGCGTGTGCAGGAGACGCCGGGACTTCGCCTACCCTACATAGTTTCGAACATAACGGGAACCCAGCCCGGTGAGGATCTCGTAGCCGATCGTGCCCGCGGCGCGGCCGACCGCGTCGACGTCGAGGGCGTCGCCGATCAGCACCGCGCAGGCACCGCGGCTTGCCTCCGGCGCCCCCGTCACGTCGAGGATGATCAGGTCCATCGAGACGAGGCCGAGGATCGGGCAGGGCACGCCGCCGACGAGGGCGTGGCCGCGCCCGCTGATCGCCCGGGGGAAGCCGTCGGCGTAGCCGAGCGACAGGGTCGCGAGGCGGCTGGGGGCCGGCGCCGTCCAGCGGCCGTTGTAGCCGGCGCTCGCCCCGGCCTCGACATCCCGGACCTGGAGGATCGGCGCCTCCAGCCGCACCACCGGCCGCATCGGGTTCTCCCCCGCCTCCGGCGTCGGGTTGCCGCCGAACAGGGCGTAGCCGGGCCGCAGCAGGTCGTGGCGGGCGCCGTCGAGGAAGATTCCGGACGAGTTGGCGAGCGAGCCCGGGAGACCGGGATAGGCCGCGCGCACCCGGGCGAAATCGGCGATCTGGCGGGCGTTGACGGGATCGCCCGGCCGCTCGGCGCTGACGAAGTGGCTCATCACGAGGTCGATCCCGGCCGCGGCGATCCGGGGATCGCCCGCGAGCGCCACGGCCTCGGGCACCGGCAGCCCGAGCCGGTTCATGCCGGTATCGACGTGGAGCGCGGCGGGGAGCCGGCCCGCGGAGAAGGCCGCCCAGTCCGACAGCTCCTCGGCGCTGCCGACCACCGGGCGCAGGCGCGGTTCGGCGTAGGCCGAGCCGGCGCCGGGCGGCAGACCGTTCAGGACGTAGATGTCCGCGTCTGGCAGGCAGGCGCGGGCGGCGAGCCCCTCGGCGAGATGGGCGACGAAGAACGTCCGGCAGCCGGCCGCCCACAGGGCCGGGCCGACCCGGGCGATCCCGCAGCCGTAGGCGTCGGCCTTGATCACGGCGGCGCACGGGGCCCCGCCCCGCGCGGCGAGGCGCCGCCAGTTCTCCGCGACCGCGCCGAGATCGATCGTCAGCCGGGCGCCGTGCACGCCGCGCGCGTCTCCCGTACCGGTGCCCGTCACGCCGCCACCCGTCACCCGGTCACTCCCGATGCGCCGCTCACCGCCGCCCGGATGCACCAGCCGGGCCGCCGATGCCAGATCGCCGACATGCGTGCTCATCGCGCTCCTCTGATGCATCCGCAGCACAGGCCGAGATGTGCGGAAGCGGACGAGGGTGACGGCCGAGGTTCCGCGCGGTATACGTAGGCGGCGGTCCCGGGGAGCCGCAGCATGTCCGCGGCATCCCCCGTGCGGTTCTGAAGTCTCTCGATGCCGTTCACCGTCCTCGATCTCGTCGTGCTCGGCATCGTCGCCGTCTCCGCGCTGCTGGCGGCGGTGCGCGGCGTCACCCGCGAAGTGCTGGCGATCATCGCCTGGGTCGCGGCGGCGGCGGTGGCGTGGTCGTTCTACCCGCTGCTCCTGCCCACCGTGAAGCAGCACGTGAGCAGCGACACGGTCGCGCTCGTGGCCTCCATCGCCGCGATCTTCCTCGGCACGCTGATCATCGTGTCGATCATCACCGTGAAGGTCTCCGACGTGGTGCTCGACTCGCGCATCGGCGCGGTGGACCGCTCGCTCGGCTTCCTGTTCGGCGCGGCCCGCGGCTTCCTGATCTGCGTGATCGGCTGGGTGTTCCTGTCCTGGCTGGTGCAGGGCAAGGTGCCGGACTGGGCGGCGCAGGCGCGCTCGCGGCCGATGCTGGAGAAGTCCGGCGACGCCCTGGTGGCGCAACTGCCCGAGAACCCGGAAGGCTTCCTCAAGCAGTTCAAGAAGCCGAAGCCCGCTACGCCGCCGAACGAGGCGGCCGACGCGCCGGCGGACGGCGACGCCGCGCCGCAGCGCCGCACCGAGACGGCCCCGGCACCGGCCCCCGCGCGCCGCTGACCTGCGGCCGGCGCCGTTGGCCGCGGTGCGGGAAGCGATTACATGACGCTCGCGTGACGCGCGCCGTGCGCGGTCCCGTCGCCGCCCCGGGGGCTGTCCAGTGATCGAGTCCATCCCGTCCCGAGCCGACACCGCCGATCTCGACCTCGACGGCGACACGCTGCGCGAGGAGTGCGGCGTGTTCGGCATCTTCGGCCACCCCGACGCCTCGGCGGTGGTGGCGCTCGGCCTCCACGCGCTCCAGCACCGCGGGCAGGAGGCGGCCGGCATCGTCTCCTTCGACGGCGCGGTGTTCCATTCCGAGCGGCGGCCGGGCCTCGTCGGCGACTCGTTCTCGGACGGGGGGACGATCGAGCGCCTGAAGGGCCGCGCGGCCATCGGCCACGTGCGCTACTCGACCACCGGCGGCACCATCCTGCGCAACGTCCAGCCGCTGTTCGCGGAGCTGGCGAGCGGCGGGCTCGCGGTGGCCCACAACGGCAACCTCACCAACGCCCTGTCGATCCGCCGCGACCTCGTGCGCGACGGCGCGATCACCCAGTCAACCTCCGACACCGAGGTGATCCTCCATCTGGCCGCCCGCTCGCGCAAACCGCGGATCATCGAGCGCTTCATCGACGCGCTGCGGGAGATCCAGGGCGCCTACGCGATCGTGGCGCTGACCAACAAGAAGCTGATCGGCGCCCGCGATCCGCTCGGCATCCGCCCGCTGGTGCTCGGCGAGCTCGACGGGCGCTACCTGCTGGCCTCCGAGACCTGCGCGCTCGACATCATCGGCGCCCGGTTCGTGCGCGACATCGAGAACGGCGAGGTCGTGGTGATCTCCGACGAAGGGATCGAGTCGATCCGCTTCGCCGAGGCGCGGCCGATGCGGCCGTGCATCTTCGAGTACATCTACTTCGCCCGGCCCGACTCCGTGGTGAACGGCAAGAGCGTCTACGCGGTGCGCAAGGCGATCGGCCACGAGCTCGCCCGGGAGGCGGGGGTCGCCGCCGACGTGGTGGTGCCGGTACCCGATTCCGGCGTGCCGGCCGCTTTGGGCTTCGCGCAGGAGACCGGCATCCCATTCGAGATGGGGATCATCCGCAACCACTATGTCGGCCGCACCTTCATCCAGCCGACGCAATCGGTGCGCGAACTCGGCGTGCGGATGAAGCACTCGGCCAACCGCGCGGCGATCGAGGGCAAGAGCATCGTCCTCGTCGACGACAGCCTCGTGCGCGGCACCACCTCGGTGAAGATCGTGCGGATGATGCGCGAGGCCGGGGCGCGGGAGGTTCACTTCCGCATCGCGAGCCCGCCGATCACCCACCCGGACTTCTACGGCATCGACACGCCGGAGCGGGAGAAGCTGCTCGCCGCGACCCACGACCTCGAGGGCATGCGCCGGTACATCGGCGCCGACTCGCTCGCCTTCCTGTCGATCCCGGGCCTGTACCGGGCGATGGGCGAGACGGGGCGCGACGCCGCCTGCCCGCAATACACCGACCATTGCTTCACCGGCGACTACCCGACCGGGCTGACCGATCTCTCCATCGCCGGCGAGCGGCGTTTCGCCATGCTGGCCGAGGCCGACTGAGCGCCGTTCGACCGGTTCACCCCACCCGCGCCCTCATCCTGAGGTGCTGCGGAGCAGCCTCGAAGGAGGGCTCCAGAAGTCGCTGCGATCCCTGGAAGCCTCCTTCGAGGCTCGCTGACGCGGGCACCTCAGGATGAGGGCGCGGGTGGGATCGGAGAGACTTCGTCCTTCGCCAATCGTCGCAATCACCGTCACCGGTGGCCAGAGGATCCCGAGAACCGTCGCATGCCGCAGTCTGACAAGAAGCTCGACGGCCGGGTGGCGGTCGTCACCGGCGCCTCGCGCGGCATCGGACGGGCGGCGGCGCTGGCGCTGGCGGGGGCCGGCGCGCACGTGGTCGCGGTGGCCCGCACGGTCGGCGCGCTGGAGGAGCTGGACGACGCGGTGCGCGCGGCCGGCTCCAGCGCGACGCTGGTGCCCCTGGATCTCGCCGACCACGAGGCCATCGACCGCCTCGGCGCGGCGATCAACGAGCGCTGGAAGCGCCTCGACGTGCTGGTGGCCAATGCCGGCATCCTCGGCGCGCTGATGCCGCTCGGCCACATCACGCCGAAGGTCTGGGATCAGGTGATGGCGATCAACGTCACCGCCAACTGGCGGCTGATCCGCTCGCTGGACCCGCTGCTGCGGATGTCGGACGCGGGCCGGGCGATCTTCCTCACCTCCGGCGCGGCGTCGAAGTGCCGGGCGTACTGGGGCCCCTACGCGGTCTCGAAGGCGGCGCTCGACGCGATGGTGCGCACCTACGCGGCCGAGACCGAGAGCACGGCGATCCGGGCGATGCTCTTGAGCCCCGGCCCCCTGCGCACGGCGATGCGCCGCTCGGCGATGCCGGGGGAGGACCCCGAGACGCTGCGCACGCCCGAAGACCTCGCGCCCCACATCGTCCGCCTGGCGAGCCCGGACTGGACCGAGACGGGCAAGCTCTACGATTTCCCGGGCGACCGGGTTCTCAGCTTCCGCAGCCCCGAGTAATGGGGTTCGGGGCCTGCGGCCCCGGCGGGTCCGGGCGGAGCCCGCGAGTGTGAGTTTTCCGGAATGATCGACGTCCGCTGCATCTGCGCGATCGGCCAGCGGGGCCAGCTCGGCCTCGACGGCCACCTGCCCTGGGAGGGCAACACCGACCCGCTCTACGTGGAGGATGTGACGCGGTTCTTCGCGCTGACGATGGGCCACGTGCTGATCGCCGGCCCGAAGACGGTGGCCTCGGTGCCCGAATTCGCCTTCAAGGACCGCACGATCGACGTGATCCGCTCGCACGAGGATCCCGAACAGGTCCTCAAGCGCTATCCGGGCCGGCGGATCTTCGTGGGCGGCGGCATCGCGGTGTGGAACGTCTACGCGCGGTTCATCCAGAACTGGGACATCACCCGGCTGCCCTACGATGGCGAGGCCGACCGCTGGTTCGACCCGGCCTGGCTGGTGGGCGGGGCGCTGCGGACGCCCTAACCAACGAGGCGCGGCGGGCGGCATCGACGCGCGTCCGGTCATCGAGGCCCGCGCCGTCATCGCGAGCCGAAGGCGAAGCGACCCAGCGGCGCCATGCTTGCGGGCCGCGCGCTGCCCTAGGTTGCTTCGCTGCGCTCGCAAAGACGGAGCGCGTCGGCGCCCAGCCGCACGGCCCGACTTGAGAGCGACGGGTCTGTCCTCAGGCACACTCCGTCTTCATCCGGGCTGGGCGCAATGTCACCGGACGCTGTCGAAACAGCCCGCGCGCCGTTATCTCGTCACGACCGCCACGCCGGAGACGAGGATGACCGCCCACAGCTACCGCTTCGGCATCGAGGAAGAGTATTTTCTGGCCGACGCCGAGACCCGCGGCACGCCGCGGGGCGACCTCGCGGGCTTCCACGCGGCGGTGATGGCGCAGCTCTCCGACACCGGGCGGGAACTCGTCGCCGCGCAGGTCGAGGTCTGCACCAAGCCGCTGACCGAATCCCAGCCGGCGCTGGACGACCTCGCCCGCCAGCGCGGGGTGCTGCGCGGGATCGCCGCCGAGCACGGCCTCAGCCTGCTCGCCTGCGGCACCCACCCGCTCGCCCGCTGGGACCGCCAGACCGCCTCGGACGGCGAACGCTACCAGGACATCCTCTCGGATGTCGGCATCGCGGCGCGCCGGGCGCTGATCTGCGGCATGCACGTCCACGTCGAGGTGCCGGACCCGGCCGTCCGGGTCGATCTGATGAACCGGCTGATGCCGTTCCAGCCGCTGCTGCTCGCGCTCTCGGCCTCCTCGCCGTTCTGGCAGGGCGAGCCGACCGGGCTGATGGCCTATCGCCCGAGCGTGTTCGGCGAGCTGCCCCGCTCCGGCCTGCCCGAGCTCTTCCCGGACGCCGCCGCCTACGACCGCTACGTGGCGATCATGACCCGGGCCGGCGCCATCGCCGACTCGAGCTACCTGTGGTGGTCGCTGCGCCCGTCGATCAAGTTCCCGACGGTGGAGCTGCGCATCGCCGACGCCTGCACCCGGCTCGCCGACTCGCTGTGCATCGCCGCCCTGTTCCGCTGCCTCGTGCGGCTCTGCGTGCGCCGGCCCGACCTCAATGCCGGGCTCGACGGCGTCTCGCGGGCACTCGTCCTGGAGAACCTGTGGCGGGCCCAGCACGACGGCACCCGCGCCGCGCTGATCGACGAGGCGCGGGGCGAGGCGGTGCCGTTCCCCGAGGCGCTGGAGGCGGTGCTGGCGCTGGTCGCCGCGGACGCCGCGGCGCTCGGCTGCGCGGCGGAGGTGGCCCGGGCGCGCGCGATCGTCGATGACGGGACCAGCGCCGACGGGCAGGTCGCCGCGTTCGAGGCGGCGCGGGCCGGGGGGAAGGACGCGCGGGCAGCGCTCGCCGCGGTGGTGGACTGGATCGCGGCGGAAGCTGCCGGCTGACCGCATCGGCGGCTCGCCGTCATCGCGAGCCGAAGGCGAAGCGACCCAGGGCTGCGCGCGGCCGGCGGACGTGGCGCCGTTGGGTTGCTTCGCTCCGCTCGCAAAGACGGCAGGCGCCGCCTCAACCCTTGTCGAACGGATTCGTGCTCGTGCGCAGGGACAGCCGGATCGGCGTGCCCGGCAGGTCGAACGCTTCCCGCAGTCCGTTCACCAGATACCGCGTGTAGGATTTCGGCAGGGCGTTGAGCTGGTTGCCGAACAGGGCGAAGTGCGGCGGGCGGCTCTTCACCTGGGTGGCGTAGCGGATCTTGATGCGCCGGCCCGAGACCGCCGGCGGCGGGTTGCGGGAGGTCGCCTCGGACAGCCAGTCGTTGATGCGAGAGGTCGAGACGCGCCGGTCCCAGACCTCGGCGGCGCCGGTCACCGCCTGCATCAGCTTGTCGACGCCCTGGCCGGCGAGGCCCGAGAGCGGCACCACCGCGACGCCGCGCACCTGCGGCAGCAGGCGGGTGCAGTCCTCGCGGAGCTGCTTCAGCAGGCCCGGCTGGTCGGCCACGAGGTCCCACTTGTTGAGGCCGATCACCACGGCGCGGCCCTCGCTCTCGACGAGGTCGACGATGGTGAGGTCCTGCTTCTCGAACGGGATCGTGGCGTCGAGGAGCACCACCACCACCTCGGCGAAGCGCACGGCGCGCAACCCGTCCGAGACCGCGAGTTTTTCCAATTTGTCGTCGATGCGGGCGCGGCGGCGCATGCCCGCGGTGTCATGAAGTTTTATGCGTCTCCCGCGCCACTCCCAATCCAGGGAGATCGAGTCGCGGGTGATGCCGGCCTCCGGGCCGACGAGCAGCCGCTCCTCGCCGAGCATCCGGTTGATCAGGGTCGACTTGCCGGCGTTGGGGCGGCCCACGATGGCCACACGCAGCGCCCGGCCGCCGGGGGCGTCGTCGTCCTCGTCCGCCTCGTCCGGGTCGCGGGCGGGGAGGGCGGTCGCGAGCGCCCCGTGCAACTCGCCCAGGCCCTCGCCGTGCTCGGCCGAGAACGGGATCGGGTCGCCGAGGCCGAGGCGGAACGCCTCGTAGGCGCCGGCCATCCCGGCGCCGCCCTCGGCCTTGTTGGCGATCAGGATCACCGGGACGCCGGCCCGGCGGACCAGTTCCGCGAAGGGCTCGTCGGCCGGCAGCACGCCGGCGCGGGCGTCGATCACGAACAGCACCACGTCGGCGGCGAGGATCGCCGCCTCGGTCTGCATGCGCATGCGGCCGGTGAGGGTGTCGGCGTCGGCCTCCTCCAGGCCGGCGGTGTCGATGACGCGGAACTCCAGGCCGCCGAAGGCCACGTCGCCCTCGCGCCGGTCGCGGGTCACCCCCGGCCGGTCGTCGACCAGCGCGAGCTTCTTGCCCACCAGCCGGTTGAACAGGGTCGATTTGCCGACGTTCGGCCGGCCGACGATCGCGACGGTCGGCATGTCCATGGCGGGTCTCGAAAAGTCCGAAGAAACTGAGCCGGTTTCGCAAAAGTGGCCGCCGGTTTTGCGTCGAAAACCTGCGGCCCTTCAAGACGCTGAGCGGGTGAAGCGTCGGCCTGCCGACGTGATCCTGCTCAGCGCGTGATCGGTGGGGGCGGGGCGGCGGGCTCGGGCTTGGCCTCCGTCACGGTGACGGGCCCGCCCGCGACGATCGCCGCGTAGACCTCGATGCGCTCCCGCAGGTTCCGCGGGGTTTCGGGATCGGCGACGATCTGGTCGAACCAGCGGCCCGCCTCCTCGTAGTCGCCCTTCTTCAGCGCGGCGAGGCCCAGCATCTCGCGGGCGGTGTGGCGGAACGGCGTGCCGGCCGCCAGACCCTGGAGGCTCGCGAGCGCCGGCGCCGGGTCGGCCCCGTCCATGCGGATCAGCGCGGCGCGCAGGCGGGCGAGGTCGCGCAGGCCGTCGCCGAGGGCGGTATCCTCGGCGAGCTTGTCGTACTCGGCGGCGCCCTTGGCCGGGTCGGCCTTGGCGGTCTCGGCGGCCGAGCGGAAGCGGGCGAGCAGCCGGTAGCCCGCGGGCCCCTGCGCCTCCAGGGCGTCGTAGGCCTTGTCGGCCTCGGCGGTCTTGCCCTCGCGGGCGAGGCGGTTGGCGTCGTCGAACTGCACCGAGGCGGTCTCGGCGGCGGCGCGCTGCTGGGCCTCCCAGTAGCGCCAGCCGGCCACGCCCGCCACCAGCAGCACCGCCACGGCGATGATCACGCCGCTGTAGCGCCGCCAGATCTGGAGGATGCGGTCGCGACGGTAATCCTCGTCGACCTCGCGGATGAACTCGTTGTTCTGGGCCATCGTATCCCGGCCCGCGCGTCGTCCCGCGGGCCACCTCGTGCCAAACGTCGGCCAGCGCCTAACACAGCGGCGCGGGCTTGGCGACCGACGGTTTGGCGGGCGTCTCCCGCGCTCAGGCCTGCCCCGGCCACACCGGCACGCCGATCACCGGGTAGTGCAGGTAGCGCGAGAACACGAACCACGCGACCGTGCCGATGGCGACGGCCAGGATGTCGTTGCGCCAGCCGTGCGGCGCGGCCGCGCCCCCGTGCTGGGCGGCGACCGCCCCCGGGGCAAGCGCCCGGCGCTTGGCGCTGATCCGCGCCGCCACCGCCCAGGCGAGGAAGCCGCCGAACAGCAGCATCGAGCCGAGATCGCCGTTGGCGAGCAGGTGCGCGGTGGCCCAGATCTTCACCGCGAGCAGCATCGGGTGCTTGGCCCGCGCCCGGATGTGGCCCGGCAGGTAGGCCGCGGCGAGGCTGATGAAGGCGAACAGCACCAGCAGCAAGGCGAGGTGGCGCGTCCAGACCGGCGGGTTCCAGACCGGGATGTAGCCGCTCATGCGGTAATCGTGGAAGCCGACGCCGATCAGCACCAGCCCCAGCGCCGACAGAGCGGTGTAGCCGAGCTTGTACCGGCCCTCGCCGATGCGGGCGACGATCCGCCCGCGGGGGCCGCGGGCCATCGAGAAGGCGTGCGTGCCGAGGAACAGCACGAGGCCGAGGATCAGGAGGGTCATGGGGATGTCGCGGGTCGGGGGCGCTGCGGCAAGCAGTCTGTAACGGTTCTCAACCGAATCTCGGCCGCTTTGTCCAGGCGCGGCCCGGACGCGGCCGGGACACCCCATGCGCGCAGCCCTCGCCCTCTCGCTCGCCGTCCTCCTCGCCACGTCGCCGGCGCGGGCGGGAACCGCCGAGCCGCCGCTCTCGGCCCTGACCCTCGTCGGCCCGCCGACCCTCGTGTTCAAGGCCGGCCGCGACGCCTGCGACGGCGCCGACGTGCCGGACGCCCCCGCCCGCGCCTTCCGCGACGCCTCCGGGGCGGTGGCGCTGTACGGGATGCACTACCGCAACCGGGCCCTGCGCGGCCCCGACCTCGAGCACCTGAAGCTCGACTGCGCGGTCGTGCTCGAGTCCGGCGAGAAATCCGACCCCGCCCTCTACGACGACCGCTCCTGGATCACCGCCACCTGGACCGAGGACGGGCGGGCGGTCGCCGCGCTCCTCCACCACGAGTACCAAGCCAACGAGCACCCGGGCCGCTGCCGCTCCAAGGTCTACATGGAGTGCTGGTACAACACGATCACCGCGGCGGCCTCGACCGACGGCGGCCGCAGCTTCGCGCGCAGGAGCCCGCCGACGGTGGTGGCCGGCGCGCCGTTCCGGCAGGAGGTGGACCAGGGCCATCACCGGGGCTTCTTCAACCCGTCGAACATCGTCGCCGACGGGCGCTGGCGCTACTTCCTCGCCTCGACCACGGGCTGGGACCGGCCGGGCAGCGACCAGGAGGCCGGCGTCTGCCTGTTCCGCAGCGACGACCCGGCCGATCCCGGCCGCTGGCGGGCCTGGACCGGCGGGGGCTTCACCGCCGCCTTCCCCGACCCCTACCGGACGGCCGTGAAGCTGCCCGACACCTGCCGGCCGGTCGGGCCGTTCCCGGGGCCGGTCGGCGCGGTGGTGCGCCAGCGCGGCACCGGCGCCTTCATCGCGGTGTTCATGGCCAAGGCCGACGCCAAGGCCGGGGGCCAGTTTCCGCAATCCGGCTTCTACTGGACCACCTCGCGCGACCTCCTGACCTGGGACCGGCCGCGGCTGCTGATGGCGGGCGCCACCCTCTACGACGACCCGTGCACGGCGCCGGGCGGGCTGATCGCCTACCCGTCGCTCCTCGACCCCGGCGCGCGCGGCCGCAACTTCGACGACGTCGGCGACAGCGCGCTGCTCACCTACGCGACGCTGCGCACCGAGGGCTGCGCGATCACCTCCGACCGCGACCTGATGCGGCGCCCGGTGTCGATCCGGGTCTGGCCTTGAGCGGGCGCTAGCCGGCGCGGCCGTCTCTGGTACGGTTCGTGCGGGGCGACGCGCGACCGGGGAATTGCATGGACGGTGACATGGACCGCGACACGGCGACGATCCGCGACGCGGACGCGCTGCGCAGCCATTTCGGCGCGGTCGGCCCGCTGGCGGCGGGCAAGGTGCTCGATCACCTGGACGATTACGGACGCCGCTTCGTCGCGCTGTCGCCGCTGCTCGTGCTGGCGAGCGCGGGGGCGGACGGCAGCGTCGACGCGAGTCCGCGCGGCGACGCGCCGGGCTTCGTGGCGATGCCGGACGCGCGGACCCTGGTGATCCCCGACCGGCGCGGCAACAACCGGGTCGATTCCTTCGCCAACATCCTGACCAATCCCGGCGTCGGGCTGATCTTCTTCGTGCCGGGCATCGACGAGACCCTGCGCGTCAACGGCGTCGCCGAGATCGCCCGCGACCCGGACCTGCTGGTGCCGCTGACCGCGCAGAGCAAGGTGCCGGCCGCCGCCCTGGTGGTGCGGGTGCGCGAGGTCTTCTTCCACTGCGGCAAGGCGCTGATGCGCGCGAAGTTCTGGGACCCGGCCGGCCACGTGCCGCGCGCCACCTTCCCGAGCCTGGGGCGCATCCTCGCCGAGCAGACCGCCGCCGCCCCGGTGGAGGAGGCCGAGGCGACGATCGCCGAGGCCTACCGGACGCGGCTGTATTAGGGGCGACGCCGCCCGGGCGGGATGCGGGGAGCGTCCACTGGCACGTAACCAAGATCGTCGCTTGGTCCCAGGATCGAGCGTGAGCGTGTCCGCGAGGACCGCTCTTGTCCGAGGACGGCCTGCGGGCGGCAGGGGACGCATCGCGTCTCGATACCGCGCCGCCCGGTGGGGATCGGCCTTGCCTTCTCGCGCGGACCGCGGCGATACCCGCCGGACGCGGAGGGCGCTGCACATGGACGAGACGCGATATCCGGCGGAGCGGTTTGGCGGACCCGTGGCGCGTCCCGCCAGCGCGACCGGGGCGGCGTCGCTGGGGGCCGGGGCGGCGGGGGCCGTCGCGCTCGGGGCGCTCGCCCTCGGCGCGGTGGCGCTGGGTGCCTTCGCCATCGGCCGGCTCTCGGTCGGGCGGGCGCGGATCGGCACCCTGGAGATCGACGAATTGCGGGTCCGGTCCCTGTACCTGCCGGACGAGGACGGGCCCGCGCGCTAAGCCTCTGTTGAGGACGATCCGTTAGGGAAGGGGAGGTCCACCCCCCGAGGCGGCCGATGCGCGTCCCGTCCGCTCTCCTGCTGTTGCTCTATGCCGGTACCGCGCAGGCTCGCCCGGCGACCTTCGTGACGGTGCATGCCCGCGGCATGGCCGCCCTGCCGGCGCTCCCACCCCCTGTACGGGTCGCCGCCGGGGCCGTCGCCGCCCCGACCCGCGTCGCCTCGGCCAGCGCCGCCTCTGCGAATGTCGCCCCGGCCCGCACCGCCTCCGGGAGCGCTGCTCCGACCCACATCGCCACGGCGAGCATCGCCCCGGCCCGCACCGCTTCCGCGAGCGTCGCCCCGGCCGGTGCCGCCTCCGTGAGCGCCGTTCCTGTCCCGGTCGGCGCCCGCGCCTGCTTCCTGCCGCTGATCGCCCGCGAGGTCGCCGCCACCGGGCTGCCGCTGGCGATCGCCGACGCCGTGGCGCAGATCGAGAGCGGCTACGACCCGACCGTGGTCGGCAGCGTCGGCGAGGTCGGCCTGATGCAGGTCCGGCCCACCACCGCGGCGATGCTGGGCTTCCGCGGCACGGTGGCGGAATTGTCCACGCCCGAGGTGAACGTCCGCTACGGGGTGCGCTACCTCGCCGCCGCGTGGCGGCTCGCCGAGGGCGACCTGTGCCGGGCGCTGATGAAGTATCGGGCCGGGCACGGTTCCGAGACGATGTCGCCCCTGTCGCAGGTCTACTGCGCGCGGGCGCAGGCGATCCTCGGCGGCGCCGTCCCGGCCGGGCGGCCGGCTTCTCCCGCGGCGCGCTGGGCGGTGGCCGCCGCGCGGCCGAAGGCGAGGCCCGAGACCGAGCCGGCTCCCGCGCCCCGAACGTTCTGGGAGGCGCACCGGGCCCGGGTGGCGCGGCTCAACGCCCGCGTCCTGGCGGCGTGGCGCGCCCGCGGGTGGAAGTCGGGCTGAGGACGGTTCCAGCGCGGCAGGTCTCGGCGGCCGCCGATCCGCCCGGAGGACGCCGACCCGAGAACCCGTTCGAGCGACCCTATCCGTGCGCCCGACGCAGGCCTCAGGAAGAGGTCGAGGATGGACGGAGCCGAATCCGGCAGGTGATTGGCGGGACTTGAGGTCGAACGGCCTCTTGCTGCGTGCGGCCGCACTCGCGTGAACGCCCCGGTCGAGCGCGCGCTGGGGAAGGCCCACCCGTTCCGCGACCATCCTCGCCGGTTTCGCCGATCGGGGCAGGGGCTGCCGCGACCGACAGCGACCCGGCACCGTGTCCGACCGGCGCGCTTCCCAGCGGGATCCGTGATCGTCACCCGGTTCGTCCCGCCGGACCCGCTCCGGATAAGCCGCGGCGTCCGGCGGCGCGGTTTCACGTGAAATTAGGACCTCCCGGGCGATGGATCGGTCCTGCAATCGAAGGTTGGATACTTTTCGATCGGGTTGCAGAACGCAGGACAACGATACCCGAGCGGGACGCCATGCCGAGCCGGTCCGACCCTCCGCCGTCCCCGTCAGCCCTGCCGGTGCTGGTGGTCGACGATGTCGCCCTGATCGTCGAATTGGTCCGCGCGGTGCTCGGCCAACTCGGCTTCCGCGACGTCGATGCGGCCGCCGACGGCACCGTCGCCCTGGTGCGGATGCGCGAGCGCCGCTACGGCCTCGTGATCGCCGACTGGAACATGCTGCCGATGACCGGCTACGAGCTGCTGCGGCGCGTGCGGGCCGATCCGGATCTGCGCCGGACGCCGTTCGTGATGATGACCACGCAGGAGCAGGCCGAGTGCTTCCCGGCGGCCCGCCGGGCGGGCGTCAATGCCTGCCTCGTGAAGCCGTTCATGCCCGCCGCCCTGCGCGAGACGATCCGAGCAGTCTGCGGGACCGGACCGACGGACGTCGCGCCCGTTTTGCCGGCTCACGGAACGGCAGGCGCGCCCGATCCGCGGGTGGTGCGGCTCTGAGCATCGCGGGTCCCTGAGAGATCGGCCCGGCACGTCCGATCGACCGGGGCCGGTCGCGCTCGAAACCGGGCCGCGCCCGCCCCAGCTCCGCCGGGACGAGGCCGCGTCCGCGCCGTCGTCGAGGGGTTCACGTCCGGGACGGCCCGGCCCTTTCGAGGAGGGCCGCATGGCCTGGATTCTCCTGATCTCCGCCGGCCTCCTCGAAGTCGTCTGGTCGTTCGCGATGAAGCAGTCGGACGGCTTCACGCGCCTGTGGCCGGCCGCCGTCACGCTCGTGGCGATGATCGCCAGCGTCGGCCTGCTGGCCCTGTCCATGCGCAGCCTGCCGCTGGGCACCGCCTACACGATCTGGACCGGCATCGGCGCGGTCGGCGCCTTCGGGGTCGGCATCGCGGTCCTCGGCGAGCCCGCCACACCGGCCCGGCTCGCGGCGGCCGCCCTGATCGTGTCCGGCCTCGTGCTGATGAAGCTCGCCAGCCCGCAATGACCCGCCCGGCATCGCATACCAGCCGGCGCTGAGGGCCGCGCATCGCCGGCTGTCCCCCACGCAGAGAACGTCTTCCTGGGGGCGGCGGGCGCCCGCCGGACGCGCCGATCCCGACGATTGGTCGGGATCCGAGCCGCCCGGTGTCACGCGGCGCGCAGGGTCTCGATCTCGGCGATGGCCTCGGCCGTGCGGGCGCGCAGGGTGTCCAGCGCGGCCCCGTAATCGCCGCCCGAGCGGCAGGTCTCCTCGACCGTCCGGCAGAGCCGGGCCAGGCCGTCGAAGCCCAGCATGCTGGTCGCGGCGATCATCGTGTGGGCGTCGTCGGCGATGCTGTCCCGGTCCCGGTCCCGGGCCGGGGCGGCGTACCCGAACCGGGCGTCGAGTTCCTCGGCGAGCATCGCGAGCAGCCCGCCGATCCGGTCCCGGCCCACGGAGGCGGCCAGGGTGTCGAGGGCGTCCCGGTCGATCGCGCCGCCCCCCGCCTCGGGCCGTGCATCGCCCGCGGCCGGCCCGCCCGTCATCCCGCCCGCCGTCCCGCCGAGGGCCCAGCGGTCGATCGCGTCGAGCAGCGTCGCGCGGGTGAAGGGCTTGCCGACGTGGTCGGTCATCCCCGCGACGCGGAACTCGGCCACCTGCTGCGGCAGCACGTTGGCGGTGAGCGCCACGATCGGCACCCGGGCCGCGGGGTGATCCAGGGCGCGGATGCGGCGCGTGGCGCTCACCCCGTCCATCACCGGCATCTGCACGTCCATCAGGACGAGGTCGTAGGGGCTCTCCTGGACGGCGCGCAGGGCCTCGGCGCCGTCCGCGACGACGTCGACCGCGTGGCCGGCCGCCCGCAGGAGGGCGCAGGCGAGTTCCTGGTTGAGCGGCGTGTCCTCGGCGAGCAGCAGACGGCGCGGGCGGCGCGCCGGGGTCCCGGCACCGGCCGGCGCCGGCGCGGCCGGCGCCGCGGCCCGCGGCAGGTCGACGGCGAACCGGAAGGTGGAGCCGCGCCCGGCGGCGCTCTCGACCCCGACCGCCCCGCCCATCAGCTCGACGAGGCTCTTGCAGATGGCGAGGCCGAGCCCGGTCCCCTCGTGGGCGCGCCGGTACGAGCCGTCCACTTGGCTGAAGCGCCGGAACAGCCGGTCCTGCTTGTCCACCGGGATGCCGATGCCGGTGTCGGTCACGGAGAAGCGCACCCGGATCGGGCGGTCGGCCCCCTCCGGCGCCCCCGCCTCCACCGCGAGGTCGACGCGGCCGGCCGCGGTGAACTTGATGGCGTTGTTGAGGAGGTTGAGCAGCACCTGCCGCAGCCGGTCCTCGTCGCCCGACAGCCAGGGCGGCAGGGCGGGGTCGAGGACGACGCCGAGGGCGAGCCCCTTCGCGTCGGCGAGGCCGCGCACGATCGACACCGTGTTGTCGATCAGCCCGGCGAGCGCGAACGGCCGCGGCGCGATCTCCACCTGACCGGCCTCGATCTTGGAGACGTCGAGGATGTCGTTGACCACGGTCAGCAGCGCCGCGCCGGCCGAGCGGATGCGCGCGCCGTACTGGCGCACCCGCGGGTCGATGTCGGGCTCGTCGAGCAGCAGGTCGCTGTAGCCGATCACGCCGTTGAGGGGCGTGCGGATCTCGTGGCTCATCGAGGCCAGGAATTCCGATTTCGCCCGGCTGCCCGCCTCGGCCTGGAGCCGGGCCGCCTCGGCCTCCCGGGTGCGCTCGGCCACGCGCTCGCTCAGCGTCGCGTTCAGGTCGCGCAGCCGCGCCTTGCCCGCGCGCAGCGAGCGCTCCGCCGCCTCGCGGGCGGTGTCGTCGCGCAGGGTCAGCACCGCGCCGATCTGCGCCCCGTCGGGCCCGAGCAGCGGCTGGGCGCTGCCGATGGCCAGCACCTCGGTCCCGTCCGGGCGGCGGATGCGCCAGCGCGCGTCCCGGACCGTCTCGCCGCGCACGGCGCGGGCGAGCGGCAGGTCCTGGGGCGGGTGGTGGCGGCCGTCCTCCGTGAACAACCGGTAGGTGTCGCTGTAGGCGTCCGGCTCCACGTCGAGGCGCGACACCCCGTGGATCGCCGCGGCGGCGGTGTTGACCAGGGTGATCCGGCCGGCCGCGTCGGTGACGATCACGCCCTCGGCGAGCTGGGCGAGGATGGCGGCGCTGGTGGCGGTGGTGAAATCGGCCCGCGCCTGCGCCTCCTGCAACCGCGCCTCGACGAGGGCCCGGTCGCGCGCCGCGCCGCTGCGGGCCTCCGCTTCGGCGGCCAGCCGGGCGCTGACGTCGCGCAGGGTCGCGACGAAGCCGTCCGGGCGCCCGGTCCCGGCGTCGCGCGTCAGCCGGAACGACAGCTCCAGCGGGATCCAGCGGCCGTCCCGGTGCCGGTAGCGCTGGACCGTCAGCGCCCGCTCGGTCCGACCGGCCGTCAGGTCGTCGAGGAACGTCCGGTAGGCGGGGACGTCGTCGGGATGGACGAAGTCGAGGGGGCGGGTGCCGATCAGCTCCTCCGGCGCGTAGCCGAGGGTCGCCGTCACCGCGGGCGAGACGTAGCGGCGGGTGGTGTCGAGATCGCTGAGGATGATGATGTCGGTGGCGGTCTCGGCGATCAGCCGGTAGCGGCGCTCGCTCTCCCGCAGCGCCCGCTCGGCTTCGCGCCGGGCGGTCACGTCGGTGAAGGTGCGCACCACGCCGCCGTCCGCCAGCGGCAGGGTGCGGATCTGAAGCACGGTGCCGTCCGGGCGCGCGCGCTCGTAGTCGTCGACGCGCAGCGCCGGCTCTCCGCGCTCCAGCCAGCGCCGGAGCGGGTCCGGCAGGCGGGCGAACTCCCCCCGTCCCGCCTGGAGGGCCCGGACCGCGCCGAACGGCGCGCCGTCGCGCAGCAGCTCGGCCGGGATGTCCATCAGGGCCGCGGCCCGCCGGTTGTGCACCCGGACGCGGTCGTCGCCGTCGGTCATCACGAGGCCCTGGTCCATGGCCTCGACCGCGGCGCGCATCAGGGCGTCCGCGGCACCGAGATCCCGCTCCCGGCTGACGAGGTCGGTCACGTCGAGGCAGACGCCCTGGAGCGCGGTCAGGCGGCCGGCCGGGTCGCGCTCGGCGATCCCGTGCACGCAGACGTGGCGGATCTCCCCGTCGGGCCGCAGGACCCGCGAGCGGTGCTCGTAGCCGCCCCGGTGCTGGCGGCTGAGGCCCGTCAGGGCGCCCTCGACCCGCTCGCCCACCGCCGCGCGGTCGTCCGGGTGGTAGAAATTCAGGTGCGCGTCGAGCGGCACGGGCTCCAGCACGGCGTTGCGGCCGAAGATCCGGGCGGTCCCGGCCGACCACGCCAGGGTCCGCGTCTCGGGATCGAGCCGCCAGTGGCCGAAGCCCGCCTGCTGCTCGGCCACCCGCCGGGCGGCGCGCATCGCGGCGAGCTGTGCCTCGCCCTCGGCGAGACCGCGCTCGGCCGCGCGGGCGCGCAACTCCCCCGCCGCGAGGCGGGCGAGGTCCCGCAGCCGGTCGAGGGCGTCCGCCGGGAGGCCGAGCCGGGATTCGTCGAGCGCGCCCGGGTCGACCGCGCACAGGAGGCCGAGACAGGTCCCATCCTCCGCGCGCAGGGGCGCGACCGCGCACAGGCGCGCGCCCGCCCACGGCTCGTGCAGGAGCGCCTCGGCCGGACGCGCGAGGATCGCCCGCAGGGCCGGCGCGGCGAGTGCTTGAGCGACCGCCTCCGCGCCCATCCCGGCGGACCCGGCCGGACGGGTTGCGCCGTCCGCGCCGAGGAGGGCGAGCGCGGCCGGCGCGCCGAGGAGGGCGCAGGCGGTGCGGCAGGCGCCGTCGAGGATCGGCGCGCCGGCGGACGCGTCGCGGTCGGGCGGTGGAACCGGGGGCCCGGGCTCGGCGGAGGTGCGCTGCACGGCGCGGTTCTCTCGGTGTGACGAGCCGGCGGGGGCTGCCTCGGCGGCGAGCGGACGCGGGTCCCGCTCGCCCCGGAGCATGACCGCAGGAGGGTTGCCGCTTCCTTGCGATCGCAACGCGCGGCGTCCACGCGGACGGCCTCGCACGATCACGTCGCGGTGATCGCCGGTCGGGGCGCGCCCGCCGCGGATGGCGCCCCCGTCAGGTCTCGGGATCGGACGCCCCGTCCGACCGCGCGCCGCGCGCCACCTCCCGCATGTCGGCCTCCGGCAACGGCCGCTGTAGCCGCACGGCGTCGGCCACCGGCGCGTCGAGCCACGCCGCCCACTCCTCCGGCCGCGTCAGCAGCACCGGCATCGCCTTCGGATGGACGGGACCGACGACGCCGTTCGCCTCCGTGGTGAGGAACGCGAACAGCCGGTGCTCGGCCGCGACCCGGTCCGGGTTCTCGCGCTTCGTGCCGCGCACGCCCGTCCAGGGCCGCCAGATGCCCGCGAAGGCGAAGAGCGGCCGGTCCTCGGACAGCGCGAACCACACCGGCGTCTTCCTGGGCTTCGTGTCGGCGTACTCGCTGAAGGCGGTGGCCGGCACGAGGCAGCGGTACTCAGGCTTCAGCCAGGGCCGCCAGTGGGGCGAGGCGGTGTTGCGCACGTTGGTCACCGGCTGCGCGCCGAACGCCTGCGGGCCGGGCATGCCCCAGCGCATCATCGCCAGCGCGCGGCCCGCCGCGCCGCCGACCACCACCGGCGCCATCTGGTCGGGGAAGATGCCGGGCAGCGGCGGGAGGTTGCCGGTGCGGTCGTGCGCGACCCCGAAGGCGCGGCGCAGCTCCGCCGGTCCCGTCCGCAGGCTGTAGAGGTTGCACATCGGGCTCTCGCGCGGGCTCCACCTTCACCGATGCTACACCGCGCCGTTGCATTCGGCCCCGCCCCGGCCGCCCTTTTACCGATTCCTTCACGGCCGGCGGGCGAACACTGCCACGTCAAGATCTCGAACGTGGCGCTGACGGGGGCTGTCGATGAATGCCTACATGAAGGGGATGCGGAATTATGTGACCTTCAGCGGCCGCGCGTCGCGGTCGGAATACTGGTACTTCATCCTGGTATACGTCGTTCTATGCTTCGTGGCCGGGTTCCTGGACGGTTTCATCCACGGCTATACGAAGAGCAGCAGCGATCCGCAGATCCTCTCGGCGCTCGTCCACCTGATCCACTTCCTCCCCTCCCTGGCCGTCCTGGTTCGGCGGCTGCACGATACGGACCGGACCGGGTGGTGGTATCTCGCCGGATTCACGATCGTGGGCCTCATCCCGCTGTTCATCTTCTCCGTGATGCGCGGGACGATCGGCCAGAACCGCTTCGGACCCGATCCGGTCGAGGCCGATCTCGGGCTCGTCAACGCCGGCGGGGTGCGGTTCGGTTAAGGCGCGCCGTCCCGATCCCCCGGGTGGGCGGTCATCCTTGGGGGACCGCCCACCTCTGCTCGCGTCGATCCCATCCTGAGAGCATCGCCATGCCGAAGCGAGACGCGCGCGCCCACGGGCCGGCCCGGGGCTTCCGGCCGGTCTGCCGCCTCGGCGTCGGTGCGGGCTTGGTTCTGGGCCTGGTCGTCGCCGCGGCGCCGTCCCGGGCCGGCGACGAGGGCTACCGGTCCTGCATGGCCCGGAGCGCGTCGACCTACGCCTCGGTCCAGTGCCAGACGGCCGAGCTGGCCCGGGTCGAGGCGGAGCTGAACGCCACCTACCGGACGGTCCTGTCCGCCCTGCCGCAGGACCAGCAGGAGAAGCTGCGGGCGGCCGAAAGGCTCTGGGTCGCCTTCCGCCAGAGCGACTGCGACGTATTCTACGGCCAGCAGACGGGGACGATCGCGTCGATCCAGGGCGGGGATTGCATGATCGCCCGCGCCCGGCAGCGGATCAGGGATCTGAAGGTCTTCACCGAGCCGTGACGGCTCGGGTCACTCCGGCACGGCCGCGCGCTCCCGGACATCCGGTCGAGTCGGCAAGGCACGACCCTCAAGAGCAGAGTCCCCAAAGACCGACCTCCTTGGAAGCGACAGCTAGCGCGGAAGAAGCTCGTCGACTCGAAGGAGATCGGCTGGTTGAACCTACGCGCCGTCGAGGTCCGAACGAAGGACTCGGCGCGATCGGGACGCTCAGCGCCCACCGGCGGAACGCCGGGTGAGCGCTTCAGGCATGCATCAGAGGCAGGTTGTTGTTCTGCGCCTGCTTGCGGACGACGTCGGGATTGATCCCGAGGGCGTTGGCAACGCCGTATACCTCGTGGCTTCCCAGCGGTTGCGAGCGGGCGACCATCCTGAGGTAGGCGATCGGCGCCGTCAGCTCGACGGCGAAGGCACGGCTCGCCTGCTGATCGCGCGTCACAGCCATTGTGACGAGGCGGTGATCGTGCACTCGCTCGGCCGTCCAGGCCATGTAGGCGCAGCGCGCGGCCGTAAACTTCCGCTGGGCCCTATGCCGCTGGAGTAGGGCAATCCGCGAGCGCAGCTCGTGGCGCTCGATCGCGCCAACGATCGGTTGCCCTTCGCTCTCCCAGGTCGTGGCGGTCGTCGGCTCGGCCTCGGCCACGTACGAGTTGGGTGTCAGATCGATGCCGAGGATGTCGAAAAATTTCGAGCTGCCCTGCGCGTCCGTGTCCTTGATCTGGAGAGCCTTGCGTACCGCCTGTGCGGCTGTAACCCCACGCTTCCACGCCGGCAGCGCTGGAATGTCGGCGGGCACCGGAACCTTCTTGAGCGGTTCGAGGGTCGACTCCGGCGCTTGATCGGTCAGGATTTTCGCCTGGTCGATCAGCTTCACGGCCGCTTCGATCGTACCGGGGGTCGACGCGAGGCACAGGTCCATCAGGGCCTGGCTGTCGTGCACGTCTGCAGCGCGCTCGATCGCGTCCGCGATCCGCTCGGGCACCGCGTACGGTGACAGCCCCAAGGCACCCATCAGACGGCAGAAATCCACCTCGTCCGGTGACGTGCCCTCCACGAGCGCCCACTCCGCCTGGAGATCGGTGCTCATGAGGCCGCGATCGGCCAGGCGACCGACTACGCCTGTGACGAACTTGCGCAGCTCGCTCTCGACGTCCTTGCGGGGCATCTGCGCCCGCCCGCCGACCTTGAACCGGACGTCCGCGTGCAGCACTTGGCGCGGTGCGGCGCTAACGACGACGTCGTCACCCGTCGACAGGAACTCCAACTGCGGCAGCGCAAACCCGTGCTGTGCGGCGAGGGGCGAGTGGCGTCCGAAAAAATCGCCATCGGCCGCCGCATCCTCGCTCTTCCGCGGCTCCCACAGGATCGGCCACCAGTTCTCGGCGACCCATTCGGCCAGGTAGTACAGCGGGATTTCGAGGTGGTCGGTGCGCGGCTCGCTCTCGCCCTCGAATTCGGTGACGTTCCGGCCGCCAAACATGACCTGGAGCTTGGCGAACGTGGCCGCTTCGACCGAGCCGCCGTCCGCCTTCATCCAAGATCGCAGGATCGAGAACGTGCTCATCGGAGGAGACCTGATGGCAGAGCAGAGGGTTCTACCGGGTGACCGTGGTAAACTCCCGGCCAGCCATCGTTCGTACGACCCTCATACCAGACGTCGCCTTCGCGGTGCCAGATGTGGCGCGGGAAGCCGTCGAGGACCTTCGCCTTCGATACCTGCCCGGCCCTGATCGCGGAGCGAACGGCGTTGAGACCTTGCTGCTTCGTCCAGTCGCGAGGGCACGGCATGGCGGGCTTCGGCCGGGGCTTGGGCGGCCGCCCGTTCGGACCATAGCAGTGATAGTCGCTGGACTCGTACGCGGCTGCTTCAGCCCACCGGATCAGGAAAGCCGGCGGGACATTTCGATCCAGCGATTTCGGCTTGTCCGGGTACCGACTTTTCTGGCTCGGCCGCTTCACGCAGGGTCCCTCGGCGAACGTCAACAGAACAGCATTTGCAAACGGGCATGCAAACCGCGGTTCTGCGACGCTACCTTAGTCGCGATCCGTTGAGAAATAAGCTAGTGAAAACAAGTTGGTGCGGCCAAGAGGACTCGAACCTCCACCCCTCGCGGGACTAGCACCTCAAGCTAGCGCGTCTACCAATTCCGCCATGGCCGCATCGGACGCGGGCGAGCCCGTCCGTCTCTCCCGCGCGCCGCGCCCGGGGGCGCCGTCTTCGCGGGTGCGGCAGCCGATACCAGATCGTTTCCGCCCCGACAAGCGCGAAGCGCGCGGCCTCTCCGCCTCAGGCCGCGTCGAAGCTTCCGTCGAGGAACGGGACGGCGCCGTCGCCGATGCTGGCGCCGGCCTCGACGATCGCCGCCGCCTTGCGGATCAGCTCGGTCACCTCCACCGAGATGCGGTCGCCCGTCACGACGATCTGGCCGCGGGCGATCGGGTGGTCGTTGGCGAGGATCTCCACCATGTCGGTGTCCGAGGCCTCCAGCTCGATCACCGCGCCGCGGCCCATGCGCAGCAGCATGTGCAGCGGCATGCGCGCCCGGCCGAGCACCACCGTCAGGTCGACCTTCAGGGTCTCGAAGACCGCCACGCCCGCTCCGCCCCGCCTTGCCAGCACCCGCCGCGGGTGGTCAGAGACCGTGGACGCAGGATGGTGAAGCCTTGGTAAACGCTCCGGTCGGCACCCCGCGCCTCGCGGTCGCCCCGCACGGCTTCCTGCCGCGTCCGGGCTCCGGCCCGGTGGCGTGGCGGGTGAGCGACGCTACCGTTGACTATCCCGAAGCGGTCGCCTGGATGGAGGCGCGCGCCGCCGCGATCGCCCGGGGCGAGGCCGGCGAGTGCGTCTGGCTGCTGGAGCACCCGCCGCTCTACACGGCGGGCACCTCGGCCCGGCGCGAGGATCTCGTCGCGCCCGACCGCTTCCCCGTCCACGCCGCGGGCCGGGGCGGGCAGTACACCTATCACGGGCCGGGCCAGCGGGTGGCCTACGTGATGCTCGACCTCGCCCGCCGCCGCACCGACCTGCGCGCCTACGTGGCGAGCCTGGAGGCGTGGCTGATCGCGACGCTGGACGCCTTCAACGTCCGCGCCGAGCGGCGGGAGGACCGGGTCGGCGTCTGGGTGCGCCGGCCGGAGAAGGGGCCGGGGGTCGAGGACAAGATCGCCGCCATCGGCATCCGGGTGCGCCGCTGGGTGAGCTTCCACGGGATCAGCCTCAACGTCGAGCCGGACCTGTCCCACTTCTCCGGCATCGTGCCCTGCGGGGTGCGCGAGCACGGGGTCACGAGCCTCGTCGATCTCGGCCTGCCGGTGAGCCTCGCCGAGGTCGACATGCAACTCCGCGCCGCCTTCGAACCGATCTTCGGCGCGACGGTGATCGGCGATTGAGGGTGGACCCATTCGCGGGCGGTTGATCTGACGCCGCACGGTATCGCGTCGCGGGTGGTCGCTTCGCTGCGCTCGCAGGGCCGATGGTGGGCCGAGGGATCGATTTTGTCCGATCGATCCGGTGCGGCCGGTTCGGAAAAAAATCAGAAATCGGCGTGGAGGCGCGAGGCGAAGAAGTGGGCCGGGCCGCGGTCGCGGTTGTAGCCCGGGTTGTCGACGAACTGGTAGTCGAAGGTCAGGGTGAGAAACTTGGTCAGGCCGAGCGCGTAGTAGGTCTCCACCGCCCGCTCGGTGCCGTAGTTCAGGCGCCCGTCGCCGACCAGCAGGCCGTAATAGCCGGCCGCGAAGGCCGCCCGGTGGGAGGGCGAGAGGCCGTTCATCGCGGCGCCGATCCCGACCGTGTCGCGCGGCCGGCCCCAGGCCGTTCCTTTCAGCGACAGGCCGCCGGAGAAGCTCTGGTCGATGTCCGTGAAGGATATGTTCTCGGTGCGGCCGTCGTTGAGGCTCGCCCGGGCGAACAGGCCGAGATCGGGGGTGAGCGCCTGCTCCAGGTTGACGTAGCCGCCGGTCTTGCGCCGCGGCCGGCGGGTGGCGCCCACCGCGTCGTTGATGTCGTCGAACAGGCCGAGCTGCGTCAGGGTGACGACGTCCCGGTTGTTGGCCGAGACGCCGACGTTGGAGAAGATACCGACGCGCAGCTTGCCCGGCTGCTCCAGCCACGGCAGCGTGTAGCGCCCCTCGAACTCGGCGTTGAGGCCCGCCCGCCGGAACACCCGCGGGTCGAGAACGTCGCTCGACGGTTCCTTGGGCACCTGCGTGTAGGCGGCGCGGATCGCGAACTCCGGCCGGTTGTACTCGGCGTAGACGCCCTGCGTGAAGCCCGGCAGGTTGGCCGGGAAGTCCCAGGCCGAGGCGGCCCAGAGCGACCAGTTGAAGAAGTCGACCCGGGGATCGTGCGCGTAGACGTTGCCGTCGAAGAAGTCGCCGAGGGCGAACTTGCCCGCGATCAGGGTGATCCGCTCGGCGTCGTAGCGGGTGGCGACCTGGTTCGGCCCGTCCGGCACGTCGAGGGTCTCGCCGCCGAGGTTGATCGTCTGCTTCACGAAGTAGCGGTTCGAGCGCAGCTTCGGGAACGGGGCGCCGGCCTTCTGCGCCTCGCCGTTGACGAAGCCCGCCACGCCCAGCGTGCGCGACAGGCCGAAGCCCTGGCTGAACTCGGGGTTGTAGTAGACCTCCGTCGTGTCGGTCAGCTTAAGCCCTAAGAAGATCGTCGCGGTGGTGGTCTGCCGCGCCTGATGCGGGATCAGGCTCTGATCGCCGACGTAGGGCGAGCGGAAGCCCGGCACCCCCTGCGCGATCAGCGTCGTCTGGCCGTGCAGGGAGAAGCGGTCCGAACGCGCGGTGTCGGGGTCGTGCGGGGCGGCCTCGTCGGGCTCGGCCGGCACCTTCAGGCCGCCGGGGAACCACAGCAGCCGCAGGAAGAGCTGGTTCGAGGTGAAGCGCGCCCGCGTCGCCACCGGCCCGAGATCCGGCACGCTCCCCAGGGCGAAGGTCCGGCTGCTGCCGAGATCGACGTAGCGGTAGTCGATCCCGAGCGCGAGGCTGTCGCTGATCGCGTACTGGATGCCCGCGCCGAGGGTGAAGCCGAGATAGGACTGATCCCGCCGGGTGCGGCTGAGGCCGCCGGTGCGCTGCCCGTCGGCGTCGAGCTCGGGATAGTCGGCGAGGAAGCGGGCGTTGGCGCCGGTGAGCCCGAAGGCGCCGTAGACGAGGTAGCTGTCGAAGCTGTAGCCGAGCCGGGCGCGCAAGGATCCGTAGACGTCTGTCTTGGCGCGGATGATGTTGAAGGCCGGGTCCACGGTCTCGTAGCCGAAGCCCGGTACGGTCGAGGGGACCGGCCGCTTGAGGTTGGCGGCGTCGAGATTGGCTTCCACTCCGTAGACCCAGGGGCCGGACTGCCAGTTCCACCCGGCGAAGCCGCCGCCGACCTCGGTGGTGGCGTTGCGGCCCTGGTCGCTGCGCCCGGTGGAATCGCCGCTCTTGAACGACGCGATCGGGCGCCCGCCGACGGTGGTCGGCCCGAACGTGTAGGCGCCGTAGGAGCCGCTGGCGCTGCCCTCCAGGCCGACGTAGCCGCCGGACCAGTCGGTGTAGGCCGGCGCATCCGCCGCTCGGTCCGGGCGGGCGAGGTCGGCCGCCGCGGCCGGGGCGAGCGAGGCCGTGGCCAGGACCAGCACGGCGGGGATCGTGGCTCGGGCGCGCATGGACCTCACCGGATTCCTGGACCTCACCGGACGCTGGCCTCACCAGCCGCTGGCCTCACCGAATTATAGCATTTGCTATAAGAGCGGCATCCTCGACGCAAGGCCCTCGCGGCGGATCCCTGCTCCGGCCGGCGTGCCGGTCCGGCAGGCGGGATTCGCCCTCTCGCGTCGCTCCGTCCGGACCATCCTCACGCGATCGTTGCGGTCAAGACACCGGCGGACACACCGAGCCGGCTATCTTCACTGACGTCGCGCTGGCCGCCCTTTTATCGCTCGTGACCAAGACGATACCGACCGTGAACTGTATAGGCGCCGCAGATTGGAATTGTTATGATGTGATTCCTCCCCCGGCGGCACTTTGAACTTCCGGCGGCGGGCCTTATGTCGGGGCCATGCGCACCTCCGCCCGTCTCCTCCGCGGCCTGTCCGCGGCCGCCTTCCTCGCGACCGGCCTCCTCGTGACCGCCGGCGCCGCGGCGGCCAAGGAGGTGCCGATCGGCCCGCACGTCACGAAGAACGGCCTGGAGGTCGCCGCGGTCTACCTCCAGCCGATCGAGATGGACCCGCCCGACATGATGCGCCCGGCCGCGCAGTCGGACATACACCTGGAGTCGGACATCCGCGCCGCCAAGGACAACCGCAACGGCTTCGCGGAGGGCGACTTCGTGCCGGCGCTCGACGTGCGCTTCACCCTGGTGAAGCTCGACGGCGACAAGCCGACCGACCAGACGATCTCCGGCGCGCTGATGCCGATGGTCGCCAACGACGGCCCGCATTACGGCGACAACGTCAAGCTGTTCGGCCCCGGCCGCTACCGCCTCACCCTCGCGGTCGCGCCCCCCGGCAAGGGCAGCCATTTCGGCCGCCACGTCGACAAGGAGACGGGGGTCGGCCCCTGGTTCGAGCCGTTCGACGTGACCCAGGACTTCACCTTCGCCGGCATCGGCAAGAAGGGCGCCTACTGATTTTTTTCGAGACGGTCCCGTGATCCCTGCCCTCCACCTCGCCCTCGTCTCCGCCCTGCTACTCGCGACCGCGCCCGCGCGCGCGCAGGACATGCCCGTGATCAAGGTCGAGATGCGCGACGGGGTGATCCTCCCGGCGGTGATCGAGGTCCCGGCCAACACCCGGTTCAAGCTGGAGATCTCGAACACCGGCCAGTCGCCGGTGGAGTTCGAGAGCCTGGAGCTGAAGCGCGAGAAGGCTTTGGCGGCGGGCTCCACCTCGGCGATCATCTTCCGCACCATCGATCCCGGCACCTACGAGGTGTTCGACGACTTCCATCCGGAAGCGAAGGCCAAGCTGGTGGCCAAATGACCCGGCCTGCGAACGCACGATCGACCGCGCGCCCGAACGCGGCGGCCTGACGGTGGCGGCGACCGCGCTCGACCGCGCGCCGCCGGCGTGGCGCAACGCCCTCGACGCGGGCCTCGCCCGGTTCGGCGACCGGCTGCGCGCGCACGGCCGGCTGATCCGGGCGGTGCAGTGGGCGGTGGTGGCGGTCTACGCGGTGCTGGTGATCGTCCCGGCGCTGCTGCCGCTGCCGGGCAACGCCCAGCACATCTGGAACGACCTGACGCTCGCGGCGCAGTTCGCCTTCTGGGGCATCTGGTGGCCGTTCGTGCTGGTCAGCATGGTCCTCGTCGGCCGGGCGTGGTGCGGGGTGCTCTGCCCCGAGGGCACGCTCACCGAGTTCGCCAGCCGCTGGAGCCGGGGCTACGCGATCCCGCGCTGGATCACCTGGGGCGGCTGGCCGTTCGTGGCGTTCGCCGGCACCACCGTCTACGGCCAGATGACCAGCGTCTACGGCTACCCGAAGCCGGTGCTCGCGGTGCTCGGCGGCTCGACGCTCGCGGCGGTCGCCGTCGGCCTGCTCTACGGGCGCAACAAGCGGGTGTGGTGCCGCTATCTCTGCCCGGTCAACGGCGTGTTCGCGGTGCTCTCGAAGCTCGCGCCCCTGAGCTTCCAGGTCGACCGCGCCGCCTGGGCCGCCTCGCCCAAGCCCCTCCGCGGCGCCGAGAGCTTCAACTGCGCCCCACTGGTGCCGGTGAAGGCGATGCGCGGCGCGGGGTCCTGCCACATGTGCGGGCGCTGCTCCGGCCACCGCGGCGCGGTGCGGCTCGCCCTGCGCGCGCCCAACCACGAGATCGTGCACGTGGCCGGCGACGAGCCGTCGTGGGAGCAGACGAGCCTGATCCTGTTCGGGATGATGGCGCTGGCGGTGGGCGCGTTCCAGTGGTCGTCGAGCCCCTGGTACGTCGATGTCAAGCAGGCGGTGGCGACGTGGCTCGTCGAGCGCGGCACGACCTGGCCTCTGGAGCACACGGCGCCGTGGTTCGTGCTCACGGACTACCCCGAGAAGAACGACGTGCTGACGCTCCTCGACGGGGGGCTGCTCCTCGCCTACATCGCCGCCGCGACGCTGGTCCTCGGGCTGGCGCTGTCCGCCCTGGTGGCGCTGGCGGCGCGGGCGCTGGGGCCGTTCTCGCTCCGGCGCTTCCACCACTTCGCGCAGACGCTGATCCCGGTCGCCGGCTGCGGCGTTTTTTTGGGACTCTCGGCGCTCACGGTCACGTTCCTGCGGGGGGACGGGATCCACGTCCCCTACGTCGCGGAGATGCGGGCCGGGCTGCTCGCCGGGGCGAGCCTGTGGAGCGCGTGGCTCGCGTGGCGGGTCGCGGGGCTGTCGGCGGTGGGCTTGCGCCGGGCCGCCGCCACCGCCTGCATCGCGGGGGCGGCGGCCCTGTCGGTGGCCAACTGGGTGCTCCTGTTCTGGGTCTGGTAGCGCGGGAGCCCCGCGCGCAACGGAAAGTCTCGCCATGATCGGCGCCTTCGTCATCGCCTTCCGCGAGGTCATCGAGGCCGGCCTAATCATCTCGATCGTGCTGGCCGCCACCCGCGGCATCCCGGGGCGGATGCGCTGGGTGCTGCTCGGCGTGGCCGGCGGCCTGTCCGGCGCGGCGCTGGTCGCCCTGTTCGCCGAGCGGATCTCGGACGCGTTCGAGGGCAACGGCCAGGATCTGCTGAACGCCGCGGTGCTGATCCTCGCGGTCGTGATGCTGGTCTGGCACAACACCTGGATGAGCCGGCACGGCCGGGAACTCGCGGGCGAGCTGCGCGCGGCCGGCGAGGCGATCCGCAACGGCCAGCGCGAGGCGGCGGCGCTGGCGATCGTCGTCGGCGCGGCGATCCTGCGCGAGGGCGCGGAGCTGGTGCTGTTCCTCTACGGTCTCGTGGCCTCCGGCACGTCGGGGGCCGACATCCAGTTCGGCGCCTTCGCGGGCGTCGGCGCGGGCGTCCTCCTGTCGGCGGTGAGCTATCTCGGCCTCGCCTCGATCCCGAGCCGCTACGTGTTCTCGGTCACCAGCGCGCTGATCATCTTTCTCGCCGCCGGCCTCGCGGCGCAGGCGGCGCAGTTCCTCGCCAACGCGGGCGTGGTCGAGGTGCTGGGCCAGACCGTGTGGAACAGCTCGGGCCTCATCGCCGAGAATTCCTGGCCGGGCCGGGTGCTGCACGCGCTGGTCGGCTACACCGACCGGCCGACCGCGCTCCAGCTCGCGGTCTACATCGGCACCATCGCGGTGATGGTCGGGCTGATGCAGTGGAGCGCGGCCGACAGGCGCCGGGCCGTGCGGCCGGCCTGAGGGGCTGGGGAGACGGATCAGCCCGTCGCGACCGGGCGCTCCGGTGCCGCGCCCCATTCCGACCACGAGCCGTCGTAGAGCCCGCGGGCGTGGCGGCCGGTGGTCTCCAGGGCGAGGCTGACGATCGCCGCGGTCACCCCCGAGCCGCAGGTGGTGACGATCGGCCGATCGGGATCGACGCCGGCCTCGGCGAAGACGCGCTCCAGCTCCTCCGGGCTCTTCATGCGGCCGTCCCGCTGGAGGGACGCGTAGTGCAGGTTGCGGGCGCCGGGCATGTGGCCGGGCCGCACGCCGGGCCGGGGCTCCGGCTCCTCGCCGCGGAAGCGGGAGCCTGAGCGCGCGTCGACCACCTGTGCCGAGCCGGTCTCCAGCGCCCGGGCCACGTCGGCGGCGTCGGCCACCGCGCCGTGGTCGAGCCGGGCGGTGAAGTGCCGCCGCTCGCGCACCCGCGGCTCGCCCTCCTCGGTCGGGTAGCCCGCCGCGACCCAGGCCGGCAGGCCGCCGTCGAGCACCAGCGCGTCGCGCACCCCGAAGGTCTTGAGCATCCACCAGACCCGGGGGGCCGAGAACAGGCCCATCCCGTCGTAGACGACGATCTGCTGGCCGTCGCCGATCCCCAGCGCCCGCATCCGCGCGGCGAACACCTCCGGGCGCGGCAGCATGTGGGGCAGGCCCGCCTCGGTGTCGCTCATCGCGTCGAGGTCGAAGCGCACCGCCCCGGGGATGCGGGCGGTGCGGTACTCGGCCTCCGGGTCGCGGCCCGCCGCCGGCAGGTACCAGGAGGCGTCGAGCACCACGATGTCGGGGGCGTCGCGGCGCTCGAACAGCCACGCGGGCGTCACGAGGGGCGGGCGGGCCGTATTCTCGGCCGATCCCTGGGCCGATCCCTGGGCCGATGCTTGGGCCGTATCCTGGGCCGTATCCTGGGCCGTATCTTGGGCCATGTCCGAAGGGTCCGGTCGATTGCGCGAAGGGGGCGCACCAAACCACAGCCGGCCCGGCGATGCACGCGCCGCCGGGACCGCCCGCTTCGCGGTCGCCCGGTTTCGTCAGGACCCGCGGCGGCCCGGCCGGCCGGCCCGCGGCGGGCGCGAGCTACGCACACGGCACCGTGGTCCGATGCGCGGAGCGCAGGCCGGACTTGTTTTCAAGGGCCGGAACCCCAGTTACGACAACATGATGACGCCCATCGCCGGCCTCCGAGTCGGCGCCGGTCGGGTCCCCCGGACGCCGCGCCACGCGCGACGGGGACTTCCCGGTCCGCCGGGCGTTCCACCCACGACTCTCTGCCGGGCGCCGGAGCCGACCGCGCAGACGCCCGTTGAGCACGCGAGCCCATGAACCAAATCGTCCGGATGTCCCAGATCAACGAGGCCGAGACCGTCGAGGAGCCGTCGGCGGACCTGCGCGTCCCGTTCGCGCAGTCGGGCGCCTTCGTGTGCAAGTACATCATCGGCGAGCCGAACGACCGCGCGATCTGTTGCGGCGCGCCCGTCGCGGACGGCAAGAGCTGGTGCGCCTTCCACCGCCGCATCGTGTTCGAGCCGACCCGGCCCGGCCGCATCCGCTGAGCCGAGGTCGGCGGGCCTACTGCGTCCGCATGATCTGGATCACCGCCGGGGTGATGATCACCACGAACAGCACCGGCAGGAAGAACAGGATCATCGGCACGGTGAGCTTGGGCGGCAGCGCGGCGGCCTTCTTCTCGGCCTCGTTCATGCGCTGGTCGCGGCTCTCCTGGCTGAGCACCCGCAGCGCCTGCCCCACCGGCGTGCCGTAGCGCTCGGCCTGGATCAGCGCGGTCGCCACCGCCTTGACCGGGTCCAGCCCGGTGCGCAGGGCGAGGTTCTCGTAGGCGAGCCGGCGCTCGGGCAGGAACGACATCTCCGCGGTCATCAGCGCGAGTTCCTCCGCGAGCACCAGGGAGGAGACCGCGATCTCGGTGCTCACCTTGCGGAAGGCGTGCTCGATCGCCATGCCGGATTCCACGCAGATCAGCGTGAGGTCGAGGGCGTCGGGCCACGCCTTGCGGATCTCCACCTGCCGCTTCTTGGCGGCGTTGATCAGGAACAGCTCCGGCGCCTTCATGCCGAAATAGGCCGCGCCGATTACCATCGCGAAGCGCATGAGGTAGGAGGCGTCGACCGCCTCCAGCACGAACAGGTAGAACAGCGCGGCGATCACCGCGCCCACCGGCACGACGAGGCGGAAGAACAGGAACGCGGTCTCCGCGCCGTGGCCGCGGTAGCCGGCCATCAGCAGCTTGCGCTTGGCGGTCTCGGTGCCGAGCCAGCGGTCCAGGTGGTAGCGCTCCACCACCGACTTCATGTAGGCCTTCGGCGCGACCCGCAGCGTCGCCTTGCCCGCGGTCTTCTCGCGCTCGCGCCGCCGGATGATCTCGCGCTCGTCGCTGACGAGCTTCATCCGCTTGCCGAGCCGGTCCGTCTCCAGGAACGGCTGGGCCACCGCGAAGGCGGTCGCCGCCGCGGCGAGCGCCGCCAGCGCGGTGCCCACGAAGCGCGGGTCGAACAGCCGGTCCGCTATCGCGTCGATCATGTCGGCGGACCTCAGAAGTCGAAGGCGATCATCTTCCGGATGGTCAGGATCCCGAGCAGCATCCAGATGCCGCTCCCGACCAGGGCGATCCGGCCGGCATCCGTCGTCCAGAGCAGCGAGATGTAGTCGGGGCTGGTGAGCGTGGTGATGCCGGCCACCCCGAAGGGCAGGCAGGCGATGATCGAGGCCGAGGCCTTGGCCTCCATGCTCATCGCCTGAACCTTGCCGCGCATCTTGGCGCGCTCGCGCAGGACCCGGGACAGGTTGCTCAGCGCCTCCGAGAGGTTGCCGCCCGATTGCTGCTGGATGTTGATGACGATCGAGAAGAAGTTCACCTCGGCGGTCGGCACCCGCTCGTGCAGGCGCGCCACCGCGTCGCCGAGCGACAGGCCGAGCGCCTGGGTCTCGATGATCGTCCGGAACTCGCTGCGCACCGGCTCCTCCGCCTCGCGCGAGACCATGCGGAAGCAGTCGCTCACCGGGATGCCGGTGCGGATGCCGCGCACCACCACGTCGACGGCGTTGGGCAGCTCCTTGTTGAACCGGGCGATGCGGCGCAGGCGCAGGGTGCGCAGCATCCAGGCCGGCAGGCCGAACCCGCCCGCGAAGGCGCCGGCGGCGGCCGGCAGGAGGTTGTCGGTCACCAGCAGCAGCAGCAGGCCGAGGACCAGCCCGAGGCCGCCCGAGACCAGCCAGTAGGTCCGCTTGCTCCAGGCGAGGCCGGCGCGGGCGAGCTTCAGCTCCAGGCTCACCTTGCTCGCGCCCTTGGCCTTGGCCTCGATCTCGCCCAGCGTCCGGGCGACCTGCTCGCGACGGTTGACGGTGGTGCCGCGCACCACCGCGGTCGCGGTCGGGACGCTGATCGTCTTGAGCCGCCGGCTCGCCCGGCGCTCGCCCGGCATCGCGGCGAGGATCGCCACGTAGGTGAGACCGGCCACGGCGACGCCGACGAGGCCCGCCGCGACCGGCAGGTCCGGGAGCCCGAGGGCGGAGAGGTCCATCGCGCTCACGCCTTGTCCGAGACCTCGGCGGCGTCGAGCGCCTCGCCGAGGCGGCCCTCCAGGCCGTAGTAGCGGGCCCGCTCCCAGAAGCGCGGCCGGCCGACGCCGGTGGAGCGGTGGCGCCCGATCAGCTTGCCGTTCGCGTCCTCGCCGAGGATGTCGTAGAGGAAGATGTCCTGGGTGGTGATGACCTCGCCCTCCATCCCCAGCACCTCGGTGATGTGGGTGATGCGCCGCGAGCCGTCGCGCAGGCGCATGGCCTGGATGATCACGTCGATCGAGCCGACGATCATCTCGCGCAGGGTCTTCGAGGGCAGGGTGAAGCCGCCCATCGAGATCATCGACTCGATGCGCGACAGGCACTCGCGGGGCGAGTTGGCGTGCAGCGTCCCCATCGAGCCGTCGTGGCCGGTGTTCATCGCCTGGAGCAGGTCGAAGGCCTCGGGCCCGCGCACCTCGCCGACGATGATCCGCTCGGGCCGCATGCGCAGGCAGTTCTTGACGAGGTCGCGCATCGTCACCTGCCCCTGGCCCTCCATGTTGGGGGGGCGGGTCTCCAGGCGCACCACGTGCGGCTGCTGGAGCTGCAATTCGGCCGCGTCCTCGCAGGTGATCACCCGCTCGTCGAGCTCGATGAAGGCGGTGAGGCAGTTGAGCAGGGTGGTCTTGCCCGACCCGGTGCCCCCGGAGATGACGACGTTGCAGCGCGACTGGCCGATGATCTTCAGGACCTCGGCCCCCTCCTGCGAGATCGCGCCGAAGCGCACGAGCTGGTCGAGGGTGAGCTTGTCCTTCTTGAACTTGCGGATGGTGAGCGCCGGGCCGTCGATGGCCAGCGGCGGGGCGATCACGTTGACGCGGGAGCCGTCCGGCAGGCGCGCGTCGCAGATCGGCGAGGCGTCGTCGACGCGCCGGCCGACCTGGCTGACGATCCGCTGGCAGATGTTCATCAACTGCTGATTGTCGCGGAACCGGACGTTGGTGAGCTGGATCTTGCCGCTCACCTCGATGAAGGTCCGGTTGGCGCCGTTGACCATGATGTCGGCGATGTCGTCGCGGGCCAGAAGCGGCTCCAGCGGCCCGTAGCCGAGCACGTCGTTGCAGATGTCGTCGAGCAGTTCCTCCTGCTCGGCGATCGACAGGACGATGTTCTTGAGGCCGATGATCTCCGAGACGATGTCGCGGATCTCGTCCCGCGCGGTCTCGCCGTCGAGGCGCGAGAGCTGCGTGAGGTCGATCGCCTCGATCAGCGCGCCGAAGATCAGGCTCTTGGTGCGGTAATAGTCCTCCGAGCGCGCCGCCTCGACCACCACCGGGGCGGGCGGGTCCGGGCGCTTGGGCGGCGCGGCGTCGCGCAGCACCGGGGCGGCCGCCGCCGCGGCCCTGGGCTGCGGCACCGGCGCGGGTGCGGCGGGCGCGGCCCCGCTCTGCCTCCTACCGAACATGGGCTCGATCCCCGGACGGCCTCACGACGCGCCTCACGACGCCTTGCGGCGGGCGGCGAGCTTGGCGAGCAGCGGCGCGAGCGGGTTCGCCCGCCCGCGCCGCGCCTCGGCGCGCCCCAGGAAGGCGGCGGCCAGCTCGTTGAACAGCTCCGCCGCCTTCGCCCCCGGCTGCACCTCGGCGATCATCTGGCCGTTGTTGGCGGCGGTGCCGAACAGGGCCGGGTCGAACGGCACCACCGCGGCGAGCGGCGCCTCCAGGGCCTTGGCGAACTCGGCCGCCGCGATCTCCGGGCGCTTGGGCACCCCAACGCCGTTGAGCAGCACCCGGGGGGCGGCGTCGTTCGGCCGGCCGTGCTTGAGCGCCGCCAGCAGATTCTTGGTGTTGCGTAAGGAAGCGAGGTCCGGGCCGGCGACGATCAGAATCTCGTCGGCGGCGGTGAGCACCCGCCGCGTCCAGGCGCTCCACTGGTGCGGCACGTCGAGGACGACGCAGGGGACGCTCGCCCGCAGGTGCTCGATCAGCGCGTCGAAGGCCGGCTCCGTCAGGTCGATGGTCCGGTCGAGGCTCGCCGGGGCCGAGAGCAGGCTGAGCGTGTCGCTGCACTTCGACAGCAGGCGCTCGACCAGCGCCGCGTCCAGGCGCTCGGGGGCGAACACCGCCTCGGCGATGCCCTGCGGCGGGTCCTGGTTGAAGTCGAGGGAGGCGGTGCCGAAGGCGATGTCGAGATCCGCGATCACCGTCTGCACGCCCTGCGCGCGGGCGAGCGACCACGCGAAGTTGTGCGCCACCGTCGAGGCGCCGATCCCGCCGCGCACCCCGTAGACGGCGACCGTGCGCCCGATCGGCTTGACGCCGGGCGCGGCGAACAGGTGGGAGATCGCCGCGATCAGGACCAGCGGGTCGACCGGGGCCATCAGGTAGTCGGAGACGCCGCGCTGGATCAACTGGCGGTAGAGGGCGACGTCGTTGACGTGGCCGATCACCAGCACCCGGGTGCCCTCGTCGCAGACCTCGGCCAGGGCGTCGAGGCACTCGATCGGCCGCGAGCGCGCCCCCTGCATCTCGATGACGACGACGTTGGGCGTCGGCGCGTGGCGGTAGGCCTCGATCGCCGCCGCGCCCCCGCCCATGCGCACCTTCACGTGGGCCTTCTGCATGCGCCGGTCGAGGCCCGCGCCCTCGATCATCGCGGCGGTCTCGGGGGTCTCGCAGAAGGCCTGGATCGTGATCCGGGGCACCGGGGGGATCATGCGCTCGGATGTGTCGGAGGGCTCGGCCATCGCGGCGCTTTCGGTTCGGGGCTCGTGGGGCGCGGGGGGCCGGGGCGGGACCCGGCGGGCGGGAGGATTCTAGTTTGCGACCTGCGACTTGACGCTCGTCTGCCCATCCTGCCGCCACGTCGTTGACGGATCCTTGCCGTCGCGCAGCGCGCCGATGTCCCGGATGCGCCGGACGGTGTCGATCCGGCCCTCGGTCCGGCCGCGCACGAGGTCGACGGGGTCGGCGACCTGGGCGGCGACGTTCGCCTGCATGGCGCAGCCGAAGTTCCAGTACGGCCGGTTGCTGAAGTCGCTGGCGAAGTTGCTGACCCCGAGGTCCTGGGGCCACAGCCCGCAGCCGTCGACCTTGGCCTGCATCCGCTGGAAGCTCAGGCGGATCGGCGCGGCGAGGCCCGGGGCCGCGACGGCGTAGGCGCTCGGCGCGATCGTGCCCGGGGGCAGGCCGTCCTCGGCGCCGCGCCGGGCGAGCAGGGCGGCGGTGCGCTCGGCCGCCGCGGCCTGGGCGGGGGGCAGGCCGCGCGGCACCTCCATCAGCACCCCGCCGCGGCCGTAGCGGCGGTACTCCAGCATGAAGGCGTCGACCTCCGCCGCCTGGCGCGGGTCGAGATGGCCGGGGCCGGCGGGGAACACGTCGAGGCTGCGGGTGCCGTCGGCCAGCACGATCGGGTGGCGGGCGCGGTAATCCGCCGTGTCGATCGCGCCGGTGGCGGGCGGGTCGCCCTTGCAGGCGGCGGCCAGCCCGGCGACCGCGCAGGCGGCGAGCAGGCGCGGGATCGCCCGGGCGGCCGCGCGCGCCGTCGCGCGGGGCGGCGGGGGGGACGGGGCGGGCGGCGTGCGTCCGGTCATCTCGGTCCTCGGCGGCGGCGGGCCGCGCTGCGTGCGGGCGGCCGGCCGCGGGGCCGGCCGGATCGGGGGGCGCTACTCGACGATGAAGCCGACGCGGCCGCGGTAGCCCCCGGCGAGCGGCGCGGCGCCGACCCGGCCGTAGAGGCGGTTGATCTGGCCGAGCAGCACCGCCTGCCCGTCGTTCGTGTCGACGAAGTTGTCGTCCGGCCGGGCGACCTGCTTCGGCTCCATCGGCCGGGCGATGTAGGGGGTGCACATGATCATCAGCTCCGTCTCCTGGCGCTGGTAGTCGCGGGAGCGGAACAGGGCGCCGAGCACCGGCAGGTTGATCAGCCCGGGCAGGCCGGTGAGCGCCTGCTTGTTGACCTGCTGGATCAGGCCGGCGGTCATCATCACCGCGCCCGACGGCAACTCGACGGTCGTCTCGGAGCGGCGCACCCGGGTGCCGGGCACGGAGACCGAGCCGCCGTTGAGCACGTAGTTGAAGTTCTGCTGCGGATCGATCTCGGTCACGTCGGTGGCGACGCGGATCGAGATGCGGTTGTCGGCGAGCACCACGGGGGTGAACGACAGGGCCACGCCGTACTGCTTGAAGCCGATCCCGGGGATGCAGCCGCCGGCCGTGGTGCAGGCCGCCGATTGCGGCACCGGGTACTCGCCGCCGGCCAGGAACTTGGCCGCCTCGCCGGAGATCGCCGTGAGCGTCGGCTCGGCCAGGATGCGCGAGACGCCGGCCTGCTCCAGGGCCTTCAGGGTCGCCTGGAGGGAGAAGCCGCCGCCCCGGATCGAGGCCTGGAGCTGCCCGCTCGCGTTCGTGCCGCCGGTGATCGGGAAGCTCACCCCGTTGGTCAGCACGTTCGGGATCGCCGCAGGGACGTTGACGGCGTTTGCGGTCCCGCCGCCCAACAGCGTCTCGCCGAGAGCCCCGACCGGGTTCAGCGCCGACCAGTTGCCGTTCAGGCTGATGCCGAACTGCTTCAGGACGTTGCGCGAGATCTCCATCACGGTCACGCGCAGCATCACCTGGTCCTTGTTGCGGACCGTCAGGTTGTTGATCACCGCGCCGCGCGCGCCGCCGCCGACGCCCCCGGAGGGGCCGCCCCCGCCGCCCGCGGCCGCCCCGCCGCCGCCGCTGCCGAGGCCGACGAAGGCGTTGGCGATGTCGATGGCCTGCTGCGCCTCCGCCGAGGAGGCGACCGAGCCGGACAGGAGCACCGAGGCCCCCGAGGAGCGCACGTCGAAGCGGCCGCCCGGGATGCTCTGCCCGAGCAGGTCGCGCAGGGTCCTGAGGTTGAGGTCGCGCGCCACCGTCACGTCGAGGGCGGTGATCTGCCGCCCCTCCGCGTCCATGATGAAGATCGACGTCGCCCCGTCGGCCATGCCGATGACGAACACCTTGCGGGTCGAGCGCACCACCGCGTTGGCCACGGCGGGGTTGGCCACGAACACCTCCTTGGCGTCGCGGGGCAGGTCGACGATCACCGAGCGGCCGGCGGTCAGCTCGACCCGGCGGCTCGCCCCCGATTCTGCGGCGCCGATCGTCAGGACCGGGGCGGGCCCGAGCGTCCCGCGGTCCTGAAGGCTTCCCTGGGCGCGGGCCGGGGTGCCGAGGGCGCCGAGCAGGGCGAGGGCGCCGAGCAGCAGCGCGCGGGGGGCGGGACGGGTGTGGGGCATGGGGCTCACGGCGTCTGCTGGCGCGCGACGCCGAAGCGCACGATGGTGAGCGCCGGGTCGGGCGCCTGCACCTGCGCCTCCGGCGTCTCGGCCGGCGCGGTGGTGGTGGTGTCGACGGCGCGGCCCGAGTCGGCGAGGCTGCGCAGGGACAGGGAGAGGGAGCCGACCTTCTGGGCCAGCGTGATGGTCTCGGCCTGGGCCGGATTCAGCGCCAGCGTCGCGGTCTCGCCGGTGACGACGTTCGTGCCGTTCTTCTCTTGGATCAACTGGCCGACCGCGAGCACCCGCACGTCGGTCAGGATCGTCTGCGCGAGCTGCACGTCGCCCCCGGAGGCGCGCGAGGCGGCGTCGTCCCGGTAGGTGCGGATCACGTCCACCCGGTCGTTGGGCAGGATGAAGCCGCCGGCCGAGTTGGTGCCGCGGCTGTCGGTGACGATCGCCACCGCGCGCATCCCGGCGGGCAGGATCGCGGCCATGAAGCCGCTCTCGGGCCGCACCAGCTTCTGCGCCCGGATCGGCTCGCCTGCGAGGAAGGGCGCGCGCACCGTGGCGCCGACCGTCTCCTCCAGGGCCTTCGGGCTGTTGGTCCGGGTGACGAAGCCCGACGAGATCGCCGCGTTCGGCCAGGACTGCCAGCGCAGGTCGGCGGGCTGGAGCACCTGGCCCATCGGCGCGTCGGCGGCGGCCACCAGCACGTCGGTCATCGGGGCCGGCGGCGCCTCGACGACCCGGGCCGTGGGCGGGGGCGGCGGGGGCGGGTCGCCGCCCATCAGGAACGCGGCCCCGCAGCCCGCGACGAGGGCGATGCCGAGCACGGCGAGGCGGGCTGGTCTCATCGGGGGGCCGGGGCGGTGGGCGGGGCGCGGAGACGGGCGAGCGCCGTCGATGCCCCGACCTTGCCGGCGGATTCGTGTACTTATGGTTAAGCGAGTCTCACCGCCCCGCCCGGCGCGGCTTCCGGAAACGGGGCGATGGCGGCGGCGAACCGTCAGGCGGCCCCCCGCGCCGCCCTTCCGTTCCGGCCGCGCTTTGAATACCGTCTCCGCCGCACCCGCCCGAGAAGCGGGCGACGGACGACGGGGTGGAAGCATGACCAAGCGACACGGCGGCGCGATCCTCGCGGCCCTGCTGATGGGGACCGCGCTCGGGACGGGGCCGGCCGCGGCCCAGGGGACGGCTCAAGGGACAGGTCAGGGCGGGGCTTCGGGGACGGGCGCCTTCTCCGGCGGCGTGGTCCGCATCGGCATCCTCAACGACCAGTCCGGCCTCTACGCCGAGTTCGGCGGCGCCGGCTCGGTCGAGGCGGCGCGGATGGCGGTGGAGGATTTCGGCGGCAAGGTCGGCGGCGTGCCGATCGAGATCGTCACCGCCGACCACCAGAACAAGCCCGACATCGCCTCGGGGATCGCCCGGCAATGGTACGACCGCGACGGCGTCGACGCGATCATGGAGCTGACCACCTCCTCGGTCGCCCTCGCGGTCCAGGGCCTGTCGCTCGAGAAGAAGAAGATCACCATCACCACCGGCGCGGCCACCAGCGACCTCACCGGCAAGGCCTGCACGCCCTACGGCTACCACTGGGCCTACGACACCCGCGCGCTCGCGGTCGGCACCGGCGGCGCGCTCACCCGGGCGGGGGGCAAGACGTGGTTCTTCCTCACCGCCGACTACGCGTTCGGCACAGCGCTCGAGAACGACACCACCCGGGTGATCAAGGCCAACGGCGGCACGGTGGTGGGCTCGGTGCGCCACCCGCTCTCGACCCAGGACTTCTCCTCGTTCCTGCTCCAGGCGCAGGGGTCGAAGGCGCAGGTGATCGGGCTCGCCAATGCCGGCCTCGACACCTCGAACGCGATCAAGCAGGCCTCCGAGTACGGCATCGTCGACGGCGGCCAGAAGCTCGCCGCGCTGCTGTTCACCCTCTCCGAGGTGCACGGGCTCGGCATCAAGGCCGCGCAGGGCCTGACGCTGACCGAGGCGTGGTACTGGGACCTCAACGACGACACCCGGGCCTTCGGCCAGCGCTTCATGAAGCGCACCAACCGGATGCCGAACATGATCCAGACGGGCACCTACTCGGCGGTCCTGTCCTACCTCAAGGCGGTCAAGGCGGCGGGCACCGACGCGACCGATCCGGTCAACGACAAGCTGAAGGCGCTGCCCGTGGACGACGTGTTCACCCGCAACGGCCACGTGCAGCCGACCGGGCTCATGGTCCACGACATGTACCTGTTCGAGACCAAGAAGCCCGCCGAGTCGAAGGGGCCCTGGGACCTGTACCGTCTGGTCTCCACCATCCCCGGGACCGAGGCCTTCGCCACCGTCGCCGAGAGCGGCTGCCCGCTGACCGCCGGGAAGTAGGCGCGACCGCACCCGCCGCGCCGCCGGAACGGGCCGGGCGCGGCGGGTCCCGACGCGGCCTCAGGCCGCGCGGACGGTGGCGAGGAAGCGGTCCATCTCGCCGGAGAGATGCTCGGATTGGCGCGACAGCTCCGAGGCCGCCGAGAGAACCTGCCCCGCCGCCGCGCCCGTCTCCTCGGAGGCGTGCGCCACGCCGGTGATGTTGACGGTCACCTCGCCCGTGCCGGCCGCCGCCTGCGCCACGTTGCGCACGATCTCCTGCGTGGCCGCGCCCTGCTGCTCAACCGCCGCCGCGATGGAATTCGCCGCGTCGCTGATCCGGCGGATGCGCGCCGAGATCGCGTCGATGGCCGCCACCGTCTGATCGGTGACGCCCCGGATCTCGCCGATCTGTCCGGTGATCTCCTCCGTGGCGCGCGCCGTCTGGTTGGCCAGCTCCTTGACCTCGGCGGCGACGACCGCGAAGCCGCGCCCCGCCTCGCCCGCCCGCGCGGCCTCGATCGTCGCGTTGAGGGCCAGCAGGTTCGTCTGTCCGGCGATGGTCGAGATCAGCCCCACCATGTCGCCGATGCGCGTCGAGGTCGCCTTCAGGGCCTGGACGAACTGGGCGGTCTGATCGGCCTCGGCGACGGCGCTCCGCGCCAGCCCGGCCGAATCCTGCGCCTGCCGTCCGATCTCGTGGACGGAGCTCCCGAGCTGCGCCGCCGCGGCCGCCACGGTGCCGACATTCGACGCCGCCTCCTCGGCCGCGGCCGCGACCGCGGTGGACTGGGCGGCGGTCTCTGTGGCCGTGGCCGTCATCTGCTGCGCGGTGGCCTGCAACTCGGTGGCCGAGGCCGACACCTGCCCGACGATGCCGCTCACCGCCGCCTCGAAGCCGTCGGCCATCTGGCGCATGCCGGCCCGGCGCTGCTCCTCGGCGGAGGCGCGGGCGAGCGCCGTCTCCTCTTCCAGCCGGCGCGTGCGAACCAGGGTCTCCCGGGACGCCTCGACCGCGGCGGCGATGGCGCCGATCTCGTTGGTGCGGTCGGTGTGGGGAACCGGCGCCTCGGTCTCGCCCGCCGCGAGGCCGCGCATCCGCCCGATCAGCCGGCCGATCGGGCGCGTGACCCCCATCGCCACGTAGCCGATGCCGGCTAGGCTGCCGAGCAGGGCGAGGCCGCAGAGGAGGGCGGTCAGCCAGATCGCGCGATCGTAGGTCACGCCGGCCGCGGCCCGCGCCTGCTCGCCGCCCTGCACGTTCAGCGCCAGGTCGCGGTCGAGCGCCTCCAGGGCCCCGTCGAACACCTTGCGCGAGGCCGAGAACAGGTCGTTGATCTCGGTCTGATCGCCCACGCGCGCGGCCGCCGCGATCTTCTCCCGGTAGGCGCGGTACGCGCTCCACGTCTGCCGGAACGCGTCCCACAGGGCCCGCTCCTCCGGGCTCGCGATCAGCGCCTCGTAGCGGGCGGCGACCGCCTCGGCATCCTTGGTCCGGCGGGCGGACGTCTCGTCCAGGGCGCTCGCGGGTTCGAGGCCCGTCAGGTAGCGGGCGTCCACGAGGCGCAGGCGCGTGATCCTGTACTTGAGTTCGCCGAGTTCGCGCACGCTCGGCATCCAGTTCTCGGAGATGTCCAGCGCGTTCGCGTTGACGGTGCGCAGTTGCATCACCCCCATGACGCCCTGCGCCAGGATGCCGATCGCCAGGATCGCGATGATGCCGTTCAGGACACGTGACAGACGCAGGTTCATGCTTGATCCCCCCTCTTGCGCGCGAATGTCGGGAGATCCGGTAAAGGCGACGTGTATCTCTCGGCGTATTACCTGTCGTGGCCCTCTGAATTCGAGCAGAACCGCACTATGATTTGCATATCTATTTTACCTGCAACCACTGGATGCGTCGAGGAGCCGAGGCCGGCCTGACGGCCCCGTGCCTCGGCAATCCTGCGCCTCGGCGATCCCGGCCTGCGGGAGACCGGTCCGCACGGCCGGGATCACCCCGCCCACACCCGCCGGTACAGCGCCTCGATCTCGGCGGCGCCCGGCACCAGCGGGTTGTTGCCCGGCGAGCCGGAGGCCAGCGCCTGGGCAGCCATGGTCGGGATCAGCGCCTCCCAGCGGGCGGCGTCGAGGCCGTAGTCGCGGGGGCTCGGCACGTCGAGGTCGTCGTTCAGGGCCTCCAGCTCCCGCACCAGGGCGGCGGCCGCCGCGCGGTCGTCCTCGCCGTCGCGGGCCACCCCCATCGCCCGGGCGCAGGCGGCGTAGCGCCCGGTCGCCGCCGGGGTCGAGAACGCGGTCACCGCCGGCAGCAGCATCGCGTTCGACAGCCCGTGCGCCACGTGGAAATGCGCGCCGATCGGCCGGCTCATGCCGTGGACCAGGGCGACCGACGCGTTCGAGAAGGCGATGCCGGCCTGGGTGGCGCCGAGCATCATCGCCTCGCGCGCCGCCCGGTCGCCCGGGTCGGTCCAGACCCGCCGGAGGTTCGGGGCGATGAGCTTCATCGCCTGGAGCGCGAGACCGTCGGAGAACAGGTTGGAGCGGCGCGAGACGTAGGCCTCGATCGCGTGGGTCAGGGCGTCGATGCCGGTGTCGGCGGTCAGCCGCTTCGGCTTCGTCAGCGTCAGCTCGTAATCGACCAGCGCGGCGACCGGCAGGTAGGCCAGCCCGATGCAGAGCATCTTCTCGTCGGTCGCCGCGTCGGTGACGATGGTGAAGCGGGTGGCCTCGGAGCCGGTGCCGGCGGTGGTCGGGATCGCCACGATCGGCAGGCCCGGCGCGTCCTGGTTGTGGGGCGCCTTGTAGCGCTGCATCGGGCCGCCGTGGGCGGCGAGCACCGCCACCGCCTTGGCGGTGTCCATCGGGCTGCCGCCGCCGAAGCCGACGACGCAGTCGTGCTGCCCCGCCCTCAGCGCCGCCAGCGCCGCGTCGACCGAGGCGACGGTCGGGTCCGGCACCGTGTCGGAGAAGACCTCGGCCGTGATCCCCGCCGCGGCGAGCCGCTCGGCCAGGCCCGCCGCCTGCCCGGTGCCCGCGAGGTAGGGATCGGTGACGATGAAGGGCCGAGACAGGCCGAGCTGCCCCAGAACCTCCGGCAGCAGCCGGGAGGCCCCGGCGCCGACGCGCATCAGCCGCGGCAAGGCGATCGAGGCGACCATGTCCGTTTCCCTCCCACCGGCGCCCGCGATTCCGGGGCGGCCCGCCCGACTCCATACGGCCCGTTCGATCCGGGGGAAACCGCGGATGCTACGTCGGCGGCCCGGCGAAGAGCGGGCCCGCGGCCTCGACCTCGGCGGCGATGAAGGCCGCCACCGCGCGGATGTGGGCGGCCTTCCGGTGGTCCTCGTGGACGTGCATGTGGAAGGAGCGGGTCAGCGACACCGCCTCCGGCAGGACCGGCCGGAGCCCCGGCTCCCCGGCGGCGATGAAGGCCGGCAGGATGCACAGGCCCGCCCCCGCCCGCGTCGCGTGGACCTGGGCCAGCAGGTTGGTGGAGCGCAGCCGCGCCGAGACCTCGGGCCCGATCGCCCCGAGGTAGTTCAGCTCGCGGGCGAACAGCATGTCCTCGATGTAGCCGACGAAGGGATGCGCCCGCAGGTCCTCCGGCACCCGGATCGGCGGTGCGCCCGCGAGGTAGGCCGCGGCGGCGTAGACCGACAGCCGGTAGTCGGTGAGCCGCCGCGTCACCACCCGGGCCTGCTGCGCGGCCGAGAGGCTGACCACGATGTCGGCCTCCCGCTTCGACAGGCTGAAGATCCGGGCGGTGGCCAGGATCTCGACCTCCAGCCCCGGGTGGCGCCCGGTGAGCCGATGCATCCGGGGCGCCAGGAAGACGCTGCCGAACCCGTCCGGCGCGCCGATCCGCACGGTGCCCGAGACCGCGCGGCCCGCCTCGTCGCCGGCCGCGTGCGCGGCGAGGAAGGCGCTCTCCATCGCCTCCGCCGTGGCGAGCAGCCCCTCGCCGGCCTCGGTCAGCGCGTAGCCGAGGTTGCTCCGGTGGAACAGGCGGGCGCTCAGGCCCTCCTCCAGCGCCCGGATCCGGCGGCCGACCGTGGTGTGCTCGGTGCCGACCCGGGCCGCGGCCGCGCTGAGCGTGCCGGTGCGCGCCACCGCCAGGAAGAAGCGCAGGTCGTCCCAGCTCCGGCCCGGTCCGCGCGCGCTCATGACGAGATCCTGACGAAACCCCCGCGCTGTGCATCGATGCACGGCGGTCGTGAGCCGGTCCAGCTTTATCGTTCAGCCGATCCCGCTTAGGGTCCGCGCAAAATCGGTGACATCAGGGAGGCGCGCATGCGCGAGATCGGGCACTTCATCGGCGGCCGCGCGGTCGGCGGCGAGAGCGGGCGGCACGCCGACGTGTTCCACCCCTCGACCGGCGAGGTCCAGGCGCGGGTGGCGCTGGCGAGCCGCGCGGAGATGCGCGCGGCGGTGGAGAACGCCAAGGCGGCGCAGCCGGCCTGGGCCGCCCAGAACCCCCAGAAGCGCGCCCGGGTGATGATGCGCTTCCTGGAGCTGATCCGCGGCGAGACGCAGGCTCTGGCGGAGCTGCTGGCCTCCGAGCACGGCAAGACTGTGCCCGACGCCAAGGGCGACATCCAGCGCGGCGTCGAGGTGGTCGAGTTCGCCTGCGGCATCCCGCACCTGCTCAAGGGCGAGTACACCGAGGGCGCCGGCCCCGGCATCGACGTCTACTCCCTGCGCCAGCCGCTGGGCGTGGTGGCGGGCATCACCCCGTTCAACTTCCCGGCGATGATCCCGCTGTGGAAATGCGCGCCGGCCATCGCCTGCGGCAACGCCTTCATCCTCAAGCCGTCCGAGCGCGACCCGAGCGTGCCGATCCGCATCGCCGAGCTGTTCCTGGAGGCGGGGCTGCCGGCCGGGATCCTCAACGTCGTCAACGGCGACAAGGAGGCGGTGGACGCGATCCTCGACGACGAGGACATCCGGGCGGTGGGCTTCGTCGGCTCGTCCTCGATCGCCGAGTACATCTACGTGCGCTCGGCGCAGACGGGCAAGCGCGCCCAGTGCTTCGGCGGCGCCAAGAACCACATGATCATCATGCCCGACGCCAACATGGACCAGGCAGTCGACGCGCTGATCGGCGCCGGCTACGGCTCGGCCGGCGAGCGCTGCATGGCGATCTCGGTGGCCGTGCCGGTCGGCGAGGCCACGGCCGACCGGCTGATGGAGCGGCTGGTCCCCCGGGTCGAGTCCCTCAAGATCGGCCCGTCGCACGACGAGGGCGCCGATTACGGGCCGCTGGTCACCGCCGAGGCGGTGGAGCGGGTGCGCGGCTACATCGACACCGGCGTGCGCGAGGGCGCGCATCTGGCCGTCGACGGCCGCGGCTTCAAGCTCCAGGGCTACGAGAACGGCTTCTACATGGGCGGGTCGCTGTTCGACCGCGTCACGGCGGACATGACGATCTACAAGGAAGAGATCTTCGGCCCCGTGCTCTCGGTGGTGCGGGCGCGTGACTACGAGGAGGCGCTGGCGCTGCCCTCCACCCACCAGTACGGCAACGGCGTGGCGATCTTCACCCAGGACGGCGACGCGGCGCGGGACTTCACCGCCCGGGTCAACGTCGGCATGGTCGGCGTCAACGTGCCGATCCCGGTGCCGATCGCCTACCACACCTTCGGCGGCTGGAAGCGCTCGGGCCTCGGCGACCTGAACCAGCACGGGCCGGACTCGATCCGCTTCTACACCAAGACCAAGACGGTGACGCAGCGCTGGCCGTCGGGCATCAAGAGCGGGGCGGAGTTCTCGATTCCCACGATGCGCTGACAGCGCATAGTCCCTCCCCCCTCTGCGGGGGAGGGTGGCCCGGCCGTGAGGCCGGGTCGGGAGAGGGGAGGGCGGCGTCAGGATGGCGTGCTCGGCCAATGCCGTCCGCCCCGTCCGGCACCGTCGCTCCCCTCTCCCGACCCCCTTCGGGGGCCACCCTCTCCCGCGGAGGGGAGAGGGAAGGGCGGCAAGGCAGCGGCACGCGAGGTAGCCATGCGCTTCGGGCTCGACGAGGACCAGACCGCCATCGCCGAGATGGCCGCGGGCTTTGCGGCCGAGCACATCGCGCCGCACGCCCTGGCGTGGGATGAGCAGAAAAAATTTCCCGTCGACGCCCTGCGCGCCGCCGCGGCGCTCGGCATGGCCGGCATCTACGTCCGCGAGGATCACGGCGGCTCCGGGCTGTCGCGCCTCGACGCGGCGCTGATCTTCGAGGCGCTGAGCGGCGGCTGCCCGACGACCGCGGCGTTCCTGTCGATCCACAACATGTGCGCCTGGATGATCGACGCCTACGGCGACGACGCCCAGCGCGGCCGCTGGCTGCCCGCCATGATGACCATGGAGGCGATCGGCAGCTACTGCCTCACCGAGCCGGGCTCCGGCTCGGACGCGGCGGCTCTGCGCACCCGCGCCGAGCGGGACGGCGACCAGTACGTGCTGACCGGCGAGAAGCAGTTCATCTCGGGCGCCGGCGCCAGCGACGTGTACGTCTGCATGGTCCGCACCGGGGAGGGCGGCCCGCGCGGCATCTCGGCGGTGGTGGTCGAGCGGGACACCCCCGGCCTCTCGTTCGGGGCCGAGGAGCGCAAGATGGGCTGGAACGCCCAGCCGACCCGGGCCGTGCGGTTCGACGGCTGCCGCGTGCCGGTGGCCAACCGCCTCGGCGCCGAGGGGGACGGCTTCAAGATCGCGATGAGCGGCCTCGACGGCGGGCGGCTCAACATCGCCGCCTGCTCGCTCGGCGGAGCGCAGGCCGCCCTCGACAAGGCGCTCGCCTACATGGGCGACCGCCGCGCCTTCGGGGCGAAGCTCACCGATTTCCAGGCGCTGCAGTTTCGCCTCGCCGACATGGCCACCAGCCTGGAGGCGTCGCGCGTCTTCCTGCACCACGCCGCCCGCGCCCTCGACGCCAAGGCGCCCGAGGCGCCGCGGCTCTGCGCCATGGCCAAGCGCCACGTCACCGACGCCGCCTTCGCGGTGGCCAACGACGCGCTGCAACTGCACGGCGGCTACGGCTACCTCGCCGAGTACGGGATCGAGAAGATCGTGCGCGACCTGCGCGTGCATCAGATCCTCGAAGGGACCAACGAGATCATGCGCGTCATCATCGCCCGCTCGCTGATCGGGGGCCGCTGATGAGCGAAGTGATCGTCGCGCAGGACGGCACGCTCGGCCGCATCCGCCTGAACCGGCCGAAGGCGCTCAACGCGCTCACCCACGGCATGGTCGGGGAGATCGACGCGGCGCTGGACCGCTTCTCCGCCGACAAGGCGGTCGCCGCGGTGCTGCTCACCGGCGAGGGCGAGCGCGGCCTGTGCGCGGGCGGCGACCTGCGCGGCCTCTACGAGAGCGTCGGCCCCGCCTTCGCCGAGGATTTCTGGCGCGACGAGTACCGGCTCGACGCACGCATAGCCAACTACGAGAAGCCGTTCGTCGCGGTGATGGACGGCATCACCATGGGCGGCGGCGTCGGCCTGTCGGGACACGCGGCCCACCGGATCGTCACCGAGCGCTCCCGGGTGGCGATGCCCGAGACCGGGATCGGCTACCTGCCGGATGTGGGCGGCACGTGGCTGCTGCCGCGGGCGCCCGGCGAGGTCGGCACCTATCTCGGCCTCACCGGCGCCCCGGTCGCCGCCGCCGACGCGATCTTTTGCGACTTGGCGGACAGCTTTGTCCCCGCGGATGCTCTCCCCGAGCTGGTCGCGGCGCTCTCGGGGCTCGCCCCCGATGCCGGGCGCGACGGCGTGCGCGAGGCCGTCGCCCACTTCGCGCGGGACCCCGGCCCCGCCCCGCTGGCCGCGTACCAGGAAACAATCGACCGCTGCTTCGCCTTCGACATGGTCGACGAGATTCTTTCCGCCCTCGACGCCGAGGGCTCCGCGTTCGCGGCGGACACGAAGACGACGCTGCTGGAGAAATCGCCGTCGAGCCTCGTGCTGACGCTCTGCCTGCTGCGGCTCGGGCGAGGCGCGCCGAACCTGGAGGCCTGCCTGGAGCGCGAGTTCCACGCCTCCCTGGCGCTGCTGGAGGAGGGCGATTTCCGCGAGGGCATCCGCGCCGCGGTGATCGACAAGGACAAGGCCCCGCGCTGGAACCCGGCGCGCCTCGACGCGGTCGAGCCGGCCCGGATCGCCGGCTGGCTGAAGCCGCGGGCGGCGCCGGTGTTCACGGGCGCGCGCACGGGACCGATCTGACGAGACGCCGCGCGTCCCACCCGCGCCCTCATCCTGAGGTGCCCGCGCGAGCGGGCCTCGAAGGAGGGCTCCAGGGATCGCGCGGCCGGCTGGAGGCCTCCTTCGAGGCCTGCGCTGCGCTCCGACACCTCAGGATGAGGTTCGGGGTGGGAGAGACGACGGCGGACCGGGCGCATCGGCCCGGCCACAGGGGAGGAAGCGGGATGGCTGGAACCATCGGGTTCATCGGGCTCGGCAACATGGGCGGGCCGATGGCGGCCAACCTCGTGAAGGCGGGCTACACGGTGCGCGGCTTCGACCTCGCGCCGGCCTCGCTGGAGACGGCGCGGGGGGAGGGCGTCGCGATCGCCGCCTCGGCGCTGGAGGCGGCCGCGGGCGCGGAGACGGTCATCACCATGCTGCCGGCCGGCCGCCACGTGGTCGAGGTCTGGACGCAGCTCGCCGAGGCCGTTCCGGACGGCACGCTCCTGATCGATTCCTCCACCGTCGACGTCGAGAGCGCCCGCAAGTCGCACGCGCTCGCCCGGGGGCGCGGCTGCCTGTCGGTCGACGCCCCCGTCTCCGGCGGCACCGGCGGCGCGCGCGGCGCGACGCTGACCTTCATGGCCGGCGGCTCGGACGAGGCCTTCGCCCGGGCCGAGCCCATCCTGAAGCGGATGGGCAAGAACGTCTTCCACTGCGGCGCGGACGGGGCCGGTCAGGCGGCCAAGATCTGCAACAACATGATCCTCGGCATCTCGATGATCGGGGTGTCTGAGGCCTTCGCGCTGGGCGAGAAGCTCGGGCTGTCGCACCAGGCGCTCTACGACGTGGCCTCGGTCTCCTCCGGCCAGTGCTGGTCGCTCACCTCCTACTGCCCGGTGCCCGGCCCGGTGCCGACCTCGCCGGCCAACAACGGCTACAAGCCCGGCTTCGCCGCGGCGCTGATGCTGAAGGACCTGCGGCTCGCCCAGGCCGCCGCGCTCGCGTCCGGGGCCGCGACGCCGCTCGGCGCCGAGGCCGCGCAGGTCTACGGCCTGTTCGACGGGCTCGGCCACGGCGACGAGGACTTTTCCGCGATCATCCGTATGCTGCGCGGCGCGAAGGGAGCCTGACGCGATGGCCGAGTACGAGACGATCCTGACCGAGACGCGCGGGCGCGTCCTGCTCGTCACCCTCAACCGGCCGAAGGCGCTCAACGCCATCAACGGGCAGCTCACCCGCGAACTGATCGACGCGGTGACCCGGGCCGATTCCGATTCGGAGGTCGGCTGCATCGTGATCACCGGCTCGGAGCGGGCCTTCGCGGCCGGCGCCGACATCAAGGAGATGCAGCACCTCACCTATGCCGAGGTCTACGGTGCCGACCGGTTCTCCGACTGGGAGCGCTTCACCGCGGTGCGCACCCCGATGATCGCGGCGGTGGCCGGCTACGCGCTCGGCGGCGGCTGCGAGCTGGCGATGATGTGCGACTTCATCCTGGCCGCCGACACGGCGCAGTTCGGCCAGCCGGAGATCAAGCTCGGGGTGATGCCGGGCATGGGCGGCAGCCAGCGGCTCGCCCGCTTCGTCGGCAAGGCGAAGGCGATGGAGATGTGCCTCACCGGCCGGATGATGGACGCGGCCGAGGCCGAGCGCTGCGGGCTGGCCTCCCGGATCGTCCCCGCCGCCCGGCTGGTGGAGGACGCGCTGAAGACCGCCGAGACCATCGCCGGCATGTCCAAGCCCGGCGCGATGATGACCAAGGAGGCGGTCAACCGCGCCTACGAGACGACGCTCGCCGAGGGCCTGCGCTTCGAGCGGCGCGTGTTCCACGCGATGTTCGCGACGGACGACCAGACGGAGGGCATGGCCGCCTTCGTGGAGAAGCGCCCGCCCCGGTTCACCCACGGCTGAGGAGCCGCCGATGCCCGCCGCCGCCCGCCGCGAAGCGTTCGAGATGGCTTTTCCGCGCGCACTCGTGGCTCAGAAGGCGCGCGGGCGCGAGGAGACGGTCAACGAGCATCTCGTGAAGCTGCTCGCCTTCGACGTGCCCGAGGCGACGCGGGCGGTGTGGCGCAAGGAACTCGCCCGGCATTTCCGTTTCCTCGCGGCCCTGCGGGTGAAGCCGGGGGCCAGCCGGATCCCCGCCCGCGACTGGTGGACGTGGCTCTACGCCGACCCGTTCGAGGACAACGAGGCGGGCTACACCGCCGGCCTGATCGCCCTGAACGCCGACGATTTCGCGCGCAACGGCCGCGGCGTCGACGCGGTGGCCGACCGGATCCGCGCGTTTCACGCCGCCATGATCCTCCGCCTGGAGGCGGGGGAGGCGGGTGAGGATTTGATTCCGTTCTGATACGAGCTCCGCGCTGCGGGGCGTTTCCCGCCGGCGCCAGAGAGCGAGACTGGGGAGAACGCCGATGCCGAGCTTCCGGGAGGCCCGCGAGTTCCTGCTGGCCCGCCGCACCGACTACGCGGAGGCGGTGGCGGGCTTCTCCTGGCCCGATCCGGTGCCGTTCAACTGGGCGCTGGATTGGTTCGACGCCGGGCTCGCGGCCGAGCGCCCCGACCAGACCGCCCTGCGGATCGTCGAGGCGGGCACCGGCGCCGAAGTGAGCTTCTCCTTCGCGGAGCTGAGCCGGCGCTCGAACCAGGTCGCCAACCACCTGGCCGGCCTCGGCCTGAAGCGCGGCGACCACCTGCTCCTGCTGCTCGGCAACGTGCCGGCCCTGTGGGAGACCTTCCTCGCCGCGATGAAGCTCGGCGTGGTGGTGATCCCGGCGACCACCCTGCTCACCGGGGAAGAACTGGCCGACCGGCTGGAGCGCGGGCGCCCGCGGGCGATCGTCGCCGGGCCCGAGCAGCTCCCGCGCTTCTCCGGGCTCGACACCGGCGGCCTGATCCGCCTCGTCACCGGGGCAGGCGCAAAGGCAGAGGACAAGGGCTGGGGTGCCTACGACGCGGCCTTCGCGGCACCTGAGACCTTCGCCCCGGACGCGCCGACCGGGGCCGACGACCCGCTGATCCTGTACTTCACCTCGGGCACCACGGCGAAGCCGAAGCTGGTGCGCCACAGCCACCGCTCCTACCCGGTGGGCGCCCTCTCGACCATGTACTGGCTCGGCCTCCAGCCCGGCGACGTGCACTGCAACGTCTCCTCCCCGGGCTGGGCCAAGCACGCGTGGTCCTCGTTCTTCGCCCCCTGGAACGCGGGCGCGACCATCCTGGTGATCAACCAGGCGCCGTTCAGTGCGTCCGCCCTGCTGGCGCAACTGGAGCGCACCGGCGCGACCACGCTGTGCGCGCCGCCGACCGTGTGGCGCATGGTCATCCAGGAGGAGCTGGGGGGCCGCGCCCTCAAGCTGCGCGAGGTCTGCGCGGCGGGCGAGCCGCTGAACCCGGAGGTGATCGAGCGGGTCAAGGCCGCCTGGGGGCTGACGATCCGCGACGGCTACGGCCAGACCGAGACCACGGCGCTGATGGCCAACACCCCCGGCCAGCCGGTGACCCCGGGCTCCCTCGGGCGGCCGCTGCCGGGCTACCGGGTGCGGGTGCTCGACGCGGACGGCGCGCCGGCGAGCGAGGGCGAGGTCTGCCTCGAACTCGGCGCCCACCGCCCCGCCGGGCTGATGCAGGGCTACGACGACGGCAACGGCCGCCTCTCGGGGGCCGAGGGCGACCTGTACCGCACCGGCGACGTCGCCTTCGTCGACGGCGAGGGCCGCTACACCTTCGTCGGCCGGGCCGACGACGTGTTCAAGTCCTCGGGCTACCGGATCAGCCCGTTCGAGCTGGAGAGCGTGCTGATCGAGCACCCGGCGGTCGCCGAGGCCGCGGTGGTGCCGGTGCCCGACACCCTGCGCTACCTGATCCCGAAGGCCTACGTGCTGCTCACCGCCGCGGCCGAGCCCGGCCCCGCCACCGCCCTCGACATCTTCCGCTTCACCAACGCCCGGCTCGCCGGGTTCAAGCGCCTGCGCGGCCTCGAATTCGTGAGCGAGCTGCCGAAGACCATCTCGGGCAAGATCCGGCGGGTGCAGCTCCGCCGCCTGGAGCACGACGGCGTCACCGACGACCCCTATCGCGGCCGGGCCTTCACCCAGTCGGACTTCCCGGAGCTGAAGACCGACGCCGAGCGCAAGCCCGACCAGACGGCGGGCTGAGGGGCCTCACCGCTCGGCGGCGAGCCGGATCAGCAGCGCGACCAGCTCGGATTGCCGCGCGACGCCGAGCTTGCCGAACACCCGCTTGAGATGGGTGCGGGCGGTCTCGTGGGCGATGCCGAGCTCGTCGGCCACGGCGCGCAGCGGGCGCGAGCCGTCCATCGCCAGCGCCAGCCGGATCTCGGCCGGCGACAGGCCGCTGCGGGCGAGGCGGCCGGCCAGGTCGGGGCCGCCGCGGGGGCGGATCACCACCAGCGCCAGCGCGCCCGCGGCGAGCAGCGCCGCCGGGCTCCGGGTCCGGAGCATGTCCGGGCTGAGGCCGAGCACCGTGAGCGCGTGGCGCGCGTCCGGCCCGCGCGGCGCGAGGCCGTCGCGGGCCGGCCCCGGGGCGCCGCAGGCCGCCCGCACGCCCTCGGCGAAGTCCTGCGCGAGGCCGGGATCGGCGAACCGGACGGCGTCGCCGGCACCGACGCGGAAGACGCCGTCGGCGATCAGGATCTCGGCCGCGGCGTTCGCCTCCACGAGGCCGCCGTCGCGGGTGACGATCAGGGCCGGGTCGGACAGGGCCGCCAGCACCGGGGTGGCCTGGCTCCGCCACGCCGCCGCGGCGCCGGTTCGGCCGATGTCGAGGGCGCGGCGCATGCGCGGCGCCAGGGCGTCCAGCACCCGCGCCGCGCCCGCGTTGACCCGCGCGGCGTGGCGGCCGTCGTAGCTGAGGGTGATCGCGCCGAGCCGGCCGCCCCGGTCGATCAGCTTCGTGCCGGTCGAGGCGTCGGCCTCGCCGATGTGGCGCAGCCACTCCTGGTAGAACGGGCTCGCCCGGAACGCGGACGGCGCCAGTTCCGCGTCGGAGAACACCGTGGTCAGGGCGGGCGCCCGGAGCAGCACCGGCACCCAGGGGTTGATCGCCCCGTAATGCGCCGCGTAGTCGGACAGGATCCACCCGTCCCAGCCCGAGGCCAGCATCGGCGCGGCGCGGCCCAGGGCCGGGTCGATGACCTGGAACAGGACCCGCGTCCCCGGCAACACCCGCGCCATCTCGTCGAGGACCGCCTGCCAGCGGCCGAGGTCGAACGCCGCCTCGTCCACCAGCGTGCCGAGGCCCGCGAGCGCGTCGCGGGAGACCGTGTCCGAAACCGACCTGTGCGGGGTGCCGGCGTGCATGGCCCATCGTCCGCCCGCGCGGTCCCGCCGCGCCCTGGCCTCAACGAGAAGTAATTACCCCGCCGCGTATACGAAATTCATCCGCCGGACGCCGCGGGGACGGCTAAGGTCGGGCGCCTGTGTCTGCCCGGACACAGTCTTCGGCCCGGCCGGGGGGCGCGGCACCGGCCGCCGCCGCCCCGACCTGCCGGTAGATCCGGTCCGGGGCGAACGGCGTCGCGGTGAGCCGCGCGCCGGTGGCGTCGCGGATCGCGTTGGCCAGCGCCGGCGCCACCGGGTTGAACGGCGACTCGCTCATCGACTTGGCCCCGAGCGGCCCGACGCTGTCGGTCGTGTCGGCGAACAGCACCGCGGTGGCCGGCACGTCGGCCAGCGCGGGCACGTGGTAGTCCCGGAACACGCGGGTGACGACGCGGCCGTCCGCGTCGAGGCGCAACGCTTCGTAGAGCGCGGCGCCCAGCGCCTGCGCGATCCCGCCCTCGATCTGGCCGCGGCACTGCATCGGGTTGACCACCACCCCGGCATCGGCGGCGTGCACGCTCCGGAGGATCCGCACCGCGCCGGTGCCGGGATGCACCGCCACCCGGAACGCCTGGACGTTGAAGGCGACCGAGCGGGGCGAGCCGTCGGCCCGGCCCTCGGCCTCGACGACCGCACCGGGCGCCGCCCCGGGGAGCCGGGCGGCGAGCGCGGTCGCCGCCCGCAGCACCGCCTGCCCGGCCACCACCGTGCCGGTGGAGCCGTAGGCGCCGGTGTCGTGCGCGACCGCGTCGGTGTCGCCCTGGACGAGGCGGATCCGGTCGGGGCCCGTGCCCAGCGCCTGCGCGGCGATCTGCGCGTGGACGGTGCTGGTGCCGTTGCCGAACTCGGCGGTGCCGACCCGCAGGGTGAACGTCCCGTCCGCCTCGCGCGCGATGCGGGCGTGGGCGTGGTGGCCGCGCGGGGGCACCGTGTCGATCATCGCCGCCGCCATCCCCTGCCCGACGCGCCAGCCCGGGGGCGGCGCGGCGCCGGGCTCGGCCAGCGCCGCCTCGGCCCGGTCGAGGCACTGGTCGAGGCCGTAGCTGCCGAACGTCACGTCGTGCGGCTCCAGGCTGGTGGAGACCATCGCGTCCCCCGGCCGGACCGCGTTGAGCCGGCGCATGGCGAACGGGTCGATGCCGAGCCGGCGGCCGAGCTCGTCGAGGGCGGATTCCACCGCGAAGATCGTCTGGCTGAGGCCGTAGCCGCGGAACGCCCCGGCCGGCAGGGTGTGGGTGTAGACCGCGTAGCCGTCGACCCGCTTGTTCGGGCAGCGGTACAGGGCGATGCACTCGTTGCAGCCGTGGTGCAGCACCCCGCCCGCGTGGTTGCCGTAGGCGCCGGTGTCCGAGACCACGTGGAGCTGCATCGCCGTCAGCCGGCCGTCGCGGGCCGCGCCGAGCTTCACCCGCACCCGCATCGGGTGGCGGGTGGTGGTGGCGGTGAACTGCTCCTCGCGGGTCATCTCGTAGCGCACCGGCCGGCCGGTCCTCAGCACGGCGAGCGCCACGAGATCCTCGACCAGCATCTCCTGCTTGCCGCCGAAGCCGCCGCCGACCCGGGCCGTGAGCACCCGCACGCTCTCCCGCGGCCGGTCGAACAGGGCGCAGAGCGCGTCGCGGGTCAGGAACGGCACCTGCGTCGAGGTGCGGATGACGAGCCGGCCGTCCGGGTCGAGCCAGCCGAGCGCCCCGTGCGTCTCCAGCGCCGCGTGCTGCACCCGGGCGGTGGTGAAGGTCTCCTCGTAGACCGCGGCGGCCGCGCCGAACCCGGCCTCCACGTCGCCGATCAGACCGTGCGCCTCGGCCGCGAGGTTCGGGTGGGGGAGGAGCGGCGGCGCGTCCTCCCCCGGCCGGTCGGCGCCGTCGTGGACCAGCGGCGCGCCGGGCGCCATCGCCGCCACCGGGTCGAGCACCGCCGGGCGGACCGCGTAGGTCACGGCGATCAGCCGGCACCCGGCCTCGGCCGCCGCCGCGCTCGTGGCCACCACCGCCGCGACCCGCTGGCCGACGAACCGGACCACGTCGTCGAGGATCCGGGTGTCGGCGGCGTCGTCCGCCGGGTTCTCGTGGCGGGCGGTGGAGAAGCGCCGCGCCGGGGCGTCGGCGTGGGTCAGCACCGCGACGACGCCGGGCAGGGCGAGCGCCGCCGCCGCGTCGATCGCCGCGATCCGCGCGTGGGCGTGGGGCGCGCGCAGCACCGCGAGGTGCAGGGCGTCGGGCATCGCGAGGTCGAAGGTGTAGGCGGCCCGGCCCGTCACCACCGCCGGCCCGGCCGGCGCCGGCAGACTCCGCCCGAACGGGTCGGGGCCCGGGGCCTCGGCGTGCGCGCACCCGTCGAGGGCGTCGCGGATCGCCCGGTAGCCGGTGCAGCGGCAGAGATTGCCCTTCAGCGCCGCGCCGGGATCGGCCCGCTGCCCCTGGTCGAGGGCGGCCGCCGTCATGATCATCCCGGCCGTGCAGAACCCGCACTGGAAGCCCTGCGCCGCCAGGAATCTTTTTTGGACCGGATGCAGGTGCTCCGGGATCGGATCGCCCGGACGGCAGGGGCCGGCCAGCCCCTCGATCGTCGTCACCGCCCGGCCCTCGGCGCGGAAGGCCGGCACGAGGCAGGCGTGGACCGGCTCGCCGTCGAGGTGCACCGTGCAGGCGCCGCAATCGCCCGCGTCGCAGCCGCGCTTGACCCCGAACCAGCCGAGTTCGCGCAGCAGCGTGCGCAGGCACTGGCCCGGCCGCGCGGGCGCCTCCTGGGCGTGGCCGTTGACGACGAGCCTCATGTGACGACGACCCTCATGTGACGACGACCCTCATGCCCCGCCCTCCGCCAGTTCGGCCCGGATCTCCTCGGCGAGCAGGCCGGTGACGTGGGCGCGCCAGTCGGGGGCGCCGTGCACGTCGTCGTACCAGTCCGCCGCCGCGATCGTCTCCGCCAGCGCCGCGCGCAGGGCCTCCGGCCCGGGCATCGCGGCGAAGGCGAGGTGCACCGGCCGGCGCACGGCGGCGGTGACGGTCAACGCGAAGCCCTCGGGGCCGCGCGTGCCGGCGAGCAGCGCGCCGGAGCGGCCCTCCGGGCTCAGGGCGATCCGCCGCAGCGCCGCGCGCCGCCGCAGGGCCGCCGCCGGCACGTCGATCCGGCGCAGCACCTCGCCGGGCCCGAGCGCCGTCCGGCGGGGGCCGAGGACGAAGTCGCGGGCCGGCAGGCGGCGCTCGCCGCCGTCGGGGGTCCAGATCAGGCAATCGGCGTCCAGCGCGCAGGCGAGCGCGGCCATCGGCCCGGCCGGCAGCGCGAGGCACAGGTTGCCGCCCACGGTCGCCGCGTTCCAGACCTTGAACGAGCCGACCAGCGCCCGGCAGCAACCGGGGATCAGCGGCGCCGCGGCCCAGTCCGCGGGCGGCTCCAGCCGCGCGAGCCGGGCGAGCGTGCAGGTCGCGGCGATCTCCAGCCCGGCCTCGGAGGGGCGCAGCGGCTCCCAGCCGAGGGCGCCGAGATCGACGAGGCGGCGCAGGTCCGGCTGCGGCTCGGAGAACAGCCACGTCCCGCCGGCGAGCCACGCGTCCCCGTCCCGCCCCCCGTCCCGCCCCCCGGCGAGGTCGCCGCGCCCGGCCGGCCTCAGGACGGCCTCGATGGTGTTGAGATCCATGCGTCCGGTGTCCGGGTGATTTCGGGCGAAATTCGAGCAGGCGGCGTGGCGGTTTATTGCGAGAGGCCCCGTCATTCCGGGACTGCGCAGCAGGGCCCGGACCCGAAGGGGCACGCCGGAGGCGGGCAATCCAGAACCGCCCCGGCGTGCCGGGCATGGCGCAAGTCTCGGGGCGCGAGACTCGGCGCGCAAGACCCGGCATGCAAAGACTCGGCGCGCAAGACTCGGCACTGTCGGCGGTTCTGGATTGCCCGCCTGTCGGCGTGCCCCTTCGGGTCCGGGCTCGTCTGCGGCGCCCCGGAATGACGGACTGCGTGGGAGAGAGGGGGTTGCATCTCTCACAGGTTGCGGGTCGTGAACCCGAGTTCGGAGCCCTGATCCCCATGCCTCGGTCGCCTTGTCGATGACTCGGGAAAGGTCGTCCACCTTGCCGACACGGCCATCGACCGGTCGGGAGGCGACTCGGATGGTGGACACGCCCGCACCCGTGAACCTCGATTTCGAGGAACAGCGCGCCCGCATCCGCCGCGCACTGGACGAGGCCGACAAGCTTGCTGCCGAGCGCCTGAAGCTGGGCGCCGAGCGGGACAAGCTCGCGGCCGAAGCGCTCAAGCTCGAGCGCGACCGAATGCTCGCACCGTGGCAGATCGTGATGTCCAGCATGGCTGCGGGCGCCGCCCTGTTCGGGGCGGGCGCCGCCTTCATCAAGCTGCTGGGGTCCTGACCGTCAGGGTTTCCGATTCCTCTGCGCGACCGCGCGGATTTGCCGGCTTTCCGGAGCCTCGCGTTGGGACTGCCGCGGGACGAGTGCGGCCCGGGGCGCCGTGCCCCCCGAATCGATAAAATTGCGCGCATCCGCTTCAGCGCCGCGGAGGAGGCCCGGAGCGATCCTGTCCCAGGAAACGGGGACGGGTGCGATGGGCGCGGGTCTTCTCAGGGCGGTACGGGGCGCGGTGGTCGGGATCGCCGCGCTCGCGGGCCTGGCGGGCGCGGGCCTGGCGGGCGCGGCCCAGGCGCAGGTGCTGGCGAGCCTGCCGACGGAGGTCGGCGCCACGCCCCTCGGGCCCGCCAAGCCGCTCGCCGCGTGGGTGGCGTTCTGCCAGGGCTACGCCGCCGAGTGCGCGGTGGACCAAGCGGAGCCGGCGCGGATCACCCTCACGCAAGCGGTCTGGAACACGATCGTGGCGGTCAACCGCCGGGTCAACAAGACGATCCAGCCGATGACCGACATGGACCACCTGCACGTGGCCGACCGCTGGGATCTGGCCGAGGACGGCATCGGCGACTGCGAGGACTTCCAGCTCCTCAAGCGCCGCCTGCTCGCCGAGGCCGGCCTGCCGCGCCGGGCCATGCGCATGACCGTGGTCATCGACGAGAAGGGCGAGGGCCACGCCGTGCTGACCCTGATCACCGACCGCGGCGACCTCGTGCTCGACAACAAGACCGGCGCCGTCCTGCCCTGGCACCGCACCGGCTACGTGTTCGTCAAGCGCGAGAGCCAGGACGCCGTCGCCTGGGTCTCGCTGGGCGGCCTCACCTCGCCGGTGACCACCGCCAACCGCTGACGGTCAGACTGCTGGTCCCGAGGTTGATCGGATGCATCCCCTGGCCTCGACCTGAGAGGCCGCCGCGACGGCCTGAGCCGGTCCCGGTCGCGCTGCGGTCCGCACCCGGTGGCGGCAAATCCCACCAGCCCCCCTCATCCTGAGGCGCCGGAGCGAAGCGGAGGCCTCGAAGGAGCCCTCCAGCCACCCCTGCGATCCCTGGAACCCGCCTCCGAGGCCGCCGACGCGGCATCTCGGGATGAGACGCCGGGCAGGACGGCCCGATCCTGGTCCGCCGTGCCGTGGAAAGCGGCGCCCTGATCGGGACCGGACGCGCCGTCCGGCGCCGAGCCGCCTTGGACCGCCGCCTTGGACCGCCGCCTCGTCCGGCCGAACTGCACCGATCGATGCGCCCGCGCCATCTGCGCCCGCGAAGCGACGCGCCCCGGCGGCGGCGCGGTCTTCGATCGCGCGCTGCGCCGGACGGCGTCTCGGCCCGCACGCGCAGACGGCCGAAGCGATCGGGATCGCCTCGGCCGGAAGGGCTCATCGCGGATGGCTGCCGTCGCCGGGCCGCGGTCGGGATCAGCCGTCGCGGCCGAGGCCCAGGCCGCGGATGAGGTCGCCGATCGGGTCGATCCGGTTCGGGTCGCGGGCCGGCGCCGCCGCGGCAGACGGGGGCTCCGGGGGGGCGAGGGTGGCTTGGCGCTGGTGCGTCGTCCGCGCCGCGCTCCGCCGCTTCTGCGCCGCCGCGACCTTGCGCGCCCGCTCCGGCGCCGCCTCGGCCGGGCGCGCCGCGCCCTCGACCGGCAGCGCGCGGGGGGCCGGGAGCGCCGTCTCGGCGGGCATCGTCTCCGCGAGTGTCGTCTCCGCCAACGCCACCGGGCGCGGCGCGATCGTTGCCGCGGCGCTGCGCGCCGGCGGGTCGGTCCAGGCCGGGGCCGGGGCCTGCGCGACCACCGCCCGCGGCGCCCGGGCCGGGTGCTCGAAATGGGCCGGGTGCAGGATCTGCGCGGCGGCCACCAGCCCGAATACGGCGGCCGCTGTCGTGGCGAGCGTGGAGGCGTAGTGTTCCATGATTCCAGAACCGCCGGCCAAGCTTATTGTTCCGCTTGACCGCGCGCGAAACCTTGGCAGCTCGGGACAAGGGCGGCGGCGCCCTCAGCCGCTGCGGGGCGCGGCGAGGGTGCAGGTGTGGTCCATCACGTCCTCGGCGCTCGCCGCGGGGGCGCGGTAGGCGAGCAGGATGAGCCCCGGCTCGGGGTCGCCGGGCTGCGTCGGCACGGCCGCGAAGCTCGTCCGGCTCAGGTCCCGCCGCCCCGGCAGCCCGGTCAGCGCCGCGAACGGGTTGAAGTCCTCGACCGCCGCCGCCGGCACCCGCATCGCCAGGAACCGGTCGCCGGCGAGCGGCACCGGGAACGGGGCCCAGCGGGCGCGCACGCCGCGTCCGTGGCGTTCGAGCGCCGCGCGGACGCTCGGCCGCAGGCAGTCGAGGTGGATATGCAACTGGTCCTGGCTGCGGCCCCGGGCCGAGTTGACCGCGAGCCCCACCGCATCCGGCGGCAGCCGGCCCTTCAGCGGCTCGGTCACGAAGCGCCGGGCGTCGAGGGCGGCGCGCCAGTAGGCGGTCCCGTGCGGGCCGCGCAGCACCGGCGCTTCGAGGCCGGAGACGGTGACGGTCGGCATCACCACGGTGTGGGTCGGCTGGCCCGGGGCCCGCAGCACCGCCGAGCCGGGCCGCTCCCCGTCGCCGAGATCGACCGACAGGCAGGGAAACGTCTTGCCCGCCAGACGCTTGGCCAGCACGCAGGTCTTCAGCGCCGCCCAGAGCACGTCCCGGCTCGGGTCCGGCCCGGCCGCCGCCGGCACCGGCACGGCGAGGGCGGCCAGCAGCAGGGCGCGCGCGGGGGCGTGCGCGGGGGCGTGCGAACGGGAGCGCATGGGATCTCCGGCGCAGGGTCGGCAGAGGCAACGCGCCGCTGCGGCCGATGGCTGTATGGCCGAGCCGCCGCCGGCCCGCTACCCGGCGCCGATGGACATCCTGGCGCTCGCCGTCATGCCTCGGCCCTGACCTTCTCCGGCTACGTCGTGCTCCTCGGCTGGCGCTGAGGGCCGTCACCGCCCGTCAGCCGGCCCGGCTCGCGGGCGGCTGCCACGCGACGCCGGGGTGCTCGCGGATGTCGCCCGCGCGGCTGCCCGTGTCGGCGTCGCTGACCCAGTCGCTCGGCTCGTCGAGCGCCGCGATCTCCGCCTCCGGATAGGCGGCCGACAGGAACAGCCGGGCTTCGCCCTCGGCCTCCGCCCGCACGGTGACGAGCGGCCCCGGCCCCGCGGCGGTGCGCACCTGCGCGATGAACAGCTTCGTCATCCCATCCCTCCGTATTCCCGTCGGCGCCGCGCCGTCCTAGCGGTTGCCGATCCCGGGGCCGCCCGCCGTCCCGCCGGTGCCGGGCGGCCCCGCGGTCGGCGTGCCGCCGATCACGACGCCCGGCGTCGTGCCGGGCACCGGCGTGTTGCTGGGGCTCGCCGCGGCGCCCGCCGGGGCGGGGGCGGGGGTTCTTGGCCCGGTGCCCGCCCCGGTGCCGGCGGGCGCGGCGACGCCGGTGTTGCCGGCCCCTCCGGTGACGACGCCTCCGGTGGCGACTTGCGCTGTGGCGGATCCGGCCAGCAGCAGGGTCAGGGCGAGGGCGAGGGCGAGGGGCAGGCGCGTCATGCAGCGATCCGTCCGGTTGCGGTGCGACGGCAACGGGCGAGGGCGGGAACGGTTCGGTCGCGGCGGTTTCCCGCTCGCGGTCCCCGGCCGGCGCGCCATATAGGAGGACGGGGCGAGGAGGATGTCGTGTTCACGGTGAAGGGGATCGATCCGACGGGCCGCGTCATGACCTTCGCGTGCGGGACCGACGAGCAGGCGATGGAGAAGACCTGGGAACTGGCCCGCCGCGGCTTCCGGGACATCACCGTCGCCGACGCCAAGGGCAAGGAGATGTCCGCGGCCGCCTTCGAGCGCTCCCTCGACATCGACTGGGACTGAGGCCGCCGATCATCGCCGTGACGTGCGCGCTCGCCGGATCGGTACTCCCTCCGGCGTTGATGCGCGTCAGGGCGCGGCCGGGCGCGCCTCTTCCAGCGCCGCGCGGAAGGCGCGCAGGGCGGCGAGCGCGCCGCCGAGGAAGGCCTCGTCCTGCTGCGGCGCTCGGGCCAGCGCGGCCGTGGCGTCGCCGCCGCCCGTGTAGGCCTCGACCGCGTCGAGGAAGGCGCGCCGCGCCGCCGGAAGCCCGCCCGTCTGCGCCACCTGCCGGGCGAGGGCGGCGTCGGTGGCGCCGATCGCCGCGCGGCAACCGCCGCGCGTGAGCGCCCCGCTGGCGCAGCGCACGAGATCCTCCCGGAAGCGCTCGACCGCCTCGGTCACGAAAGGGAGCATCGGGGTCTCCATCATCCTGGGACACGGTGTGAACGCGCGGGGCTGCCGAGGGGCTGCGCCGACGATCGGCGACGGCGCGAGGGGCCCGTGCGCCCGCGCCGGGCGCGGCCGATCGTCCCCGGGCGCCGGCGGCCTTGAGCGCCGCGCCGCGAGGCCCTAAAGCGTTTTTCGATTGCAGGACAACAGTTTAGTTTCGTTTTAAACTGAGCCCTGCCGGCGAGAACGCGCAGCGCGCGGCGAGGTGCCCCGATGTCCGGTCCCGGATCGACGCTCTGGACGCGCCCCGCCGCGCCGCGGCCGGGTGCCTGTGCCGGTGCCGGTGCGCGCTGAGCCGCACGGCGCCGGGCCCGGATCGATCCCGGAGGCCCGGCCGGCACCGCTGCGCGCCCGGCTGGTGCTGGCGCGCCAGCTCGCGCCGTTCTTCTGCCTGTACATCACCTTCGGGACGACGCTGGGCTGGCTGTCGGGCGGCGCACCGCTGATCCTGCGCGCCCGGGGCATCGACCTCGCCGAGGTCGGCCTGCTGCAACTCATCAACCTGCCGATCGGCCTCACCTTCCTCTGGGCGGGCCTCGTCGACCGGATCCGGCTGCCGCTACTGTCGCACCGTCTCGGCTGGATCGCCGCCGCGCAGGCGGCGACCGTCGCCCTGCTGGTCGCGCTCAGCTTCGGCGAGGGCTGGCCGCTCCCCGCGCTGCTGGCGGTGGCGGTGGCCTGCGCGGTCTGCGTCGCGACGATGGACATCGCGCTCGAAGCCCTCGTGGTCGAGACGGTGCCGGGCGCGCGGCGGGCCTACACCGCCTCGGCCAAGCTGTGCGGCGCCTCCCTCGGCGGCATCCTCGGGGTCGGCGTCCTGGTCGGCGACTACGACGCCTTCGGATGGCGGGCCGCCACACTGTGCGTCGCGGGCCTCGACGCCCTCTGCCTGCTGCCGATGCTGGCCTATCCGGAGGCGCGCCTGCGCCGGGGACCGCCCGCCTCGGGGGCCCGGACCGCGGATCTCCGGCGCCTGCGGGCGCTGATGCCGGTCGTGCTGGTGCTCGGCGCCTACTTCGCGGCGGCCTACGTCCTGTCCGGCTCCAACACCCTGGCGCTGCTCGATCTCGGCGTGCCGCTCTCCGAGGTCGGCTTCCTCACCGGCAGCGTCCTGCCGGCGGCCAACCTCGTCATGGCCCTGGTGGCGGGCGGCCTCGCGGTGCGGTTCGGGACCGTCCGGCTGATCGCGGTCTCGGGCCTCGGGGTGGCCGCCTCCGGCGCGCTGATGCTCGCCGCCTGCGCCTGGGGCCTGCCGCGGCTCGGGGTGGCGGCGACCGTGCTCGGCATGGTTTGCGGCGGCGGCCTCGGGGTTCCGGTGTTCAACATGATCTACCGCTGGGCGCAGGGGCCGCGCCCGGCCACCGACTACGCGATCCTGTTCGGGGCGGCCTTCTTCGCCGCCATGCCCCTGCGCGTCGGCTCGCCCGCGCTCGCCGGGGCGATCGGCTGGCCGGGCTACTTCGCCCTGGCGATCCCGCTCTACGCCGCCTCGGTGGCGTGGCTCGCCCGGGCGATCGCCCGGACGCTCGCCGCGGACCGGGCGGCCGAGCGGGCGGGCGACCGGGCGACGGGGGCCGCGTCGTGAGCGGAGCGGCGATCGACGATGTCGCGGCCCAGTTGGCGCCCCTGGTGCCGGAGCCCCTGGCCGCGTTCGGCGGCGGCGTCGCCGCGGGGCCCGGCGGTCCGGAGACCCTGCCGGTGGCGGCCCTGCGCGAGCCGGCGGTGTTCGACGCGGTCACCGCCCGGTTCGGCGCGGGCTTCGGCGACGCCGACCCGCGGGCGGTGGTCTCGTACTGGTCGCAGTTCTACCTCGCGACCCTCGCCACCCCGGCGCTGACCGCCCTGGTGCGCCTCGGCCGCGCCCTGCCGCTGGCCCTCGACGCGGTCGGCCTCGACCTCGACGCCGCCGGCCGGCCCGCGCGCCTGCTGCTGTCCGAGGGCGGGCGCGGCACCCTCGACCCGAGCCTCGACGCCCTGGTCGAGGGCCACCTGCGGCCCTTCGTCGACCTGTGCCACGCCCGCTGCGGGCTGGCGCCCCGGGTGGTCTGGTGCAACGCGGCGGTGATCCTCGACCACGTCGCGCGGGAACTCGCCCGGGGCCCGGCCCGGGAGCCCGCGGTGCTGGAGGAGGCCGGGACGGCGCTCGGATGGCGCGGCGCGGCCTGCTCCCGTAGAAGTCCGCTCGCGCAGGGGCTGTGCCCGGGTCCCGGGGGGGCGCCCTGCCGGCGGGTCTGCTGCCTGCGCTACCGTCTGCCCGGCGTCGCCTCCTGCGGCGCCCTCTGCCCCGTCGCCCGCCGCACGGAAGGGTCATGCTGAAGGCGTTCCTCGCGTATTACCGGCCGTACCGCACCCTGTTCCTCGTCGATTTCGGCTGCGCCGTCCTGTCGGGCCTGCTCGAACTCGGCTTCCCGATGGCGGTCAAGGCGTTCGTGGACCGGCTCCTGCCCCAGCAGGACTGGGGCCTGATCCTGCTCGCGGCGGCGGCGCTGGCCCTGATCTACGTCGCCAATGCCGGGCTGATGGTCGTCGTCACCTACTGGGGGCACGTGCTCGGCATCAACATCGAGACGGAGATGCGCGCCCGCGCCTTCGACCACCTCCAGAAGCTGTCGTTCCGCTTCTACGACGCGCAGAAGACCGGCCACCTCGTCGCCCGGGTGACGAAGGACCTGGAGGAGATCGGCGAGGTCGCCCATCACGGGCCGGAGGACCTGTTCATCGCGGTGATGACGCTGCTCGGCGCCTTCGCGCTGATGTTCGTCGTCCACCCGCCGCTGGCGCTGCTCACCGCCGCGATCCTGCCGGTGATCGCCGTCGTGGTCGTGCGCTACGGCGGCCGCATGACCCGCAACTGGCAGGCCCAGTACGGCCGGGTCGGCGCCTTCAACGCCCGCATCGAGGAGAATGTCGGCGGCATGCGCGTCGTGCAGGCCTTCGCCAACGAGCCGCACGAGCGGCGGCTGTTCGCCCTCGACAACCTGAAATACCGCGCCACCAAGCTCGAAGCCTACAGGATCATGGCCGCGAGCCTGTCGATCCACTATCTCGGCCTGCGCCTCGTGCAGATCGTGGTGCTGTTGGGCGGCGCCGCCTACGTGGTGCGCGGCGACCTGACGCCCGGCGGCTTCGTCGGCTTCCTGCTGCTGGTGGGCGTGTTCTACCGGCCGCTGGAGAAGATCGGCGCGGTGGTCGAGACCTACCCGAAGGGGGTGGCCGGTTTCCGCCGCTACAGCGCATTGCTGGCCACCGAGCCCGACATCGTCGACCGGCCGGACGCCCGCGACGCCGGGCAGCTTCGCGGCGACATCCGCTTCGAGGGGGTGCGCTTCGGCTACAGCCCGGACCGGCCGGTCCTGGCGAACCTCGACCTCGCGGTGACGGCGGGGGAGACGGTCGCCTTCGTCGGGCCCTCGGGGGCCGGCAAGACCACCCTGTGCTCGCTGCTGCCGCGCTTCTACGAGGTCGATGCCGGCCGCGTCACCGTGGACGGCACCGACGTGCGCGACCTGACGCTCGCCTCGCTGCGCCGGCAGATCGGCATCGTGCAGCAGGACGTGTTCCTGTTCGCCGGCACCTTGCGCGAGAACATCGCCTACGGCCGCCTCGGCGCGACCGACGCGGAGATCCTGGAGGCGGCGCGCCGCGCCCGCCTCGACGCCCTGATCGACGGCCTGCCGCTCGGGCTCGACACGGAGATCGGCGAGCGCGGGGTCAGGCTCTCGGGAGGCCAGAAGCAGCGCGTGGCGATCGCCCGGGTGTTCCTCAAGAACCCGCCGATCCTGATCCTCGACGAGGCGACCTCGGCGCTCGACACCGAGACCGAGCGCGAGATCCAGCGGGCGCTGAACGCGCTCGCGGAGGGGCGCACAACGCTGGTGATCGCCCACCGCCTCGCCACGATCCGCGGCGCCGACCGGATCGTCGTGGTGGGGCCCGAGGGGATCGTCGAGCAGGGGCGGCACGAGGCCCTGCTCGCGGCCGACGGCGCCTACCGCCGCCTCCACGCGGCGCAGTTCACGCGCGCCGCCGACGCGCCCGCCGCCCCCGGCATCGCCGCCGAGTAGGGCGTCCCGCCCCGGTGGGAGGGGCGGCCGAACCCGGCTGTGACCGGGCCGCCACAGACGCGGGCGTTGTATCCGGCCCTGCTTGTGCGGCCCGCGGGCCGATCGTATTCCGGATACAGAAAAACCAACGACAACAGCAGTTTATTCCTGTTCTAAAGAGCGCTGTCCCTCCACCGACGCGGCCCGCCGCGGCGAACGCGGACGGCTGCCCGCATCGGGGTTCTGGGGCCGGCGTCGCATGCACATCTCTCGCTTCCGTTCCGGCGCCCTGCGCGCCGCCGCCCTCGCGGGCGCATCGCTGCTCGCGCTCCAGGCCGCCCAGGCCCAGCAGGCGAATCTCCCGCCCCGCGGCGGCTCGGCCGGCAGCAGCGTGCAACTCCAGGAGCTGAGCGTCGAGAGCCAGGGTCCGGCGGGCGAGCGCTACGGGCCCGTCCCCGCCGTGCGGCCGGGCCCCGGCGCGCCGGAGAACCCGAACGGCCCGATCGACGGCTTCGTGGCCAAGCGCTCCGTCACCGCCCTGAAGACCAACACGCCCCTCATCGAGACGCCGCAATCGATCTCGGTGGTCGGGCGCCAGCAGCTCGACGCGCAGAACGCGCAGAACCTGTCCCAGGCGACGCAGTACGTGGCCGGCACCTACGCGAGCCCGTTCGGCTACGACACGCGCCTGGACTACTTCCTCCTGCGCGGCTTCAACGCGAGCGATTACGGCCTCTACCTGAACGGCCTGCAGACGCTGAACTACGGCTTCGGCTACTTCCGGTACAACACCTTCGGGCTGGAGCGCGTCGAGGTGCTGCGCGGGCCGGCCTCCGTGCTGTTCGGCGCGGGCTCGCCCGGCGGCATCATCAACCAGGTGAGCAAGCGCCCGACCTTCGATCCGCTCGGCTACGTCGAGGTCGGCGGCGGCTCCTACGGCCAGAAGTACGCCGCGTTCGACTTCGGCGGTCCGGTCGACAAGGAAGGGCACTGGTTCTACCGGCTCACCGGCTACGCCCGCCACGGCGGCACGCAGATCGTCGGGCTGCCCGACGACAGCTACTTCATCGCCCCCGCCCTCACCTACAAGCCGGACGGGGCGACCACCTTCACCGTGCTGACCGCGTTCCAGCGCGACAACACCGGCGTCTCGGCGAACTTCCTGCCCTACGCCGGCACCGTGCGGCCGCAGGCGCTCGGCCTGCGCATCCTGCGCTCGACCAACGTCGGCGACCGGACCTTCAACACGTTCCAGCGCGATCAGGCGTTCCTCGGCTACCAGTTCGAGCACGTCTTCGACGAGACGTGGACGGTCCGGCAGAACCTGCGCTACTCGTTCGGCGACAGCTACCAGAACTCCTACATCGGCAACGGCTACGATCTCAGCGACGCGACGCAGACGCAGCTCGCCCGCTACCAGTTCCTGGTCAAGGACCGGGTCAACATCTTCCAGGTCGACAACCAGGCCGAGGCGCGGTTCTTCGACGGGCTCTTCCGCCACGACCTGCTGATGGGCCTGGACTACAAGGACTACCGGCTGAGCGACAACCAGGGGACGAATTTCGGGGCCAACCCGTTCTACGCGGCGCCGAACCTGAACATCCTCGCCCCGGCCTACGGCCCGACCGTCGGCATACCGGGGCCCTACCAGGTCAACTTCGACACCTTCAAGCAGCTCGGCCTCTACGCCCAGGATCAGATCAAGCTGACCGACCGCCTGACCCTGGTGCTCGGCGGCCGCGCGGACTTCGTCGACAACCAGATCAAGGACAAGCTCAACAACGGCCGGAACAGCAACGGGCGCAACGATACCGGCACGACCTACCGGACGGCGCTGATCTACAACTTCGATTTCGGTCTGGCGCCCTACCTCAGCTACTCGACCTCGTTCCAGCCGCTGATCGGGACCGACATCAACAACCAGACCTTCAGGCCGGAGACGGGCACGCAGCTCGAAGGCGGCGTGAAGTTCGAGCCGCCGGGGCAGGGCTACGTCCTGACGCTCGCGGGCTTCGACATCCACCGCAACGGCGTGCTGACGGCCAACCCGACCAACCCGCTGTTCCAGTCGCAGCTCGGCGAGGTGCGCTCGACCGGCTTCGAGGCGCAGCTCGTGGCCAGCGTGTTCGACGGCCTCAACGTGTCCGCCTCCTACACGATCTACGGCCTGACCAACGAGCGGAACGGCGACACCGCCCTGATCGGCAAGGTGCCGGTGAACATCCCTGAGAACTTCGCCAACGTCTTCGTCGACTACACCATCCCGACGGGCGACTGGCGCGGCTTCGGGTTCGGCGGCGGCGTCCGCTACGTCGGGCGCTCGTTCGCCGATCAGGCCAACCTGTTCCGGGTGCCGGACTACGTGCTGTTCGACGCGCAGGTGCACTACAACTGGGAGCGCTGGCGCTTCCAGGTGAACGCCACCAACCTCGCCGACCGCCGCTTCGTCTCGTCGTGCCAGACGGTGAACGCGTGCTTCTACGGCCAGGCGCGGCAGGTGCTGGGCAGCATCAGCTACCGGTGGTGATCCGGTGCGGATCCCGCCCGTCCCGGCGCGCCTGAGAGCGCTCTCCGCCGAGGTGGACACCGGCTCGGCGCGAGAGCGCGCGTCGAAACGAAGGCTTGGAGCCGTGCACGATTGCAACGCGATCGGGAGCGGCTCTGGCGTCAGGGGGCGAGCAGGCCGCGGATGCGGGTGCCGAGGGCCTCGACCGAGAAGGGCTTGGTGAGGACCTGCGTGCCCGCGTCGAGGTGCTCGGGGTTCAGGGCCGCGGTGTCGGCGTATCCGGTGATGAACAGGACCTTGAGGGCGGGGCGGCGGGCGCGGCCGGCATCGGCCATCTGCCGGCCGTTCATGCCCCCGGGCAGGCCGACATCGGTCACCAAGAGGTCGACCCGCACGTCCGAGTGCAGCACCCGCAACCCCGCCGCGCTGTCGCCCGCCTCGATCGCCGTGTAGCCCAGATCCTCCAGAACCTCGGTCACCAGCATCCGCACCGTCGGCTCGTCGTCCACCACCAGGACCGTCTCCCCCCGCTCGGCGCGCGGCGCCGCCCCCGGGCCGGCCACGGCGGCCGCCGCCTCCGCCGGGCCGTCGTGGCGCGGCAGGTACAGGCACACCCGCGTCCCCCGCCCGGGCGTCGAGGCGATCCGCACCTGCCCGCCCGACTGCCGGGCGAAGCCGTAGATCATCGACAGGCCCAGCCCCGTGCCCTGGCCGGTCGGCTTGGTGGTGAAGAACGGGTCGAAGGCGCGCGCCACCACCTCCGGGCTCATCCCCGTGCCGGTGTCGGCCACGCACAGCGACAGGTACGCCCCCGGCGGGATCGCGTCGCCGGCCGGGACGTCCCCGGCGCGGGCGGCGGCTTCGTCGAGGCGGCGGTTGGCGGTGACGATGGTGATGCGGCCGCCCTCGGGCATGGCGTCGCGGGCGTTGAGGCAGAGGTTGAGCAGCGCGTTCTCGAGCTGGTGCGGGTCGACCAGCGCCGGCCACAGGTCGGGGTCGGGATCGGTCTCGATGCGCACGGCCGGGCCGACGGTGCGGCGGATCAGCTCCTCCATGCCGGCGACCAGGCGGTTGACGTCGGTGGCGCGGGGGTCGAGCGTCTGGCGGCGGGAGAAGGCGAGCAGGCGGTGGGTGAGGGCGGCGGCGCGCTGGGCGGCGCCTTGCGCGGCGGCCATGTAGCGGTCGACGTCCTTGAGCCGGCCCTGGCCGATGCGGGTCTGCATCAGCTCCAGCGAGCCGGTGATGCCCGC
>NZ_JAUYZI010000090.1 GCF_030700245.1 Methylobacterium amylolyticum
ATCGCCATGCAGATCGACATCGCGGCGGCTGAGGCCGCACCGGGGGCCGTGGCGGATCCGCCGCTGCGGGCCCGGCCCTGGCTCAGGGCGCTGGACAACGGCCTGGGCCACCTCGTCGAGATCCCCGCCGCCCTGCTCGTCGTGGCCGAGATCGCCGTCCTGCTCTCGGGCGTCGTCAGCCGCTACCTGCTGCACGCCCCCCTGGTCTGGTCCGACGAGCTCGCCGGCATCCTGTTCCTGTGGCTCGCCATGCTCGGCGCGGTGGTCGCCTTCCGCCGCGCCGAGCACATGCGCATGACCGCGCTGGTCGCCATGGCCGGGCCCCGCACCCGCGCCTTCCTCGACACCGTGGCGCTGGTGGCCGGCCTGATCTTCGTCGCCCTGGTGCTGCACCCCGCCTACGAGTTCGCCAGCGAGGAGATCTTCGTCCAGACCCCCGCGCTCGAACTCAACAACGCCTGGCGCGCCGCCGCCCTGCCCGTCGGCTTCGGCCTGATGCTCGCCATCGCCCTGATCCGGCTGGCCGAGACCGCCGACTGGCGCCTCACCGCCGGCGCGCTCGCGCTGGGCATCGGCGTCGCCGCCGGCGTGACCGCCCTCCAGCCGGTGCTCTCGGGGCTCGGCAACATCAACCTGCTGCTGTTCTTCGTGCTGGGCGTCGGCGCCCTGGTGTTCTCCGGCGTGCCGATCGCCTTCGCCTTCGGGCTGTCGACCTTCGCCTACATCACGCTGACCACCAACGCGCCGAGCATGGTCGTGGTGGGCCGCATGGACGAGGGCATGAGCCACCTCATCCTGCTCGCCGTGCCGCTGTTCGTGTTCCTCGGCCTGCTGATCGAGATGACCGGCATGGCCCGCGCCATGGTCGGCTTCCTGGCGAGCCTGCTCGGCCACGTGCGCGGCGGCCTGTCCTACGTGCTGGTGGGGGCGATGTACCTCGTCTCAGGGATCTCCGGCTCGAAGGCCGCCGACATGGCCGCGGTCGCCCCGGTGCTGTTTCCCGAGATGAAGGCGCGCGGCGCCAAGGAGGGCGACCTCGTGGCGCTGCTCTCGGCCACGGGCGCGCAGACCGAGACGATCCCGCCGTCCATCGTGCTGATCACCATCGGCTCGGTCACGGGGGTGTCGATCACCGCGCTGTTCACCGGCGGGCTGATGCCGGGGCTGGTGCTCGCCGTGACGCTGTGCGCGCTGGTGTGGTGGCGCTACCGGGGCGAGGATCTCAGCCACGTCGCCCGGCCCTCGGGACGGGTGATCGGCAAGACCTTCCTGGTGGCGCTGCCGGCGCTCGCCCTGCCGTTCGTGATCCGGTTCGCGGTGGTGGAGGGCATCGCGACCGCGACCGAGGTGTCGACCATCGGCATCGTCTACGCGGTGCTGGCGGGGCTGCTGATCTACCGGCAGTTCGCCTGGGGGCGGCTGTACCCGATGCTGGTGATGACCGCGACGCTGTCGGGGGCGATCCTGCTGATCATCGGGGCGGCCACGGGGATGGCGTGGGCGCTGACGCAGTCGGGCTTCTCGCAGACGCTGGCCTCGGCGATGACCAGCCTGCCGGGGGGGGCGCTGGGCTTCCTGTTCGTGTCGGCGGTGGCGTTCGTGATCCTGGGCTCGGTTCTGGAGGGGATCCCGGCGATCGTGCTGTTCGGGCCGCTGCTGTTCCCGATCGCGCGCACGGTGGGCGTGCACGAGGTGCACTACGCGATGGTGGTGATCCTGGCGATGGGCGTGGGTCTGTTCGCCCCGCCGTTCGGGGTCGGCTACTACGCCGCCTGCGCGATCAGCCGGATCCACCCGGACGCAGGGATGCGCCCGATCGTGGGCTACATCCTCGCCCTGCTCGTCGGCCTGCTCGTCATCATCCTCGTCCCCTGGTTCTCCATCGGGTTCCTGTGAGGGACGCCGCCGCGGCGCCGGAGGCCGGCGCCGCGGCGGAGGGAGATCGGAACACCCGGATCAGAACACCGAGATCAGGACGATCCCGGCGACCATCAGCGCGGCGCCGCCGAGGCGCTGCGGGCCGGCCGCGACCCGCTTCATCCCCAGCCAGCCGAAATGGTCGAGCGCCACGGAGGTGAGGAGGTTCGCCGTGATCAGCAGGCCGTTGAAGGCGCCGGCCCCCACGGTCGCGACGAACAGCAGCCCCGCGAACACCGCCACCGCGCCGGTCAGCCCGGCGAGCGGCATCCACCAGCGCAGGCGGGCGATGTCCCGACGCGTCGGCAGCGGGGTCGGCCGCACGAGGACGATCAGCGCGAACACGAAGACGACCGGCAGGAACGACACCGTCGCGGCGAGCCACGGGTTGACCAGCGCCTCGCGCAACTGCCCGTTCCAGACCACGCCGATCGCCTGCAACGCCCCCGCGACCAGGATGAACGGGTAGAGCAGCTTGCCGCCCATCCCCCGATCCTCGCCCCCGTCGTCGCTCTCGGCGCCCGTGCGGGCGATGAGCGCCACGCCGACCACCATCAGCAGCCCGCCGAGCCAGGGCATCGGCTTGAACCCGCCGGCCTGCATCCCGAACAGGCCGAGCGCGTCGAGCGCCAGCGAGGTCAGGATGTTGGCCGTCAGCGTCAGGCCGTTGAACGGCCCGGCGCCGACCTTGTCGACGAGGATCAGGCCGCCGAACACCGCCACCGCGCCGGCCACGCCGCCGAGCGGCGCGTACCAGGGCATCGCGGCGAGCTGGTCCACGCTCGGCAGCGGCGTCGGCATGACCAGGAACAGCGTGACGAACACGAACACGATCGGCGCGAACGAGACGGTGGCGGCGAGCCACGGGTTCACGAGCGCCCCGCGCAACTGCGCGTTCATGGCGTTGCCGAGCGCCTGCAGAGCGCCGGCCGCGAGGATGAAGGGGTAGAGCAGGGCGGCGTTCACGGGCGCGGAACCTCGGGTCGTCGGTGCGGGGAGCGGCGTCAGACGAGCAGCAGGCCGGCCAGCGCCAGGGCGAGGGCCGGGGGCATCACCAGCAGGCCGAGCTTGAGGAAGGCGAAGGCGCCGACATCCTGCCCCTCGCGCCGGATGGCGGTGAGCCACAGGATGGTGGCCAGCGAGCCGGTGACCGACAGGTTCGGCCCGAGATCGACGCCGATCAGGATGGCGCCGGCCACCTTCTCGGGCACGTGCGCCGTCTGCACCGCGGCCCCGGCGATCAGGCCGGCGGGCAGGTTGTTGACGAGGTTGCACAGCACCGCCACGAGGCCGCCGGCCCCCCAGGCGGTGCCCGCCGGGTCGACCCCCGCGGCGGCCTTCAGGGCGTCGGCCAGCATGCGCAGGACGCCGGTCTTCTCCAGGGCCTCGACCAGCACGAACAGGCCGGCCACCAGCGGCAGCACGCTCCACGACACGTCCCGGGCGACCTCGACCAGGCCGCCGCGGCGCATCAGGAGCACGACGAGGGTGGTGAGCAGGCCGGCGACGAAGGTCGGCAGGCCGAGATCGAGGCCGAGCGCCGAGGCGGCGATCAGCACGCCGCCGGTCGCGACGATGCCGAGTCCGGCCACGAGGCCGGTGCGCGACAGCCGCACCGCCGGGACATCGGTGGCCACCGTCTGGCTGCGCAGGGTGCGGGCCTGCGTCAGGCGCAGCACCGCGTAGGTGGCGACGATGGCGAGCGCCGAGGGCAGGGCGAACAGGCCGAGCCAGCGGGTCAGCGGCGGCATGTGCTCGGCGAAGACGACGAGGTTGGCGGGGTTGGAGATCGGCAGCACGAAGCTCGCCGCGTTGGCGATGAAGGCGCAGACGAGCAGGTAGGGCAGCGGCTTCTCGACCCCGGCCGCCTTCGTCGCGGCGAAGACGGCGGGCGTCAGCACCACCGCGCAGGCGTCGTTCGACAGGAACACCGTCACCACCGTGCCGACGACGTAGACGAGCAGGAACAGCCGGGTCGCCGAGCCCTTGGCCGCGCTCACCGCGTGCGCGGCGAGCCAGTCGAACAGGCCCTCCTTCCGCGCCACCTCCGACATCAGCATCATCCCGACGAGGAACAGGTAGACGTCGGTGCCCTTGAGCACCCCCTCCCAGGCGGTGGCCGGGGCGAGCAGGCCGAGGGCGACCAGGGCGCCCGCCCCCAGCACGGCCCAGATCGCCTCGGGCCAGGAGAACGGCCGGAGGATGACGCCGAGGGTGGCGAGGCCCGCGATCACCCAGGTCGCGAGGTTGGGGGTCAGCGTCAGCGCGCCCATCGGTTGCCAGGATCCTGTCGCGGGTGGTTCGGGCCGGACTACCAGTGCCGGCCATTGCGGTTGGGCCCGAGCTGGTCGCCGCGCACGCCCTTCTGGGCCCAGGCCGGAAGCCGGAACGCGTCGCTGCCCGGGCGCTCCGGAACCGGTGGGGGCGTGAAGAGGCGCCCCGCGGGCTCGATCGCGTCGCGATCGACGTTGGGCGCCCCGGTGCGCGGGTTCACGGTGCCGTCCGCGATCTCGACGGAGAGGCGGCGGGCGCCCTCCGGCCAGTCGATCCGCGCGCGGACGCTGCGCGGGCCGTCCGGGATCATCGGATGCGGGAGGCCGTCGTCGACGCGGACGCGGCAGGTCCAGTCGCCCGGGTCCGCGGTCGAGAGCACCAGCGCGCGCACCTCGATCCGCCCGTCCGGCGCGTCGAGGGAGGCCGTGGCGAGGCGCCGGTCGGCGGGGCTGGTGATCATCGCGAAGGGCAGCGCCCGGTCGAGGGGCTTGAAGCGCCAGCTCACGGCCGGCCCGTCGATCGCGGCCACCGCGTAGCCGACCGAGCCGTCCTCGTTCTGGCCGACCGAGCGCGCCGCCGCGTAGAGGGTGCGGCCGTCGGGCGCGAGCTCGTTGTAGTGGGTGTGGCCCATCTCGACGAGGCGCACGCCGGCATCGCGGATCAGCCCGGCGAGCGCGGCACGCTCCTCGGGCACGCGCAGGTCGTCGGGGTAGACGTGGGTGAACACGGCGCAGGGCCGGCCGGCGGCCCTGGCCTTGGCCAGCTTGCGCGCGATCCAGGCGAGCTGGCGGGGGCCCAGCCGGAAATCGAGGCCGAAGCCTTTCTCGCCGTAGCCGGCGCTGACCGTGTCGAGGAACAGGCAGCGCACGCCGTTGATCGTCTCGGCGTAGTAGTACTGCGTCACGCAGGCCGGGTCGCGCGGCCGCGGCAGGGTGTTGCGCCGCGCCGCGTGCGCGCCCCCGCGCGCGCTGCCCGCCACCCGCGCGAACAGGGCGTCGAACGCCGTCATCGTGCCGAACTGCCGGTCGTGGTCGCCCGGGATCAGCCGGACCGGCAGGTCCGGATGGTCGTCGAGCGCCCGCTCCAGCACCGCGTACTGCGCCGCCGTCCCGTCCTCGGCGAGATCGCCCGGCAGGTAGGCGAAGTCGATCAGGTCCCGCGCGTGCAGCCGCGCGACCTCGGCGAGGATGGCGCGCAGGTCGGCGACGTTCGGGTCGGTCGCCGCCTCCAGGTGCAGGTCGCCGATATGGGCGAAGGCGAACATGGCGCCGCTCCCCGCCCGGTCACGCGGCCGGCACGGCGAGCGGGCGGAGGCCTGAGGATCCGCCGCCGCCCGGGGCGGCCGGCTCGTAGCCGTAGGTCTCGGGCATCAGCAGGAGGTAGAGGGCGAAGCCGACCGCGGCGATGGCCGCGAGCACGAGGAACGCGGCCCCGTAGCCGGCGCTGACGATGATCACGCCGGCCAGCGTCGCGCTCAAGGAGGCGCCGAGCCCCTGCGCGGTCGCCACCGCCCCCTGCGCCACGTTGAACCGGCCGGTGCCGCGGGTGAGATCGGCCACGACGAGGGGGAACAGCGCGCCGTAGATGCCGGCGCCGACCCCGTCGAGGCACTGGACCGCGACGAGGTAGTAGGGGTTGTCGGAGACGGTGTAGAGCGCCCCGCGGATCGCCAGCACCCCGAAGGCGGTGAGGAAGATCGGCTTGCGGCCGATCGCGTCGGCCTTGGCGCCCACGAACACCGCCATCGGCACCATCACGCACTGCGCCGCCACGATGCACAGGGCGATCAGCGAGGTGGCGCTGTCCTTGCCGACGATGTGGGTGAGCTGCTGGCCGACCGAGGTCAGCATCGCCGCGTTGGCGAGGTGGAACACCGCCGCCAGCACCGCAAACAGCAGCAGGTGGCGGTTGGCGAGCAGCGCCTTCAGCCCCGAGGCCCCGTGCGCGCAGTCGGCGTCGTCCTGCGGGCAGTCGAGGCCGCGGGCGAGGTCGTCGTCGATCTCGGAGGCCGGCACCATCAGCATGGCGCCGATCGAGAGCGCGGCGAGCACGCCCATCAGCCAGAACACCACGACCGGCCCGAACAGGTAGGCGAGCCCGCCCGCCAGCGCGGCCGAGACGGCGTTGCCGGCGTGGTTGAAGCCCTCGTTGCGGCCGATGCGCTTGGCGAACAGCTTCGGCCCGACGACGCCGAGCGTGATCGCCGCCAGCGCGGGCGGGAAGATCGCCCCGGCGATGTGGGCCACCGACTGGGTGGCGGCGACGACGTAGAAGTTCGAGATCCACGGCAGGGCGACGCAGCTCAGCGTCACCGCGACCGCCGCCGCCATGACGATCGCCCGCTTGTGGCGGGTCCGGTCGATCAGCGCCCCGGCCGGGGTCTGGGCGATCAGCCCGGCGATGCCGGCGATCGTCATGATCAGGCCGGTGGTGGCCTCGTTCCAGCCCTGGTCGGGCCCGCGCACGGCGATGAGGTAGATGGCGAGGTAGGGCCCGAGCCCGTCGCGCACGTCGGCGAGGGTGAAGTTCAGGGCGTCGAGCCCGCGCAGGGCGCGCCGCGAGGGCGTGCGACCGGGCCGGGCGGCGTCGGACCCGGCTCCGGTGCTGGGACGCGGGGCGGTCATGGCGATCTCCGGAATGCGGGGCCGTCGCGGGCGGATCGGGTTGGGGGTCGATGCGTGCGGCGCATCGCGCCCTCAAACAGACCGACGGTCCTTGGTTCCGTGTAATCGGATAAAATCCAACTCACGATCGCATGAGCGGCCTTTCCCATCGCCGATGCCTGTCGTCGGCACGTCGCGGACGCTGGAGAGTGTTGACCACCACAAGTTTTATTCATTCGGCAGGAATCGGCGCGGGAGGATGGACGATGCTGCACGACGGCGCGGACGGAGCCGGGCCCCGGTGGATCGACCGGGCCCTGCTCGCGGCGGCCTCCGCCTCGCTCGGCTTCGGCGTGGCGGTGATGCTGGCCGCCCTGTTGCGGTGACGGGCAGTCCTCAGGACGGCGCCAGCCGGAGATGTTCGGGCCGGATCTTCGCCACCGGCTCGAAGCGGTCCGGAAGCGGCGTGCCGGCCCGGATGCCCCCCAGGATGATCCCGTCGACCGCGTCCGGCCAGGGCGGGACCGCGTCGGTCGCGCCGCCGACGGCGGCGAGCGCCGAGCCCGCCAGGGTCGGGATGATGCTCCAGGCCACCGCGGCGCACAGCTCGCACAGCCCGAGGGCGACCCGCGTCGCCACCGCCGCCGCGGCGCGATCGGTCCGGAGCGCCGCCCAGGGGGCACGCTCCTGCACATAGGCGTTGGCCCGCGCCCACAGGGCCCGCGTCTCGGCGGCCGCGCGGCGGAACTCCCGCGCTTCGTGGTGCACACGCACGGCGGCGATGCGGGCCGCGACCTCCGCCGCCAGCGCCCGCTCGACGGCGCCCGGCTCGCCGCCCGTCGGCACCCGCCCGTCGAACGCGGTCTGCGCGAGGCGCACCACCCGCTGCACGAGGTTGCCGAACACGTCGGCCAGATCCTTGTTCACCTCCGCCGCGAACCGCGCGGTCTCGAAGTCCGTGTCGGACGTCTCGGGGGCGTTGGCGATCAGCCACCAGCGCCAGAGGTCGGCCGGCAGCGCGGCGAGCGCCGCTTCGCAGGAGACGCCCCGTCCGAGGCTCGTCGAGAACCGGCCGCCGGCGAAGATCAGCCAGTGGAAGCCCTTGACCACATCGGCGGTGTGCCAGGGCTCACCCGAGCCGATGAGCGTGGCGGGGAAGCTCACGGTGTGGAAGGGGACGTTGTCCTTGCCGAGGAACTGCGCGTAGCGGGTCTCGCGCGCGTCCTCGCCCCACCACCAGGGGCGCCAGTCGCGGCCCGGCGCCGCGGCCGCCCAATCCTGGGTCGCGGCGATGTAGGCGATCGGGGCGTCGAACCAGACGTAGAAGACCTTGCCCGCGAAGCCCGGCCGCGGCACTGGCACGCCCCAGGCGAGGTCGCGGGTGATGCAGCGGTCGCGCAGATCCGCCGTCAGCCAGCTCCGCGCCAGGGCGGTGACGAAGGGCGGCCAGCCGGTGCGCGTGTCGAGCCAGTCCCCGAGGGCGTCGCGCAGCGCCGACTGGCGCAGGAACAGGTGGCGGCTGTCGCGCACCGCGAGGCGGTCGTCGCCCGAGAGTGCCGAGCGCGGCGCGATCAGGTCGGCGGCGTCGAGCAGCCCGCCGCAGGCATCGCACTGGTCGCCGCGGGCGCCGGGGTCGCCGCAGCGCGGGCAGGTGCCGACCACGTAGCGGTCGGGCAGGTAGCGTCCGTCCGCGGGTGACCAGACCTGCGGCACGTCGCGTTCCTCGATCAGCCCGGCGGCGTCGAGGCGGCGGTAGAAGTGCTGTGTGAGCGCGCGGTTCGCGGGGGCGGACGAGCGGCCGAAATGGTCGAAGCTCAGGGCGAACCGGCGGTACGTCTCGGCCTGCCGCCGGTGCTGCGCGTCGCAGAACGCGCGCGGCGCCTGGCCGGCTCGGGCGGCGGCGATCTCGGTCGGCGTCCCGTGCTCGTCGGTGGCGCAGACGAACAGCACCGCGCTGCCGATCTGGCGGTGGAAGCGGGCGTGCACGTCGGCGGGCAGCAGCGAGCCGACGAGGTTTCCGAGGTGCTTGGTCCCGCTGACGTAGGGCAGCGCGCTGGTGATGAGGATGCGGCGTGACATGGGGATGCGTCCCGTGTGGAGAGGGTGACGCGCCGAACCCCGGACGCATGAAAAAGCCCTCCCGCGCGGCGCGGAAGGGCTGGGTTCGGCGCTCTCGCCAGTCGCGCGCGGACGCGCGTCACCCTCTCCGGCCGGACCTCGTGCGGTCGGGCCGGGTCATTCGCGGGGCACGGGCGAGGACCGGACGCATGGACGCGGCGTACCGCGCCCCAAGCGCGCGATCAAGGCGCCGTGCGGCGGATGCAGGGGCATCGAACGCGCGGTCGCGCGGGCTCACCTGCGGAGCCTGCGAGCGTCTCCGTCACTCCGGAACCGCCCGGCACGCTTTCGGCATCCGGGCCGGAACGACCGGCCGCGCCGCCCGGCGGCCGGCTGCGCTCAGATGCGCGTGCCGTCGTCCTTGGGCGGGCTGCCGCAGCGGAAGCGGGCGACGCGCCAGCGCGCGTGCGCCGTCTGCCACAGGGACATCTGCGCCTGGGCGACGCTGAGGCACTTCTGCGGGGTGGCGATCTCCTCGCCGAAATGGTGGACGCGCATCACGCAGTGGGTCGGGTTCGCCACCATGCAGGTGAGGAAGTACAGGCCGTAGAGCATCGCCGATTCCCCTGGTTCGGGGGCGTTTCCTCCGCGCTCGCAGCGCCTGCCTAGCAACAAGCGTGCCGTTCGGGATCATCGGCCCGGGTCGTGTCCCCTCGCCCGGCAACGACGCCGGAGCGGGTCGAAGTTCCGAGGCCCCGCGCGATTCTCCGCGGCCGCGCGGCCGCGGACGCCCCGGAACGCGGCTGGACCGGCCGGGCAAGATGCCGCACAGGCAGGCGGGGCCGAGCCCGCATCCGCGCCATCTTCGTGGCCGAACGGGCTGCCGCCCTTCAACCCTGGCGCGAGATCCTCCGCGGGATCCCCGGCGCAAGACGATCGCGGCGAAGGCCTCCCTGGACGCGTGACCGATCCCCTCTCGTTCCTCGACGGCAGCGTCACCGGCGCCGAGATCCGCGCGCGCGACTGGTCCGGGACCCCGCTCGGGCCGCCCTCGGGCTGGCCGCCGGCCCTGCGCAACACGCTCGCGCTGATGCTGGCCTGCCCGCGGGCGATGTTCCTCGCCTGGGGGCCCGACCTGCTCTGCTTCTACAACGACGCCTACCGGCCGATCCTCGGCTACCGCCTGGAGACCGCGCTGGGCCGCCCGTTCCGCGCGGTCTGGGCGAGCATCTGGCCGGACATCGAGCCCCTGGTCGCCGCGACGCTCTCGGGCGAGAGCCGCACCCTCACCGACCTGATGCTCGACCTCTCGCGCGCGGGTCAGCCGGAGCGGAGCTGGTGGTCGTTCACCTACTCGCCGGTCCGCGACGACGCGGGCGCGATCAACGGCCTGCTCTGCGTCACCGCCGAGACCACGGCGCAGGTGGAGGGCGCGGCGCGCCTGCGCGAGAGCGAGGACCATTTCCGGCACACGGTGGAGTTGAACCCGCAGGTTCCCTGGACCTGCGATCCGGCGGGCAACATCACCTCCTATTCCAGTCGCTGGCTGACCCTGACCGGGCAGGCCCCCGGCGAGCCCCTGGGCACGGGCTGGAGCAAGGCCCTGCACCCCGACGACCTCGTGCCGACCCAGGCGGTGTTCGCGGCCTCCCTCGCCTCCGGGGAGCCGGTCGACGTCGACTACCGCATCCGCATCGCGGCGACCGACACCCACCGCTGGATGCGCGCCCGCGCGTGGCCTCGGCGCGACGGGCGGGGGACGATCGTGCGCTGGTACGGCGTGGTCGAGGACATCCACGACCGCAAGCTGGCGGAGGCGGCCCTGCGCGAGGCGAACGCGACGCTGGAGCGGCGGGTCGCCGACGCCCTGGCCCAGCGCAAGCTCTGGGCCGACGTGTTCGAGACCACCGACGCCCTCGTCGGCGCCCTCGACACCGCGTACCGGGTGCTCGCCGTCAACCGGGCCTACGCCGACGCGTTCGCGCGCCTCTACGGCGTCCGCCCGCGGGTCGGCGACGACCTGCTCGCCCTGCTGGCGGACCGGCCCGAGCACCGCGCCGCCGTGCGCGCGATCTGGGAGCGGGCGCTGTCGGGCGAGGCGTTCAGCCGCGTCGAGACCTTCGGCGATCCCGAGCGGGAGCGATCGTCCTACGAACTCAAGTTCACCCCCCTGCGCGACGCCGAGGGCCGCCGGATCGGCGCGTTCCAGTACGCGCAGGACGTCACCGCGCGCCTGCGCGACCAGGAGCAGCTCGCCCGGACGGAGGAGGCGCTGCGCCAGTCCCAGAAGATGGAGGCGGTGGGCCAGCTCACGGGCGGGCTGGCGCACGACTTCAACAACCTGCTGGCGGGCATCACCGGCTCGCTGGAGCTGATGCAGACCCGCATCGGCCAGGGCCGGCTCAAGGACGTCGACCGCTACATGGCCGCCGCGCAAGGCGCCGCCCAGCGCGCCGCCGCCCTCACCCACCGCCTGCTCGCCTTCTCCCGCCGCCAGACGCTCGACCCCCGCGCCACCGACGTCAACCGCCTGGTCGCCGGCATGGAGGAGCTGATCCGCCGCACCGTCGGCCCGGCCGTGCGCATCGAGACCGATCCCGACCCCGACCTGTGGCCGGCGCTGGTCGACCCGCACCAGCTCGAGAACGCGCTGCTCAACCTCTGCCTCAACGCCCGCGACGCCATGCCCGAGGGCGGCCGCATCACCATCGTCACCGCCAACCGCCGCCTCGACGAAGCCGCCGCCCGCGCCGGGGACGTCCCGGCCGGCGACGCGATCCCGCCGGGGGCGTACCTGTCGCTGTGCGTGGCCGACACCGGCACGGGGATGAGCCCGGAGGTGGTGGCGCGCGCCTTCGACCCGTTCTTCACCACCAAGCCGACCGGCCAGGGCACGGGGCTGGGCCTGTCGATGATCTACGGCTTCGCCCGGCAGTCGGGCGGGCAGGTGCGGATCGCCTCGACGCCCGGGCGGGGGACGCGGGTGTGCCTGTACCTGCCGCGCCACGACGGCCCGGCGGAGGCGGCGGCCGCCGTGGCCGGCCCGGGGGCGGCGCCGCGCGCCGAGCGGGGGGAGACGGTCCTGGTGGTGGACGACGAGCCGACGGTGCGGATGCTGGTGACCGAGGTTCTGGAGGATCTGGGCTACACGGCGATCGAGGCGGGCGACAGCGCGGCGGGGTTGCGGGTGCTGCACTCGGACGTGCGGGTCGACCTCTTGGTGACCGATGTCGGCCTGCCCGGGGGCATGAACGGCCGGCAGATGGCCGATGCCGGCCGCGCCCGCCGCCCCGCCCTCAAGGTCCTGTTCATCACCGGATACGCCGACACCGCGGC
>NZ_JAUYZI010000091.1 GCF_030700245.1 Methylobacterium amylolyticum
GGGCCACGTTGCGTATCGGCCCGGCGCTGGTGAGATCCGGGGTTCCCCCGCCCGTGAGCAGATCGGGCGGGGCCGAACCGCAGGACTCGAAAGCGAAGACATCCCCGCATCGTCGGGCTTCAGTGGCCGACCGCACGAGCGATCTTGCCCTCGACGGGCTGCACGAACTGCACATTCAAGCTCGCGCCGGCCCTGTGGCGGATCTCACACGTGACACGTCGCCTTTCGTCGTCGATCGTCATCACGAACCGTTCTGGGATCTGAGCGTGCCCGAGCACATGCAGCCGCGCGCCCCCGTCCGACAGGTCACGGACCGAACAAGCGACGCGCCCACCACCCGGCAGGTGGATCTCGGCAGGTAGCAGGACGCGAGTCCGCTTGTCGGTACGCCGCTCCTCCATCCCCACCGTCCAATCATCCAGGCTGGTGCTGATGCGCGACACACCGCTGGCCGCCTGCCGCATGCTGACCAGGATTTCCCCCGTCGCCCGCGCCTGCTCGTCGGTCGAGGCGCTCACCCCATCGACATGCCCACTGATCGCGCCAATCGCCGCGGTGATTGAGGCTAGGGTACCAGCCACCTCGTCCGACACGGTCTGCATGCCGACGATCTCACCGTTGATCCGCCCCGTAGCCGCAGCAGCCTGACCGGCCAGATCCTTCACCTCGGCCGCCACGACCGCGAAGCCGCGCCCGGCAGCCCCGGCCCGGGCCGCCTCAATAGTAGCATTCAGCGCCAGCAGGTTGATCTGCTGGGCGATCGACGAGATCGTCGCGACGACACCGCTCATCGCGCCCGCCGCGGCGCGCAATCGCTCGGTAGCGGCATCCGCCTCGCCGGCGCGTCCGTGGATCTCATCCACGCTAGCCTTGGACTCGGTCATGCTGCGCGAGATCTCCTGGGCCGCAGCATTCATGGTTTCCGCCGCGTCGGTGACCACTTGGACGCTGTCGAGCGTCCGCTCGGCTGCCGCCACCGCGACCGCGCGCGCCTCCATGTTCGCGGTGACATCGGTGGCGTACTTGACGATCTTGGTCAGCCGACCGCTGGGATCGAAGATTGGGTTGTAGCTCGCCTGGATCCATACCGAGCGGCCGTCCTTACCAAAGCGCTGAAACATGCCTGAAGCGAAATCGCCGCCGCGCAGACGGTCCCAGAAGGCCACGTACTCCGGCGTCCGCGCGTAGCCGGGCTCGACGAACATGGCGTGCGGCCGACCCCTCACCTCTTCAATCGTATAGCCGACCGCCTGTAGGAAGTTCGGGTTGGCGTCGAGGACCGTGCCATCGGGGGCAAACTCGATCACCGCCTGGGAGCGGTTGACGGCCGTCAACTGCCCGGCTGCGTCGGCGGTCTGTAGCTTTTGCGCGGTCACGTCGACTGCGAATTTCACCACCTTGACCACACGCCCGTCGGCGTCGGTGATCGGATTGTAGGTCGCCTGGATCCAGATCTCGCGCCCACCCTTCGCGAAGCGTCGGAACTCAGCCGACTGGTATTCTCCGCGGCCCAGCGCCGCCCAGAAGCTCTGGTAAGCCTCCCCGGCTTGCTCGGCCCTGTCGACGAACAGCCGGTGGTGCTGGCCCCTGATCTCGTCGAGGGTGTAACCGACCGCGGCGAGGAAGTTGGCGTTGGCGTCGAGGATCGTGCCGTCCGGGGCGAAGGCGATGACCGCCTGCGAGCGGTGAAGTGCCGCGATCTGGCCATCGAGGTCCAGGGCCTGGACGGTCTTCTCGGTGACGTCGGTGGCCAACTTGACGACCCGGGTCACCCGCCCGCCACGCCCGAGCACGGGATTGTAGGTCGCCTGGATCCACACCTCCCGGCCGTCCTTGGCCAAGCGCCGGAACGTGCGCGTCTGCCCCTCGCCGCGGCGCAAGGCGTCCCAGAACGCCCGATAGGCGGGGCCGTCGCGCTCATCCGCTCGGACGAACCGGCGATGGTGCTCGCCCTTCAGCTCGGCGAGCGTATAGCCCATCAGGTCGAGGAAGAGAGGGTTGGCGGTCAGCACCGTACCATCAGGGGTGAACTCGACCCGGGCCCGAGATCGGTCGATCGCCGTCATCAGCGCACGCAGGTCGGCATCAAAGAGTGGCATGAGGCGTCCATCACGATGCGTCGGCTAACATCGTCCGCTGCTGGTACGTGACTTTTGTTAATCAGTGGTCAATTGACGTTTCAGGTAACGTATACGTGTTGCTACGATGAAAATACGTCTTACGTCAGACTAGATCTTGAGTAGACGAGGACCGTGTCTACCGGGGGTTGTGGAACCGAACGTTCTCCCACCGCCTCATTCCGTGCGGTCAAACCGCTCTTCAGGTCGGCCGCAGGGGAACGGGCCGATCTGTGCGGACCCAGAAAGCTCCTTTTCTGACCTCGGATCGCCCAGTGCCGCTGTGCCGCGCGCCCGCGGTGCCTTGCCCCGGTCGCATCACTCTATGAGAGCCTGCCGCCTGCTGTCGTTGATCATGGATCAACCGCCAGCGCTTATCCTGACCCCGGGCCGTGTTGCGTACTTGGTCCCCGCCGCGAAAGCGGCATGTCCCCCGCCAGCCCGTGAGCAGATCGGTCGGGGCTGAACCGACCGCGAAAAATTATCGATTGCGGTCCAACGTGATCGGATCGATCACACCCCGACCGTCCCGCGTGCGCCGCTCGTCCGCTTCTCGTGCCATGCGGGCCCATTCAGCATCGAACCGATCGTAGAGCCGGGCCACGATGCCCAGCAGGAGATCGAGGACGACGCTGAACAGAGCTACCGATCCGATCACGGCGCGGGTGGCGATGTGCCCGACGCCCGACAAGAGACGGCCAAGCCAACGGAAGGGGTGCATGAGGTCCTGTTGGGATAGCGAATGCGGCGGGCGACCGCCCGGCCGATGACGCATCGGACTTCGTTCAGATCCCCGGACTCAGTGCGACTTATGGCGCAGCGCGAGGGTGCGTCAGGCCGCATGGCCCTGCGCCGCGGGCTGCCGTAGTCCGGCGCATGGCCGCCTGCTCCGCTCCGACCCTCCTCCCCAGCGCTGTCGATGTCTGGCGCCACGCGATCGAGGGCATCCCGGCCGACAAGCCGCCGTGCCGCTACCTGACGCCGGCCAAGTGGGCCGCCCTGCGTGAGGCAGCCATCGACTTCTGCGACCGATACGGCGCGGAGGCGCATCGGCTCGGATGGACGGCGTCACAGCTCTTCGGCGTTCACCCCCAGCACGGCACCCTGCGCGTCGATGGCTGCGGGGCGATGATGATCAACGGCCGGAAGGCGACCGGCGTGGACGCGGCTGGGGTGCAGCTCAGCAACCAGACCGCCCACCGAGACAAGCCGGGGCAGGAGACCGGCCCGCCGATCTGGGAGTTCGCAGCGAAGGCCAAGGCGCCGTGAGGAGCCTGCTGCGCCTGCCGCGCCTGCCGGATCTCGGCACGACCGCCCTGATGGTCGGCTTCACGTTGCTGGTGACGGCGCTGGCGGTGGTCGGGCTGTCGGGGTTGGTGCCGTAGGGGCTCGCCGATCTGGTCACGGGCACGCAACGCAGCCAACGCCATGGTGGGCACCCTGTAAAAGGACCCGATTTTTTATTCGGAAATAGGGGCAGTCGTGGAGAGACAAGTCGACCTGCGCGAGCCCTAAAAGCTTCTTTCCCGAGGCGAGTACGTGTGTACTTCTGCACCACGGGCCCGGTCGCCATACGCGGCGGATTTAATCCCCGACGGTGCGTGCTCGTCGGCACGTCACGGTAGCGTGATGCTCCCCATCTCAGGATCAACGGGATGCGACGGGGCCGGATAGGCCGGTCCCGCCCCCGGGGAGATCGAGAACCGCCATGACGACGACCCGCATCACCACGCTGGCCGCCGCCTTTGCCTTCGCCTTCACCGCGGCCGCGCTGTCGCCCGCCGTAGCCGCGCCGAGGTCCACCACTTGGACCGGCTTCGCCACGGACAGCGAGGTGACGGGCGCGATCGATCCCCGCGCAGGCGGCTTCCTGCGCAACCCGGCGACTTGCCCGATGAGTTCGGCGGCCGAGGGTAACGCGCGCCAGCAGAACTTCCCGGTGCAGCAGTACGGCCAAACCTCAGGCGGGAACCGCTGCTGATCGGTTCAGCGCAGGGCAACTGCCTGAAACTCGCTTCCTACGTGCTAGTCGCCCTCCTCGCGGGCGATCTGGCCTTGGTGGCGATCATCGCGATCGAGGTACTGCTCGGCCCCTGATGCGCTGGTCGGCAAGTCACCGCGGCGGGAATACGCGAGCGGCCTCCGGCGCGAGAGCGACAAGACCCATCCCCCGGCCCCGTCCCTATGTGCCTGGGTCAGCGATGTAGGTCGCGCGGTAGCCGGGCGGCCGCATCATCGCAGCTCGCCCGGCTCGCGCGCATCCCCGGCGGTGTCGCGGCGGGTCAGGACCACATGCGGTCTAGGCTGATCGACGGCAAGCCTGCTTGTGGGCAGGCAGGCAAGTGGGCGTCACGCGGAGTGCTGGCTGCGTTGGTGAGGCCACAGACAGCGGCCGGCATGCCGTGTTGAAGTCAGGCAGACGATTCGTCTCGTGGGCCTGTGGGCAGGCCCGCAGGGCGGCAGGCAGGATCGAGGACAGGCAGGAGAGCGGGCGTGCGGACAATCGCCGTCATCAGCCAGAAGGGTGGCGTCGGGAAATCGACGGTCGCCGTCCACCTCGCGGTCGCCGGCACGCTGGCGGGCCTGCGAACGGCGCTCGTCGATCTCGACCCTCAGGCCACGGCCCGGAAGTGGGGAGACAAGCGCCAGGCGCCCGAGCCGGAGGTGATCGGCGACCATGCCGAGCGGCTGCCGCAGCTCGTCGAGGCGGCGCGCGCGAACGGCGCCGATCTCCTTGTGATCGACACGGCCCCGAACGCGGACCGGGCGTCGCTGGCCGCGGCGCGGGCCGCCGACCTGATCCTGATCCCGTGCCGGCCGGCAGCCTTCGATCTGGAGGCGATCGAGGCGACGCGCGATCTCGCGACCATCGCCAAGCGCCCCTCGTGGGTGGTGCTGTCCTCGGCGCCGACCCGGAGCGCGATCGTCGAGGAGGCACGCCGTGGGCTTGAGGAACAGGGCGCGAAGGTCGCCCCGCAGGTGATCCATCAGCGGGTCGCCTACAGCTACGCCGTGATCGACGGGCGCACCGCCTCCGAATATGAGCCCGACGGCAAGGCGGCCGAGGAAGTGGCCGCCCTGTTCGCGTGGGCACGCGAGCAAGTGGGCCTGCCGGCAGGCGGGCAGGTCGGCAAGACGTCGAGGGGGCAAGCGTGACGAAGCGGCCGAGCCTGTTCAGCCCGAAGGCGGCGCCCGCTCCGGAGCCTGCGGCGGAGACGCCACGCCAGCCGGAACCGCTGGTGCCCTCAGATCCTGTGATCCCGGCCCGCGAGGCGCCGCGCACGGCCGCCCCCGGCCCCGCCACGAAGTACCCGAAGGCTTCGACCCGCGAGGGCAAGCGGGTGGTGACGGCCTACGTCTCGCCCGAGGCGTTCCGGCAGCTCAAGGTGATCGCGGCCGGCGAGGACGCCCAGATCCAAGACCTTCTCGCGGAAGGGCTCAACGCCGTGTTCGAGAAGCGCGGCCTGTCGAGGATCGCGTGATGGCAGGGCAGCGAGCTACCGAGGACGCCTCAAGCCCCAAGGATGAGCTGAGGCTGGCGAAGGGACAATCGACCAGTGATGCCCCCGAGGGCTGGCCAGCCGGAGTTCGCCCGATTTCATGGGCAGCCTTTGATCTGATGGGAGTGGACGGGGAAGGGCTACTGTACTGGGATGGCCGGCCAGTCGAGGTTCGGCGCCGCCTCGATCTGAGCCGGGGCGAGCGGCTATTTGCCATCGTCGTCGGCATTTTCACGATCCTCGGAGGCATCGGCGCCATCGCGCAGGGTTGGGCGGCTGCTCATCAGTGGGCGTGTCAGACGGAGATCGTCGCCACGGGGTGCCCCAGGAGATGACCGCTGGACGTCATGTCGCCCTGCCTGTCTGACTGCCTGTGGGCAGGCCCACAATCCGGCTCGCCGGCCTTGCGGCAGTCCTGCACCTAGCGTAACTTGTGATAAGTGTTCTTCTCGAAAGTTTGGCTGGTAGGCGGCGCCTATGGCAGCGATCCATCTGATAGACGGAACGGGCGGTGCCCGGCTGCCGCCCAAGCCGCCGGTCGGCGCGGCGTGCAACGGCTGCGGGTTCTGCTGCGCGGCCGAGCCCTGCGGGATCGCGCGGGAGTACATCGGCGCCGGTGCCGAGGGCCCGTGCCCGGCGCTGGAATTCGAGGCCGGCCGGTTCTGGTGCGGCATGGTCCGTCGGCCGGGCCACTACCTCGGGCTGCCGCACGACTGGGCGGACGCGGCGATCGGTGCGACGGTCGCGGAGGCGCTGGGCGCCGGGCGAGGGTGCGATGCCGAAGCCTGACACCCTGCCGGCCGAAACCTTGCACCATGTGCAAACTTTGCCCGCCGAGGCCGCAGCGCTCGTGCGCAGCTATCAGCGCGCCAGCAAGGCCGATGCGACCGTGCGGGCCTACACGGCGGACGCGCGCGTGTTCGAGGCATGGTGCGTCCGGTACGGGTTCCGGCCGCTGCCGGCCAGCCCGCAGGCGGTGGCTGGCTTCCTCGTCGCGGAGGCGGAGGAGGGCCGGGCGGCCTCGACGCTCGGGCGTCGGCTCGCCGCGATCCGCTATGCTCACAAGCTCGCCGGCCAGCCCGACCCAACGGACGACGAGGGCGTGCGGGCCGCGATGAGGGGCGCCCGGCGCAAGGTGGGCGTGGCCCCGACACAGAAGGCCGCCGCGACCGCCGACGTGCTGGCCGCGCTGCTGATGCGGACGCCGGACACCCTGACCGGCAAGCGGGATCGGGCGCTACTGGCGCTGGGCTTCGCCGGGGCGTTCCGCCGGTCCGAACTCGTCGCGCTCGATGTCGAGGACCTGCGCGAGGACCCTGAGGGGCTGCGCGTCATGGTCCGCCGGTCGAAGGTCGACCAAGAGGGCAGGGGCCTGGAGAAGGCGATACCGCATGGGCGGTTCATCCGACCGGTGGCGCTGGTGCGCGAGTGGCTGGACGCGGCCGGCATCGTCTCGGGCCCGGTGTTCCGGCCGGTGTCGCGGTCGGGGAACGTCCGCTCCCCCGATCCGGGGACCGGCGAGCCGCCCCGGCTGACGACGCAGGCGGTCGCGGACATCGTGAAGCGGTACTGCACGGTTGCCGGTCTCGATGCGGCGACGTTCGGGGCACATAGCCTGCGGGCGGGTTACATCACGTCGGCAGCCGAGCGGGGCGCCGACCTCGCCCGGATCATGGATCAGTCGGGGCACCGGGATCCGCGGACGGTCGTCGGGTACATCCGGCGGGCGAACGCCTTCAAGGGGCACTCGGGGAGCGGGTTCCTATGACCACCGAACACGATATGGCGGTCGCGATGGCGACAGAGATCGGCAAGCAGGTGCCGGTCAAGCAGGTCTACGAAGACGCCGGATCACCGGCTGTCCGGCAGCTCGGCGCCACCCTTGAAGACATTGTGAAATGCGTTCGCCTCGTTGGCTTTCCTGTCCAGTGGCTAGCAGTCCAGCAGGATAAATTCCGAGCGCGTATCGAAAGAGCTAAATCACAAGTTCCACCCGAAAATTTGATGCTCCCTGCCCCAGAGATATTGGGACCAATCCTCGAAGGCATTCGCTACCACATAGACGACACGCCTATTACAGAAATGTTCGAGGCGCTTCTTGCCAGATCCATGGACAAGGATCGCGCGGACGAGGCGCATCCGGCTTTTATTCAAATAATTAAGTCTCTTTCGCCTGGTGAAGCACTTATTTTGAATAGAGTGCACGGATCTGATCTTGTAATCGAATGGTACGAAATTCCGAGCACAGACGGCAAACCAAATGAAATGATAGCGAAAGACCTAGGTGGGATTGACGATTTTATAGAAAACGTTCCAAAATACGCTCTATACTTAAATCATCTTCATAGCTTAAATCTTTGCACTTCTCACAGTCATAGCGATCAAACCAATCCAGAAAGGTTCGTATGCACTATGACGATCAGCCTACAAACAGTTGGGGCACATCTCATGAAGGCATGTTCTCGACCGGAGATGTCGGCCTAAGGGATTGCTGGGCGGTTGGGTTGCCACCCCGTCAGGAACGCCTCGACCTCCGCCGCCAGCGCGCGGTCGGCCGGGGAGGGCGATGCGGATAGGGCCGTGACCATCGCGCCCACGGACGGCCAGTCCGAGGCCACGTCGCGCAGGGCGGCCACGATCTGCCGATCCAGGGCGTCGTCGGAGAGACGGGCGGGGCTGGTCACGCCGCGCTCTGCGGTCGGTGGCGGGCGAGGTAGTCGTCGAGGAAGGTCCGCATGTCCTTGGCGACCTCCTGCTCGAACGGCTCCGGCGAAGCCGCGTAGCTGGCGATCATCGTGTCGTAGGTCGGGAAGTCGGCCGCCAGCAGGTTCATGTGCCGGATGACCTCATGCTCCAACTCCTCCTCCGACATGCGGGCGAGGGCGCTGTAGCTGGGATCGCGCTCCAGCTTGACGATGCGGGTTTCCAGCTCGCGCAGCCTCATCGCCGGGCGTCCTCGATCTCGGAGAGGCGCCGGTGCAGGTCGGCCGCGGTGATCGCCTCGATGTGGGCCGAGACCGCCTTGCCGATGTCGGCGGCCTCGGAAGGGGTGATGTCGCCGTTCACCACGGCCCGCAGCAGCGCCTCGGTGGCCTTCGGCAGGTCGGCCGCGGTGTCGATCGGTGGCAGGTCGAAGGTGACGCTGCGGTCGCGTCGAGGGGCCAGGAGGCGGTCCAGGCACAGCTTCATCGCCGGGCCGTCGCCGTTCAGGGCCATCTCGATCGCGCGGCGGGACAGTTTCTCGGACTCGCCCTCGAAGATCGCCTCCAGGGCGAGGGTGGAGCGGTTGCGAGAGCCCTTGGGGCGACCGGCGGGGTTGCCGGAGCGGCCTGGCTCGAAGTGGGTATCCTCGCGCGGCATGGGTCATCGTCCGGTCGGGGTCGCCTGTAAACAACAGGCTAGAAACAGGTTGGATGATAGATAGCACCGGCTATGAGGTTTCACGACTGCGGCTCCTCAGGCGGCGCCACCAAGACCCGTAGCCCCTCGGCGAGGCCCTGAAGCGCGGCGGCAGCGGCCTGCTGGCGGACATCCCGAGCGTCCTCGCGGATCTCCAGCGTCACGGCGGCGGCCACCGCCATCTGGCGGGCGGCCTCGATGCCGGCGGCGAAGGCGGAGCGCTCGCCTGGGGTCATCAAGGCAGCCGTCCGGAGCGCACCGCGGCGCGTTCGATGTCGTCCCGGCGCCCATCGGATCGCCGGCCGCCGTCGCTGACCAGCCTGTCCAAAATGGGTGCGGCGACGGCCCCGCCCTGCGCCTCGCTCAGGGACCGGATCTGCCGCCGCACCGCGTGCCGGTAGGCGCTGGCGGCACAGGGCCCGACGATGTGGCCGGCCTCCTTGGACTCGAACAGGCGGGTCAGTTCGGTGGCGGGATCCGTCACGGCCGCGTTCTCCCGGCCGGAGCGGGCAGCAGCTCGCCCCACGCGCTGCGGATGATGGCAGCTCGGGCGTCGGCCTTCGCCGGATCTGCCTCGGCGATCTCGTCCATGAGGGTGTCGAGCGCCTGGATCCCACCGGCCGCATCCGCCTCGATGCCCTTCCGGCGCAGGGCCGAGCGGAAGGCGATGGCGGCCGGAGCGTCAGGGCCGTGCCGCTCGATGGCCTGCACTAGGGCGAGCACGCTGGCGGCGGTGACGGGCTCGGGGGCGAGGGCAGGGCGGGTCACGGCTGCGTCCTCCGGATGGTGCCGACGGTGGTGGGGGAGACGCCGGCCCGGCGGGCAATCTCGCGATCCGTGAGGCCCTGGTCGAGGAGGGCGAGCACGTCGCGGCGCTTGTCGGCGTTGGTGCGGCGCTGGGGGTACCCATCGGGCGGGTACCCTTCGGTGGCCAAGGGGGTATCGGATCGTGACCCCCTTTTGAGGTGTCCAGATTGGACAGAGGGGGATGGTGATCCGCCACCCCCTTCGCCATGCGGCCCCTGTCCATCTTGGACGGGCTGCGCATCCTGCTCTCGGATCCGCTGGCCCATGCGCTCGATGTCGGCGCGGAGGGTGGCGAGACGGGCGCCATTCTCCCGCGCGTCCCGGCGGTCCAGGTGCTCGAACCACGACACGCGGGCGCGGAGGTCGTTCAGCGACAGGGCCGGGGTCTCGTCCAGCATCCGCTCCAGGAGGCGGCACCGGATCTGCACCGGGTTCGATTGGTCCCCGCAGGCGGAGCCGCGGGCCTCGCGGTCGCTACACAGCTTGTCCCAGAACGCCAACTCCTCCCACGCGCCGCGGACGGTGGCCGGCATCGGCCAAGCCGCCTCGACGGTCGCCACGATCGCGGCCGGCACCTTGCTCAGCGGGTAGGCGTCCCAGCCACGGTCGGGGCCGAACTGAGCGGCATACCGGGCGGCCGCCTCGTCCAGTGCGCGCTCAATCGGGCCGGGCTCGAACACGGCTTCCTCGGTGCCGTACTCCTCCAGCACCTCGCGCCAGCGCGCGGAGCGCTCCCGCTCGCGCTGGGCCTTCTGCTCCCGGAAGTACGGGGTGTCGAAGAAGTCGGCCATGTTGACCGTGCGGAAGGCTGCGACCTCCACCGGCGGCGCGTCCAGCTTGGACACCGCCTCCGCGACCGTCATCCCGGCCTTGCGGGCGAGGGTCTTCATCCGGGCGGCGGCCGACGCCCTCTCGCCCGGGTGGGTGGTGGCGTCGTGCAGGGCGCGCACCTTGGCGAAGGTTTCGAGGCCGGCGGTCATCGGCTCCTCAGGCTGCCCAAGCGCCGCGGCTGTCGCCGATGCCGTCCCACGCCTTGTCGATCATGTCCCGCCGGCGCTCGGCGTGGCGGGGATCGAGGCCAGCGGCCCGGTGACAGATCGCGCGCATACCGCGCACCGACCCGGTGAGCTGAAACGCCCTCTCTCCATGGGGGCGCAGCAGCGGTGCGGCCTCGTGGGATGCGCGGTCGGCGATGACGAGACAGGTCAGCTCCCTGGAGATCTCGGACACAAGGCCGGCGATCGGACCGCGGATCGGGAGAGCGGCGGCATCTCGGTCGAGGGCGGCCAACTCCTCGCGGGCGCTGGCCGACGATCCGAACGGGTGCGGGAAGGTGAAGGGGGCGGCGTCGGGCATGCGCGGGGCTCCTCAGGCTGGACGGTGAAGGGCGGCGAACGAGCAGAGCACCGACCTGCGGTCGAGCGCGGCCAGGGCGTCGAGCTGGCGCAGGGCCGGCTCAAGCTGTCCGGGGTCGGTCTCGGCGCGGCGCAGGGTCTCGGCGAAGGCGTGACCGCGGGGGCCGAGCGACAGACGGGTGATGGCGCGCAGGCTGCGGAGCCGGGCGACGCGCTCGGTGCGGTCGATACCGTCGGCCCAGGGGCCGAACCTGTCGGCGGCGGCGATCATGGGCGACCGCCCGGCACGGGCCGGATAGGGGTTTGAGGGGTTTTAGGGGTTGGTTTCACCCCTATACATAAAACTGTCCTGCAACTTCCCGCGTGATGGTCATAGGAAACCCCTAGGGTGTGTGGACTGTTGGGGTTCACGTTCAGCGGGAGGCGTGATTCAAGGCTGTCTTTTGGAGGACAGCCTTGAGCGTTCAGGATCGCTTGGTTCTCAGCGACGCGCAGTGGGAGCGGATGGCACCGCTGATCATCGGACGTCCCGATCAGCGCGGCTCGACCGGGCGCGACAACCGGATGTTCGTCGAAGGCGTGCTGTGGATCGTGCGCACCGGCGCGCCCTGGCGTGATCTGCCCGCTGCGTTCGGTGAGTGGAACAGCGTGTTCCGCCGCTTCAGCCGCTGGAGCCAGAAGGGCGTGTGGTGGCGCATCTTCGCGGCGCTGTCGGATGATCCCGATTTCGAGTACCTGATCGTGGATTCCACCATCGTGCGCGCCCACCAACATGCGGCGGGCGCGAAAAAAGGGGGTCTGGCGATCAGCCCGCGTCCGAGCCGGCCCCCGATCAGGCGCTCGGCCGCT
>NZ_JAUYZI010000092.1 GCF_030700245.1 Methylobacterium amylolyticum
GAGGGGCTGGCGGGTCTGCGCGACCGCCAGGCACCGGGCCGCTCCGCCAAGCTGACGCCCGAGCAGAAGCAGCAACTGGCGGCCCTGGTCGAGGCGGGGCCGGACGTCGACAAGGATGGCGTCGTGCGCTGGCGCCGGGTCGACCTGCAGGCGCGGATCAAGGAGTTGTTCGGGGTCGAGATGCACGAGCGCACGGTCGGCAAGCACCTGGCGGCACTGGGCTTCGTGCGGCTGTCGGTGCGCCCGCAGCATCCCAAGGCCACCGACGAGACCCAGCAGGCTTTTAAAAAAACTTCGCCGCGCGCGTGGCGGAGATCCTGCCCGAGCCCGCCCGCGACAAGCCGCTCGAGATCTGGTTCCAGGACGAGGCGCGCGTCGGCCAGCAGGGCACGCTGACGCGGGTCTGGGCGCGCAAGGGCACGCGCCCGCGGGCGCCGCGCGACCAACGCTACAAGTGGACGTATGTGTTCGGGGCGGCCTGCCCAGCGCGCGGCACCAGCGCGGCCCTGGTGCTGCCGACGGTCAACACCACGATGATGTCGCTGCATCTGGCTGAGATCAGCAAGCAGGTCGCGCCCGGCGCGCACGCGATCCTGGTTCTGGACGGTGCCGGCTATCACGGCACCGCCAAGACGCGCCGACCGCGTGGCCTGGTGGTCCCGGACACCATCACGTTGCTCCACCTGCCGGCCTCATCGCCCGAGCTGAACCCGATGGAGCTGGTCTGGCAGTACCTGCGCCAGAACAAGCTCGCCAACCGGGTCTTCCGCGACTACCGACAGATCGTCGACGCCTGCTGCGACGCTTGGAACTTCTTCGCCAACGACCCAGACCTCGTTACATCCATGACCTCGCGTGACTGGGCACAGGTCAACATCTAGGGCCATTGGTATCAATCCTTGTCGTGACGCGCCCGCGTCCATCCCATCGCCCGCGCGGCCTACCAGCCGCCCCTGCGGCACAGGGCGAGCAGATGGCGAAGCCGCGGATCGGGGCTTCCGCGGCGGACCATCTCGCGCCCGTTGGCGCAGGTCTGCCGGGTTCTCGCCTCACTGGGCTCGGCGCGTCGTGACCGGATGCCCCTGCGCTCGGCGTACCCGCGTTCCGCGTAGCCCCGTGCCATACCGGAGAGCACCTGCCCCTGTGCGATCATCCCCGGATCCAGGGCGCGCGCGACGGTGGGCGCCGCGATCATGAGCGCCGTTGCCAGCAACAAGGTCCGCCGCATCCTGTCCTCCTGTTCGCCGACCGGATCGGGCACGCGCCGCTCCGCGCGTCCGAAGCGGACGTTCCGCATCCGAACCGACCCGGAGGTCGGCCTGTGCCTCTCAGCGCGATGGCGTCTCGCCGTCCCCCGAAAACACCGACCGCAGCGGCGCGCGCAGGATCTTGCCGGCGGGGTTGCGCGGCAGCAGGCCGTCCCACACCACCACCCGCACCGGCACCTTGAAGGCGGCGAGCCGCGCGGCGGCGAAGGCGCGGATCTCGTCGGGCGTCGCGCGGGCGCCCTCGGCGAGGGCGACCACCGCGCCGGGCTCCTCGCCGAGCGTCGGGTGCGGCACCGGCAGCACCACCGCGTCGATCACGTCCGGGTGGGCGTAGAGGACGTTCTCGACCTCGATGCAGTGGATGTTCTCGCCGCCGCGGATCAGCATGTCCTTGATCCGGTCGACCACCGTGACGAAGCCCTCGCCGTCCACCCGGGCGAGGTCGCCGGTGCGCAGCCAGCCGTCGGAGAAAACCTCCGCCGTGGCTTGCGGGTCGTCCCAGTAGCCGCGGACGATGTTGGGGCCCCGCACGCACAGCTCGCCGACCGCCCCGGGGGGCAGGTCGCGCCCGAGGGGGTCGCGGATCCGGGTCTCGCAGACCGGCAGCGGCGGCCCGCAGGAGTCGGGGTGGGCGATGTAGTCCTCGGCCTGGTGGTGGGTGAAGGTGGCCGAGGTCTCGGTCATGCCCCAGCCGGTGGCCGGGGCGGCGTGCGGGAAGGCCTCGCGCAGGGCCCGGACGAGGTCGCCCGCGGCCGGGGCGCCCCCGTAGGTGACGGTCTCCAGGCTCGGCAGCGCGCGCCCCGCCGCCCGGGCGGCCTCGGCGAGTTGCCACGCGATGGTCGGCACGCCGCCGGCCCCCGTGCAGCCCTCGGCCTCGATCAGGTCGAGGGCGGCCGCCGGGTCCCAGCGGTGCATCATCACGAGGCGGTGGCCGCCGTAGAGCGCTCCGCCCATCGTGCCGTGGCAGCCGGTGACGTGGAACAGCGGGATGACGAGCAGCGCCGCCCGCTGCGGCGCCGCGGGGTCCGGCCGGGGCGGGGCCGCGCCCCGGCGCAGGGCCGAGCGCGCGGCGGAGTAGGGGTAGGCCATCACCGTCGTGGCCGCGGCGCGGTGGGTGCCGAGCGCCCCCTTCGGCCGCCCGGTGGTGCCCGAGGTGTAGAACAGGGTGGCGTCGTCCTCGGGGCCGAGGGGCACGTCCGGCATCGCCCGGTCGGGCAGGTCCGCCCAGGTGCCCGGCGGACCGATCAGGTCGCCGAGCGCGCGGGTGCCGGGCTCGGGCGCGGCGCGGGTGAGGAACACGGACTCCAGCGCCGGCAGCGTGTCTCGGTGCGGGTGAATCCGAAAAAAACGGTCGCCGTCGGCGACGAGCGCCCGCGCGCCGGAATGGGCCAGCGCGTAGGCGAGTTCGGGCCCGGTCCACCACGCGTTGAGCGGGGTGGCGATGGCGCCCGCGATCAGCGCGCCGTAGTAGCAGACCGGCCATTCCGGCAGGTTGCGGAGCGCGATGGCGACGCGGTCGCCCTTGACGATGCCGGCCTCCGCGAGCGCGTGCGCGACGGCGATCGCCGCCCGGTGGAAGCCCTCGAAGCTCGCGCGCTCCGCCCCGTAGACCACGAAGGTTTTTTGGCCGTGCGTGCGCGCTCTCAAGAAAACGTCGCGGAGCGTCGGCGGGGCGTGCGTCCAGACCCGGATCGGCACGCCGCGGATCAGGCGGGTCTCGATCGCGAAGGGCGAGCCCGGCGCGGTGAGTTTTTCTTCCGCCTCGCGGAAGGGGAGGGCCGGCCAATCGGGAGGCAGCGCGAACGGATCGGTCATCGGGCGATCGTCACGCCGCCGTCGATCACCAGCGCCTGCCCGGTCACGAACCGGCCGGCGGGGGAGGCGAGGAACACGGCCGCCCCCGCGATCTCGTCCGGCTCGCCGATGCGGCGCAAAGGCGCGGTCGCCGTGGTGGCGGCGAGCATCTCGGGATCCTCCCACAGGGCGCGGGCGAAATCGGTGCGGATCAGCCCCGGGCACAGGCAGTTCACCCGGACGTTGTGCGGCCCGTACTCCACCGCGTAGTTGCGGGCGAGTTGCAGGTCGGCGGCCTTGGAGACGTTGTAGGCGCCGATCACCGGCGAGCCCTTCAGCGCCCCGATCGACGAGACGATCACGATCGCCCCGTCCCGCCGGGCGATCATGCCGGGAGCGCAGAGCCGGATCAGCCAGTGGTTCGACAGCACGTTGTTGTCGAGGATCTTTTTGAACTGGGCGTCGGTGATGTCGGCGAGCGGTCCGTAATACGGGTTGCTGGCCGCGTTGCAGACCAGCACGTCCACCGGCCCGAGCCGCCTCTCCGTCTCGGCCACGAGGTGTTCCAGCTCCGCTTTGGCGGAGATGCTGGCCGGGATCGCTATCGCGCGGCCCGGGCCGTGGGCCGCCTCGATCTCGGCGACGACGGCGGCGCAGGCCTCCGCCTTGCGGGAGGAGATCACCACCCGCGCCCCGTGCTCGGCCATGCGCAGGGCGATGGCCCGGCCGATCCCCCGGGACGAGCCGGTGATCAGCGCGATCTTGCCCGTCAGGTCGAACAGCGACATCACGGCTCCTCGGCGAGCATCGCGCGGCGCAGGCGGCCCATCCCGGACAGCCAGCGCTCGGGGTCGGCGGCGCGGCGGCGGGCGTACTCCGCCACCTGCGGGTGCGGCAGGATCAGGAAGCGGCCCGCCGCCAGCCCGTCGAGGGCGGCCTCGGCGACCGCGGCGGGCGCCAGCACCCCGTCCCGGGCGGCGGCGCTCGCGGCGCCGAGCATCGCCGTGTCGACCCCCTGCGGGCAGAGGGCGGCGACGCGGATCCCGTCCTCCGCGTGGGCGATGGCGAGGTGTTCGAGGAAGGCGAGCGCCGCGTGCTTGGTGGCGCCGTAGGTCGCGCTGCCGATCTGGCTGAGCAGCCCCGCCGCCGAGACCGTGCCGAGGAAGGCGCCCCCGCCGCGGGCGAGCCAGAGCGGGACCAGGGCGCGGGCGGCGTGGACGTGGCCCATGACGTTGACCGCGAAGGACCGCGCCCACTGCTCCGGGTCGGCGGAGGTGGCGAGGTGCGGGTCGGGGTCGCGCTCCAGCACGCCGGCATTGGAGGCGTACAGGGCGATCGGCCCGACCTCCGCCTCGATCCGGGTGATCGCCGCGGACACCGCCTCCGCGTCGCCGACGTCGAGGGCGTATGCCGTGCCGCCGCGGCGGGCGGCGGTCTCGGCGGCGCCGGCCCCGTCCCGGTCGAGGGCGACCACCCGGGCGCCGCGGGACGCGGCCGCCTCGGCGAGCGCCCGGCCGATGCCGCGGGCGGCTCCCGTCACGGCGACGACGCGGCCGGACAGCTCCACCTCTAAGCCCCCGCCCGTTCGGCAAAACCCCAGGCGGCGGCGGCCAGCGCCGGCACCCGGGCGGCCATCGCGGCGGCGTGCTCGCTCGCGGCGTTGCCGGCCCGCGCCCGCGCCGCCACCCCCTGGAGGATGCCGGTGAGCCGGAACAGGTTGTAGGCGAAGTACCAGTCGAGATCGGGCACGCTCTCGCGCCCGGCGGCGCGGCAGTAGAGCGCCACCGCCTCGTCGCGGCCGGGAATGCCCAAATCCGCGAGGTCGAGGCCGCCGAGGCCGCTGCGCCCGTCGGCCGGCAGCGCCCACTGCATCAGCAGGTAGCTGAAATCGGCGAGCGGGTCGCCCAGCGTCGACAATTCCCAGTCGAGCACCGCGCTCACGCTGCCGTCGTCGGAAAAGATCAGGTTGTCGAGGCGGTAATCGCCGTGGACCACCGCGACGCCGCCCTGCTCCGGCACGGTGCGGGGCAGCCACGCGATCAGCCGCTCGACATCCTCCAGCCGGCCGTCCTCGGCGGCGCGGTACTGGCGGGTCCAGCGGTCCACCTGCCGGGCGAAGTAGTTGCCGGGCCGGCCGTAATCGCCGAGCCCGGCCGCCTCCGGGTCGATCGCGTGCAGCCGCGCCAGGGTGGCGATCATCGCCGCGTAGTGGCGGTGGCGGGCGTGCGGGGACAGGCCGGGCAGCGCCCCGTCCCAGTGCACTTGGCCGTCCACCGCCTCCATCACGTAGAAGGCCGCGCCGATCACCGCCCCATCCTCGCACAGGGCGTAGGGGCGGGGCACCGGGAAGCCCTCCGCGTAGAGGGCCGCGATCACCCGGAACTCGCGCTCCACCGCGTGGGCGGAGGGCAGCAGCGTCCCGGACGGCTTGCGCCGCAGCACATAGGCGCCCCCCGGCGTCTCCAGCCGGTAGGTCGGGTTCGACTGACCGCCGCGGAACTGCATCACGGCGAGCGGCCCGGCGAAACCCGGCACGTGCTCGCCGAGCCACGCGGCCAAGCGCGCCTCGTCGATCCGGTGGCGGGGCTCGACGGGCTTGACGCCGGTGAAGGTCGCGCCCGCGCTCATGCGCCGTCCGCGGCGTTCGAATGGCGCGCGAACTCCATGCGCGCGATCGAGCGATTGTGCACCTCGTCCGGCCCGTCGGCGAGCCGCAGGGTGCGGATCTGCGCGTAGAGCTTGGCGAGGCCGAAATCCTCCGACACCCCCGCCCCGCCATGCGCCTGGATCGCGTCGTCGATCACCCTGAGGGCAACGCGCGGGGCGGCGACTTTGATCATCGCGATTTCCAATTTGGCGCCCTTGTTGCCGACCCGGTCCATCATGTCGGCGGCCTTGAGGCAGAGGAGGCGGGTCATCTCGATGTCGATGCGGGCTTCCGCCACCCGCTGCTCCCAGACCGACTGCTCGCTGAGGCGCCGGCCGAAGGCGACCCGCGCCACGAGGCGCCGGGCCATCGCCTCCAGCGCCACCTCCGCCGCGCCGACCGTGCGCATGCAGTGGTGGATCCGCCCCGGCCCGAGCCGCCCCTGCGCGATCTCGAAGCCGCGGCCCTCGCCGAGGATCAGGTTGTCGGCGGGCACGCGCACGCCCTCCAGCACCACCTCGCCGTGGCCCTTGGGGGCGTCCTCGTAGCCGAAGACCGGCAGCAGCCGAGCCACCCGCACGCCCGGCGTGTCGAGGGGCACCAGGATCTGCGACTGCTGGCGGTGGCGGGGTGCTTGCCCGTCGGTCTTGCCCATCAGGATCGCGATCGCACAGCGCGGATCGCCGACGCCGGTCGACCACCACTTGCGGCCGTCGATGACGTAGTGCGCGCCGTCGCGCCGGATCGCGGTGGCGATGTTGGTGGCGTCGGAGGAGGCCACCTCCGGCTCGGTCATCAGGAAGGCCGAGCGGATTTTTCCGTCCATCAGCGGCCGCAGCCAGCGCGCCTTCTGCTCCGGGCTGCCGTAGCGGTGCAGCACCTCCATGTTGCCGGTGTCGGGGGCCGAGCAGTTGAAGCACTCCGAACTGATGCCGACCCGGCCCATCTCCTCGGCGCAGAGCGCGTAGTCGAGGTTCGACAGGCCGGCGCCGCGGTAGTCGTCGGTGTCGTGCTCGGGGGAGGGGGGCAGGAACAGGTTCCACAGGCCCTCGCCCCGCGCCCGGTCCTTCAGCCGCTCCAGCGTCGGGGAGGGCTCCCGGCTCGCCGCGCGCTCGGCCTTCACCGCCTCGGCGGCGGGCAGGATCTCCGCGTGGATGAAGCCGCGCACGCGCTCCAGCCAGTGTTTCTGGGATGGCGAGAGGCCGAAATCCAAGCGTCCGCTCCCTCTAAGTCCGGACCCAGGCGCCTAACGCCGCGTCCTGTCCAATCCGCGACCTCATCCTGAGGTGCCGCGCGAGCGGCCTCGAAGGAGGGCTCCAGACAACGCGCGATCCCTGGAGGGCTCCTTCGAGGCGGTCGCTCACGCGCCCGCACCTCAGGATGAGGTCGCGGGCTGGAGGGCGCTAGAGATACTTCGACCCCATCTCCCCGGCGAACCGGTCGGGCGGGCCCTCCCAGACGATCCGCGCCTGCTCCAGCACGTAGACCCGGTCGGCGTGGGGCAGCGCGAAGGTGACGTTCTGCTCGCCGAGCAGCACGGTGATCGGCGTCGTCGCCCGCATCCGCTCCAGCGCCTTCGACAGCAGCTCCAGGATGACCGGGGCGAGCCCCAGCGTCGGCTCGTCGAGGATCAGCAGGCGCGGGCGCATCATCAGGGCGCGGGCGATGGTCAGCATCTGCTGCTCGCCGCCCGAGAGGGTGCGGGCGGTCTGCCGCTCGCGGTCCTTGAGGATCGGGAACAGGTCGTAGAGCCAGTCGCGCTGCCTGTCCGCCTCCGCCCGGGTGAGGTGCTGGCCGCCGAGGTCGAGGTTCTCGCGCACGCTCAGGTCGCCGAACAGCTCGCGGGTCTCGGGCACCTGCACGATCCCGGCGCGGGCGATGGCGGCGGCCTTCTGGCCGGCGAGGTCGCGTCCGTCGAAGCGGATCGTGCCGGCATGCGGCACGAGGCCGGAGATCGCGTTGAACAGGGTCGTCTTGCCGGCCCCGTTCAGGCCGACCACCGAGACGAACTCGCCCTCGTGGACGTGGATCGAGACCCCGCGCAGGGCCTGCGCCTTGCCGTAGAGCACGTCGACGCCCGCGACGGAGAGCAGGGGCTCGCTCTTGAAGCTCGCCTCCGGCCGCGCGGCGGTCTCGATGCTGCCGCCGAGATAGACCCGGCGCACGGTCGGGTCGGCCATCACCGCCTCGGCGCTGCCCTCGGCGATGCGCTCGCCGAGGTAGAGGGCGAACACCCGGTCGACGAGGGCGGCGACGCTCTTCACGTTGTGGTCGACGAGGAGCACCGCCTTGCCCTCGTCGCGAAAGCCGCGGATCAGCTCGGAGAAGGCCGCGACCTCCGGCCCGGTGAGACCGGCGAAGGGCTCGTCGACCAGCACCACCCGGGGATCGCGGGCGATGGCCCGGGCGAGTTCCAGCCGGCGCAGGTCGGCGAAGGGCAGGGTGCCGGGCCGCCGGTCGATCACCGCCCCGAGCCCGACGCGCTCCGCGATGGCTTTCGCTCTCTCACCGACCGCAGGGTCCGCCGCCAGCCGCAGCAGGCTGTCGGGCAGCAGGGCGAGGCTGATGTTCTCCAGCACGGTCTGGCGCATCAGCGGCCGGGCGTGCTGGAACACGAGGCCGATCCCGGCGCGCGCCACCCGGTGGGAGGGCCAGCCGGCGATCTCGGTGCCGTCGAGGCGGATCGAGCCGGCGCTGGGCTTCTCCAGCCCCATCACCAGCTTCATCACCGTCGACTTGCCCGAGCCGTTCGGGCCGATCAGCCCGAGGATCTCGCCGGGGCGCAGGTCGAGGTCGACGCCCTTGACCGCGACGAGGCCGCCGTAGCGCTTGGTCAGGCCGCGCACGGTCAGGCACGGCTCGGCCGCGGCCGGGACCGCGGCCGATGAAGCCGGTGATTGGGAGCCGGGACGCACGGCGACGGTCACTGCGCCCTCCGCAGGGAGGCGAGGCCGAGCAGGCCGGTGGGCACGAACAGGATCACGACGAGGGCGACGGCCGACACCACGAAGGTCGAGAGGGCGCCGAGCGGCCGCAGCAGCTCGCCGGCCGCGATCAGGAACACGGCGCCGAGCGCCCCGCCGACGATGGTGCGCCGGCCGCCGAGCACCGCGGCGATGATCACCTGCACCCCGACCGCGGTGTCGATCAGCGTGCCGACCGAGGCGGTCCCCATGTAGAACACCACCAGCCCGCCCGCGAGGCCGGAGAAGGCGGCGCTGACGGCGAAGGCCGCGATCTTGTGCTTGGCGACGTTGAAGCCGAGCGCCCCGGCCACCACCGGGTCCTGGCCCGCCGCCTGGAGGATCAGGCCGGCGGGCGAGCGGGAGATGACGGTGAGGATCACGCCGGAGACGGCCATGAAGCCGAGCGCGAGCCAGTAGTTGGTGTTGGTGTCGATGGTGATCACGTCGGGCACGGTCAGCCCGATCTCGCCGCCGGTCACGTCGGCGAACACCACGATCATGTTCTGGAGCAGCAGCACGGCGACGAGGGTGATCAGCCCGAAATACGGGCCGCGCACCTTCAGCGCCGGCACCGCCAGCGCCAGCCCGCCGACCACGGCGAGCGCGGTGCCGGCGGCGAGGCACCAGGGGATCGGCAGCTCGTAGCGGCTGTTGAGGATGCCGGCCCCGTAGGCGCCGAGCCCGATCAGGAAGGTCGGCCCGAAATTCACCTCGCCGGCGAAGCCGAACAGCAGGTCCCAGGCCATCGCGAACACGGCGAAGTAGTAGGCGATGGTCAGGAGGCCGAGGATGTAGCCGGAGACGCCGAGCGGCAGCAGGGCGGCGGCGACGAGGATCGGCAGGGCGATCGCGAGGCCGCGGACGGGGAGGAGGGTCATGGGCTGGTCCTCCCGACGCAACGCTCCCTCCCCCCTCTGCGGGGGAGGGTGGGCCGGCCGTCAGGCCGGGTCGGGAGAGGGGAGCGACGGTTCAGGATTACGCTACGGCCTTCACCGCGGACCTGCCCTTTTCGGAAGCCGGGCTCCCCTCTCCCGACCCGCTTCGCGGGCCACCCTCCCCCGCAGAGGGGGGAGGGGGTGCCGCGAGGATCGCGCGGTGTCATCTGGAAGCGAACGGAAAGTCCCGAAACAACCATCAGCGGCGCCCCAGCAGGCCCTGCGGGCGCAGGTACATGACGGCCACGAGCAGCAGCAGCGCCGGGATCACCCGGTAGGCCGGCGAGATCAGGTAGGCTGTGGCGGTCTCGAGGTAGCCGACGACGTAGGCGGCGATCAGCGAGCCGGTGACGCTACCCAGCCCGCCGAGCACCACGATCGAGAACGCGCTCGCGGTGAGCGGGCCCACCGAGTAGGACGAGACGCCGAGGAACATGCCGAGCAGCACGCCGGCGATGCCCGCGAGTCCCCCGTAGATCGCCCAGACCGCCACGTGGACCCGGCCGAGGTCGTGGCCGAGCAGGGTGACGCCGCGGGGGTTCATGGAGGCGGCGAGCAGCACCTTGCCCGCCCGCGTCCGGTTCACGAACAGCCACAGCAGCGCGATCACCGCCCAGCAGACCGCGGCGGTGAAGAGCTGGTTCTTCGGGGTGCGCACCCCGGCGATCTCGATCACGCCCTCGATCAGCGGCCGCACGGTCTTCGGGTTGTCGGTGAAGAAGTAGGCCACGAGCTGCTGGATCATGATGCCCCAGAGCAGCGTGCCGGTCAGCACGAAGATCTCCTTCTCCGAGCCCGGGATGGCCCGGCTGCGCTCGATCGGGGCGACCACCGCGAAGTAGGTGACGAGCGCCGCCGCGAGCCCGCAGAGGGCGCCGAGCGCGGCGCCCGCGTAGGGGCCCATGCCGTACTCGGCCGAGGCGGCCCAGGCCGCCACCGCCGCCATCACCATCAGCGCCCCGTGCGAGAGGTTGAGCACCCCCGAGACGCCGAAGATCAGGGTGAAGCCCATCGCCCCGAGCGCGTAGAGCGCCGAGATCGCGAAGCCGTCGACGAGGATCTGAAGCGCGATCATCGTGAGCCCCGCCCTACTGGGCCGCCTTCACCGAGGGCGGCAGGATCACCTTGCCCTTGGCGATCGCGGCCGGCCAGACCGCGACCTGCTTGCCCGCCTGCCACTGGGCGAGCAGCCCGGTGACGAAGCCCGGCCCGTACTTGATCGAGTGGGTGAAGGGATCGTCCTTGCCGTAGAACTGGGTGCGGCCCGAGACGCCCGTCCAGTCGGTCTTCTCCAGGGCGTCGACCATCTTGTCGGCCTCCGTCGAGCCCGCCCGCCTGATCGCGTCGGCGATGTAGTGGACCTGATCGTAGGCCATGTAGCCCGCGTAGGACGGCGCGCCGCCGAAGCGCTTCGTGAACGCCTCGCCGAACGGGATCGTCTTGTCGGTCATGGCCGCGCCCGGCACGGCGAGGCTCTCGAAGACCACGCCCTCGGTGGCGCCGTTGGTGTCCTTCCAGAAGGTCGAGGCGGTGGCCTGCGAGTTCATGCCGGTCATGGCGAGCGGCACCTTCTGGTTCTGCCACTGCACGGTCGGCTGCACGCCGACATGCGAGATTCCGGTGACGATCAGGTCCGGCTTGGCCGCCTCGATCTTGTTGTAGATCGGGGTGAAGTCGCCGGTATCGGGCGAGAACCGGATGTGCTCCACCACCTTCAGGCCGACCTTCGGCAGGCATTCCTGGTAGCCGGCGTCGAGCGGGCGGGTCCAGGCCGCGTCCTCGCTCATGATCGCCGCCGTCTTCGCCTTCAGCAGGTCGACCAGCACCTCCTTGGTGCCGTCGCAGACCGATTGCGCCAGCGCGGCCGAGGTCAGGTAGCCGTGGAAGGTGTACTTGTTGCGGGCGTAGTCCTTGTGGACGGCGAGGCTGATCTCGTTCGACGCCGCGCCGGGGGTGATCATCGGCGTCTTGAGGCGTGCCGCCCAGGGCATGAGCGCCAGCACGACCTCGGAGATGTAGCTGGCGATGACGATGTTGACCTTGTCCTCGCTGACCGCGCGCTGGAAGGCGCGGACCGCGTCGGCGGCCGAGCTCTTGTCGTCGTAGGCGACCACCTCGATCTTGCGGCCCTCGACGCCGCCCGCGGCGTTGATCTCGTCGGCGGCGAGCTGCACCGCCT
>NZ_JAUYZI010000093.1 GCF_030700245.1 Methylobacterium amylolyticum
GCCTGAGGACGTGATCGCCAAGCTGCGGCAGGTGGACGTGTTAGTCGGCCAGGGCCAGAGCGTCGGCGAGGCGATCCGCAGTATCGGCGTGACGGAGGTGACGTACTACCGCTGGCGCAAGGAGTACGGGGGTCTGAAGGGCGATCAGGTCCGACGGATGAAGGACCTGGAGGTCGAGAACCAGCGGCTGCGGAAGGCGATTGCCGATCTCACCCTGGACAAGCTGATCCTGCAGGAGGCCGCCCGGGGAAACTTCTGAGCCCCGCGCGCCGACGTGCGTGTGTCGAGCACATCGTGGGGACGATGGACGTGTCCGAGCGCCGGGCTTGCCGGGCGCTCGGGCAGCATCGCTCGACGCAGCGCAAGGTGCCGCGGGGGAGAGACGACGAGGCGGCGCTGACGGCCGACCTCGTCGCGCTGGCGGAACAGTACGGCCGGTACGGCTACCGGAAGGTCGGGGCGCTGCTGAAGGCGGCCGGGTGGTTCGTCAACGACAAACGCGTGGAGCGGATCTGGCGGCGGGAGGGGCTGAAGGTGCCGGCCCGGCAGCCCAAGCGCAGCCGGATCTGGGACAACGACGGCTCCTGCATCAGGCTGCGGCCAGAGCACCGCGACCACGTCTGGTCGTACGACTTCGTCGAGGCGCGCACCCACGATGGACGCAAGTTCCGGATGCTCAACGTCGTGGACGAGTTCACGCGCGAGTGTCTGACGATCCGAGTGGCGCGCAAGCTCAAGGCGATCGACGTGATCGATGTACTCTCGGACTTGTTCAGCCTGCGCGGGGTGCTCAAGCACATCCGCTCGGACAACGTCCTACGTAGCGAGGAAGGACGGCTGGCCAGGCAACAAGTCTCCGTCCGCGAACATGCGCCCGCGGTGTGTTTGTCGTCAATGTCGATCCAGGCGGCTCCTGCCGATCCGGAAGAACTCTCGGCCATAGCGAACACAGGATCCAGCCGATGCATGCGGCACCGTGGTCCTCACCGTCCTCAACACGAGATGTCGATCCAGGCAGGAGACCCGAGCATTATCTACAGGGTCGTGGTTCTCACGCCCTCACGGCTCTGCTGAGAGGGGTTCTCCCACCTGGCACCGGTCCCTCGACGAAGGGCCGGTAGTCGGCACCGGTCTTGATGACGGCGTGCACCACGCGCGCCATCTTGGCGGTGATCGCGGTCAGCGCCTTGCGCCGCAGGTCGGCATTGTGCCGGTCGCGGGCGATGTAGCGCTCAAATTTGTCGCGGAAGCCGTTCTCCCGCTGCCGGATGGCCACCTGCCCAGCCAGCCAGAGCGTACGCCGGAGCCGGGCGTTGCCGTACTTCGACAGCTTGGTCTGGCCGCGGAAGGTGCCGGATTGCTGGGTGGCCAGATCGAGCCCGCAGAACTTCAGGAACTGCCGGTGATGGCCGAAGCGGCGCAGGTCGCCAGCCTCAGCCAGGATGGTCAGGGCGTTGATCGGGCCGATGCCGGGGATGCGGCGCAGCAGCTTGTAGTCGGAGCAGTCCGTCAGGAGGGCGTCGGCCGTGGCCTCGATGGCGTCGCGCTGCTGGATCAGCCCGCGCGCCTCGCCGATGACGAGCCGGAACATGCTCACCGCCGGAGCGTCAGGCGGCACCGGCAGGCCGATCGAGCTGCGGGCCGTCTCGTAGATGTCGCCGAGCAGTTGCGCCTTGGCGACCTTGCGCCCGACGACATCCCAGGCGGCGGCGATGAAGGCCTCCTTGCTCAGCGCGGTGATGCAGGCGGGCGTGGGGAAGCGATCGAGGAAGGCGAAGAACCAGTCCGAGCGGCTGTTGTGGCGGAAGCGGTCGACCTCCGGAAAGTATAGCGGCAGGTAGTGGGTCAGGATCCGATGCAGCACCTCGGTCTTGGCCCGCGAAACGGCATCGTGTGTCTTGGACAGCTCCTGCACGTCGTTGATGCCGGCGGCGAGCGGGTCGTGATACACCTGCGAGGCGCCGATGCGGATCATGTGCAGCATGACCTGGGCGTCCTTCGGGTCGTTCTTGTCCCAGCCGTTGTGCAGGGCCTCGCGGGTGCGGGCGAGCGCCACGGAGGAGATCAGGCGCACGGCAAAGCCGGCCTGGAGCAGGCGCCAGGCGATCGGGCGGTGATAGTTGCCGGTGGCCTCGAAGCCGCAAGTCACCGGCTGACCGAGGTTCGACAGCAGCGCGATCAGACGATCGTGCTCGGCGCGGGTGTTGAGGACGCTCAACCGGCGTCGTCGGCCGGAGCCGGGCACCTCGATGAGGACCTCGTTGCGGGCCTTGGCGATGTCGATGGCTACGAGAACGCCGGCCGGCGGCGTAAGCTGTGGTCTGGTCATGGTCGATCCGTCTCCGGAATGAGGCTTCGAACACCGTCACTCTAGAGACCTGCCGGTCGGCCATGACCGCCCCAGGGCGGCGCGCTGCGCTCAGCATGGCTTCGCGCGCCGCCCCAGAACCGTCGAGCCATCTTCCCGATGTGCTATGGCCCGGAGTTTATCGCCAAGTCCGTGCAGGCGTGGATCGCCGCGGTCGGCGCAAAGACAGCCTACATCACGCCCGGCTCACCGTGGGAGAACGGATATGTCGAGAGCTTTAACGCCCGCCTGCGGGACGAGCTGCTGGACGGCGAGGTCTTCTACACGCTGAGAGAGGCACAGATCATCATCGAGAGCTGGCGGCGTCACTACAACACGGTCCGGCCGCATGGCGCGCTGGGCTATCGCCCGCCGGCCCCGGAGGTGTTCGTGCCAGCCCTGACCGCTTGGCCGGCTGCGCTCGTCCAACCGGCTCCGCCGGCCAAGCTAGAGCGCGCTCCGCCGAGGTGGACACCGGCTCGGCGCGAGAGAGCGCGTCAAAACAAAGGCTTAGAGCCGTGCACGATTGCAACGCGATCGGGAACGGCTCTAGTCGTGGTGGAAAGGCCCACCCTGCACTAACTCTCGACCCGGACCACCCCGTGGGGGCCGATCAGTGCAGCGGAAGGTGACCAACGGCTACCGCGCCATGTGGGCGGCTGAGGGCGAGGCCGCCATCCGCACCGTCGTCGACACCGCCCGCCTCACAGGCAGCAGCCCCTTCAGCACCGTCCTCAAAACCATCGGTGCCTGAACACTGCCATCACAGGCCTGGGTAATTACCTCGGATCACCTCGAACTGCGCTGCCGGGACGGTGTGGTCGTCCGCGTGTTGTTTGCCATCAACGCTTGCGACCGCGAGATCATGGCGTGGTCGGCGACCACGACAGGCGTCTCGGCTGAGATGGTCTGCGACCTGATGATCGCCTGCTGCGAGCGCCGGTTCGGCGCGACGAAGACCCCGCACCCAGTCGAATGGCTGGCCGACAACGGCTCCGCCTACATCGCCAAGGAGACAGCACAGACGGCCGCCGCGCTCGGCCCACGGTTGCTGTTCACCCCGGTGCGCTCGCCGCAGAGCAACGGCATCGCGGAGGCGTTCGTGAAGACGCTCAAGCGCGACTATGCCCGCCTCGCCATCTTGGCCGACGCCGAGACCGTGATGCGGCTTCTCCCGGCTTGGTTCGAGGACTACAACACCTTCCACCCGCACTCCGGACCGCGCATGCTCTCGCCCAGAGAGTACCTCAGCCGGACTGCCTAAACCCACCCCGCTGCCTGTCCGGTCAAACAGGGTGCACTCCAGCTCCGACCTGCTGAAAAGGCACGAACGCGTTGGGCAGGAGTTTCCAAGCCATATTGGTAGACCAAGCTGCCTGACCTCAAACAAAGCGACGAGTGGGCCGTCCAGCATGCTCGGCACATGACCTTGGAAAGCATCGCCCTGATCGGCGATGATCCCCTCTTCAGCCTGCCGACCCTGCGGCCTGATCGTCCCGGCTCCAGCCTGTGACCCCGGTGGTTCCATCGCTGACACCACGCTGCGGGGTACGCCCCTATAATGCTATTCAGAATGCTTTGAGGATCCGGAAAACCGCGCCGAAATCCTGCTTGAAACCGCCCGTGGCCTGCAGGTCGTGATTGAGTTCCAGAGCGACCTGAAGAGTCGGATCGAAGAAGTATCCGGTCTGGAACCGGATGCGCTGGATTTCGGTGCGTGCCCCATTGAGAACGCCGTTGAGCCTTTGCTCGCCACCCCAGATACCCGTATAGCCGATCGACGTGTTGAAGGACGGGTTCCAGCGCCAGTTGAGCCACGTCTGGAGTCGGTGCGTCGTCCCCTGCCTCAGCAGGCTGGTGCCGGGAAAAGCCCGGTCGTTATCGCCGTAGAACTGGGCGTCGTAGGCGATGTCGAGGCTGAGATGATTGCCGAAGCCCTGTTGTAGGCCGCCCTGGACGGTGCCCCGTACCCGGTTGTCACCGAGATTGAGCGGGGCGAAAGGGTCATAGCTTCCGGTCGGAGGATTGAGGAAACCGACAAGGATGATGGCAGTCTTCGATGATTCATTGATGTAGGGCCAGAGAAACGCGGAAAGCGTGATGTTCTGGGCGCCGAAGGTGTTCGGGAGGCGCTGGCCGCCGATCCTGGCATCTTGGAGACCGCCGAAGCCCTGGTAGATCTGATAGCCGGCGCGGAAGCCCGCAATCTCGTCGTAGTGCACGAAGCGCGCGACACCGACATGGGTCTCAAGCCCGGAACCGCGCAAGGTCGGCCCCCGCGCAAGTCTGTAGTCGGTGTTGTGGCCGTAGGCGTAATAGCCGAGCGCAAGGTTCGTCCCGGCGGGCAGCGGCGTGAACTCGTACGGCATGATCTCCTGAGCCTGCGCCGGATCGGATTGGAACCCGGTGGCTGCGGCAACAAGCGAGAGGCAGAGTCCAAACCGGAGATTGTGCAGCCTCTTCGAACTGGTAGCTCGGTTCAGCAGATTTTTCATGTTGGTTCTCCCCCATTTAGTTCGAACGAATATCCGTCCTCGGTTGATGGTTGCCGGAGCATTTGCCGTGTTGCGTTAGATCATGCCTTGAGAATCTTGTTCTATCTGGAAATTATCCGCCGTTTTCTGAGCAAAAACTGGCGGTTAACACATCTAAAATGAGCTTTCCGCATTCTTTGGCTGTTGTCTCACTAGATATTCGCATGGGGCCGGAGATGCGTAGCGCTCGCCTCAATCGTGCTGCGTTCGGAGAGAAGTTTGGCCGCGTATCCGTACGGCACCGAAAGTTCCGGATGGTGACGATCGCGCTCGAATTGTGAGGTCACGCCACCCGATGAAGGTTTCGGTAGAGGGCCGTCTCGAAGGCGAGATAGCCGCCGAACGAGGCCGGATCCCCGAAGGGCAGGATCTGTGTCGCCCAGAAGCCGCCGACGCCGTTTCGGCGATCGATCCAGTAGAACAGGTTTGCGAGGCCAGCCCAGCCGAGCGATCCGGCAGGCCGGCCGGTCGGCGCATCCTCGTCGTTGATCATGAAGGTCAGGCCCCAGGATTTCCGTTGGCCCGGAAAGAACTCAGCGTCGTTGGACAGGGCCGGGATGACACCCGGCAGCATTGTCACGCTCTGCCCGCGGAGATGATTTTGTTCGGCCATCCGAACGGTCTCGGCCTTCAGCACCCGACCGTTCTCGCCCTGACCATCGTTCAGCCACATCCGGATGAAGCGCATGTAGTCGCTGACGGTGCTGTAGAGTCCGTGGCCGCCCATGTGGATCTCAGGCTCGGGCGGAAGCTCGAACGGCAGCGCCGACAACGTGCCGTCGGCAAGGCGCGCATGCATGCCGGCCACCCGCTCGCGCATCGCGCTGCTCAGCGTGAAGGCCGTTTCCCGCAGGCCGAGGGGTTTGAAGATGCGGGCTTGGAAGACGTCGCCGAGGCGCTCGCCGGCGATGGCCTCGATGACCTGGCCGCACCAATCCATGTTGCTGCCGTATTCCCAGCGATCCCCGGGGTCGAACAGAAGGGGCGTCCGCAGCGCGGCCCGGGAGGCGGTGATGACGCTGGGCTGACCCTTCTCCTGCGCCAGCCGGGCATAGGCCGCGTTGAAGAAATCGTAGCCGAAACCGGCGGTATGCGTCAGCAGCATGCGGGTGGTGATATCGCGCTTCGGCGCTCGCAGCCGCACGTCGCCGGTCTCGTCGAACCCTTCGATGACTTGGAGTTCGCCGATCTCCGGCAGGTAAGTCTTGGCCGGAGCGTCGAGGTCGAGCCGGCCCTCCTCGACGAGTTGCAGCGCTGCCGTGCCGGTGATGGCCTTGGTCGTCGAGAAGATCGCGAGGACGGTGTCCGTCGTCATCTCGGCGTCGTGGCCGAGCTGGCGCTTGCCGGCGGCACCCTCATAGAAGGTCTCGACCCGGTCCGTTGCCATGGCGACGACACCGGGTACGCCCGTGTTTCCTGCGACCGCGTCCCGCAGAATGTTATCGACCTCCGTCTTGAACGCGGTGGAAGGTCTTACCGAGTCGGTCATGGAAAGGCCCTCTGTGTCGAGTTGACGGCGACCGCGTGCAGGCCGAAGCCACGGCTCGGTGATGGGTGAGGCCGAGCACAGCTGTGCCTGAGGCGCGTCGATCGACACTCGATCCGTCGCCACAGGGAACAAGTCTAGCGGAGGCTGAACCCGGAATAGCCACTCGCGGCGACCTCGTCGCACTTCTGCCGATAGGTTCCGACGCCGCCGATATAGGAGAGCAGTCTGCGGGGTTTGCCCTCGACGTTCGAGCCCATGTACCAGGAGTTGGTTTTGGTCACGAGGGTCGCCGCGGCGATGCCGTCGTGATGCTCCACCCATTCGTCCTGGAAGGCTTCGTCGGCCTCGATGACGTGCAGATTGCGCTCGCGCATGTAAGCGATGCAGCGGCTGATCCATTCCGCCTGCTGCTGAAGGCAGGTCGTCATGTTGCAGAGGGCGGCGGACGGCGCGAGCGGCGCCGCGGTGGTGAAGAGGTTCGGATAGCCGTGCACCTGCAGGCCCATCGTGGTGCGGATGTCCCGGCCCCACTCCTCCTTCAGCGAGCGTCCGCCGCGACCGCGGATGTCGATCCGGGTCAGGGCTCCCGTTCCGGCATCGAAGCCGGTGGCCAGGATCAGGATGTCGAGCGGGACTTCGGTGCCGTCCGCGAGGCGCAGGCCTCTGGGCGTGACGGCCGCGATCGGGTTATCCTTGACGCTGACGAGCGACACGTTCGGCCGATGGAAGGCCTGCAGGAAGCCGCGCTCCAGGGGGACGCGGTGGGTGCCGAAGCCGTATTCCGTCGGGAGCAGCGCCGCGCAGAGCTTCGGATCCTTCAGTTCCGCGCGCATCTTGCCACGCACGAATTCGGAGATCTCGGCGCTCACGCCCTCGTCGAAGAATATCTCCGCGAACGAGGCGAGCCACAGCTTCAGGGAGCCGTCCTGCCAGACGCTCTCGAGGATCTCGACCCGTTCCTGCGGTGTCTTCTCGGCCCAGGCACCGTTCTCGAAATCGTACTCGAAGCCGGAGAAGGTGTGGGGAAGGCGGGTTGCGAGATCATGGAACTTCGCCTTGTACGCCTCCTGATCGGCCGAGGTGTAGGCGGGGTTCTTCATCGGCAGGACGTATTGCGGCGTCCGGACGAAGACCGAGAGGTGACCGGCCGCGCCGGCGATGGTCTGCACGACCTGGATGCCGGTGGCGCCGATGCCGATCACGCCGACCCGCTTCCCCGAGACGTCGACCGGCGTCTTGGGCCAGCGCGCGGTGTGGAAGATCTCGCCCTCGAACGTGTCCTGACCCGGGAACATGTCCCTCAGGGGCGCCGAGAGCATGCCGCAGCAGGTGATCAGGAAACGCGCATCGATGGCCTGACCCCGGTCGGTCTCGATCCTCCAGCGCCCGGTCGCCTCGTCGAACCGTGCTTGAGTGATCGTCGTGTCGAACTGGATGTCCTTGCGCAGGTCGAGACGCTCGGTCACGTAGTGCAGCCAGCGCTCGATTTCCGGCTGGGCGGGGAATTTCTCGCTCCAGCTCCAATCCTTGTAGAGCTCCTCCGAGAACAGGTACTGGTAGATGTATCCCTCGGAATCGAAGCGAGCGCCGGGATAGCGGTTCCAGTACCAGGTTCCCCCCACGTCGGAGGCGGTATCGAAGGCTCTGACCGACAGGCCCTGTTCGCGCAACAGGTAGAGCTGGTAGAGGCCGGAGACGCCGGCGCCGATCACGGCCGCATCCAACTGCATCGGCCGATCGGGGCCCGACGTTTCGCGCGCAGATGAGGTGGCGATGGTCATTTCGCGATCCCGATTCCGAGTGTATTTACTTCGATGACTTGACTTGATGCGGTTAGCCGGCAGACATCGCTCCGTCGATGGAGTACAACCCGCCAGAACAGAACCCGCTGTCGTCGCTGGCCAGGAACAGGGCTAGGTTGGCGACCTCCTCCGGCGTCCCGTAGCGGCCGGCCGGGATCAGGGCGGAGAAACCGGCCTTTGCCGTCTCCGGCGCTCCCGGAGCCGCGCCTTCCTCGACGGCGCGCATCATCCGCGTCTCGATCGGAGAGGGGTGGATGGTGTTGACCCGGATGCCGTGCGCCGCGCCTTCGAGCGCAGCGCAGCGCATGAGGCCGACCACGGCGTGCTTGCTGGTACTGTACGCCGAAAGACCCGCGAAGCCGCGCAAGCCGGCGATCGACGACGAGATGACGATGCTGCCCCCACCCGTGCGCTGCATCGCCGGCATCGCGGCACGCAGGCTGAGCCAGACACCGCGGACGTTGACCGCCATCACGCGGTCGAAGATCTCGTCCGGATATTCCGTCAGAGGGAGGATGGAGCCTTCAATCCCGGCATTGCTCATCAGGATGTCGAGGCGCCCGTACCTGGCGACCGCCGCCTCGGTTGCGCGCGCGACATCGCCGGCATCGGACATGTCGGCGGTGCAGGCGCTGCAGCGCTCCGAGCCGATCCGCGTGGCCAGCTCCGCCAATCCCGCCTCGTCACGGTCGACGAGGAGCAATGCGGCGCCTTCTCGGGCGAACGCGGTCGCGATGGCGCACCCGATGCCGCCGGCCGCGCCCGTGACGATCGCGACTTTTCCCGACAATCGAGACATGGCCTCCCCCATTTCGATCTTCTGTCCTGAGCCGGAGTGGCGTTCCGGATGATCAGGCGGCCGATGCATTGAGCCCGGAGATCGGGAGGATTGTCTTGAACGAGAGCCGATATCGCGTTGCTCAAACTTGCTGTCGGCACGGCGCCCGCAGGCTCAGCCCGCAACCTGCCTGCGATAATCTCCCGGGGTCACGCCGAGCAGGTTGCGGAACACGCGCGTCATGTGGCTCTGGTCGGCGAAGCCGCACTCGGCGGCCACGACCTTGAGCGGAACCTCGGGCCGCGCTAAGCGGCGCTTCGCGCCCTCGACTCGCTGGCGCATCACGTAGACGTGGGGCGGGCAGCCGAACGCGCCGCGGAACATCCGCGTGAAGTGGAAGACGCTGAGACCGACGACACCCGCGAGGTCGGCGAGCGTGATGGCGCCGTCCAGATTGTGCTCCACGAAGGAGATCAGCCGACGGCACTGGGCCGACGGCAGGCATCCGCGCGCCTCGGTCTCGCGGAACTGCACCTCGGTGTAATGGCGCAGGAGGTGGACGCAGGCGGCCTGCGTCAGGGTCTCGGCGTAGAAGCTTCCGCCGAGACCGCCATGCCCGGCCTCCTGTGCAAGGCCGGCGACGAGGCCCGCGAGAAGCGGATCGTCGGCCCGAAGGACATCGCGAAGGTGGACGGCTTCGATCTCGCGCTCGTAGAGGTCGGTGGCGGTCCGGATCACCGTCGCGGGCGAGAGGTAGAGGTGCAGCACCTCGACGGTCTCGCTCCAGCGCCAGTGTGATGGCTGAGCGTGGCTGAGGAAGGAGATCGAGCCGGGCCGCATCTGGTCCGTCTGCCAATCGCCGGCACAGCGCCGGTGCATCGGCGTCGCCCCGTCCCTGTAGGCGACGAGCAGGTAGTCGCGGAGCGGGGGGACCTCCACGTCGGAGCCCGCGTAGCGGTACCCGACCAGCCGCCCCCCGTCCCAGGAAAGCGGAGCACTGTCCACGGTGCGCACCCCAGGAGCCCAGGTTGGAAGCTGGTCAGGTGTGATCGGCGTGCGCACTCACTCAATCCCCGCCTTCGGATCTCGAACGGTCATCGCAGCGGACAACCGACAGATGTATTCTCATGCCGGCCGACGCGAAAATCACCGGAAAATCGAATTATCTTGTCGTACATCAGTCGTGCGCGACGATTCCACCGGCATCTGCTGCATTATCATGCTGGATCGTGCGGCATCCGGTCAAGAGCGCGGCGCGTGATCCTGACATGACCGGCTGGCTTTGGACCGGGCTGATTGAGAGGATCAGCCGGGACCGAAGGAGTCGGACATGCGGCAAGGTCAGAAGGCGAGCGCGGAGCAGGTGGTGCTGAAGCTGCGGCAGATCGAGATGCAGACAGCCCAGGGCAAGAGTTTGTCACTGGCATGCAAGGAGGCGGAGATCTCAGAGCAGAGCTATTACCGCAGGCGCAAGGAGTACGGCGGCCTCCAAGTCGATCAGGCCAGGAAGATGAAGGACCTAGGGCGTAGTGACGATTTAGGCGAGACTGATGGCGATAGCGGCGAGGAGGACGAAGCCGCGGAAGTTGGCCAAGAGCTTGTCGTATCGGGTTGCGACGCGGCGGAACTGCTTGAGCTTGGCAAAGAAGCGCTCGATGCGGTTGCGCTCTGTGTAGAGATGGCGGTCGTAGGCGTGCGGCCGGCGGCGGTGACGCCGGGGCGGGATCACCGGCTCGGCGCCTGCGTCCAGGATGGCGTCGTGCAGCGGATCGGCGCCGTAGCCCTTGTCGGCGATGACGGCCTTGGGCGACAGGCCCTCGATCAGGGCGTGGGCCTGGGCCATGTCGTTCTGCTGGCCCGGGCCGAGCAGCAGGCGCACGGGGTCGCCGAGCGCGTCGCAGGCGACGTGGATCTTGGTGCTCAGGCCGCCGCGGGAGCGGCCCAGGCCCTGGGCATGCGCCCCCCTTTTGACAGGCGCGCGCCGGCGGCGTGCTGGTGGGCGCGCACGATGGTGGAGTCGATCAACAGCCACTCCAGATCGGCCTCGGCGCTCAAGGCGGCCAGGACCCCGTCCAGCACGCCGCGCTCGATCCAGCGATAGTAGCGCCGCTTGACCGCCTGATGATCGCCCAGGCGCTCAGGCAAGTCGCGCCAGCGCCCGCCCGAGCGGGCCATCCACAGCAGCGCTTCGACGAAGCGGCGGTTGTCGCATCGTGGGCCGCGCTGCCCGGCCCGGCCGCCAGGGATCAGATCCCGCAGGCGCTCCCACTGGTCGTCGCGCAGGCCATCCGGGTCGTGGCTCATCCAGGCCGATCTCCAAAATCAGCCTTGAATCAC
>NZ_JAUYZI010000094.1 GCF_030700245.1 Methylobacterium amylolyticum
ATGAGGCCCGGAATGCGCGGATCTCCATCTTGGCCAACGGCTCCGCCGAAAGGCCGGATACGTTTATGCAGACTGCTCAGACCAGCGGATCCAGAGCCACTTGCGGACGGGGCGGGCCATACGTTTTGCGGGTGATGCCGTGGCGGGCGAAGAAGCGCGAGAGGCCGCTCGTGCTGGTCTGCACGCCCTGCGCGGCCAGGGCGTCGCGCAACTCGCGCAGGAAGATCTCGGGTCGGGCTTCGTAGGTGGCCAGGATCCGATCGGCCTGCCCCTCGATGGCCGGAAGACGATCGTCGCCGCGCGTCGGCTTGGGCGCGACGTGGCCTTCCTGCGCGAACCGCTCCGACCAGCGGCTGGCACTCGACACGCTTACACCGAACCGGGCCGCCGCTCGATGGAAGGAGGCGCCCTCGGCCACGGCCGCCACGACACGCTCGCGCAGATCGACAGACAACGGTGAAGGCATCGATGGCTCCTTCACCACTCAACGCTGCAAACCGCCAACCCGTCGCAACGCCGCCGGGAACGGCTCTAGTGTCGATCCTACTCCGATTTGCGCGAGGTCCGTTCACGGCCGTCTCGAATGGGTCGGGACCCTCGACACCGAGCGCCTCGAAACTCTGATCGGAACCCATACGAGACGTCAGAAGGCTCTCACGGCACCGCCTCACATGAGAATGCCCATTGGGGGTGAGCGCCCCTCCCTTCGATGGAGATCGGGGAGGCACCAGCATTGTCCCCCATCTGGGGGAGGCGGTCTCGATGCGAACTCGCTAACCGTATCGCCCTGATCCTTTCCCAAGGTTCAGGCTCATACCTCGGCCCGCCCGGCACCGCCGCGGCGGGCCTTTTTCACGCTCGTGTGGGGGGGCGTCGTGCCCACCCATTCACCGCTGGCGCAGCATGAATAGCTTGCCCATCAGCGTCGCCATCTCGCTCTGACGCGACACGCCCATCTTCGCGAACACCCGCTTCAACACCGAGCGCGCTGTCCCCTCCGTGATGCCCAGCGCGTCGGCCGCCTCGCCCGGCGGAGTGCCGGCGCCGATCAGGGCCGCCAGACGCGCCTCGCCGAGGGTCAGCTTGAACGCGTCGCGCACGACCGTGGGATCGAAGGCGTGTTCGGCCGCGGGGTCCGAAGCCAGCACGATCATCCGCGCCGTCTGAAGGGCCGGGACGCCGAGTGAGGAGATCAGCGGCAGGATTTGAAGGATGAGGCCGCGCTCTCCGTTCGGAACGAGCAGGGATGCATCCGTGGCGGCAGTGCCCGACACGTCGTCCCCCTCCAAAACCTCGCAGCGCGCTTGCAGGCTCTTCTGCGCGACCGCGTCGGTCGCCCGCAACCGGCCGGCGCTCACGATCAGCCCTTTCCCGAGGAGTCGATCTGCTGTCCCGTTGGCGTGCAGCAGGTGGCGGTCGCCACCGAGGACGAAGACACCGCAATCGACCCGGTCGAGCGCGGCCGCGAGACCGTCGCGTTCCGCCTCCGCATCCATCAACCGGATTGAGAGCGCGAGCGCGCGCTCGACGTGCCGGCTGAGCGCCAGCAACCGGCCCTGGGCTTCGGCATCATAACCTCGTTGCTCCCGAGCACGCAGCAGCGTCAGGATCACCTGAACGGCCGGCAACGGGGAGACGGGGACCGACATCGCCCACCCGAAGCCGCGCGGGTGCAGAAAGTCGCGGAAGATCGGAAGTTCGGCAGCCTCAGCCTCGGTGAAGAACAGGTGATCGGCCTGGACGTCGCGTTGGCCGCAGGCGATGGCGTGGAAGACGCGCTCTGCCCGGACGTCGAGGTGCTGCCAGCACTCCCCGTACTCGGCTGAGAAGGGGACGAGGCTGGGCGAGACGATCGATCCGAAGCGGCCGTCCTCGTGCCGGTAGAGCAACACCGAGCCCGTCGCCTCGAAGCAAGCGGCGATCTCGCGCAGCACCTCTGGCCATAGACCAGGGGCCGCGGCGGCGGCGTAGATGGCTTCGATGGCGACGTTCCAGGCAGCGAAGGTCATCGGACGATCCTCAGGATGCGTCCTGCGGACCGCAGGGGCTGCGCCGTGCACCGCGCGCTCACCGGAACAGGGGCAACTCCATTCCGAGCAACCACAGACCGCCCACAATCAGGCAGCCGGCCAGGTTTTCCAACCCGCGCGGGCTCGACGAACGACCGGACGCGGCGGCCACCGCCGCACCGGCGACGAGGGACGTGACGCATATGCCGAGCACGGGCACTCTCCCCAGTCGTGCCGATCATGCGGCATCGAAGACGGTGATGGCGTCGCAGTCGGGGCAGTCCGCCGCGCGGTCGAGGGAGGCCCCAAGTAGGATCAGCAGGGTGAACAGGGCTGCGGCCGACAACGCGTGTGTCACGGAGGCGGCATGGGCGCGGGCAGCGTGGATCAGGGCACAGCCGAGGACGAATGCGCAGACCTGCGTGGCGGGTGCGGTCAAGCTCGCAATCATTGCGACGTCCTCGATCTCGAGATGATCACCGGGGGGGTGAGGCCGGACAAGGCCCGGACGATCCGCGGCATCGCCGGCATCGCGATGGGCGCGATCCGATCCGCGAACCGTCGGCTCCAGTTTCGCGCCGGCACTTCGATCCGGCGGTGGGTCCACGCGGACATCGCGAGCACGAGGCCGACGTAGGCGAGCACCACTGCATCCGCCGCGAGCGCCGAGCCGAGCGGAGAGACCATCACCGGGATCGTCGCACCCATGTCCGGCAGCAGCCAGGACGCGCCGACGCCAGCGCCCAGTCGCAGGACGTTCTCGACCGCGAACCAGACCGGCACGTGCACGAGATAGATCGAGAACGACAATTCGCCGAGCCGAACCAGCGGGCGGGCACCGAGCGACCGGGCCACGCGGCCCTCGTCGAATGCAAGGCACAGGATCAGCCCAGCGAAGACGTAGGGAATGACGAGGGACCACGCGCTCGCGACCGGCAGAGGCAGGACGGCGGCGGTCGCGGCGCAGGCGGCGAGCTGGGTGCCCGTTCGGATCCGCGCCCCGCGGCCCCGCAGTGCCGCGTAGGCCGCGTGGACGAGGGTGCCGAGAAAGAACGACAGCAGGCAGCGGAAGATCGCCGGCCCCGAGGTGGCGGCTAAGCCCTCGGGGGTGCCGGCGACGGCGATCAGGCCGAGGCCGGACAGGGCCGCCCACAAGACGAGGCGCCCCCGCCGCAGGGCCAGCACGGTCAGCCCGAACAGGATGTAGGTCCAGAACTCGACGGCGATCGACCAGCACGGGTGATTCCACAACCAGTCGAGGCCGGGGATCAGCCCGAAGGTCAAGGTCGCCTGGGCGAGGAGCGGCGTCATGCCGGTGAAGCCGTCGAAGGTCTGCCGCCCGGCGGGCAGGCCGGCGCGATCGGCGAGCGCCACGGCGCCTTCCAAGGCGACGAAGGCTGCGAGCGCAGCGATGTGCAGAGGCAACAGGCGGCCGGCGCGTTTGACCGCGAAGCGGACGAGGTCGGCGGCCGTGCGCATCCCGCCGTAAGTGGCGGCCATGACGAAGCCCGACAGGACGAAGAAGAAGTCGACCGCGTAGAAGCCATGGCGGACCGGCACGAGGCTGTGGCCGTGCCAGTCCCACCGCAGGTGGTAGAGGACGACGAGCAGGGCGGCGAGGCCGCGCATTGCGTCGAGCGCGACCCAACGGTCCGCACGTGGGAGGTCTGGCGGCATGACGAGCGTTCCAGGTTGCGGGCGCCCGGATCATCCGACGCGGGCGCGGCTTCGACTCGGCACGCCACCGGAGGCGAACCGTTCTCCGGTGCAGGTTCAGAGGTGGTCGGGGCGGTGCTACGGGCCGACGAGTTCGAGCGGTGCGGCCGCCGACGCGGTCTCACCCGTCGCGACGGCGGCTTCGGAAGTCGGCGGGGCGACCAGCATGGTCGTCACGAACAGAGCGGAGGCCAGCAAGAAGCCGGCCGCGAGGATGTATACCGTGCGCATGGGTTCGCTCCTGTGCAGTCTAAATGGGCGCATCCTGGAATGATGGCCCCGCGGTATCTGCCTTGGTGCCTCTGCGCCATAAGAGCTTAAGTATTCGGGGGGCGCCTCTCCCAAATGGGGGGTGCGGTTGCGGATCGGGATTGAATCTTCGCGTTAGACGTGCAGGCTTGACACACACGACGTCCGCAGCGGCGTCACCATCCCGGGCGCGATGGCGAGCGGTGAGACCCGGACCGCATTCAATCGGTTTGCGGAGACCGACCCGTCGATAGAGATCGCGAAGGTGCTTGCGGCACTGCTGCCACCACTGCTCCGCTGCGCTCGCTGGACGGCTGCACCGCAGCAGCACGCCCGGCGAGCGCAGCGTCAGTTCCTGATCGGCCCGGCATCGCCGCGGCGGGCCTTTTCGCGGCCGTACGTGCCGGCGAGGCGCCCGTCGGCTCCGCTCAGAAGACGCGCATCGCCAGGGGGAGGAGTACGCCCGTCAGTACGCCGTTCAGGCTCATGCCGAGACCGGCGAACGCGCCGGCCACCTCGCTGATCTGCAACGCGCGCGCCGTCCCCACACCGTGGCCGGCGATGCCGATCGCCAACCCCGTGACGCGGTCGTCCTCCACATGCAGCCAGCGCTGGATCGCCGGCCCGGCGATGGCGCCGACGATGCCCGTGCTGATCACCAGCACCGCCGTCAGGGCCGGCACGCCGCCGATCGCCTCCGAGATCCCGATCGCGATGCCCGTCGTCACCCCTTTGGGGGCGATCGACAGCAGCGTGGACTGGCTCGCGCCCAGCGCCCACGCGATGCCGACCGCGCTCAGCACCCCCGTCGGCATGCCCACGAGGAGCGCCGCGGCGATCAGGCCGCCGGAGGCGCGGATCAGCGACGTCTGCCGGTAGAGCGGCACGGCCAGGAGCACGACGGTGGGTGCGAGCAGAAACTGGATGAAGCCGGCCCCGCGCAGGTAGGTTGCGTAGGACACGCCCGTGGCGTTGATCAGCGCGACCACGATCACGATGGCGACTAGCGTCGGGTTGAGGAACGGGTTGTTGCCGCTCCAGCGCGCGAGGCGCACGGCGCAGAGGAAGGCGAGCACTGTGACGCCGACTTCGAGCGCAGGCTGCTCGGGCAATCTGGCCCAGGCGTGAGCGTCAGGCACGGGCGTCGGCCTCCTCGATCCGGTCGCCGTCGGTCCGTCCGCGCCGCACCCACCTGTGGGACAGCGCCAGCGTCGCGACGGTGGCGAGCAGGGTGACGACGGTGCCACCGATGACCGCGGCGAGGACTGGCACGAGTTCGGCGCGCAGCACGTCGGCATGGGCGATCACCCCGACGCCAGCGGGCACGAAGAGCAGGCCGAACAGCGCGAGCATGCGGTCGGCGAGCCGGCCGAGGTCCTCGGGCAGATGCCCGCGCCGGAGCAGGTCGAGGTAGAGCAGCACGAGGCCGCTCACGGGGCCGGGCACGGGGACGAGACCCAACCGCATCAGGATCTCGCCGAGGCCGAGCCAGACGAGGACGCGCGCGACGGCTTCGAGCATCCGGCGCCCTCCTACTCGTCAGCGGACGTCGCCGAGCCGTCCGGGCGCAGGGCGGCATCGGCGGCCTTGAGGCTGTCGCGGGCGCGGGCCACCGCCGCGGCCTGGGCATCGCCCGCTTGGTTCAGCGCCTCAAGGAACGCCGTCCAGTCCGCCCGCGCCGCGGCCGGGATCTGCCCGTCGAGCTTGGCTCGCAGGGCCGCCACCCGCGCCTCGGGCGTGGCCGCCTTCGGGGCCTGCGCATCCGCGTCGTACACCCCTACCCCACAGGTCTGGTCGCCGGCCTTGGTGTAGTAGGTGGTCTTGGGCTCCTCGACCGTGCTGCCGGGCTTCGGGAACAGGTAGCGGATCACCGAGATCTGCCCCGGCTTGGCCTCCTGCATCATGGTGCGGATGAAGTAGTGGCCGGTGCGGTCGTGCAGGTCGCGCACGTCGTGGCCGCGCAGGATCGGGCTGGGGTGGGCGGTCATGGTCCCGTCCGGGCCGACGCAGAACACGTAGGTGTCGGCGGTGCGGAAGCCGTCGGTGCCCCGGGTAAACTCGTCGAGCGCCTTGTCCTTGTCGGTGGCCACCGCCTTGGTGACGCGCCCCAGCATCCACGCGGCGAAGCCGTTCGGGCTCGGGTCGTCGCAGGCGATCGGCGCCTCCACGAAGCCGCCGCAGGCCCGCGCGGCGGGCGCGGCCAGCACCAGCGCGCCGAAGGTGGCGAGGGCGACCGCTCGGAGCGCGGCGCGGATGATGGTCGAACGCATGGGCTCCTCGGAAGCGGAGAGTTTGCGGGAAGGGCTACCGCGTCTGCGGCGGATGGTGGGCGATGGCGGCGTAGATGGCGACCTCGTCTGAGTAGGCCTGATCGTCGGGCGTCCGGATCATCGTCGTCCCGCTCACGAGCAAAGCTGCGGCGAAGGCGGCCGCGCCGGTGAGCCAGCGCGTCAGGACAGCGGCATGATTGCGCGCAGCGTGGATAGCGGCACAACCCAGGGTGAAGGCGCTGGCCTGCACCGCCAGGACGGAGAGGCTCGTGGTCACGTGGCGGTCCTCGGCTCAAGCATGACGCCCGATGGATTGGGCAGCGGCACGGATGGCGGTGCCGCCATCGCGGTGGCGGGAAAGGTGGTCGATGCGGTCACATCGGTTAGCTGGCGGCTTCAGATCCGCGCCGGTACCTCGATCCGGCGGTGCCTCCACGCGGACAACCCAGCGATTGGCACGCGGAAAGTCCGGCGGCATGGTGAGCATTCCAGGTTGTGGGCGCCCCGACGGGCTGTCGCGGGCGCAGCTTCGACTCGGCACGCCACCGGAGACGAACCGTTCTCCGGTGCAGTCTCGTGGGTGATCGGACCGGCGCTACGGGCCGACGAGTTCGAGCGGGGTGGACGCCGGTGCGGTCTCGCCGGACGCGACGGCAGCCTCTGAGATCGGCGGGGCGACGAGCATGGTCGTCACGAACAGGGCGGAGGCCAGCAGGAAGCCAGCCGTGAAGAGCTGCACGGCACGCATCGGTCCGTCTCCTTGCGATCGGCTGCCGACATCAGGACGGCGTGTCGCGGCATCTACATCGGTGCCGCGTCGCGATATGAGCAGGATTGCCGAGATGCGGCCTCCCTCATTTGGAGGAGGCATCTGCACCAATTCAGTGCTCGGCTGCGCCTGCGGTTTAACGTGTGTGATTATTCACACAATGGCTCGATTTGTGCTGGGTGTCGGAACATTCGAGCCGCCGAAGCCCTTATGTGCGCCGTCGATGATCAATCGATCGAGCCTGAACAGCCTCACCAAGAGGATATCGCGCGTGAATGCCGCCTGCCTGCTGCGCCCGATCACATCAATCGACAATCGCGCGATCGCATCTGTTGCGTGGCCGATGACGCCGGAGCAGATCCCGGCTGTTCCCGACAGCCCGTTTGCTTGTGACATATGCGGCTGACGACGAGAACGACGCCCATGGACGCCGCCGCGCTGTCCCACCTCATCGAGCAGATCTACGACTGCGCGATCGACCCGGCGCTCTGGTCGAGCACGCTGGAGCAGATCGCGGCCGCCCTCGACAGCCCGGCCGGCACGCTCTCGATCAGCGACTTCGTCACGGGAACCGAGCGCGCGATCGTTTGGGCGGGCATCTCGGAGCACTACCAAGCGCTCTACCGCGAGCAGTATCACCTTTGCGACCTGTTCGGCCACGAACTCATCCTACGCCCGGTGGACGAGCCCGCAACGTCGGAACAACTCGTCGCGGAGGACGAGTTGCTGCACAGCCGCATCTACCGCGAGTGGGCGGCGCCGCAGGGCTTCCGCTACGTCCTGCTCACCGCCCTCATCAAGAGCCAGGCGCGTCTGGCCTATATAGGCCTCACCCGCGGTCCGGAAGGCGGCCCCTACGACGCGGAGGAGCAGGCTCGCATGGCCCTCCTGGCGCCCCACGTCCGCCGCGCGATCACCATCGCCGACCTGATCGATCACAAGACGGTCGAGCGCGGCCTGTTCGCCGACGTCCTCGATGCCCTCTCCACCGCGGTGCTCATCCTCGACGGCACCGGTGGGCTCGTGCACGCCAACGCAGCGGGCGAGCGCTTGCTCGCGGCCGGCGATGTCCTGCGCGCACGGCGGGGCACCGTCGAGCCCTGGAGCGACAGGTGTGGGGACGGGGCGGCTTGGTCTCTGAGCCGGATCGGGCAGCAGACCGGCGCGCGGACACTGGCGTTGCCGCGGCGGGACGGGGGCACGGCGATCCTGAGCGTTCTGCCGCTTGCCACCGGCCGTCGCAAGGCGGTCGTGGCCGGTCACATGCGCGTGGCGGTCTTCGTACAGGATCAGGCCGCCGCGCCGAGCCGCGTCGAGGCCTTGGGCCGGACGTTCGGGCTGACGGGCGCCGAGTTGCGCGTGCTACTGGGCCTGAGCGAGGGCGGCTCGCCCGCGGACGTCGCGGCGCGGTACGGCATCGCCCCGAGCACGGTGAGGACGCACCTGAAGAGCCTGTTCACCAAGACCGGGATGCGCCGACAGAAGGACCTGATGCGGCTGCTCGCAGAGTTGCCGTAGAGGGCTACGAATTTCGCCGAAGTCGATGAAATCTAGATTGCACGGTGACGGCTAGTTCAGCAGTCAATTGGTTCCATACGCGCGCCTGATACATAAGAGCGGAGCCGGCGTCTGCAGCATTTCGTCGTTCGCTCGAAAGTTATCAATCTGCCTTCGGCCACTACCGGACCTTGTCCTTCGGCCAGGAAGCAGACCTTCGGTTCGACGCTCAATCCAGACAGGTCGTTCGCTACCTCAGCTCCAAGCGCCGGCGAAGCTCGGAAAGCCTTGGATCCGCTGCCGTTTCCGGAGCTTGGGCCAGCCCTTCGAGCGAATGCTCGACCCGGTAGGGCCACAGCGACGCATCCTCGCCGAGGACTGCCCAGAGCAAGTCGAGAAGCGGTTCTGGGTGGTTGTGCGCCGGCGTTCTCTCGTCGGTGCGGTTCCCGGTACCCGGCCGAGTTCCGCCAGCAGATGGTCGATCTGGTCCGCGCCGGCCGCGATCCGACCGACCTTGCCCGCGAGTTCGAGCCCTCGCGCCAGACCATCCAGAATTGGGTCGCCGAGGCCGACCGCGGCGAGGGTCGATCCGAGGTCAAGCCGCCGACGGCCGATCCCGGCCTGACGACTAGCGAGCACGACGAACTCGTCCGGCTCCGGCGTGAGAACGGACAGCTGAAGCTGGAGCGCGATATCCTCTCTCGCGCGACGGCTCAGGTATCGCGCGGGAGACCGGGGTCCTGCCGTCGGGGTCTTCCGGTTCATGAGCGCAAACCAGGCCGACTTCCCGATCGCGGCGATGGCCCGTGTGCTCGGCGTGTCGAAGGCGGGGTACTACGCCTGGGCGGGGCGAGAGCCCTCGGCGCGGGTGGTAGCGGACGCCGCGCTGCTGAAGCGCATCCGCACCGTGCACCTCGGCTCGCACGAGACCTACGGCGCGCCGCGCGTCCACGCCGACCTGCGTGAGCAGGGTGTACGGCACTCCCGCAAGCGCATCGCCCGGCTGATGCGCGAGGCCGGCCTCGTGGGAGCCAGCCACCGGCGCGGGGGGCCCACCACGACCCGGCGCAATCCGGAGGCACGGCCGGCCCCCGATCTCGTCGACCGCAACTTCGTAACCGAGGCTCCGAACCGGCTGTGGGTGGCCGACATCACCTACGTGCCGACGGCAGCCGGCTTCCTCTACCTCGCGGTGGTGCTCGACGCCTTCAGTGGCCGGATTGTCGGCTGGGCGATGGCCAACCACTTACGCTCGGAGCTGGTGCTGGATGCCCTGGAGATGGCCGTCACGCAGCGCAAGCCGCGCGACGTGATCCATCACTCCGACCAGGGCTCGCAATATACGTCGCTGGCCTTCGGCAACCGATGCCGGGAGGCGGGCGTGCGTCCCTCGATGGGGTCGGTCGGCGACGCATACGACAACGCCATGGCCGAGAGCTTCTTCTCCAACCTCGAATGCGAACTGCTCGCCCGCCGCCGCTTCCGCTCGCAGGCCGAGGCACGGATGGCGGTCTTCAGCTACATTGAGGCCCTCTACAACCCGCTGCGCCGGCACTCCGCGCTCGGCTACTGCTCGCCCGTCGTCTACGAGCAGAAGACTGGGTCAGAACCGCCAACCGTGACCCTGCTCAGCCAAGCCCCCTGAACCGTCCACAAAAACGGGGCAATCCCAATCCGGATCCTCGACGGCAACCACCTGCCGGCCAGCCAGAAGCGCCTGAAGGCCCTGCGCGGCGTGCGCGGGGCGGCCCTGCCCGGGCTGGCGATGGTGGTCTACGATCCCGACAGCGGCCTGGTGACCGATCTGGTGGCGGGCGAGGACGCCTACCAGCACGAGCGTGCCCTGGCCGCCCCCCTGCTGGAACGGGCCGGTCCGGGACAGGTCTGGATCGGCGACCGCCACTTCTGCCCCGGCGCGCTGCTGCGCGGCTGGGCGGCGGCCGGGGCCAGCTTCGTGGTGCGCGAGCACGCCAACCATCCCCGCCTGCGGGATGCGGGAGACTGGCACGCGGCGGGCCGGACCGAGACGGGCCGCCTGCGCGAGCAGACGATCACGCTCGATCCACCCCAGGAGCATCCACCCCAGGAGCCTCCGCCCCAGGAGCATCTACCCCAGGAGCCGTCGGGCCCGGAGCAGGCCGTCCCGTGGCGGCGCATCGAACTGACCCTGGCGCAGCCGACCCAGGCGGGCGACCGGGTGCTGCGGCTGTGGAGCAACCTGCCGGCCACGGTGACGGCCGCGCAGATCGCGCAGGCCTACCGGGACCGCTGGCGCATCGAGGGCATGTTCCAGCGTCTGGAGGGCGTGTTGCGCAGCGAGATCCCGAGCCTCGGTCATCCGCGCGCGGCGCTTCTCGGCTTCAGCGTGGCGCTGCTGGCCTACAACGTGCTGGCGCTGATCGAGCGCTGCGTGGAGCGCGCGCACGCCCCGGACGCGGGGGCCGCGCCGAAGGTGTCGCTGTATCACCTCGTGCTGCAGATCCGCAGCGGCTACGATGGCCTGTGCATCGCCCTGCCGCCCGAGCACTGGGCGGCCTGCGGCCCGATCGACCCGCCAGCCCTGGCCGCGCGCCTGCTGAGCTTGGCCCGCCGCATCGACCCCGCACGCGTCAGAGCCGGCCGCCGAAAACCCAAGGATCGAACGGCAAAGTCCGGGCCCACCAGCGG
>NZ_JAUYZI010000095.1 GCF_030700245.1 Methylobacterium amylolyticum
GGCCATCCGGCAGCGATGACCGCGCGGCGCCCGGCCATAGCGGCGGGCCATCTTCGTGTTGGTGGCCGTCTCGTCGATGAACACCAGCGTGTCGGGATCGAGATCGGGCTGCGCCTCGAACCAGTCCTGGCGGGCCGCTCTCACGTCCGGCCGCGCCTGCTCGGCGGCGTGGACCGCCCCTTTTTACGGGTGATCCGATGCCGCCGGAAGAAGCGCCACAGCCCGCTCGTGCTGGTGGGCACGCCGCGCCCGGCCAGGGCGTCGCGCAGTTCGTGCAGGAACAGGTCCGGCCGCTCCTCGTAGGTCGCCAGGATCAGCCCGGCATGCGCCTCGATGCGGTGCGAGGTATGGTCGCCACCCGACGGCCTGGCGGCGACGTGGCCGTCCTGGCGGAAGCGCTCCGACCAGCGGCAGGCGCTCGATACGCTGACCCCGAAGCGCGCGGCAACCTGATGGCAGGACGCTCCCTCGGCCACGGCCGCCACGACGCGCTCGCGCAGATCCAGGGACAACGGTGAAGGCATCAGCGGCTCCTTCACACGGCAACGCCGCAAACAGTCCCACGTCGCAACCTGCTCGGAAATAGCTCTAGGCATATCCGGACGTGTCAGTAGTCCGACAGGTTGGAGAAAGCCCGGTTACTAGCCACCGTTCACCTTCATGGTGACAGCCCCGCGCTCGACCGGATCGAGGCTATACCGACAAGCTCATCACGCTGTCCTACATCGACATTATGGCCCCGCTTGTCTTGATTTAGTCGCAAACGTGGCAATCATAACATAGGTTTCATCTCGAATTTTAGGGATTTTAATTTGGGAACAGGGTGATTTCATGCCGATTGGTCGAGAGTGGGCTTCCCGCCTGCACTCGTCGGACGGACGCATATTCCTGGAGCCATCCGGCTCACGTGCCCGTCCCGAGCCCTCAGCCGACAGAGAAGGAATCCTCCATGGCTGATTTCCTGAGCACCCTCACCGACAGCGGCAACACCGGTGGGGGCGGCAACGGTGGCGACGGCGGCTCCTCCAGCAGCTTCGACCTGAGCAAGGTGCTCAACCTCGACGCCGACGCCTCGTCCAACCACACGACCTACAGCGATCACCAGAGCAGCTCGCAAGACTCCTCGATCGTCGACAACGGCAGCGCGGCGTCGCATTCCTACGAGACCGCCTCGGGCGGTTCCGGGGACGACGGCTCGTCGTCGTCCTACGCCTCGCACGAGCAGGACTTCGGTGGCTCGGCCTCCGACTCGTCGCAGGCCAGCCACAACGTCGACTACAGCTCGCACAGCTTCGAGGGCAGCCTCCACTTGGACAGCTCGCTCGACTCGATGACGCAGTCGCTGCACCACGACGGCGGCCTGCTCGGCGCGGCCTGAGCCTGCGCAACCACGCGGACGGCTGCACCAAGCCGTCCGGGCCGGGGTCCCCAGCGGATCCCGGCCCACGCCGCGGCGCACGTCCGTCCCGCCCGTCCCTGACCGCTTCCCGCGCGGTCCGTCCCGCCGGAGGCTCCCTCGCAGGATGGCGAAGCGTTCGCTCGACCCCGAGATCGGCACCGCCCTGCGCGGTAACCTGCCGGCGCTGGCCATGGCGGCGCTGTTCAGCGGCGGCATCAACCTGCTCTACCTCGCCTCGCCGCTCTACCTCACGCAGGTCTACAACCGCGTCCTGTCGAGCCAGAGCGTGCCGACCCTGGTCGCGCTTACCCTCGTGCTGGCCTTCGCCCTCGCGGTGATGGGCATGCTCGACGCCATCCGCGCCCGCGTCCTCGGGCGCGTCGGCGCGATGCTCGACACCCGCCTCGCCCACCGCGTCCTCGCGGCCTCGGTCGGACGAGCGGTCCGGCCCGGCGAGGCGCGCAGCGCCCAGGCCCTGCGCGACCTGGACCAAGTCCGCATGACCATCGCGAGCCCGGCCGTCCACTTCCTGTTCGACGCGCCGTGGACGCCCCTGTACTTCGTCCTGCTGTTCCTGGTGCACCCGGCGCTCGGCACCACCGCGGCGCTGGGGACCCTGGTCCTGCTCGCGGTGGCCGTCCTCAACGAGTGGGCGACCCGGCGCAGGCTCTCGCGGGCGACCGACACGGCAGCGCGCGCCTACGCCTTCACCGAGAGCCTCGTGCGGCACGCCGAGGTGATCCGGGCGATGGGCATGCAGGCCGCCGTCGCCCGCCGCTGGGACGCCGACCGCGACGGTATGCTGGGCGATCAGGCGCGGGCCGGCGACCTCAACACGACATCCACCGCCGCGATCCGCTTCCTGCGCCTCCTGCTCCAGGCGGCGATGCTCGGCGTCGGCGCCTACCTCGCCATCGATCACACCATCCTGCCCGCGACCATCTTCGCGGCCAGCATCATCATGGCGCGCGCGCTCGCCCCCGTGGAGCAGGCGGTCGCGTCCTGGCGTCAGTTCGTCGGCGGCGCCGACGCGCTGCGGCGCCTCGACGGCCTGCTGCGCGCTGAGCCCACGCCGAGGGCACGCATGCACGTGCCGATCGCGGCGGGCGGGCTCACCGTCGAGGGCTTGTCCTACCTGCTGCCGGGCACGCGCCGCCCGCTGCTGCGCAACGTCTCCTTCGACCTGCCGCCCGGCGAGTTGCTGGGCGTGGTCGGTCCGAGCGGGGCGGGCAAGAGCACGCTGGCCAAGCTCGTGGTCGGGGCGCTGCCCCCGAGTTCGGGCCGCGTCCGCTTCGGCGGCGTCGATCTCGACCCGTGGGGCCGGGCCGACCACGGCCGGGCGATCGGCTACCTGCCGCAGGAGGCCGGGCTGTTCCCCGGCACGATCCGGGACAACATCGCCCGCTTCCACGCCGACGCCGACGACGCGGCCATCGTCGCGGCAACGGAGCTGGCCGGCGTGCACGCGATGATCCTCGACCTGCCCGACGGCTACGAGACCGTGCTGGGCGAGGGGGGCGCCGGCCTGTCAGGGGGGCAGCGCCAGCGCGTCGGTCTGGCGCGGGCCCTGTTCGGCGATCCGCGTCTCGTGGTCCTCGACGAGCCGAACGCCAACCTCGACGCGGCGGGCGAGATGGCGCTGATCCAGGCGATCGTCGAGGTGGTGTCGCGCGGGGCCAACGTCCTCGTGGTGGCGCATCGCCCCAACCTGATCGCCGCGGCCGACCGCATCCTCGTGGTGGAGGGCGGCGCGATCTCCGCCTACGGCCCGCGCGCAGAGCTGATCGACTCCCTGCGCCGGCGCCAGCCCCGCTCGGTGGAGGCGCGCGCATGAGTGGCACAGACCTGAGCGGCATGGTCTCCCTCGCACCGGCGCCTGGCCTGCCGTACCGGCGCCACGCGCGCCACGGCACCCGGGGACCGGTGCTCGCCGGGGCGGCGGTGATGGCGGTGTTCTTCGGCGGCTTCGGGGCCTTCGCCGGGCTGGCACCGCTGGCCGGGGCGGTCGTCGCCCCCGGCGTGGTCAAGGTCGAGGGCAACCGGCAGGCGGTCCAGCATCCGGATGGCGGCGTCGTACGCGAGTTGATGGTGCATGAGGGCGACCACGTCGAGAAGGGACAGATCCTCCTGCAGCTCGACCCCGTCGCTCCGCGGGCGCGCCTCGACACCCTGCAGATCGAGCGCGACGCCCTGCGGGCGCAGGAGGCGCGCTTCGTCGCCGAGCGCGACGGCGCGAACGGACCGAAGTTCGATGCCCTGGCCGACCGGGCGGGGACGCCCTCGGCCGACGAGGCCGTGCGCAACCAGGGCGCGCTGTTCCGCGAGCGCAAGCGCCAGTTCGAGGCCCAGATCGCCGTGCGGCGCCAGCGCATCGTGCAGCTCGGCGAACAGATCAAGGGCTACCGCGTGGAGATCGCCGGGCTCGACCGGCAGCAGGCGCTGATCGACGACGAGCTCGCCGGCATCCGCGACCTGTTCGCCAAGGGCTTCGCCCCCAAGACCCGGCTGGTGTCGCTGGAGCGCACGGCGGCGCAGATCACCGCCGACCGCGGATCGAAGCTGGCGGCGGTCGCCAGCACCGACGAGCGGATCGGCGAAACGCGGCTGGCCATCGTCGCCGCCGAGCGCGACCGTACCACCGAGATCGTCGACGGGCTGCGCGAGACGCAGGCGCGATTGGGCGAGATCGGCCCCAAGCTGATCGACGCGCGGGCGGTGCTGGAGCGGACGACGGTGCGCGCCCCCTCCGAAGGGGCGGTGGTCGCGCTCACCGCCTTCACGGTCGGCGGCGTGATCGCGGCGGGCAGCCACGTGCTCGACGTCGTGCCGAGCCAGCGCGCCCTCATCGTCGAGGCGCAGATCCCGCCCGAGAACGTGGACGAGGTCGCCGCCGGCATGGCCGCCGAGGTGCGCCTGACCGGGATCGCGCAGAAGCGCCGGCCGATCGCGGCCGCCCGCGTCGCCACGGTCTCGGCCGACCGCCTCGACGACCCCGGCGGGACGGGCACCGGTCACTACACCGCGCAGGTCCGCTTCGACGACGCGGCGGGCCTGCGCGCCCGCGACATCGTTCTGCAGCCGGGGATGCCGGCGCAGGTCATCGTGACCACCCGCAACCGGACGATGCTCGACTACCTGATCGCCCCGCTGAGCGACCAGGTCGAGCGCGTCTTCCGCGAGGAGTAGGCCGTGCCCAGCGACGATCGCGATGCAGATGCACCGCCGGCCGGTGCGGCCGGCTGGTACATCGACTTCGACGGCGACGAGGCCCTCGACCTCGACGCCCTGAAGGCGGACGCGGCAGGCCGGCGGAAGGCCGGGACGCGGACGCCTGCTCCCGCCAAGACGGCAGGCCGCGCCGGTCCCTGGCTCGGCGATCTGCTCGATGCCGCAGCGGACGAGCCGGGATCTCCGGTCGCCCGTGCTCCGCGGACTGGCGCGGCACCCACGCCGCGACCCGGCCCTCCTCTAAAACGCGCGCGAAGGAACGGCAGGACGGTCCCCGCCTCGGCGCGGTCCGACGACAGCTCAGGCGAGCGTCCGGCTGCCTCATCGAGACGAAGATCCGGCGCCCATGCCGTCCGACCGGGTGCCGCCGCGGCGGCGAGCGCTCAGCCTCCAAGCGATCACACGCCCGTGAGCGACGAGCGCCCGCCGCCCTGCGCCGGGGACGGATCCCCCGTCGCCGCCCGCGAAGTGGTCGGCCCCCCCGGCCCGCGGCAGCGGAAGCCCGAGAGCGACTGGGGACGATCGCGCAGCCGCGCGCTCGGCGCCTCGATCCTAGCCGCCGGCCTGATCTGCGGCGTCCTGACCGCGGCCAAGGTGCAGCTATCGTTGAGCGGGAATGGATCGGGGATGGTGACGCCGCACCGTGCGGCGCTGGCCGCGTCCGACGACCAGGAGCGGAACACGCGACTGGCACGCGTCACCATGCCGATGGCGTCGGACACCGAGGATGTCGGGGCGGTCCGGTGGACGGAACCGCTTACGCCGAGGATGGCAGCGGTGTTCGTCGAATCCGCTGTCGCCCAGCCCGAGGCCGTCGGCCCCATCGGCCCAGCCCGCACCGTAGAGCCGATCGTCCCACCCAACGTCGTATCCGGGCTGCCCCCGGACCGTGCGGCTCAGCCGCGGGTGCCGGCCCTGACGGCACGGACCCTGTCGCCGCACGAGATGGTGCCCCTCACGGCCGCGCCGACCGTCCTCGCACGCACGGAGCCGATGCAGGAGCCGGCGGACGTGATCGCGGCGATCGTCCGCCCCGTGACCTCCGTGCCGCCGGCCCCCGTGGCGAAAGCACCGACCCGCCTCGCTTCTCCCGCCGCGGAGACGGCCGGAAGCACGCACCGCTCGCATGCGCGCGCCGCGCCCCCGGTCGCCCGTGTGGAGCCCTCGCCCGTGCGTAACGCTCGACCGCCACGCGCGACCGTGGAACGGCCCCGACCCGGCCGGGTCGCCGCGCACGCGCGCAACGGCGTCCGCCGCACGGGCGCGATAGCCCCCATGCAGACGCCGCACCCTGTCCGACCGGCCATCCGTGACGTCGCCCATGCCGAGGGTATCGGTGGGATCGCGTTGCCGGCCTCCCTGCGGCCCACTCCCTTCTGACGAAGCCCCCAAGGACAGGAGACCATCATGCGGATCTACGCTCTGGCCTCGATCTGCGCGCTCGCGCTCGTGCCGCTGATCGGCGCGACCGGCCCGGCGCGCAGCACCTTCAACCTGTTCGCCGCGCCACTGGGTGCGGTCGGGTCCGGATGGACGATGCCGTGGCAGCTCAGCCCGGCGTCGGACGCTTCCCGCGCCCAGGGCGAGGTGACGGTGCTGGGCTACGTGCCGGGCTACGGCACCGTGCGGGGGACGCCGACCGCGCTCCGGTACTTGTTCTCGGCGCTGCCCGATCAGCCGGGGCGCAACAGCCTCGTCGAGGCATGTCAGGCGAGCGTGGGCCGCGCGGCGGCCAAGTTCGGCCGAGTCCGGGTCGAGGCGAGTTCCGCCGGTCCGGAGCGTCGGACACCGGACGGCACCGTCGCGCCGGTCTCGTTCCGCCTGACCTACTCGCGCTTCAACGGCCGCGAGGATTACGAGGTGCGCCAGACGACTCTGACCTGCGCGGCGGACAGGGGCGGGCGGATCGTAAACGCGTCTGCGTGACGTGGCCGTGTCCGTCGATGTGTTCGGAGCCTCAGTATTCATCCATGTGATTTTGACGCTCTCAACCCTGGCGTAGCCAGATGCATCCGGAAGTCTTCCGGTTTGACCTGACCGGTATTTTGGACCGGGCCGCGTGAGAGGCTACTGCATGGCCGCGACCATGGGTAGCCGGAAGGCCAGATCCGGGACGGTGACGGGCGCGGGCGGCCGGTAGCCCAAGGACGAATGCGGCCGGACGCGGTTGTATGTGGTTTGCCAGATCCCGATCACAGTCTGCGCCTCCTTGAGCGAATAGAAAATCTCCTGTTTCAGGCACTCGTCCTTCAACTTGCCGTTGAAGCTCTCGCAGTACCCGTTCTCCCACGGCGAGCCCGGGGTGATGTACTGGATCTGCGGGCCCGTCTTGGCGACCCATTTGCGCAGCGCCTTCGCGATCATCTCGGGGCCATTGTCGCAACGAATGTGTTCCGGGATGCCGTGCAGGCACATCGCGTCGGCCAGCGCCTCGATCACGCCGAGGCTGCCGATGCGCCGCGCCACCTTCAGCGCGAGGCAGGCCCGGCTGTGTTCGTCGATCAGCGTCAGGACGCGCAGGGTCCGCCCGTCATGGGTCTGCGCCTGGACGAAGTCGAAGCTCCAGACGTGGTTGGGGTGGAGCGGGCGCAGCCGCACGCACGAGCCGTCGTTCAGCCAGAGGCGGCTGCGCGGTCGGTGCTTCTGTGGGACCTTCAGCCCCTCACGACGCCAGATGCGTTGAACCCGATCCTTGCCCACCCGCCAGCCGGCCGCTTGCAGCAGCGCGGTCACGCGGCGGTAGCCGTAGCGCCCGTACTCGGACGCCAGGGCGATGATGGCGCGGGTCAGCTCATCCTCGTCGGCCACAACCGTGGGCACGTAGCGCTGCGTGCCGCGGTGCTGACCGACGATCCGGCAGGCGTGGCGCTCCGAGAGACCGTACTTCTCTCGGGCACCATCGACCGCCTGCCGGCGTCGCTCGGGGGCTACAAGTTTCCCGCAGCGACGTCCGCGAGCACCTGCTTCTCCAGGGACAGATCGGCCACGAGCCGGCGCAGGCGGGTATTCTCGCGCTCCAATTCCTTCATCCGCTTAGCTTGATCGATCTGTAAGCCGCCGTACTCTTTGCGCCAGCGATAGTAGCTCTGCTCGGAGATCTCGGCTTCTTTGCACGCGAGCGCCAAGCTCTTGCCCTGTGCCGTCTGAACCTCGATCTGGCGCAGCTTGAGCACGACCTGCTCCGCGCTCGTCTTCTGACCCCGCTTCATACACAGCTCCTTCGGTCCCGGCTGATCCTCTCAATCAGCCCGGTCCAAAGCCAGCCGGTCAGGTCACTGCACTCCGCAGTTCCTGCAAGCCCGGCCCTACCAACGATAGGAAAGCGTGCCGAACACGTTGCGCGGCTCGCTGTAGCGGCAGCCATTGGCGGTCACGCAGGTGACATAGGCGTGGTCCAGGACATTGCGCACGTTGAACTGGGCGCGCCAGCCCCTGAGAGTCTGGTCGGCGACGCCGAAGTCGTAGATCGCGACGAGATCAAACAAGGTCGCCGGCCGCGTGTCGAATGTCACTCCGCCCGAGATGTTGGAACTGCCGATGTAGCGCACGCCACCGCCGAACCGCAGGCCGGGAAGGCCGACGGCGGCCATGTCGTAGGTGCCGAACACCGCGGCTTGATGGTAGGGGACGAGGTCCAGAAGCTGATTCAAGTTCGCCGCCACCGTGGTCCGCACCTGCCGCGCGTCGGTGTAGGAATAGGAAGCGACCGCCTGGAGTGGCCCGAAGTTCGTCCGGACCTCGGTCTCGAAACCCTGCGAGCGTACCTGACCGGTCTGGATGCTGAAGGTCGGGTTGACCGGGTCGGCCACGAGGGCGTTCTGCTGATTGATCTGGTAGACTGCGGCGCTGACGAGGGTGTCCGCCCCCGGGATCTCCCAGCGAAGTGGGATTGCCCCGTTTTTGTGGACGGTTCAGGGGGCTTGGCTGAGCAGGGTCTCGATTGACGGTTTTGACCCGGTCTCCTGCTCGTAGACGATGGGCGAGCGGTAGCCGAGCGCCGAGTGGCGGCGCAGCGGATTGTAGAAGGCCTCGATGTAGCTGAAGACCGCCATGCGCGCCTCTGCCTGCGAGCGGAAGCGGCGGCGGGCGAGCGGTTCGCATTCGAGGGTGGAGAAGAAGCTCTCGGCCATGGCGTTGTCGTAGGCGTCGCCGACCGAACCCATCGACGGGCGCACACCCGCCTCCCGGCAGCGATTACCGAAGGCCAGCGACGTGTACTGGGTGGAATCACGCGGTCGTTGCAACAGCTTATGGAGGGCTGTGGCGATGGCGGGTCGACGGCGTTCGGATCGGGCTTTGCGGGATAAGGTGAGGTCGCCGGGACGACCTCCGGTGGCACGGCAGGAGCACCGGCGCCGGTTCTGGGCGCTGGTCGCCTCGGGTCTATCGAGCGAGGACGCGGCGATGGGATGCGGGATCTCGCAGCCGGTTGGCTTCCGGTGGTTCCGAGAGGGCGGCGGGATGGCTCCCTCGCACCTGTCGCGATCCTCCAAGCCGCCGTCTGACCGCTACCTGTCGTTCGCCGAGCGAGAGGAGATCGCCCTGCTGCGGGTTCAGGGGCATGGGGTGCGCGAGGTCGCACGCCGCCTGGGGCGGGCGGCCTCGACCATCTCGCGCGAGTTGCGGCGGAACGCGGCCACGCGCGGCGGCAACCTGGACTATCGGGCGACGACGGCGCAGTGGCACGCCGAGCGCGCGGCCCGGCGTGCCAAGCGTGCGAAGCTGGCCACGAACGCAAGACTGCGGACGTACGTGCAGGATCGTCTGGCCGGCGCCGTCACCAGTCCAGGCGGGATCGCGGTGCCCGGACCGGCCGTTCCCTGGAAGGGGCGGCGACACGGGCGACGGCAGAGCCGGCGGTGGGGTATGGCCTGGAGCCCGCAGCAGATCGCCGAGCGCCTGCGCCTCGACTTTCCGGGTGACGCGACGATGCGCATCAGCCACGAGGCCATCTACCAAGCGCTCTACGTTCAAGGCCGGGGTGCGCTGAAGCGTGAGTTGACGGCGTGTCTGCGCACGGGCCGAGCTTTGCGGGTGCCTCGGGCGCGCAGCCACAGCCGGGGCAAGGCGTTCATCACGCCCGAAGTCCTCATCAGCGAACGTCCGCCCGAAGTGCAGGACCGCGCCGTGCCGGGACACTGGGAGGGCGATCTCATTCTCGGGCTGCGCAGCTCGGCGATCGGCACGCTCGTCGAGCGCACGACACGCTTCACGATGCTGCTGCACCTTCCACCGATGGAGGGGCATGGCGTGGCACCGCGCGAGAAGAACGGGCCTGCGCTGGCTGGCCACGGCGCGCAGGCGGTGCGTGACGCGATCACCCGCACGATCACGAGCTTGCCGGAGCAACTGCGGCGCTCGCTGACCTGGGATCAGGGATCGGAGATGGCCGAGCACGCGCGGCTGCGGATTGATGCAGGTCTGCAGGTGTACTTCTGCGATCCGCGCTCCCCGTGGCAACGCGGGACGAACGAGAACACCAACGGATTGCTGCGACAATACTTTCCCAGGGAAACCGATCTGAGCACCCATGGCGAAGGGGACCTCGCGGCCGTGGCCGCTGCACTCAATAGCAGGCCGCGCAAGACCCTGAACTGGAAGACACCCGCCGAGGCCCTCGACGCCGCAATGGCATCCGTCCATAATAACGTTGCGACGACCACTTGAACGCAAGCTGCGAGCCCTGGTCGGAGTGGTGGATCACGTCGCGCGGCTTGCGCTGGGTGACGGCCATCTCCAGGGCGTCCAGCACCAGCTCCGCGCGCAGGTGATTGGCCATCGCCCAGCCGACGACCCTGCGGCTGAAGGCGTCCAGCACCACGGCGAGGTAGAGGAAGCCGGCCGCCGTCGGCACGTAGGTGATGTCGGCCACCCACAGCCGGTTCGGAGCCTCGGCCGCGAAGTCGCGGTCGACCAGATCGGGGGCGGGCCGTGCCTCCGGATCGCGCCGGGTCGTGACGGGGCCGCCGCGCCGGTGGCTGGCCCCGACGAGGCCGGCCTCGCGCATCAGCCGGGCGATGCGCTTGCGGGAGTGCCGTACACCCTGCTCACGCAGGTCGGCGTGGACGCGCGGCGCGCCGTAGGTCTCGTGCGAGCCGACCCCCGCCACCGGCGGCCCGCCCATGCTCGAACCCGGCGCTCGCGTTCAGGTCGTCGTTCCTCCGGAAGCCTGCCACTTCGTCCCTGCCGAACTCTGAGAGTCCGTCTGGGATCATATTGTTGTTCGGCGGCATCTTGTGCTGAGATGCGGCCTCTTTTTGGAGGCGGCTGATGTGGACACAGGAGAACCGGGGCCGGTACGATCGAAGGGGCCAGCGCTATCCCAGCGACCTGACGGATGCCGAGTGGGCGCTGATCGAACCGCTGATCCCGCCGGCCAAGCGGGGCGGCAACAAGCGCACGGTCGATCTGCGAGCGGTGGT
>NZ_JAUYZI010000096.1 GCF_030700245.1 Methylobacterium amylolyticum
TCGCGATCCTGAACGTTGGCCGGCACGACGGCGAGCCCCAGGACGTGCCCCTCGGCATCGACCAGCGCCACGCGTTTGCGCCCGACCAGCTTCTTGGCGGCGTCGTAGCCGCGTGGCCCGCGCACACCGATGCACTTGACGCTCTGTGTATCGATGATCGCCAGCCGCGGCGTGGGACGCCGCCCGCAGCGGCGGCGCTGTCGGCGCGCGAGCGTCCGCATCAGGCTCTCGAACAGACCCTTGTCCACCCAGCGCCGGAACCATCCATAGACGGTGCGCCAGGGCAGGAAGCCGTCGGGCAGCGCCCGCCACCCGCCGCCCGTGCGCAGATGCCAAGCAACGGCCGCCATCACGAGGCGCGCTGACTTGGCGTTGGGTCGTGCCGCCGGGTCGGCCCGCTCCAGGAAGCGGGCCACCTCGTCCAAGCCCGCCTGCATCACCATGTCCTTCAGACGCGTCTCATGGCGCGTCCGATGCCGGTCCGTCCACATCTGCTCTCTCCTCCGCCCCGCCAGGCGGAATTTGTGTTGCCACACGAGACAGATGGGGACGGACGGCAGAGGACCTCAAACAGGCTCTGAGAGGATCCGTGCAGCCGACGATGCGATGGCTCCATGGTGGGTGGTGGCGCTCACGCCCACGGGTGGCTGGTGACGATATCGAATTTGCGGATCCAGCGCACAATGTTATCCCGTTTGTAACAATTTTGGGTTGTATTACTTCCGTAGTGGCGGGATATACAAACCTTTGACGCCCAAAAGTTGCAAATTATGCTGGCGCAATCACCATACAGGTTGTGGCGAGCAGCGAATGGCGCGCACGCACGGCGGCGCACGTGGCGCGGCTGCGTCGGCTCAGGTTCAGCTCGATGACCTTCGACGAGCGCGCGATCCTCTGACGGGTCTGGGATGGGCGAGCTTCTGCTGATCACCGACGACCGGCGCCGCGGCGAGCGCCTCGCCCGCGACCTCGGAGCGTTCCGCGCCTGTCGGGTTCTGGACCTCTACGAGGACCCGGCTCCAGCTACGACACCTGGGATGATCCTCAGCGACGTCAGCACGCTTACCTCGGACGCGGTCCTGCGCCTTCAGCGGACCCTCAAGATCGTTCGGGGCGAGAGCGCACCCTATCTCTTTCTCGTGCACGGCAACGCAGCGAGAGCCGAGGCGCAGGCGCGGCTTCTGGGGGCGAGCCAGACCCTCGGCGCAGCCGCTGCCGTGAAGCTCATCATCGATAGGCTCGATCGCCTGGGCGATCGGACGGCACTTCCTCCTCCGCCGGTGCAGAAGAGGGCCATCGAGGCGCGCCGCTTCATCGCGGCCACGCTGTTTGCCGATCAGCCGATCTCGCCGTCCGTGGTCGACATGGGCACCGATCTCGTGGAACGGGCCGTGCGCGAGACGAGCATCCGCGACTGGGTGCGCACCGTGCAACGGTTCGACGACGTCACGCACCAGCACGTGCTGCTCGTGGCCGGCCTGTCGGTCGCGTTCGGAGGAGCGCTCGGGTTCGCGGCGCGCGATCGTCACCGGCTCGCCAAAGCCGCGCTCCTGCATGATATCGGCAAGACCCGGGTCCCGCCGGCCATCCTGAACAAGCCCGGCCGGCTCGAAGGCGACGAGTTGCGGGTGATGCGCTCCCACGCGGCGGAGGGACACGCCATGCTCGCGGGCGCGGGCTTCGAGGAGGAAACCCTCGCCGTCGTCCGCTCGCACCATGAAATGCTCGATGGCTCGGGCTACCCCGACGGGCTGAGGGGTGGGGAAATCCCCGACCTCGTGCGGCTGGTCACCGTCTGCGACATCTACGCGGCCCTGATCGAGCGCCGCCCCTACAAGACGCCCATGCCTCCGGCCGAAGCGTTGATCGTCCTGGGCGATATGGTGAGCCGCCTCGACGGGGATCTCGTGCGCGCCTTTCGCCCCGTAGCGGCAGCGTTCAGCCCATGACGGAGCGCCGCGTCATCGCACGTCACGCCGTCGTCGCCCCGGCCGTGTGCCTGCGCCGCGACGGGACCGAGTTCCACGCCGTCACGGTCGATATCTCGCCCGCAGGGCTGCGGTTACGATCCGCGACGCTCCCGACCAGCGAGGAACGCCTGACGTGCAGCGTCCGCGGCGCGGGCTCCTTCGAGGGCCATGTCGCATGGGTGGAAAGCAGCGACTTCGCTGTGCGGGTCGTCGGTCCGGTCCCGTCTCCCGGTGCTGTGGCGCGAAGCCTCCTCGAGCTGGCGCGCCGGCAGGCGCCACCGTCGGATGTCGTGCGGGTTTCCCGACGGATCGTGCCTGCCCATACGGCGGTGGAGGTCACGCTGATGAGCGGGCGGCGGGTACCGGCGCAGATCGTGAACCTGTCGGCGTCTGGCGTGGCGCTGGCGCTCGATGCACCCCTATCGCTGGGTCAGATGATCATCGTGGGACGGCAACGGGCGGCGGTGGCGCGCCTGATCGAGGGCGGCATCGGTGCCGCCTTCCTCGTGCAACTGGATGACGCCGCGATCGGTGAACACACGGTGCTGTGATTCGCCACGACAAGCGCTACTACCGCGAGCGCTGGCGCATCGAGGCAACCTTCGACTGATGATCGGCGTCGAACCATGCCTCCGCCATGAATGCCACTAAATGTCGCGACAAAATAATGGAAGTCTATTTATCGATGGGGTCACGATCGGCGCGGATCAAGAACTCATATCCCTGCAAAATTCAGCCTATACTACAGTAGTTTAGGTCAACCTAAGGGAAAGATTATGGTTCGATGCCGATCTACAGGCCGGGCAACGGCATAGTCGGCGGCCCCAAGGCTACGCGCCGCGCTTGGCCGCGGACACCGCCTCGACCAATGCCGGGAAGCCGCCGCGCAGATCGGCCGCCGTCATCCAGTACCCGGACCGCCCGAAGACCCGGTTCAGTTTGGCCTTGCGGCGCGCACCTTTTGTCCAAGGCAGATCCGCGTCGGCCGCCGGATCGATTTCCAGTACCAGCATGCGTTGCCGCTGGAACTGCACCGGCGTCACGCTGCGGATCGACTTCCACGGAATCCAATCGGTCGACAGCCTGCGATCGTAGATCCCCCGCGGCCCGACGGACACCACCAGCTTCGACTGAAACAGCTTCGGGAATATCAGCACTATGCAGAGGCCGAAGAACGCGACGCCAACATATGCCTCGAACTCGCCGAAGCTTCCAGGCGTCACGGCCGTGAGCCCGATTGTTGGGTGAGCATAGATCAGCCATCCGGCGAATGCCGTGAAACCGACGGAGGCCAGGAAGAGGCCGATGGTCCGCCACGGCGAGCGATAGATCTCGACGACATCCATGTAGGCGAACTCCGCAATGCGGGGGGCTGACCAGCGCCCACGTCGCTCCTCGGGAAAGCGACTATCGCTAACCTTTGGCGCGTCCGTAGCCAATTTTAAGCGCCTTCCTGCATTACGCGAATCCATAGCTTCTCGGCGCGGAGGCGTTCGCGGCGGCTTTCCACCTTGTTCAGGCAATACCGGACGAAAACGCAACCGCTTGGCGGCCTTCGCGCGGTCCAGCGGGGCGACATTTCTGGCCTGGATCTTCACGACCATCGAGAGCTGTGTAGGGCGGTGACAAAACCATCCACTGGAGCGTCGGCGTAGTGCTGATGCGGCCCTTATAAAAGCCGGCCAGTGGAGTGGCTTCTCTGTCGAGAGGGGCCAAGGATGTTTGCCGTGAAAGTCTACGCGGCCGTTCGGCAGTTCATGTTCATCGACGGCAACTCCCGGCGTGAGGCGGTCCCTGTGTTCGGGCTGAGCCGCGAGACGATCGCCAAGATGTGCCGGTTTTCGTTGCCGCTAGGCTACACGCGCCCGAAGCCGGTCGAGAAGCCGAAGCTCGGGCCTCTTCTGCCGGCGATTGATGCGATCCTGGAGGCGGACCAGACCGCACCGGTCAAGCAGCGGCATACGGCCAAGCGGATCTTCGAGCGGCTGCGCGACGAGCACGGCTATGCCGGCGGCTACACGGTGGTGAAGGACCACGTGCGGATCTGCCGGGCCAGGGCCGAGAGACCTTCGTGCCGCTGGCCCATCCGCCCGGTCACGCCCAGGTCGACTTCGGCGAAGCGGTGCCCACGATCGGCTGCGTGCCGGCCTACCGGTCACGCTGCCCCCGCGCGTAATTGCCATCGACGAGTGGACCTGGCGACGCGGGCGCCGCTACGGCACGGTGATCGTCGATCTGGAACGCCGGGTGTGCGCAACCTCGGCGAGGCGTTGCAGGCGACGGTCGGCGACGAGCACGCCGTGATCCGCTCTGTGGCGAGCACGCTCGGAGATGAGCGGGCCGCGACGCACTGGACCGAGCAGAACCACGCGCGTCCGGCGACAGCCGCCGACCGGCGCCGGCTCGCCAGGCACGCGCCGCGCCGGGCGCGTCACGCCGAGGTCCTGCGGTTGCATGGGGCCGGGGCCTCCGTGTCCGGCATCGCGCGCCATCTCGACCTCGATCGCAAGACGGTGCGGTGCTGGTTGCGCCGGGACGAGCCGCCGAATTGGGCGAAGCCGGCGCGCGCAAGCCTCATCGACCCTCACCGGCCCTATGAGTTCATCCGCCGCTTCCTGCTGCACGTCCTGCCCACGGGCTTCCACCGCATCCGCCACTACGGCCTGCTGGCTAGCGCCGGCCGTCGAGCCAACCTTGCCCGTATCCGAGAGTTGCTGGCCGCCCCGTCGCCGGCCACGCCGCCCGAGCCCACGCCGCCGCCCGACTGGCGCCCGCCCTGTCCGTGCTGCGGCGGACGCATGACGGTCGTCGAGACCTTCGGGCGCTTCATGCTGCCGCGCGGCCCGCCAAACGCGTCCGCCCCGACCGGGATGAGAGCGGCATGATCCGGCACGCCGTCAGCGACCACGACGCCGGGAGCCTTCGCGCCGCGGCCGGAGGGTCGTTGCGCGCCTGCCAGGCTGTGTGGTGCTCCCAGCCGCCCGACCTTGGCCGAGACAGGTCGATCAACGCCCCGACCGTCCTTGGCCGGCCGTCAGCTTGGCCCGGTCGACCGCCGCGCCGCGCCCACAGAGATCTTCGCCGACCGTCGTGCCAGCCCGCGCCATCGGGCGAGAGCGCATAATCCCCGTAGGCGAGCGCCTCGGTCCCCGCGGGGTCGTTCTTCGGGGACTTTCGTACGCCTCACGGCGCCCGAAACTCCTCACGAAAGCGGCACGACGGCTTTGGACGGCAGGGGTCCCGAAGTGGCCATCCCGACTTGCACGGCGCGAAGGTTCTTGGGCCAGACTGACAATGAGCGTCAGCGTGAACGGGACAGAGGCTCGTTCCTGAGGGTGGACACCGGCCGACCGATCGGCCACCGCATCTCGAGCGGGCGCCTCGTTCTGCACGTGGCCGCGTAGGCGAAGACCGCGGCGACCGCCAGCATCGCCGCGTCGAACCCGAGAAACATCGCGTCGGAGGCGATCGCTGGGCGTCCGGGAAACAGAAAATCAGCTATTGGTACGGCGAGATAGAGCGCCGTCACGGCGGCGAACGCCTCGGTCCACCGACGCTCCTGCGGCCGCAGGAGCGCCGTGGCAGCGATCAGCAGCCAGCCCGTGAAGAACAGCCGCATTTCCCAGACCGCCCGGTCCGCCAAGTCTACCGGCAACAGGCGATTTGCGACGAGGTAGCAGGCGATCGCCCCGGGCAGCCCTGCGATCGTCCCGACGTTGAGCGCGTCGACGGCGCGCAGACCGAGCGCGCGCGAGCCCCGGCCTTTCGGCGCCCGCGCCACTGTCCAGAGCACGAGGCCCGTGGCGACCGTGGCGCAGCCCAGAAGGCCCGACAGGAAGAACAGGGCGCGCAGGGCCGTGCCGGCGAAGTGCGCCTCGTGCAGGCCGACCATGACGGCCTGGGTTCGCGCGGCCGGACCCGGCGTCACGGAGCGTGCGCGGATCGCGCCCGTGGCAGCCGCGAAACTGATTTGCGGGTGAACGTGCGACAATCCGTGCGGCTCCTCGAAGATCGCCAGCACGGTGGCGGCCGCGTCGCGAGGATGGGTGACCGTGATCCGGTCGAGGGGCTCGGTGACCTCGGCTACCGCCCGCTGGACGAACGGCCCGAGCGGCGGCAATTGGCCCGGCTGCCCAACCGGGTCTGCCGGCGGCAGGACCTGCCCGGACTCGGCGAAGTAGCGCTGCCTGTCGCCTCTAAAGGCCGCGTCCATGCCCCAAGGCATGTACAGGAACATCAACGTGGCCAGCCCGGTGTAGGTGATCATCAGGTGGAACGGCAGCCCGAGCACGCCGGCCACGTTGTGAGCGTCGAGCCAGCCGCGCTGGGCCGACTTGTCCCGGCGGAAGGTGAAAAAGTCGGCGAAGATGCGCCGATGGGTGACGATGCCCGAGAGCAGCGCCACCAGCATGACCATCGCGCAGGCGCCGACGACCCAGCGCCCCCAGAGCGGGGGCAAGCTCAGCTCGAAATGGAAGCGGTACAGGAAGTCGCCGCCGCGCGTGTCGCGCACGGCGGCCGGCGCACCGGTCTCGGGGTCGAGGAGGGCGTGCCCCGTCGGTGGGCCCGGCCGCGAGCGCCAGTACAGCTCGATCAGGGGGAAGTCCGCCCGCGGCATGCCGATGGACCAGCCCGTCGCGTCGCCAGCGTGCTCGGCGAGGAAGGCGGCGCCGCGTTCGGCCGCCCGCGCCAGCGCGGCGACATCCGGCTCGGCAGCCGCGGCGAGTTCCGGACGCATCCAGCGCGAGATTTCGGGCCGGTAGTAGCTCGCCGTACCGGTGACGAACACCGCGAACAGCACCCAGCCGACCACGAGGCCTGACCACGCGTGCAACCACGCCATCGACTGCCGGAACGAGTTCCTCACTGCTGCGCTCCGGGCGACATTCTCCGCCTACCAGCGGTAGCTCAGCGTCGCGAGCACCGTGCGCGGGTTGCCGTAGTAGCAGGACGCGCGGGTATCGCAGGTCGCGACGTAGACCTTGTCGGCCAGATTTGTGGCGTTGAGCGCGAAGGTCGCCCCCGCCCAGGCCGGATTCAGGCGGACGAGGTCGTAGCGGATCGTGGCGTCGAAGAGCGTGTAGGACGGGATGGGGATCGTGTTGGCCAAGTCACCGAAATGGTCGCCGAAAAAGCGCACCCCGCCGCCCACGGTGAGGCCGAACAGCGGCCCGGGCGGGAAGCTGTAGGTCGCAAACAGCGCCGCTTGGTTGTAGGGCGTCACGGGGATACGCGCGCCGATACGCGGCGCGGTGGGGCCGGTGCCGGTGCGGGTAATGCGGGCGTCGAGGTAGCTATAGGCGGCGGCAACGTCGAAGCCCTCGAACGCCGTCACCTTGGCTTCGGCCTCGAACCCCTCAGCGCGCACGCCGCCGACCTGGGACTGAAAGCCGAAGGTGGTGGGCACCAGCACGTTCTGCTGGTCGATGGAGAAGCCGGCCAGCGTGAATAGGCTCGCCGTGCCCGGCGGCTGGTACTTCAGGCCGCCTTCGATCTGGTCGCCTGTGGTCGGGCGAAACGGAGTCGAGCCGGCGCCGAGCGCGGTCGGCGGCACGATGCCGTTGTAGCCTGTTCCGGTGGCGGGCTGGAACAGCGTGGCGTAGCTGACGTAGGGGCTTACCCCCGACTCGAACTCGTAGAGCAGGCCGGCGCGGTAGGTGAGGCCCCGGTCGGTCTGGTCGACGCGGGTATTGCCGACCTGCTGGACCGTCGTGCTGGTCACCGTGTCGTGCCGCCCGCTGAGCAGCAGCACCCAACGGTCGAAGCGGATCTGATCTTGCGCGTAGGCGCCGATCTGCTCGAAGTTCTGGCGGATGCGCGAGGTGATCGGCGGCAACGGCTGGAAGCCGCGGTAGACTGGCGCGAACACGTCCAGGCTGGTCGTCAGCGCGTTGCGCGTGGCGAAGCCGATGTCGAACGTGCGCACATCGAGGCCGAACAGGAAGGTGTGCGCGAGCGGGCCGGTAACGGCATTGAGGACGAACTGGTTGTCCATGGTGAAGGCGTTGACGTTGTCGTCGAACCGTACGGCGCGGCGCGTCACATTGCGGAAGTCGGTGACGACGCCCGCCGCGTTGGTCGGGAAGCCGAAGCCGCGCACCACCGGCAGATCGACGTTGACCCCGGAGTAGCGCAGGTTCTGCTTGAAGGTCGCAGCCTCATCGAAACGGTGCTCGAACTGGTAGCCAATGCCGAACTGCTCTCGGCGGAATGCATCGTAGCCCGGCTCGCCCAGGAAGACGGAGCGGCGGATGCGACCGTTGGGATTGGGGGTGAGCGTGCCCTGCGAGGGCAGGAACTGGAGGGACTTCGAATCGTCCTTGATGTAGTAGCCGAGCACCGTGAGTTGTGTCGCCGCGTCCGGCCGGAACGTAACGCTCGGTGCGATGAAGGCGCGGTCGTCGTTCACGTAATCGACGATCGTGTCAGACAGACGCCCGAGGCCGACGACGCGGTAGAGCACCGTCTTCTCGGGGTCGACCGGGCCGGTAACGTCGAAGGCGCCGGTCAAGCGTCCGAAGCTGCCGCCCTGCACAAGCACTTCGCGGTAGGGCACGTCCAACGGCTTCTTGCTGACGAAGTTGACGAGGCCACCGGGCGGCGATTGCCCGTAGAGGACGGCGGCCGGGCCCTTGAGCACCTCGATCCGCTCGACGCCGTAGATCTCGTAGCGCGACCACGCGTAGGTACCCTTCGGCAGTTGCAGTCCGTCGAGGTACTCCGGTACGTCGAAGCCGCGGACCTTGACCCAGTCGAAGCGTGGGTCACCGCCGAAGCGTTCGACCTGCACGCCAGCGGTGTACCGCAGAGCCTCGCTCGGGTTCTGCGCGGCGGTGGCACGGATCTGGTCGGCGGTGACGACGCTGATCGATTGCGGCGTGTCGATGAGCGCAGTGTCAGTCTTGGTACCGGTGGCGCTGCGTTTGGCCGTGAAGCCGGCCACCGGGCCGTCCGCCCGCTCGCCGGCGGTTCCCGCCGGTCCGGGAACCGCCGGGCCCCCGCCCGCCCCGATCACGGAGATCTCATCCAGCGCGACCTGAGCCGGGGCAGGCTGCGCCACGCCAACAGTTATCGTGCTCAGGAGCGCGCCCATCGCCGAGAGCGAGAAGCCGGATACTCTGCAGATGACGCTGCACATCGACCTGAAGCCCCCGGCCCTACGCGGGTTATCGTCCCGTCGAGAAGGCACCGTTCACGGAAAAGTGCTTAGGTGATAGACCCTAGGCCTGATTGCGACAACGGTTACGTGTTTCGATATCGCTGCAATACGCTTCGATCGAATTTATCATCATTCTAATTCATAACAGGGACTTGGCGCGCGACATACCGAGACTGCTGGGTCGCAGGCCAAAGCGCTTCTTGAAGAGAGTGGCGAAGTGGGGGGCGGTGTAGCCTACGCTGAGGGCGACCGTGCCGACGCCGACCTCGCAGCCCGCGAGCATGCGGTAGGCGGCTTGAAGGCGCTGCTCTTGGAGGAAGGCGAAAAGGGTCATGCCGTAGGCGATCCGGAACGCGCGGTTGAGTTTTGCGGGACTCGTTCCGACGCGCCGGGCGATCGCATCGAGGTCGGGAGCTGCGTCCAGGCGTTCCAGGATCAGGGCGCGGGCCGCGTCGACCTGCCTCCGGTCTGCGACCGTGAGGCGGCGCGTCGATGCAGCGGGATCGGCGAGCGCCTCGGCCTCGAAGACCAGGGCGATGAGCTCGAGGGCCTTGGCCGCTTGGTAGAGCGGCTGCCCCGCCGGGCCGGCGGCCGCGAGGATCTGCGACGCCACCGCCTGGACCGTCGCGTCGGCCGGGCGCCCCTCGAATGCGAATCCGCGCTCGGCCCAGCGCTGCGTCACCGAGGCCGCGCTGTCGCCTAGCACAGCGTTGGCGTGATTGAGGTCGATCCGGACGTGGACGCTGCTCAGCGGCTGGCCGGCCGGGAAAGTCTGCTCCCTGTCGAGCGCTCTATCGGCGAAGCCGACGAGCAGGGCCGGCGCCGCAATCCTGATCGCCGGCAGATCGGCGACTTGGAGGTCCGTTTGCCCGCGCAGGTAGACGACGACGCGCAGGCCCGTGCCGACCGGGACCGTCGTTCGGGATCCGTCGCCGAAGATCGTCTCGTACGTGAAGACGCTCAGCCAGCCGCCGAGGTGGTGGGCGATCGTGCTGGCCGGCCGCGCCGAATGCGTGCAGCTTGGTCCATCGGTACGCATGCATTGTGTACCTACAGCACGTCCCCGCATTCGTCGACACAATGCACCAACATGGAAGTATTATAGTTTAAAAATAATCTTGAGCACTTTGATCGTAGAAATAGATCGAACTTAAGTATCCTATGCAATAATCCATATGTGTGCATGCAGCAAGTCGTCGATGCATCGACTGGGTGACGACTATTGCACCGGAAAGCAATCTCTTCCGCACCGGGCGGTCCGCGAGATCCCGTTCGGACACAGCTTGGCAGCGTCCGTGCCGCACCGGAGCGGTTTTCGCTTCAGGTGCGAGAAGCGCAGCGATCGGATGTCCATGGTGAAGGTTTTTGGGATGCCGGCCGGCGCAGGTCATGCGGCTGGGCTGAGCGCCGGCGTCCGCAAACCGCCCCAGCACGAACCCGCGGTGGTGCGAGCGCACCGTCTATGGGGATTGGAAGATCTGCGGGCTGAGCGCGGGGTCAGCCGGTGGCACGGACCTGCCCTTGGGGGGCGGGGTGGGGCGGCCAACACGCGGGTTTAGACGCACCTGCGGGGGCGTGGCGCAGCGGCGGCGGGCCGGTGGGGCGACGATCGGCACGACGGCGATGGTTGCGGCCGGGTTGGGCACGCGGCGGCTCGCTGGCCGAAGCGACACGGCTTCGACGCGGGGCTGGACTGGAACGGGCCGGGTCACAACGCCCTCATCGCGGAGGGGCGCGGCGCGGTGGGTGGTACGCGCGGCTGAGCCGGGCTCGGGATGGCCGCGATGATGATCATGCGCCCGCCGCAGCACGGGCACGCCGGGCGCCACGCCGACGATCGCTCCGCCTCGATCTCGGTCGGT
>NZ_JAUYZI010000097.1 GCF_030700245.1 Methylobacterium amylolyticum
AACGTCGCCCAATATCCTCAGCGGATCTCCCGTCGGTCGAAAGATCAAACCACCGGATCGCTGATGACCTGCGCATACGGCACCGTGGCCTGGAAAGAGGGCCTCGACTCGAGCCGATCCTGCAGAGCGGCGAGGTTCGGATGGTCCTCGCGCCACGTGTTCTCCGGCATGCGCACGTTGAGCCAGCCGATGCAGCTGCCAACCGCGATGTCGGCGAGCGTCAGACGGTCCCCGACGCAGTACTCGTGGTCGCCGAGCATTCGGGAGATCTCGCGCAGGCCGCCCGCCGCTTTGCGGAGCTGACGCGCGGTCCATTCCCGGCTCTGCGCGGTCTCGGCCCGCGCGCGTTCCCAGAAGACCAGCACGCAGGCGTCGCAGATGCCGTCGGCCAAGATCTCGAAGCGTTTGGTGAGAAGGACAGCATCCGGATCCTTCGGCATCAGCGCAGGCGTCGGGTGCTTAAACTCCACCCACTCGTTGATGAAACGGGACTCGTAGACGCTCTCGCCGTCGTCGCAGATCAGCACCGGCAGCTTCTCAAGCGGATTGTACTTCGGCGTCTCGGTGTCGCGGTTCCACGGCACTTCCGTAATCAGCTCGAATGGGATGCACTTCTCAGCGAGCTGGATTCGCACCTTGCGGGCGTAGGGGCTCGGGGTCGCGCTGATCAGACGGTACATGAGCACCTCACGAGGCGAGCGGGATACTCGGGCTTACGGGCCTACGAGAGGGCTGGCAACGCGCGGCGCACTCATCGGCTGACGAATCTTGTATCGCATTGACCGAAGTGTCGGCATCGGTTGCTGTCGATCTCTTCGGGATCCGGATGGACTGGGCGCACACCGGCGGCTAGGCTCCCAAGAATCAAGTTGGGAGCGCGTGCCGTGCGGGTGAACCCCTACCAAGCGGGCGTGGTTTTGCTCACCTTTCTCGGGTTCCTGTTCTTTCTTTTCATGGGGCTTGCCGCATTCGCGCCGGGCCTACTGGCGAGCCCGGTTATCGCGGGCGGCACGGTAAGCCTGTGGTTCCTCTATGCGATCGGTCTGATCTGGACCTCCGTCCTATGCACGGGCCTGCACGTGCTGATTGCGAACGCGGCGGAGGACAAGCGATGACCCGCCTCCTGGCGACCTTCGTGTGGCTCCTCAGCGGCGGCGGTGGTGCGGCTTTGGCCCAGACGCCCGTCGCCCCACCCGCGGCCGGGTTCAACGTCACGGCAATCACCTTTTTCGTCTTCTTCGTCGCGCTCACGCTCGCCATAACCTACTGGGCGGCGGGCCGAACGCGCTCGGCCGCCGACTACTACGCCGCGAGTGGCCAGATCTCGAGTACGCAGAACGGGTTCGCGCTCGCGGGCGACCTGATCTCGGCCGGGGCGTTCTTAGGCCTGTCCGGCCTCATTTTCGGTACTGGGTTCGACGGCCTCGTCTATGCGGTCGGCTACACGCTGGGCTATCCGCTGATCGTCTTCTTCTTCGCCGACCAACTGCGCCGGCTCGGCAAATATACCTTCTCAGATGTTATCGCGTTCCGGCTGGCGCCGCGTCCGGTGCGGACCCTGGCCGCGCTGTCCTCGCTCTCGATCGTGGCCTTCTACCTGATCGCGCAGCTCGTCGGCGCGGGTCAGCTGATTCAGCTCCTGTTCGGTCTGCCTTATCTATACGCGGTGCTCGGCGTTGGCGCCCTGATGATCTGCTACGTGATGTTCGGCGGCATGGTGGCAACGACCTGGGTGCAGATCATCAAGGCAATCCTGCTCCTGTGCGCGGCCACCTTCACGGCGCTGCTCGTGCTGGCCCATTTCGGCTTCAGCTACGAGCGCATCATCGCCCAGGCGGTCGAGGTCCACGCCAAGCATAGCGCCATCCTGCAACCATCGACCTTTGCCGCCTCACCCTGGTCGACGGTGTCGCTCGCGCTCGCGCTGTTCGTCGGGGCGGCGGGGCTGCCGCATCTCTTGATGCGGGTGTTCACCGTGCCGGACGCGCGTGCAGCCCGCACCTCGACCTTCTGGGGTTGCACGATCGTCGCCTACTTCTTCTCGCTGATCTTCGTCATCGGCTTCGGCGGGCTTGCGATCGTCGGCTCGACGCCCGCCTATCTCGGGGCCAACGGCGCCCCGATTGGCGGCGGCAACATGGTGGCGATCCACCTCTCGCACGCGCTCGGTGGCAACGTCCTGCTCGGGCTGAACTCCGCCATCGGCTTCGCCACCATCCTGGCCGTGGTGTCGGGGCTGACGCTCGCGGCCTCCTCGGCGGTCTCGCACGACCTCTACGCCAACGTGCTCAAGCGCGGCTCGGCGAGTGACGCCGACGAGGTCAGGGTTGCCAAGTACGCCACCCTCGGTGTCGGCATCGCGGCGGTGCTGCTCGGCATCGCCTTCGAGAAACAGAACATCGCCTACATGGTCGGGCTGGCCTTCTCGATCAGCGCAAGCTCGAACTTCCCGGTGCTGATCCTGGCCATGTACTGGAAGGACTTTACCACCCGCGGCGCCGTGGTCGGCGGCAGCGTCGGGCTCGTCAGCGCGCTGGTCTTGACTATCCTCGGGCCGCCGGTCTGGCTGAAGGTGCTGGGCTTCGCCCAGCCGATCTTCCCGCTCGACCCGCCGACCCTGATCACGCTGCCGCTGGCGCTCGCGACCTGCGTGATCGTGTCGATCCTCGACCGCTCGGCGCAGGCCGAGACCGACCGCGCTCTGTTCGAACGCCAGCGCGCATTGCTGCGGGACGATGCGTCGTCGTCGATCACCGAAGTGCCGGGCGGGATGAGTGCCTGAAACGCGGAATTTGCTTGGAACTGGCCATCGCCTGTCAATCCGGAGCGTCAGCCTTTCCGCGGGTTGACTGATACCGTTTCTGGATGATTGGCTCGGACGGATTCCCGTGAGCGTTGGATGGGATTAGAGCGGTGCCCGATCAGGTTGGATCATATGCGTCGTAGCCTGCGGCGGTGAGATAGTTGCGGCACTCGTCTGGGGTGAAGGCAGCGAAGGCTGCTTGGATGGCGGCCCAGAGGTCTGTCACGGTGCGGGCGGCGGCCGAGCGCAGCAGCGCCTTCAGCTTCGCGAAAGCCATCTCGATCGGGTTAAAATCAGGACTGTTGGCAGGCAGGTAGAGCAGTCGTGCGCCCGCCCCCTCGATGGCCTCGCGCACGCCCGCGACCTTATGGGCAGTGAGGTTGTCGAGGATGACGATGTCGCCGGGGCGCAACGCCGGGACCAGGGTGTCTGCGACGTAGGTCCGGAAGCGCTGCCCGTTCGTGGCGCCGTCGAGGAGCGCGGTGGCGAACAGGCCTGTGGTGCGCAGGGCAGCGGTGACGGTGGTGGTCTTGTAGTGCCCGCACGGTACAGCGGCACGACAGCGTTCGCCGCGCGGCGCCCAGCCGTAGCGGCGGGCCATGTTCGTGTGGGCGGCGGTCTCGTCGAGGAACACCAGCGCGTCGGGGTCGAGATCGAGTTGCCCCGCGAACCAGTCCTGACGCGCCGCCTTCACATCCGCCCGTTCCTGCTCGGCCGCGTGCGCGGTCTTTTTTTGCGCGTGATGGCGTGGCGCCCGAAGAAGCGCGACAGCCCGCTTGTACTGGTTGGCACGCCGCGTTCGGCCAGCGCGTCGCGCAACTCCCACAGGAAGCACTCGGGTCGCTCCTCGTAGAGCGCCACGACCCGCTCGGCCTGGGCCTCTATCGCCTGCGAGCGCTGGTCGCCGCCCATCGGCTTGGGCGCGATCCGCCCCTCCTGCCGGAAGCTTGCGTGCCAGCGGACTGCGCTGGCGATGCCGACCCCGAAGCGTTTGGCCGTCTGACGCCGCGAGGCCCCCGCCTCGATCGCGGCCACGACACGCTCGCGCAGATCGACGGACAGGGCTGAGGGCATGCGGCTCTCCCGGGAGAAAGCCCCGCACGGAATCACGGGACGCCGCCCGTGACCCCCCCCACCCGACTCAACCCGGTCGGCCGCCGCTCTAGCGATTGGGCCATGGATCGCGGAGGCGGGCATGGCTTACATCGCCGATCATCTGAGCGTGGAGGAACTGGGTTGGCGTGCCCGGACGAGCCAGGAGGCGTGCGCCGCGCGCCACTACCAGGTGATCTGGCTTCTGGCGCAGGGTCGCGTGCTGTCGGAGGTCGCGGCCACGACCGGCTTCGCCCAGCGTTGGCTGGAGCAACTCGCCAGCCGCTACAACGCCTTCGATCTTGACGCGCTGGGGACGGTCGCCGACGCAACGGCTCGCGCCCGCGGCTCCTGACGCCCGAACTTCTGGACGGCCTGCGCACGCGCCTTGAGACGCCGCCGCCCGACGGAGGCGTGTGGACCACACCCAAGATCGCAGTCTGGATGGCCCGGGAACTCGGCCATGTCTCGGTCCCCCCGCAGCGGGCCTGGGAAGCGCTGCAGGCGACCGGCTGCTCGCTCCAGGCCCCGCGTCCCAAGAACCCCGCCGCCGCCAGCCCTCCAGAGCAGGCCGCCTTCAAAAAAACTCGCCGCCACGCTCGCCGAGGAAGAAGCGCGTCATCCCGGCCGCCCAGTCGCGGTCTTCTGCACCGACGAGCACCGGATTGGGCTGAAGCCGGTCACCCGCCGGGTCTGGGCCCCGCGCGGGCAGAGGCCGACCGCGCTCGGCCATCACCGCTACGAGTGGCTCTATGTCACCGCCTTCGTGGCGCCGGCCACCGGCGAGAGCCACTGGTACGTCGGCAACGGTGTCTCCAAGCCGCTGTTCGAGCGCCTGCTGGCTGCCTTCGCCCGCGAGGCCGGTGCAGGCCCCCAGCGCACGCTCATCCTGCTGCTTGATGGGGCCGGTTGGCACACCAAACCGGGACTGCGCGTGCCCGACGGCCTGCGGCTCGTCTACCTGCCGCCCTACACGCCCGAACTCCAGCCCGCAGAGCACCTCTGGCGCCTCGTCGACGAGCCCATCGTCAACCAGCACTTCAAGACGATGGCCGAGTTCCAAACCCTCATCGAAGCGCGATGCCGCCACCTCGAAGACGATCCAGATACGCTGCGGCACCACACCCTCTTCCATTTGTGGCCTCACAGGACCAAACCGATCTAATCATCCGGAAATGGTTTGAGAGGCGATTATGCTTGTGATACCTGCCCCTCTGTCAGTCTTCCGCAACAGCGTCCCTCTATCACGGCCGGCGGTCATCGCATCGAAGGAGGCCGACGATCGCGCAGGTTGACAGCTCAGCCGTTGGCTATCGGACGGATAGTCTCACAGGCACTCTACGGGTGCCGCTGTCGGTCGCCGCGTACAACAACCCATGCCCGGCCTGTTCAGCCCTTTCGCCCTCAAGACATCACGCTGATCCGCCTTCCGGTGTGGCGCCGATTAGCACGAGCATGCACTCGGCCTGCTCTTCCGTCCGCGCCTGGAGGTAGACCCCGTCCGCCCGGACGGAGACGTAGCGGCGGGCCGAGAGATCACGGCCTTGCCAGCGGGCGTACTCGTCCGCGAAGGCTTGCCGTCAGCCGCGTCACGACCGCGGGCGAGAGGTTCGGGGCCTCACGCCCAAGCAAGGCGAATAGGGACTCCTGGACATCGCCGGTGGAGACGCCGCGCAGGTACAGCACCGGCAGCAGCGCATCGAGTCTGCGGGTCCGCAGCGCCTACTTCGGCAGGAGTGTCGACGTGAACCGGACCCGGTTCTCGGCCCCCGTCGCACCGCGATCCTGGACGCGCACCCGCGCCACCGGCACCGGCACCGGGCCGATCCCCGTCTGGATCGTCCGCTCCGGCCCATGGCCGTGTCGAACCAGCCGAGCCCGCCCGTCCGGCAGCCGCAGGTCCTGCATCGCCGTCAGGAAGGCTTCCGCCTCCATCTCCACGGCCTGGAAGAGCAGGCGGCGTGCGCCCGCGCGTAGCACTTCGGTCAGGGGATCCTCGATCGCATCAGGCTGACGAAGCCGGACGACGTTGGTAGAAGTCTCCATAGGCGTATCGCTCTCGCTGAGAGGTTCTGGCAGGCTCGACACCCGCCTCGATACGCCGCCTCCACGCTCCCCGCGTCACCCAATCTCCCGCATAGCTCTCAATGATCTTCGCGCGGCTCAGCGGGTCCGGCGGGCCGCCTTGGCCAGGAACGCCTCGACGCCACGCCTGTACTCCCCGATCTCTGCGAAGCCGTACTCCTCCATCCTCTCGGCGCGCGTCACGGGGGCGGCATCCCGCATCAGCCGTTGGATCTGGCGCTTGTGCGACCGAGCCGCAAAGACGCCGCTCGCGCAGATATTCTCGACCGTCTCGGCGACGGCGCGGTCGAAATCCTCCGCCTCGACGACCCTGGACACCAAGCCCTTCTCATAGGCCGTCCGGGCGTCGAAGAGGCGGCCCTCAATCAGTAGCTCCGCTGAAACGGACGGCCCAACGAGACGGAACAGACCCTCGGTCTCGCCCAGCGCCAGCGGGAAGCCCATGCGTCCGACCGGCGCTCCGAAGCGGGCCCCCTGCGCGGCGATGCGGAGATCGCAAGCGACGGCGATCTCCAGGCCCCCACCGAAGCACGCGCCCCGGATCGCGGCGACGACGGGCACGGGGCAGTCGGCGATCGCCCCGAGGCAACCGCCGACATACTCCTCATGGAAGCGGACGACTTGCTCTCGGGTCGCGCGTTCGGCGTGGAATTCGGAGATGTCGGCGCCCGCGGAGAAAGCCTCTGCGGTGGCGCCGCGGACGACGATGCAGCGCATGGCGTCGCTCGCGGAGAGCGCCCGGACATGCTGCGCCAGATCCTGCCACATCGCGACCGTCAGAGCATTGCGCCGCTCCGGCTGGCTGATCGTGAGAGTCGCGTGGGCGTCCGAAGCCTCCGCGATGATCCGTCCGGTCATATCGATCCCACCCATCACGCTGTCCGGCTCAGGCCGAGACGTCTTGGGAGAGCTTCAGCAAGTCGGCTGCCTCGGCGCTCTTCCCGGCATAGTCCTTCCAAGTCGAGGTGCGGGCGAGCGCCTGCCACTTTTCGAACGAGCCCGCATCGATGTCCCGCGCCTGGCCCCCGGCTTTGCGGAAGACCTTCACGACCTTGTCGTCGTCGGCCTTCGAGCCCGCCGTCCCAAATGGCTCCAGCTCGGCGCCAGCAGCCATGATCAGGTCACGCTCGCCCGGCGCGAGGGCATCGAAGATCGCCTTCGACATCAGCAGGGGTTCAAAGGTGAACAGGAAGGTGCGATCGCGCGCCGTGGTCAGGTGCTTGCCCGTCTCCTCCAGGCGGAAGGAGATCATGCTGGTGGACGAGGTGACGACGGCGTCCACCGCCCCCGTCTGCATCGCCGCGTAGATTTCGTTTGAGGGCAGCGGCAGCGTCGCGGCCCCGGCCGCGAGGAGCAGGACATCCATCTCCCGGGAGCCACCCCGTGTCTTCAGCCCCTTCACGTCCTCGGGCACCACGATCGGATTGGCGCGCGAGACGACGCCGTTCGCCTGCCAGACCCAGGACAAGATCACGATGCCCTTCTCGGCCAGGAACCCGTTAAGCTTGCGCCCGACCGGTGCCGTCTTCCAGGCTGTGCCCTGGGCGTAGGACCCGACGACGCAGGGCATCAGCCCGATGTTGAGTTCAGGGATCTGGCCGCCGGCGTAGGCGAGCGGAAAGAGGCTCAGGTCGAGGGCGCCCTTGCGGAGCGCGGCGAACTGCGCATTCGTCTTCATCAGGGACGCGTTCGGATAGACGGTTCCCGTGAGCGCGCCCTCGGAGCGCTGTCGCAACGCCGTGGCGAACTTCCGGCAGAGCCTGTCACGGAAATCGCCCTCCTCGTCCGTGCCCCCGGGGAACTGGTGCGAGATCTTCAGGTCGCGCCCGGCCGCAGCCCGTCCCCCGAACCGGATGAGGGCCGGCGCCGCGATGGCGGCGGAGAGCAGGGTGCGGCGCGTCGGCATGGCGGGGTCCTTCCTCGGGTGAATGGGTGGACGCAGCCTTAGGCCCGGCGAGGGTCGAAGGCGGCTTCCATCTCGCGGCGGAGCGCCACGACGGGATCGCCCGCGGCGAAGGCCACGTCGTCCCAGCGCACGCCCGCGCCCATCGGCACGTCGCGGATGAGTCTCACCTGATGCGCCAGCCCGAGCGGTAGGTAGCCCTCGTCGAGGGAGAGGTCCGCCGGCAAGTGCCGACCCCAGACGCAGTAGCCGCCCTCGCCGTCGAGGGTCTCGCCGACCTTCAGGTCGCGCTTGGCAGTCGCCGCCACATCGGCACTGAAGCAGGACGGCGCACCGGTCGGCTGCCCGAGCAGGGCCGCCCAGGCCGCCGAGATGCCGAGTTCCAGGCCGCTGAAGTGGATCGGCCGGTAGAGTGCCGCGTAGCGCCCGCTCGCGTCGGGCAGCATGTGGTACTCGCGAAAACATTCTCGGGTGTAGGCGCTGTCCTCCGCTGCCTCGACCACCACGAAGGTGCCGTGGGCGAGGTTGTGCGGAATGCTCGACCCGTCCCGGGTCAGGGACGAGACGCATTCCGTCACGCCTGCGAATTCCAGGCTGCCGCCCTCGTCCTTCGGGCGCAGCACGTCAGCGAGTTCGAAGCGGCTCGCGGGCGGGAAGACGAGGCCTTGCGTCTGCGCCTTGAGGCCGGTTGCGTTTGCGATGGCCGTCATCTCGATCGCCGACTTCGTGCCGTCGACGAAGCTGTTGAACATCTTCGGGTTGATCGAGGACCTGTCCTCGATCTCGATCAGGCCGGGCAGGTTGTCGAACACCGTGTCCGGCGTCGATTGGTGGAAGCGGGGCAGGTAGCGGGTGCCCTTGCCCGCCGCCACGACCCGGAAGCCGCAGGCCCGGGCCCAATCCACATGCTCGCAGACGATTGCCGGCTGGTCGCCGTAGGCCAGCGAGTAGACGACGCCCGCCTGTGCGGCCTTGCGGGCGAGCAGCGGCCCCGCGACCACATCGGCCTCGACGTTGACCATGACGACGTGCTTGCCCGCCGCGATGGCCGCGAGGGCGAGGCGGATGCCGGTGCGCGGATCGCCGGTGGCCTCGATGATCACCTCGATGCCCCCCGCCCGGATCACCGCGTCGGCGTTGTCCGTGAGGTAGGTCCGGCTGGTGCGGATCGCGTCCTCACAGGAGCGGGCGGCAGTCTGTTCCGCCGGCCAGTGGCAGGCGGCGAGCTGCCGCGCCGCCCGCGTCACGTCGAGGTCGACGACGGCCACGATCTGCATCCCCGGCGTGGTGCGGGCCTGGGCCAGGAACATCGTCCCGTACTTTCCGGCGCCGATCAGGGCGACCGTCACCGGCCGGCCCGCCTCCTGGCGCTCCCGCAGCAATCGGTAGAGGTTCATCGGACGTCTCTCTCCATCGTCAACGGGCGGCCGGCGGCGGCAGGGCGAGGTTGACGTTCACGCTCTTCGTCTCGGTGAAGCTGTCGAGCATGCCTTCGAGCGACATCTCGCGGCCGATGCCGCTCTCCTTGATGCCGCCGTAGGACTGGCCGAGCGCTTGGCCCCCGCCCTGGTTGACCTGGACCCAGCCGGCCTCGACGGCGTGGGCGGCCCGCAGCGCCCGCCCGATGTCGCGGGACCAGATGTAGGCGGCGAGCCCGTAATGGCTGTCGTTGGCCATGCGGATCGCCGCGTCCTCGTCGCGCCAGGGGATCGCCACGAGGACGGGCCCGAAGATCTCCTCCCGGGCGAGCCGCCAGTCGTTCGAGGTGTCGGCGAAGATCGTCGGCAGCGCGAAGTAGCCGCGGGTCAGCGGGCCGTCTTTGGGCGGCAGGCCGCCGGTGACGAGGCGCGCCTCCGGCCGGCTCAGCCCGTCCGCCACGTAGCCGCAGACCTTCGTGAACTGGCGCTCGTTGATGATCGCGCCGATGTCGGTGGCCTCGTCCAGGGGATCGCCGATCGTCAGGGCCGAGACCCGGGAGACCAGCCGGTCGAGGAACCCGTCGTAGATGTCGGCGTGGAGGAACAGCCGCGATCCGGCGGTGCAGGACTGGCTCTGGCGGGTGAACCGCATCGAGGCGATGATCCCGTCGAGCACCCAATCCTCGTCGGCGTCGGGGTAGACGATCGACGGGCTCTTGCCCCCGAGTTCGAGGGAGACCGGCGCGATCCGCTCGGCGGCGGCGCGCATGATCGCCTTGCCGACCGCGGTCGAGCCGGTGAAGCTGACCTTGCGCACCAGCGGGTGGGCGGCCAGGGGCTCGCCGCACTCCTTTCCGTAGCCGGTGACCACGTTGACGACGCCGGCCGGCAGGTGCTCCTGGCAGATCTCGGCGATCATCAGCACGGCGAGCGGCGCGTCCTCGGCGGCCTTGAGCACGATCGTGTTGCCGGCGCAGACCGCCGGGGCGATCTTGAGCGCGGCGAGCTGCGCCGGGGCGTTCCAGGGGACGATCGCGCC
>NZ_JAUYZI010000098.1 GCF_030700245.1 Methylobacterium amylolyticum
ATGCGGTCACAGGGTTCGATCGATCCGGCCCTGGGCGGCGGTGAAGAGCGGGCGGATCGCGGCCCGGATCTGGTTCATGAACCCGGGCCCGAACGAGCCGCGCGCCGTCTGGTTCGGGTCGAGGTGGAAGGATCGCTCGGCGACGTCGTAGTTGTATTCGCTGACCGTGATCCAGCCGCGTTTCAACGTCGACAGGCCGGCGCGTCGCAGCTCGAGCAACGGGATCTCGAGGGCGGCCTGCCTCTCGCCCGGCGGGGTTCCGGAGATGGCCAGCAGGACGAGGTGGGTCAGCCCTTGAGCCTGATCCGGGATGGTGACGGCCAAGCAAGTCGGACGGTCCTTGGGCGCGTTGAACCGGCCCTCCGCGCGCTGCCACCGCCACAGGTAGGGGTAGGTGATGACCGAGCCCGACGGGAAGGGGTTCGCCATCCTAGTCGCCCCCGTGCTCCGCCGACTGGCGGTCGAGCTCGGCCAGGATGAGATGAGCCAGCTCCGGCGGCGTCTCCCCCGCGGCCAAGGCCCGGCGCGGGTCGGCCTGCTCGGTAAGCTGCCGGTAGGTGTCGGCCGAGAGCACGACCAGCGACGGCCGGCCGTGCTTGGTCAGGGTCAGTGGCGCCAGGCGCGCCTCGTCGTGGTAGCGGCCGAAGTGACGGAGGAACTCGGCGGTGGTGACGGATTTGTCCGGCATCCTGCACTCCTTTGGGTTATACAGATTATACAGATAACATGTCCGGACGCTATCTCGCCGGGCGGGCAAGGCCTCCACAGGTCGGGATCGTCCTGGAGGAAACGGGCGGGGATCTCCTCACATCCCTGCCAGGCGACGCGACCGTTCCGCCAGATCGTGATGTAGCCACGGCCCTGCGGCATCGGTGGCGGAAGGGCGGCCTCGTAGTTGCGGCAGCCGAACTCGCCCACCGTGGCCGAGAACGCCGGGACCCGGCTGTTGCCGATCAGGACGCGGTCGCAGGCGCCGGTCGGCCGCCGGACCCGGCGCCGCCGACAGGCCGAGGCGGAAGGCCTCGTAGGCCTGCCGCTCGCCCTCGGACGGCACCTTCCAGTGCCGGCAGTGCTTGCACTGGGCGGGACGCGTGTCGGCCGGCTCCTCGATCGCCGGTCCGCCGTTGTGCCCGAGGCGCCCGGTCACGGCCGGCCCCCGCACGAGCCGTCGGCCGCCAGCCAGGCCCGCAGGTCCTGGCGCATCCGGCCGACCGGCCCGTTGACGACGCTGACGCGGGCGTCGCGCCGCACGCAGCCCATCTCGACGAAGCCGCGCACGAGGGCGTGCATCACCGCGACGTAGAGCCGTCCCTGATCGCGGTGGAGCGGATGTGCGATCGCATCCTCGCCGCACGCGAAGCGATCACGCGGGCGGGCCGGCCCTTCGTCCTGAACGCGCGGGCTGATCCCTACCTCGTCCGTGGCGACGTGGCCTGCGCTGAGGAGAATTTTGCCGAGGCGGTTCGCCGGGCGCGGGCCTACGCTGCCGCCGGAGCTGACTGTGTGTTCATCCCTGGAGTTGCGGATGCCGCCACAGTGGGACGACTGGTGACCGCCATTGCCGCGCCGCTGAACGTACTGGGCGCGCGTGGGGGGCGGGAAGCCGGATTGACGATCGCCGAATTCGAGCGTCTCGGCGTGCGGCGGGTGTCTATCGGCGGTAGCCTTGCGCTTGCGGCGATGGGCTTCGTGCGCGACGCGCTGGCCGGTATGAGGCAGGGCATCTTCGGATTTGGACAACACGCGCCTACCAACGCCGAGATGGACGGGATCATGGCGGGCGGCACCTCAGGGGGCATGAACGACGTTAAGGGTGGACTGAACCTCTGATAAACCGGCCAAGCTTTCAACTGGATGAGCAAAAGATTGGCCTCGGTCGAAGCTCACGTCCAGCCTTGGTTTGATTGAGGTGCGCCCCAGACAGACCACCTCCAACGCTGATACTCTCCCCGTGGATTGCATCGATCGCTACAGCCGTGGATCGATCGGCTCCGACTCCAACGCCAAGACACCGAAGACGCACTCGTGCACGCGCCGCAGTGGCTCGCGCCCCACGAACCGCTCCAGGCTCTCAAGACCCAGCGCGAGTTCCCGGATCGCCAGCGAGCGCTTCGCGCCCAGCCCGCGTTGGCGCAGCCGGTCTAGGTGCTCGGGCAGGTCGTAATCCGGTCCGTAGATCAGCCGCAGGTACTCGCGGCCCCGGCACTTGATGCCCGGCTGCGCCATTCCGCGCCGACCGCGTGCCAGGAACGTGGCGGGCTTGACCACCATGCCCTCGCCGCCCCGCTCCGTCAGTTCGAGCCACCATGCCGTCGCCAGCTCCACGTCCGCCGGGCTCGACGGGTCGAGTGTCAGCATCGCTGTCGTCCCGAATAACGGGTCTAACCCGGCGAGCCTCCCGAGACCGTCCATGTGCCACCGGTGCGGCTTGTCGGCATGCGTCACGCCCTCACTCGCCAACAAGTGAAACGGTGCGATCCTGATATCGTCCACCCCGGCCACCGGCCGAGCGAACTCGCGCACCACCGCCGCGAAGGCCCTTGCCCGCGTCAGGCGTTCGCCGACGCGTCCCGCCAGCGCCTCGACCGGGGCACCGCTAGCCAACGCGCGTGCCAATGCCGCGTCAGCGGCACCAAGACCGATCCGCGCGGCGGCACCTGTCGGCGCGTACTGCCCGGTGATCAGCGCGCCGGCCTTGACCGTCCACGGAAGGATCTCGGCGTCGAGCAGCACCCAGTCCGTTCTGAGGTCCGCAAACAGCCCGGCCGCCTCGACCGCCGCCCGCGCCCGCCTCAGCACCGCATCCCGCTGGAGCGCATCGGGGAAGAAGGCGCGGCCGGTGCGCGTGTACACCGCCCCGACCTCCCCGCTCGTCACGCCGAAGCGCGCGCGTGCCACCCCATCGTCCCGGCAGACGACCATCAGGGCGCGCGAGCCCATGTGTTTTTCTTGCGCCACCACCTCCGTCACGCCCTCGCGCGCGTAGTAGGCCAGCGCCTCGCGCGGGTGCTCTAGGAAGCTCGGTTCGGCCGAAGTCTCGCACGGCGACATCGTTGGCGGCAGGTGGATCAGCCACTTCGGGTCGATCGCGAAGCGGCTCATCACCTCCAGCGCCGCGGCGGTGTTCTCCTCGCGGATCGTCACCGAGGGCAGCAGCCGTGTCGCGACGATGCGCTTGCCCGACACGTCGGCGAGGTCGAGTAGGTCGTCGGCCTCCGCCTGCGCGCTCGCCCCTTCGAGCGCCGGTCCTGCGGGCCGGAGCGGGCGCACCGGCTCGACGTAGGTCCGCGCCGCCGCGACGGAGACCGTCTCCATCTCCGGGTAGCGCAGCGCCGTCAGTGCCCCCCCGAAGACGCAACCGGTGTCGATACATAGGGTACCGTTCAGCCACGCCGCCTCGGCCACCGGCGTGTGGCCGTAGACGATCTTCGCGGCACCCCTGTACTCGGCCGCCCAGTCCAGTCGCACCGGCAGGCCGAGGTCGTCGCTCTCGCCCGTGGTCTCGCCGAACAGGCAGAAGCCGCGGATCGCGCCCGAGGCCCGACCCAGCATCTCGGCCCTGATGCCCGCGTGTGCCACCGCCAGCCGTCCGTCGTCGAGCAGGTAGTGGCTGACCAGCCCGCCGATGAAGCGCTTGGCCCGCTCGCGGAAGGCGGGGCTCTGCGCGCCCAGGTCGTCGATCGTAGCCTGGAGGCCGTGGACGGCCTTCACATCCCGGCCCGCCAGCCACTTCTCCGCCTTGGCCTCGTGGTTGCCCATCACGCACAGCGCGCGACCGTCCTCGACCATGTCCATGACAAGGCGCAGGGCGTCCGCGACGCGCGGGCCGCGGTCCACGAGGTCGCCTACGAACACCGCCTTGCGGCCCGCCGGTGGTGTCACGCGGTAGCGCGGCTCGCCTTCCCGCTCGGTCCGCTCGACCGCGTAGCCGAGCTTGTCGAGCAGCGCCTCCAGTTCGTCGCCGCAGCCGTGCACGTCGCCGACGATGTCGAAGGGGCCGACCTCGTCACGCCTATCGGTCCAGAGGCGCTGGCGGGTCACGCGGACGGTGTCGATCTCGGACTCGGAGCGCAGTTGGTGCACCTGCCGGAAGCCTTCGCGGGCCAGTCCACGCAGGCCGCGCCGGAGGGCGGCGTACTGGTTGCGTACGACGTGCGGGCCGAAGGTGCGCTCGGGGCGGGCGGCGTTGCGGGCGCGGCAGGCGTCCTCGCCGGGGTCGAGCACGACAGCCACACACAGCGCGTGCCAGCGGCGAGCGATCTCGACGAGCTTGCGCCGATCCTCCGGCCGGACGTTCGTGGCGTCCACGACGGTGAGGCGGCGGCCCTTCAGGCGTAGGTCGAGGATCGTGCCGAGTAGTGCGAAGGCGTCGGGGGTCGCGGTCTGATCGTTCTCGTCGTCGGCCACCAGCCCGCGGCAGGCATCGGACGAGATGACCTCGGTGGCGGCGAAATGGCGGCGCGCGAAGGTGCTCTTGCCTGACCCCGACGCGCCGATCAGCACGACGAGGGCGAATTCCGGGATGGAGAGGGGGCGCGCCACGGCCTCGGGCGCGTCCAGCGTGGAGGCGAGGCCGGTCATCGGGTGAACACCGCGATCTGGCTCGCCGGGCCGTATGCGGGGTGCTCGTCGCCAAAGCCCTCGATCCGCATCGCATAGCCGTGCTCGCTCGCCACACGCTCTCCCCACGCGGCGAACTCGTTCCGGCTCCACTCGAAGCGGTGGTCGGGGTGGCGTACCGCGCCCGCGCGCAGGCCCTGGAACGCGGCGTTGTGCTCGCGGTTGGGCGTTGTGACGACGACGAGGCCGGGACGCGCGTCGCCGAACAGCGCGCGCTCCAAGTGTATCAGCCGGTCGGGTTCGACGTGCTCGATCACCTCGACCAGGGCGGCGGCGTCGTAGCCGCGCAGCCGGGCGTCGCGGTAGATCAGCGAGCCCTGCACGAGCCGCAGCCTGCCGCGCGTCGCCTCGGGCAGGTCGGCGAACCGCCGTTCCGCGCGCGCGAGTTCGAGCGCTGACACCTCCAGGCCCAGCACCTCCGCGATGCTCGGCAGGCGCAGCAGGCGCGTGACGAGCTTGCCGTCGCCGCAGCCGAGGTCGAGGACGCGACCGGCGCCGGACGCACCGATGATCTCGGCCACCCGGTCGAGCCTCCGCTCGTGCAGCCGCTGCGGTCGCTCGATTGCCACCTCCGGTGCGTCGGCGCCCTCCGGATTGAGGCGCGCCTCAGGGTCGGCCTCGTCCGGCATGAGGCGGGCGAGCGCCTCGCGGATCAGGCCGCCGCGGCGCTTGAGGTAGCGCGCCACGATCGTCTCGCGCTCGGGGTGGGCGGCGAGCCAGTCGCCGCCCCGCGCGAGCAGCTTCTCCACTTCGTCGTCGCCGACGAAGTAGTGCTTGCGGTCATCCAGCACCGGCATGAGCACGTAGATGTGGGTGAGCAGATCGCACAGCCGAACGGTGCTGGTCAGGCGCAGCGTGACGTAGGGCGCCTCGCCCCAGTCCGGGCGCTCCGGGTCGAGTGGGTGGGACGTGATCTCGACGCCGTAGCCGAGCGGTACGAACAGGCGCTCGACGAGGTGGACCGGCCCCCGCACGGGTACGGGTGCGATGGTGGCGTCGAGCGGGATGGCAGTGTCAGCGAGGGCCTGCCTCTCACGCGAGCGGCCCGCCATCGCCGAGCCAAGGCCGCGGGCCAGCGCCACGCTGAGGAACGAGGAGGCGGCGTAGGGGCGGTCATTGACGTACTGGTCGAGCATGCCGTCACCGCCGGAGCGTCCGCGCACGAGGGTGATGGGATCAATGTCGAGGGTGAGCGCGAACTCGCAGCGGTCCGGGGACCGCGCCGGGTAGAACATCACTGCGCGCCCGAAGCCGAAATCCGCCTCGTGCTCGCGCTCCGGGTTCTTGTGAAGCAGGAAGCCGAGGTCGGTGGCGGGGCGGTGTGTCGTGGCGAGCGAGAGGAACACGGGCGGACATCCGCGGCGGACGGCAGGGACAATGCTTATCGGGTTACGACGAGTTTTAGATCAACCCCGCGGTCGACCCCCGCTTGTGTGACAACGGAGGGGACCGGCTTTCACCCCAAGCCGCCGGTTAGGCTGGTGCGGCTAGGGTGTGCCCCAGACTGACTGCCGCTTCCGGCTGGTATCGACCAAACCTCGCCGCGCCAGCGCCCCTGGAGGATGCCCCTACGGCTGAAACCGATCAACTCCGCGCGTGCCGGCGTCTGTACTCCGCAGGCGTCGTACCAACGCGACGCACGAACGCACGCCGGAGCGTGTCCGCGTCGCGGAAACCGCATGCCCCTGCCACCTGCTTCAGCGCAGCATCCTCGATTTCGAGGAGGCGACGGCTCGCCTCGATCCGCACGTTCTCGACGTAGGCGGCGGGGGTGAGGCCCGTCTCGGCTCGGAACAGGCGGGCGAAATGGCGCGGACTCATCCCCGCCCGTTTGGCCAGATGCTCGACGCTGTGATCCTCGGCCGGGCGGGCGGCCACCCAACGCTGTACCTCCTGGAGGGCGGACCGGCCGACCGGGGCGCTGACCCCACGGCGGCTGAACTGCATCTGACCACCGCCACGCTTGAAGAACATGACGAGTTGGGCCGCGACCCGGCGTGCGATCTCATCGCCCAGGTCCTCCTCCACGAGTGCCAGGGCGAGGTCGAGTCCGGCCGTGACCCCCGCCGCGGTCCGCAGCGCCCCGTCGAACAGGCAGATGGCGTCGGGCTCGACGGATGCCTCGGGATATCTCTGCGCCAAAGCCTCCGCCACGGCCCAGTGCGTGGTCACCCGGCGTCCGTTCAGCAGGCCAGCCTGCCCGAGGAGGAAGGCTCCGCTGCAGACCGAGCCGTAGCGCCGGCATCGCGTCGCGGTCTGGCCAAGCCACGCCAACAGATCAGTCCGAACTTCCAGTTCGAGGATCCGGGGAGCGCCTGCAACCAGGAGGGTGTCGAAGCATGTCGGCGCAGTCTCGCAGGCGACCAGATCGACGACGAGGCCACACCCCGATGACGTGGTGACGTGGCCTGGTTCTGCTCCGACGATGGCCAGGTCGTAGACGTGTCGACCGCTCTGGGTGTTCGCCTCGGCAAAGACGTCCAGCGGGCCGGCTATGTCGAGGAACTGGACCCCGGCAAGGGCGAGGATCGCGACGGAACGGGGCTCCATGCAGGCTCCGTGGCTGAGGATGCACGCACGATGGCAGGAATCATCGTAACACGACGATTGATGCCAATTTGAAAGCTCCGTAGCTCATCGCAACGCGCAGCACAAAGGAGATCCGCCATGAGCATCCTGTCCGAAGCCGCAATTCCAGACAGCGTACTCGGCCGAGCCATCACCGAGTTCGTTCGCGACATCGAGACCGAATTGCTCTTCAACCATTCGAGCCGGGTCTATCAGTTCGGCGCGCTCGCCGGCGTCCATCGCGGCCTGACCTTCGACCGGGAACTGCTCTACGCGGGCGCCATGTTCCACGATCTCGGCCTGATGCCGGATCACAGCAGCGCTGAGGAGCGCTTCGAGGTGGACGGCGCCAACGCCGCCCGCGCCTTCTTGAAGGCGCACGGCGTTTCGGAGGCGGATGTCTACACGGTCTGGACGGCCATCGCGCTGCACACCACGCCCGGCATCCCGATCCACATGCATCCCGTGGTCGCGCTGGTCACGGCCGGCGTCGAGATGGACGTGTTGGGCCTGACCTATGGCCAGTATTCCGACGCCGAGCGTGAGGCGGTCGTTTTTGCCTTTCCCCGCCCGCCGAACTTCAAGGAGGACATCATCCAGGCCTTCTACGACGGCATCAAGCACAAGCCGGACACGACCTTCGGCAACGTCAAGGCAGACGTGATTGCCGACAAGGAGCCGGGCTTCCGCAAGGGGGACTTCTGTCGCGTGATACGCGCCTCGCGCTGGATGGGCGAAGGACATGCGCCGGGCTGCGGATGTAGGCAGCACGACTGAACCGCTCACCGGCTTGCTATGCCAGCGCGCTCGTCTCCAGGCGCTGCGCGAGATCAGCCTGCAACAGGTAAATTCTCAGCCGCCTCGCGCGGTTCTCTATGTGTGTATCCCAAACACACCATAGTCGGCGGTCTGTTTAGGATGCCCACAACGAGCATTCAAAATGGACTCTCTCTAGAGCGCTCTCCGCCGAAGTGGATGCCGGTTCGCCAAGGCCAAGGCCGCAGGCATCTACAAGGGCCGAACCCCCTCGATCGACCCTGCCAAGATCCACGCTTTGAAGGCCGAGGGTGTGGGGCCGGCCGAGATCGCACGGCAACTCGGCATCGCCCGGGCCAGCGTCTACCGCGCACTCAGCACGAATGGCCGAGGCGACGCCACCGATCGAGGAAAGTGAGGGCGTGGCGCCCTCCTTTGGTTCCGGTGCGGAAACAGCTCGAAGAGAGGCCGAGTGCCGTGGCCCGCGCGGTGGTCGCGGACTGAGGCACGCATGGCCGAGGACGGCAGAGAGAGCTGATTTGCAGTCACGCGTTTTGTAATTACATTGTAGTTGCAATCCCTCAGGAGGGACCCATGCCGCGCGCCATACCGCAACCGAAGGCCGAGACCTTCAATTTTCGGCTCGATCCGGCGCTGAAGACGGCCTTCACCCAGGCGACTGAGGCCGAGGACAAGCCGGCCGCCCAGGTCCTGCGCGAGTTCATGCGCGCCTATGTCGACCGCCGGCAGCGCCGCGTGTTCGAAGCCGAGGCCGAGCGCCAATCCCGCGCCATCGCCGCGCGCGCGCAGGATCCGGAGAGCGACGAGGCGCAATCGATGAGAGAGTTGGACGCGCTGCTCGAAGCCGACGACTTCCACGACGAGTGGAAGGCATGAAACGCGGCGATCTGATCACCATCGCCATCAGCGGCGACTACGGCAAACCGCGCCCGGCCCTGGTCGTCCAGGACGATGCCTTCGCGGAGCTTCCCTCCGTCACGGTGTTGCAACTGACGAGCGATGTTCACGCCGAACACGCGATCCGGATAACCGTCATCCCCGGTGCGGCCAATGGGCTTCGCAAGCCATCGCAGGTCATGGTGGACCGAGCCATGACGGTGCCGCGCACGAAGGCGGGATCCGTGTTCGGCCGGCTCGATCGCGGCGCCATGGCGGCGGTCGATGCCGCGATGCTCCGCTTCTTCGGCTTGCACGCGCACCAACAATCGTAGGCCGGAGCACACACCGATCTGGCAGGTCTCAGGACTGGTTCTCAGCGGATGGTTCGCTAGAGCCGTTCCCGATCGCGTTGCAATCGTGCTCGACTCTAAGTCCTTGTTTTGACGCGCTCTCTTTCGCCGATCCCCTCCATCTGGCGCTCACGTCGCTGGACGAACTCGGCTACCTGCCGTTCGCCCAGTCGAGCGGGCAGTTGCTGTTCCACCTGATCAGCCGGCTCTACGAGACCACCTCGATCGTGGTGACCACCAACCTCGCCTTCGGGGAGTGGCCGAGCGTGTTCGCCGGCGACGCCAAGATGACCACCGCGCTGCTCGACCGGCTCACCCACCATTGCGAGATCGTCGAGACCGGCAACGAGAGCTGGCGCTGCAAGAACCGTGCCTGAGGCCGGCTCACCCGGCGCGCCTCCTGGACCCCTGATCAGCCCGGCTGCGCCGCCCCGACCCGCTTCGCCGGGCTGATCAGGGGCGTCCCGCCACGGGCCCCCGGGGGGGCAAGGTTCGACGCCGATCCGGGGTCATGGGTGGTTCTGCGTCACTTTGTGTGGCGGGTCAGACAGCGCAGAGGACGCGCTGCCGTAGCAACTCGAAGCCGGCGCGTCCGTACATGCTGCGCTTGATCATCTTCAGGCGACTGATGTGGCCCTCCGCCGGGCCGGTCGACCACGGCAGCGCGATGGCGTTCGTGATGCCGGCGGCGTCGCGCTGCAAGCTGGCGGCGAAGCGCTTCAGCGCGCTTGACCGCGCCGCACGCAGCCAATCCTCGACGGCCTCCGTGGACTGCCCGCGCAGCATGGCCGCCAGCCGGGCCGCCAGATCGGCTGCGCCGACCAAGCCTGGTGCCTGACGCCGCAGCCGCTCGATGAACACGCCATCCTCACCCTCGCCCGCGCCGACACCACCCTGCAGGAGCCGGGCGATGCGTCGCGTCCCCGGCGGTTTCCAAGGAGGCG
>NZ_JAUYZI010000099.1 GCF_030700245.1 Methylobacterium amylolyticum
CGTTGTAGCGGTGCACCCAGTCGCGCAGGGTCTGGCGGTCCATGCCGCAGGCGCGGGCGGCGGTGGTGCGATCAGCGCCCTCCAGCACCAGGGCGAGCGCCAGCATGCGACGGGCCGCCGGGATGCTGGGCGCCTTGGAGGCGGCGGCGCGCAACCCCTCGGCGCTCAGATCCGTGCGGGTGATCGCGATCCCGGACATGGCGTGTCCTCCTGATCCGCCAAACGAATCAGAAGCCAGCTCAACCCGCAACCCGCCGAGTCACCCTCACAGGCCGTTGGTATGAGATCGTCGTAATCGGCCACCGCCGCCTCGAACGCCTCCTGCTCGGCCGCGCTCAGCTCGGAGCGTGTCGGCAGGTTGCGCAGGCCGAAGGTGCAGCCGTGGCCGAGCGACACCGCCACCGCGATCCATTTCCAGCCCTCCTCGGCCACGCGCTGGGCGACCACGGCGAGCTTCTCCTCCGCGAGGCGCCCGAGCAGGTCCGGGTCCTGGAACCAGCCGTCCTGATGCTCGGTGAACAGGTCGCGCAGGACCGTGCCGCCGGCCGCGATGTAGGCGTCCTCGCCCACGAAGACCGCCCGGGCATCGCCCGCGCCCACGGCGCGCTCGGTCAGGGCCTGCCGGATCGACCAGGTGCTCACCCCACCGCGCCTGCACAGGCTCTCCCAGACCCGGACCTGGCGCTCGGCATCCTCGGTCACGCTGAACGCCATCAGGCATTCCAGCGTCATCTGCCCTGCGGCGTAGGCGTCGAGCAGCACCGGGGTGACGCCGGCGAGCCGCAGGCGCTGGCCCACGATCTTGTCCGACACGAAGAAGCGCGCGGCGATGTCGGCGTGGGGCATGCCGGCGTCGGCGAGCGCCTTGAACGCGCGGAACTGGTCGAGCGGGTGCAGGGCCTCGCGGTGGGCGTTCTCGGCCAGCGAGTCCTCCTGGGCGCTGATCGCGCTGTCGGCCGGGCGCACGATGCAGGGCACCTTGACTGTCCCGACCATGCGCTTGGTCTTCACGAGGTGCTCCAGGGCGCGGAAGCGGCGGCCGCCGGCGGGCACCTCGTAGCGCCCGGTCTGCGCGCCGGCCTCGTCGAGGATCGGGCGCACGTGCAGGTTCTGCATTAGCCCGCGATGGGCGATGTCCTCGGCCAGGTCCTCGATGCTCTGGCCGTCGGCGATCCGGCGCACGTTCGCCTGGCTCAAGACGAGCTTGTCGAACGGGATCGCGATCGGCTCGCTCAGCGTGATCTTCGCGGCGGCCCTGGCGGTGGTCTTCCCGGCGGTCTTCGCAGTCATGGTCCGGCTTGCCTCTGCGAGGGCGGCCGGGATCTCTCGTCCCGACCCCCAAACCCTCACGCAGGCGAAGCCCCCTCTCGCTCTGGAAGGGGGCCGCGGGGCCGGACGGGACCGGATCAGGCGGGGGCCTGCTCCGGGGCCCCGGGGGCGGCCAGCGACAGCGGCGGCACGGCGGCGGCCACAGCCCTCTCGAGCCGCGTCAGGAGGTCGGGAAGGGTCTCGCCGGCGTCATGGCCGTCTCGCAGCGCCACCAGGGTGATCATCGGCTCGCCGGCCTCGTCGGCGGCCTCCTCCACCGGGCCTTCCAGACCCGGGCTCCGGTGCTTCACGCCCGCCTCGAACAGGCCGAGCCGCGCGATCCAGGCCCGATGATAGGACAGCCCGTGCTCGCGGCAGAACGCGTCGAGGCTCGGCGTCAGGCCATAGTCCTGCTCACCCTCGAAGGTGACGCCGCGCACCTCGGCCAGGGCCTCATGTACGAGGCTCCCGGCGTCCACGAGATACGCCTCCGCCGCCGCGATCAGCGCGACGCCCCCCGCCCTACCCGCCAGGGGCCCGCCGATGATCACCGTCGTCATCACGTACTCGCCCACGCTCCGCTCCTTCGCCGCGGCGCCGCCGGAAACTCTCTCCCGGACACGGCGAACCCGCACAGACGAAGGGCTCCCCTCTCACCGCGATGGGGGCGTGGCTTGGCCGGGCGAGCGTCCCGACCCGGGCCGTGGGCACGGGCAGGCGAAGTCCATCCGTCTGGATGGGTGCGCCTCGGTCCGGCCGGGCCGGGACGGCGCGCAGGGGTGGTCGAACACGGGCAGGTCGAGCGTCGGCTCCAGGTCGGCGTCGAACAGGAGCCAGACGGCATCGCTCGCATGTCCCTCGCGCAGCACGGCCAGGAGGGAGGCGGGCAGCCCGTCGGGAATGCCGGCGCCGACGATGTCGGTATGGACCCAGCAGCCGTAGCTGTGCGGCTCGACGATGAGCGCGTGCCACGTATCCTCGGGGTCGTAGCCCGTACCGCCCGGCCGGCCTGGGCCGGTCTAGGAGAGGTGGAGGAGTTTCGCGTAGGTCTCGGGCTCAAGGTGCAGCACCGAGGCCACGCCGAACCGAAGGGTCTGCGTGGGGGATCTCCGCGACGGGTGCCGGAGGTCTCTTCTCCGATCGTCGATCCCGTCGCGGAGCGCGGCACGCTCCTCTGCCTCTCGCTCAGGAACCGCCGCGTCGACCCACCACCTGCCGGCGAGCGGGAGACTGGATCGACGTCGCACGAGAGCCTATGATCTCGGCGGGGTGGTACGCGCCGCCCTGGGGGCGTGGAACCCCTCGAACACAGCGGTTTGGTGCCGGCCGTGACGGCACCGAATTCCTTGACCATGCATTGGGTCGGGGAGCCTGCGACGCATGTCCAGGCGACCCCCGGTTGCTAAAGGTCACAGGGACCGGCTGTGTTCGGTTTTCCAACTCCCCGGCTGTGGGTGGTCGAGGCTCGTTTGCGGGGGCGTACCGCGGACACGGGTCTCTCCGGGGGAGTGGGTCCATGCCTCACCAGGGCCATCGCGACAAGGATCTGCGACCGGAACTCGCCGAACTCGGCCGCACCTACCTCGACGCCCTCGCGTGGCGCGACGCGCGCGCGGGCGACCCGCAGCTCGTCCTGCTCCGAACGCAGCTCGGCACCATCCTCGCGCTCCTGGGCTGGCGGCCGGACGGAACCGTCGAGCCGATGCCCCGGGATCCGGGGCCGGCCCGTGAGCGGCTCAGCCCCGGAGAAGGGCGCGGTCGGGCAGGGCGCGCGCCGACGATGTGCCTGAAGCGACGCGCCCGGCGCCGGGCCCGGGTGCGGGCGCGCGCCCGGATCATGCACGGCCGCTACGGCAGCGATGCCTATGACCTGGCGCGGGAGCGGGCCCGGAGGCCGGACGGACGGCGGACATGGTTCTGGACCCGCGTGGCGATCGCGCTGGCCCATCTCGAAGGCCGGGAGATCGGCGTGCGCGCCAGCGACCGCTGGCGATAGCTGGCCGGTCCACACGCACGAGCCCGGCGATGACCAGCAGCCGGGCACCAGGGGCCGAAGCCGGGCCGTCGTGTAGCGCGTCGACCGCCTCGGCGCGCCGCGTCGCGCGATCACCGCGAGGCGGTCGCGGCTGGGACATCGTCGGTCATCGTGCGGCTCACCGGGCGGGCAGACCGGCGAGCGGATCGATGCGACGGACGACCACGGGCCGGGTGTCGTCTCCTTCAGCGAGCCGACGGATCCGGGCGAGGTCCGCATCCGAGCACGGGCCTCGCACCTCGATGTCGACCCAATGCCCGCTCCGGCCGACGTGGCTGTCGCGCAGGCGGTGGTTGGAGGAGGTGTAGAACGACTCGTTCGGCTCGATCAGCCGCACGCGCGAGGTTAGGAACAGGATCCCGGAGCCGAGATTGCCGCAGAACAGGCGCTCATTGGCGCCCGCGGTCTTCGGGCCGCCCCCGACCGTGCGCTGTCCGATCTGCCGGAAGGCCTCCGCGAAGCTCGCCGGGTTCGGGGTGGTGCGCGCCTGGGTCGGGGCGTGGAAGATCCACGGCGGCCGGTGCGGGTCGACGCGCCCGACCGCGATCTGGTGCAGCAGGTCGGCGAGGTAGCTCGGATCGGCCGGATAGGGGCAGGCCCGCCACAAGGCGCAGATCGTGCCGCGCAGGTCCGCCTCCAGAGCGAACAACCGGGCGCGGGCCCGCCGCCAGCCGGCGGCCCGCTGAGCCCGGCGCGCGCGCTCGGCCTCGCCCCACCAGACGGTGCGGCGGGCCATCTCCTCATTGACGCCGTGCTGCCCGTGGGCGATCGCCTCGGCGAACAGCGGCAGGGCCTCGCGCTCCAGGCGCTGCTTGCGTAGGAACGCGGCGCGCTTGTGCGAGGTCTCCCGGTAGGGCTCGGATCGGGGTGTGCGGCGGAAGCGCATCACGCCGCCTCCCGCTCGATCGCCGGCGCCGCGTCCTCCGGCCCATCCTCGTCGCCCTCTCCGCCGGCACCGTCCGGGGCGAGCTCGGGCGGCAGATGGCCGAGCAGCCAGTCGGCCGAGCGGCTGGCGAGTGCCGCCGCCTGCACGATGGCGCGGGGATCGGAGCGCAGCACCTCGAGCCAGGACGCGATGTAGTCGGCGTGGCGCACGGTGGGTACGATGCCGAGGCTGGCGCAGACGAAGGCCGCCGAGATCTCGGCCACCAGCTCCTCGCGCGCGTAGCCCTCGCTGCCGTAGCGTCCGGTGAGATCCCGCGCGAGCCGGGATGGGTGGCCCGTCGCATGGGACATCTCGTGCGCGGCCGTCCGGTGGAAGTTCACCGGCTCGTGGAAGGCCTGCGGCGGCGGGAGTACGATCACGTCGTCGGCCGGGCGGTAGAACGCCATCTGACCGCCCACGTGGATGGTCAGGCCGCTGGCCTCCATCAGTGCGCGGAAGCGCGGCTCGATCAGGTCCTCGCGCGGCGGCGGGGGCGGGACGTACAGATCCCCGGGCAGCCCGTCGCACTGCGCGCAGTTGAAGACCATGTACTGCTTGAGGAAGGCGATCGAGCGCGCCTCCTCGCCCGCCTGCGAGGCCCGCTCACGCTCCCGGTCGGGGGTGAAGCGGTCGGCGTAGACGACCGGGATGCCCTTCTCGCCGCGCCGCACGCAGCCGCCGAGGCCGAGCGCCTGGCGGAAGGTCAGCCAGCGCTGGGTCGGGTAGCCGCTGGCCATGCCGCTCGACCACAGCAGCATCACGTTGATGCCCGAATACGCCCGGTTGGTCGCGCCGTTGCGCGGCATGGCGACGGAAGCGGTGCCGGGCAGGCTCGCCCACGGCTGCACCCACGGCACCCGGCCCTCCTCGAGCTGGGCGATGATCGTGTCGGTGATGCGCTGGTAGAGGTCGACGCGCGGGGCTGAAGCAGCCTCGGTGCGGCGGGCCGCGGGTTTCCGGAATGAAGAAGGGCGGCGGGCCATCGGCGGGCTTTCGCGACGGGCGCCGGAGCCTCTCTCCGGCCTGATCTCCCGTCATGCCCCCGCGGGCCCCTCTCGCTCTGGCGCGCTCCGGTCGCCGTGGATGGCCGGATGCTTGGGGCGAGGCTGCCGGCGCGCCGTGCCGGCCCGCGCGCCGGCGCGAGCCGAGGTGCCGCTCAGGTCAGTTTGATGAGGGCCGCGAGCGCCCCGAACATCGCCACGAAGCCGGCTGCAACGATCCCCCCGAGGCGCACGGTCATCTGGAGCGTTTGAAGTTCCAGCGCGATGCGCAGATCCTCCTTCGTGACGAGTTCGACCATGATGAACTCCCGGCCAGCTTCGGCGTGCGCCTCGGCCTGTAGCGCGACGATCTGGATGAGAGCCGAGCGACAATCAGGATGAGAGACCGGTGTCGCGGCGGGTTGATGATGAGCGGATCGATCGACCCGCACAAGACAGTTTTGAGCGAAGTTCGTGTCGCGGCGCGTCACGCGTCGGCGGTTTTGATTGTCGCGCGGGTCGGCGGTCGACCGGGACCGCGCTTCCGATCGAGGGCCGTGCGACGCCGGTAGCTCTCGACGTTCATCTCGAAGATGGTGGCATGATGCACCAGCCGGTCGACGGCGGCGAGCGTCATCGCCGGATCGGGGAAGATCCGGCCCCATTCGCCGAAGGGCTGGTTGGCGGTGATCATCAGGGAACGGCGCTCGTAGCGGGCGCTGATGAGCTCAAACAGCACGCTCGTCTCGGCTTGGTCCTTGGTGACGTAGGCGAGGTCGTCGAGGATCAGCAGATCGAAGCGGTCGAGCCGACCGATGGCCGCCTCCAGGCCGAGCTCGCGCCGGGCGACCTGCAGCTTCTGGACGAGATCGGTCGTGCGGGTGAACAGCACCTTGAAGCCGGCCTCGACGAGGGCGAGCCCGATCGCGGCGGCGAGGTGGCTCTTACCGCCGCCGGGTGGGCCGAACAGGAGCAAATTGGCCCCCTGCGCGAGCCACGCGTCGCCGGCGGAGACTGCCATGACCTGGGCCTTCGAGAGCATCGGCACGGCGGCGAAGTCGAAGCCGTCGAGCGTCTTGCCCGGCGGCAGGCGTGCCTCGGCGAGATGACGCTCGATGCGCCGTCTGTCGCGCTCGGCCAACTCGTGCTCGGCCAGCGCCGCGAGGAAGCGGGCAGCGGGCCAGCCCTCCTTGTCGGCCTGTTCGGCAAAGCGGGGCCAGACGGTCTTGATGGTCGGCAGGCGCAGCTCGCCGAGCATGATGCCGAGCCGGGCGGTATCGACGGCGGTGGTGGTGCGAGCCGGGGCCTTCATGCCGCCTCTCCCGTCGTCCGAGGGTCTCTGACGGCATCCAGGAGGCTCTCGTAGCTCGCCAGCGAGCCGAGGGCGACGGTGACGTGGGGAATGGCCGCCGGATCGGGGGCGAAGCGGGCCCGCAGGGCGGCGAGATCGGGCAGGCGCTTGGCGGCGAGTTCGACCGCCAGGCATGCGGCGAGTTCGGCCTCGCAGCCCCGGTCATGGGCGAGCGCGAGGAGATCGACGGCGATGCGGCAGGCTTGCCGCTCTGGAAGCGCGGCACGCAGGGCCTCGAAGGCGTGCCGGTAGGGTGGGCGTGGGAAGAGCCGGTCGCGGTAGACGAGGTTGAGCAGCGCCATCGGCTTGCGCCGGAGAGCGTGGATGACGTGGTGATAATCGACGACCTGATCGTGCCGTCCGCCCGGATGAGCCCGGCCCCGCGGCAGGGTGAAGAGGTGGGATCCGCCGACGAAGACGTCGAGGCGGTCGTCGTAGAGCCGCACGCGCAGGCTGTGGCCGATCAGGCGCGAGGGCACGGTGTAGAACACCTTGCGCAGGCGGAAGCCGCCGGCCGAGGAGACGCGCACGCTGACCTGTTCGTAGTCGCACGAGCGCCGCTCGGGCAATCGCCCCAGGGCGGCCCGCTCGCTGTCGATGCGCTTGACCTGGCGGGTGTTGCGGCGTCCGACGAGCTCGTCGACGAAGGTGCGGTAGGCGGTCAGGTCGGGGAAGTCCGTGCTGGTGCGCAGCAGGAGCGCGTCGGCGATGGCGCGCTTGAGGTGGCCATGTGGGCCCTCGACCGAGCCGTTCTCGTGAGCGAGGCCGGTGTTGTTGCGGGTCGGCGTCATGCCGTAATGGGCGCACAGGGCCTCGTAGCGGCGGGTGAGATCCTCGCATGCGGCCTCGTCGAGGTTGCGGAAGGCGGCCGAGAGACTGTCGGTGCGATGCTCACGGGGCACGCCGCCGAGCGACCAGAGGGCGTTCTGCAGCCCTTCGGCCAGCGCTACGAAGCTCTCGCCGCCGAGCACGACGTGGGCGTGCTCGAAGCCGGAGTAGGCGAGCCGGAAGTGGTAGAGCCGGTGGTCGAGGCGCATCCCGGCGATGGTGACGCCGAGGTCGGCCATGTCGGTGAAGTCCGACAGTCCCATCCGCCCGGGCTCGTGGGTCTGACGGAAGATGACGTCCTGGTCGGCCCCGTGCACGGCGCGCCAAGCCCGGATGCGCCGCTCCAGGGTCCGCCGGACCCCTTCGCCCAGATCGGGATGACGGCGCAGGATCTCCTCGAAGACCGCCACGGGCCTCAGGCCAGGCGAAGCTTCGAGCAGCGGCACGATCTCGGTCTCGAACACCTCGGCGAGGGGATCGGGCCGTCGTCGGCCACGCGGGGCCTTCTTGGCCGAGGGCAGGCGCGGATCGGCGCTGATGCGATGGCCGGTGGCGGGACTGAAGGCGGCCTTGGCGGCGGCCGCAGCGACGCTGTCGCTCTGACGGAACTGCATGAAGAGCCTCATCTGGTGATCGGTCACGTGGCGGCCGGGCACGGGCGGGCTCCTCGTCGAGAGGACGTCCTTGCCCGTCGCCAGCTGGCCGCTCTCACCAGACGGCATGCCCCTTGGGGTCACGCCGACGCCGATCTGATGCCTCCGGTCGGGCTCCGCCCTCCCTCCATCATCAGATCGGCGTTCCTCTCACCTTGATTGACGCGCTGGCCTCATCCTGATTGTCGCGCTGCA